>CBFIIQ010000141.1:0-1054 GCA_965662685.1 Pseudohongiellaceae bacterium | reverse complement strand
TCAAGCTCGCTACGGTATCCAAGGTAAAAGCACGGTACTTACCTGGCTTAGAAAGCATGGTACATTGAACTGGTCTGAATCAAGAGGTCCAGCCATGACGAGAACTCCTGAAACCCCTGAACAAAAAATCAAACGTCTGGAGAAAAAGCTCAAGGATTTGGAAGATCTACATTACCTTCAAGAAGAGATGCTGAAGGAAGTGGATCGCCAATGCGGGACTGACTTTGAAAAAAAGTATTTATCCTCTGTGCCAGAAAGGCTCAAGCACAGAGAAAAATAAGTCTAGCTCGGGCGTGCAGCTTGTACGGACTTAGCCGTCAAGCAGTGTATCAGCGACTGGGCAGGGCTAAACGTCGCGAACAAGAACTAGAGCCTGTAATTGATATGGTCAGGAACCTGCGGCGCTATTTGCCGCGTTTGGGCACGCGTAAACTTTACCATTTAATCAAGCCTGAGCTAGAGGGGCGGTCCATCAAGCTAGGCAGAGACGGCCTGTTCACGCTACTGCGAGAGCGCCATTTGCTTGTCAGGCCAGCAAAGCGTTACACCAAGACTACTTACAGCAAGCACTGGATGCGTAAGCATCCGAATTTACTGGCTAACATGCGCATCACCGAACCGGAGCAGGCGTTCGTCAGTGATATTACTTATGTGGAAAGCTTGGAAGGCGTGCACTACTTGTCGTTGGTGACCGATGCAGGCTCGCGTAAGATCATGGGTCATGTGCTGAGCAAGGACATGCAATCCAGGCATATGGTCAAAGCGATAACGAAAGCGGCAAAGGCGCGTAACACGAGCAAGGCCTTGATTCATCATTCTGATAGAGGGCTACAATACTGTTCCGCGGAATACCAGGAGGCATTGAAAAGGAATAATATTCAGCCATCCATGACTGATGGATATGATTGCTACCAAAATGCTTTGGCCGAAAGGGTCAACGGGATATTGAAGCAAGAGTTTTTACTGGAGAAATGTAATTCGTATGACGAGCTGAAGAAGGTGATCGATCAATCAATCGAACTTTATAATGGATTAAGGCCGCACTTGAGCCTGG
>CBFIIQ010000140.1:0-1055 GCA_965662685.1 Pseudohongiellaceae bacterium | reverse complement strand
TCACTTATGATGGTAATCCTTTTTATCCAAACAAAAGCCGGTTGCTGGATTTGATTGATGAGAAAAAAATTTCAGTGTTTGGCACTTCGGCTAAATATATCGATGCCTGTAATAATTTTAAGCTTGATCCGGGCGCTTCCCACAAACTTGAGTCGCTGCGTCTGATTCTTTCCACCGGCTCACCGCTGATTCCTTCAAGTTTTGATTATATCTATCAGCACTGGAAAGCCGATGTTCAGGTGTCGTCCATATCAGGCGGTACCGATATTTGCGCCTGTTTTCTTGGTGGTAATCCTCTGCTACCAGTACATCGCGGTGAATTGCAGTGCAGCTTGCTGGGTCTGGATATCGATACAGTAGATGACGAGGGACGTCCGGTAACAGGCGAGTCAGGAGAACTGGTATGCCGCAATGCCCAACTCACCATGCCGCTGGGTTTCTGGAATGATGAAGATGGGGCGCGTTATCAGGATGCCTACTTTAATCGCTTTCCTGGCATCTGGGCACACGGGGATTTTGTAGAGAAACGCCCCTCCGGTGGCTTTGTCATACACGGGCGCTCGGATACCACCTTGAACCCGGGCGGTGTACGCATAGGCACCGCAGAAATTTATCGGCAGGTGGAAAAGATTGCTGACGTTGAGGAATGTATCGCCGTGGGGCAGGACTGGAAAGGGGACCAGCGAGTGATCCTGTTTGTGAAATTAAATGGAGATAAAACCTTAAGTGCCGAATTGATCTCGGCCATCAAGAAACAGATTCGTGAAGGCGCCACACCCCGGCATGTGCCGAATAAAATAATTGCAGTTGATGCCATTCCCAGAACCCGCTCAGGAAAAATTTCCGAGATTGCCGTACGCGATACCATCCATAGCCGGGCGGTAAAAAATACAACGGCTTTGGCCAATGCGGAATGTCTTGCCCTGTATGAAAACATTATTGAATTGCAATCCTAAGTCCACAGCCAGGATCCAGATATGACAGTTATCGTTGCAGCAGCAAGAACCCCCATCGGTAAATTTGGTGGTGCCTTATCGTCCATTGCCGCTTCCGAT
>CBFIIQ010000139.1:0-1105 GCA_965662685.1 Pseudohongiellaceae bacterium | reverse complement strand
GGAAATAACACCCTTGTTTCCATGACGTCCGGCCATCTTGTCACCAGGCTGGATACGACGCTTGATTGCCAGATAGACCTTGACGATTTTCAGTACGCCCGGGGCAAGATTGTCGCCCTGGGTCAGTTTGCGTTTCTTGTCTTCAAAGCGCTCATCAAGCTCAATTCTGCGTTCTTTAAGCTGGACACCTGCTTTCTCAAGCGCCTCACTCATATCTTCATCAGTCATGCGTAGCTTGAACCAGTCATCCTGACCGAGAGCATCCAGATATTCAGCTGTCAGGCGGTCACCCTTCTTGAGTTTTGGACCACCAACAACCGTTTTACCCAACAGGGCTTTACGTAAACGCTGGAATGTCGCTTCTTCCACAATGCGGAATTCATCATTAATATCCTTACGCACCTTGGCCAACTGGGTTTCTTCAATTTCCAGTGCGCGCTGATCTTTCTCAAGACCGTCCCGGGTGAATACCTGAACATCAATGACAGTACCTTTCACACTGCTTGGAACACGTAGCGATGTATCTTTCACATCGGAAGCCTTCTCACCAAAGATGGCACGCAGAAGTTTTTCTTCCGGAGTAAGTTGCGTTTCTCCTTTCGGAGTTACCTTACCTACCAGGATATCACCTGCATCTACTTCAGCACCGATATGAACGATACCGGACTCATCCAGACGACCCAGTGCAGTTTCTCCAACATTGGGTATATCAGCAGTAATCTCTTCAGAGCCCAGCTTGGTATCACGGGCAATACAGGTCAATTCCTGAATATGGATAGAAGTAAAACGATCTTCTTTAACCACTCTTTCTGAAATCAGGATTGAGTCTTCAAAGTTGTATCCATTCCAGGGCATAAATGCGATGCGCATATTCTGACCCAGCGCCAGTTCACCAGTATCGATAGAAGGACCATCAGCGAGGATATCCCCGGCACTGACACTGTCACCTTCTTTAACCAGTGGACGTTGGCTTATGCAGGTATTCTGATTGGAACGGGTGTATTTGATCAGGTTATAAATATCAACACCGGCTTCGCCTGCTTCTGTTTCTTCATCGTGAACTCGCACAACCATGCGCGCCGCATCAACACTGTCGATGACACCG
>CBFIIQ010000138.1:0-1114 GCA_965662685.1 Pseudohongiellaceae bacterium | reverse complement strand
TCATGCTTCAAGGCTACGTTTAATTCTTGGTAGGTTGAATGCCTCGACTTCTGCAAAAGATATGGATCTCCCAGGGCCTCGACTTCATGAATTAAAAGGCAAACGTTCAGGCATTTGGTCCGTAACTGTAAGTGGGAATTGGCGTGTTACTTTTCGCTTTACAGATGGTGATGCCGAGATAGTTGATTATGAAGATTATCACTGAGGTGAAACTATGTTGATGCACAATCCACCCCACCCTGGAGAAGTTCTTAAAGAGCTTTGTCTTGAACCTTTAGAGCTTAGCGTTACTAATGCTGCTGAAGCGCTCGGGGTCAGCCGAAAGACCCTTAGTGCCATTCTCAATGGTAGAGCTGGCATTAGTCCTGAAATGGCTATCAGGCTTTCAATAGCATTTAATACATCTGCTGAGAGTTGGCTCAACCAGCAAGCCCAATATGAACTTTGGCATGCCGAACAGCATAGAGCTGAACTTCACGTTAAAAAATTAGTAGCAGCGTGAAACACGCATATAACAAACCCTTCATGTTGGACAACTGCTGCGCAATTGCCACATAAGAGGGGCGTTATGCTGCTTGACTGCGTTGCGCAACACGCTACACTAATAGAATGATAAAGTCTTTCAAACACAAGGGATTGGAGCTTTTCTACTCATCAGGCAGCACTAAGGGCATTCAAGCAAGCCATACCAAGAGGCTTAGAATGCAGCTCGCTGCTTTAGATACTGCATCTATGATTGATGATATTGATATCCCTGGTTATAAGCTTCATCCGTTAAAAGGATCACGCAAAGGGATATGGTCAATTTCAGTTAATGGAAATTGGCGGCTTACATTTGAATTTAAAGACAGCAATGTTTATATATTAAACTATGAGGATTATCACTAATGTCTATGCATAACCCCCCACATCCAGGAGAGTTCGTGCAAGCAACCTATATGGAGCCCTTTGGCTTAAGTTGCCGCTATTTAGCAGAGCAACTAAATGTTGCTGCTTCTACCCTCAATCGAATTCTTAAGCAGCAAAGCGGTATTAGTCCAGAAATGGCCTTACGTCTATCCAAATCTCTGGGACGAAGCCCTGAAAGCTGGCTTGCCATGCAGGATTCTTATGA
>CBFIIQ010000137.1:0-1124 GCA_965662685.1 Pseudohongiellaceae bacterium | reverse complement strand
ATGTCTCATCACCCGACACGTTACTATCCAGGATTTGGTGAGGGCGATGAAAAAGTATCTGCCTGGCAACTTTCCGGTGGAAAACTGGAGCAATCCTTCACCTCAGAACAATGGCTTGAGCGTCTGGATAGCATGCATCACGAGGGGGCAAGTATGATCACCCGTGGAGAGCGCACAGCAAAAGATATGCGTTTAAATGCAGACAGTGACCAGCGCTTTCTTGAAGTGCTGTTTTCTGGGAATCTGCCTGTTTTTGACCAATGGGATCAGGATGAGCTGGTTGCACAGGGTGGAATTGGTTCAATGGAGTTGCAAACATGGATCGCAGCTACTTCTGCACACCTGGCCTGCGGTGGATCCAACCCTGAACTGGACGTCTATAGCCTTGCGCCAGAACTGGGCATAGCTTGCGGTGTTGTGCATGCTTGATAATAACCCAATGCTGATCGCAGTGGCGCCCAATGGGGCAAGACTTAAAAAAACTGATCACGCTTCATTGCCTATTACCCCCAAAGAACTGGCTCATACCGCGCGTATTTGTCTGGAGGCTGGGGCTGCCATGATTCACCTCCACGTCCGAGATGATCAGGGCAAGCACTCTATTTCTAGTGAGCATTATTTTCCTGCCATTGCTGCCATTCGTGCAGAGGTAGGAAACCGAATGATGATACAAGTGACGTCGGAAGCCGCAGGCCTATTCAACAGACATCAGCAAATGCAGGCAATGACCGAACTGATGCCTGAATCAGTATCCATTGCCCTGCGTGAGTTGATTCCTGACAGGTCGGCTGAAGCTGAGGCCTGCACTTTTTTAACCCACCTTGAAGAAGCCGGCACTCTCATTCAGTACATTATTTATACACCTGAAGAACTGGTTCGCTATGAGACTCTCTGTAATGATGGTGTTATCCCGGGACAAGGGCATTTATTACTCTTTGTGTTGGGCAGATACAGCGAAACATTGGCACAAGCCAGCGATCTGGATACCTTTGTGACTGCTTACAGGGGTAAGGCGGCATGGATGTGCTGCGGCTTTGGTGTGAACGAACAGTCCATAATGGCACGCGCCGCGGAGCTGGGTGGACATGCCAGAGTAGGTTTTGAAAACAATATGCAACTGGCAG
>CBFIIQ010000136.1:0-1145 GCA_965662685.1 Pseudohongiellaceae bacterium | reverse complement strand
TTTCATTCTCGACAAGGACTATACCGGCGTAAAAACCGCCATTGAATATGGTGAAGTGAATGACTACGGTGCACCGAATCAGCGTTTTGAAGTGACAGCCGGCAATGATTTTGCCAATGGTCAGGGTCATTTCCTGTTCAGTTCAGAATATTTCCAGCAGGATGGAATTCGTGACACCGTGGCTGACTGGCAACTGGATGGTTACCAGGCGGTTGTTAACCCGGACACCAGTCCAGGTGCACCTTACTTTTTTGTCGGCAATGACATCGGTATCGGTGCCTATTCGCCCGGTGGCTTGATTGTCAGTGGTCCTCTGAAAGGCACTTACTTTGGTGAGGGCGGCGCTGTAGACCAACTCAACTACGGTACTGAAGCTGGCATCTGGATGATTGGCGGTGACTGGCGTTATGCCCAGTCCTCCATTCTTGGCACCAATTCCCTGCAGGCGTCTTCTACCCGCAAGAGTGTGTTTGGTCGTGCCAGCTGGGAGTTAACGCCTGAAATTGAAGTGTTTGCCCAGGGTTCATGGGCCGGCTACGAAGGGGATAGTGACTATATCCGTCCTACCGACCGTAACCGTCTGATCCAGATTGATAACGCATTCCTGCCACAGAGTGTCAGGGAGCAGATGATCGCTGAAGGCATTACCAATTTCCGGCTGAGCAGTGCGCGTCAGGATATTCCATTGTCCGGTGCCAATAATTTCCGTGATACCACTCGATTTGTTCTCGGTGCTGAAGGCATGTTCAATTTCAGCAACCTGGGCATGGAATGGGATACCTATTTCCAGAAAGGCGTGACTCAAACAGACGAACACCAGAATCCTACCTGGAGCTTTAATAATTTGTCTGAAGCGTCTGACGCGGTGTTTGATGCCAATGGTGAGATCGTTTGTCGTTCCGGTAACAGTGCCTGTGTTCCGTTCAACTCCTTTGGTGTTGGCGTAGCCAGTGCCGATGCACTGGAATATGTGCTGGGTCGTCCACGTCGCGAACAGGAATTCCAGCAGGATGTGTTTGCCTTCAATATTACTACTTCCGATATTCAAGGTTGGGCTGGCTACCGGTGTTGAATGGCGCCAGGATCAGATGGACGGATTCGTGGATCCCAAGTACATCAGTGGCTGGAAATATGGCAACTATAAA
>CBFIIQ010000135.1:0-1155 GCA_965662685.1 Pseudohongiellaceae bacterium | reverse complement strand
CCTTTGGTGGTAGTTTCAACCAAAGAAAATAACTGGCTGTTCTTGTTAGCAGCTAAAAGGAATTGCTCATCAGTCAGCCTGCCATTTTGGGTAAATTTCGACAACTCATCTATCACAGCGTCGTTCCAACAGGCGTGAACAACGCGAAACGTATCAAACTCGATAAAAAGTGGTAAGGTCATCATCCATGAAATAGCTTCAGTCGTTTTAGGGGCTTCAAGCGGAAATTCTTTAAGAAAACTGGTATGCTGCTTGAGGTTTTTAGCAGAGTGCGCGCGCGCGGGCTCGCCACTCTTTGGGTCCTTGGTGTGGAAATGGACTGCATTGAGCTCATGATTACCCATTATCGCATAAGCAGTACCCGCATCGACCATACAACGAACAATGTCGATAACCGCTTCATTGTCCGGCCCCCTATCTATAAAATCCCCTAAGAACACGCAGGTTCTTTTGGGATCGGTATGACGCCATGCTCCATTCTTCTGCTCATATCCGAGCGATGTTAGAGCTCTTTTTAATTTACCTGCCTGTCCATGAATATCTGGGATTATGTCGTACATGTTGTATCCTTTTGACACGTTCGCAAAATGATAAAATTTTGGCTTCTCAGTTATTTTGCGACTCATTCTTCTGCTTCAACTCACATATAGTAACACGTACGCGTATTACAATAAATTTGTGTTACTTTTCTAATTACGTGTTACATCTGGCAAACAGGAGTGAAGTAATATGACTGACAAACCTATTTCTATTAGGCTAGGTGCTAGGCGCATGGATGCCCTCGAACATTACTTGGCAGCCAACCCCAATGAGAGCCGTAACGGAGTTATTGCAGGGGCAGTCGAAGCTTATCTCAAGGAAACCGGGCACTGGACTGACTCACTTCCTGCTGGCAGTCGAAATGACCACCCGGATGATCGGCGAAGACCGACTTTATCAGAGCGTGTCGCTCATTTAGAAGAAACTGTGTCTCAGTTGTTAAAGAACCATTAACGTGACAAATAAAGAATTAGAATTTCTTAGGGTTCAATACACCTTTACTAATTCACCTTTTTACACAGTCATAGGTCTAGCTACCCACGTGCAATTGAATGTCAATTATAATGAGGGATTATTAAACAGCAGCGGAAGGGTGTAAACATGCGGCTAACGAAA
>CBFIIQ010000134.1:0-1170 GCA_965662685.1 Pseudohongiellaceae bacterium | reverse complement strand
TAGATCAATTAAAAAAGCAGTCAAAGGTGTTGGTGAAACTGCTATAAAAATTATTCCAAATGAAGTCGCAGATGTTGCTGTTAAAGCAGCTCCGTTTGTAGCACCGTTTAACCCACTCCTTGCAGGAGGTATGGCTGCACTTGGTAGTTATGATCAAACAGGTAGTTTTGGTAGAGCATTAAAATCGGGTCTATTTACTTATGGTGGTGGACAACTTGCAAGAGGAATAGGTGGTGCAGGATTTCAAAGAGGTTTTAATCCATTTCAAGGTGCGGATTTTTCTCAAGGTATTATGTCCGGTATTAAAAGTTTAGGTACTTCTCCTATTGGAACAGAAACTGGATTAAAATTAGGTCAATATGAAATGTTCGATGGTCCAGGTAGAGAAGCTTTTCTTGAGCAACAAAAAGCCGCTGAAATGGGTAAGGCAATTCAACAAGAAGCTTTAGCAAAAGCAATTGTTCCTCCAGGGGGAGGAGATCCAGCTCAATTTTTAACAGAAAAAGCAATGACTTCATTTGAAAAATTACCAACTCCAAAAACTTATTCAGGTTTATTAAAACAAGTAGTAAGTCCAGGAGCCACTTTAGGTGAAAGAACAGCAGCTATAAAACAATTAGGTGGTAAAGCATTAAAAGATATTTATACAAAACCTATTCCAGGTGAACCTGGTAAAACTCAAATTGATAAACTCGCAGTTGGTGCAACGATTGCAGGAGCTACAAGTTATATGGAAGCTAAAAAGTTAGCTGAAGAAGCAGGGCTCGTTGAAAATGCAGATGAATATACAGAAGAAATGTATGAAGCAGATAAAGCAAGATACGATGATTACTATAAAGAAATATTACCAGATGAAGCTTTTGGATTAAAAGATGGTGGTAGAGTTAAATTAGAAGATGGTGGAATACCAAGCATCATGTTAGAGAAAAAAGATTACAACTTTATGGATTTAATTGATGAAGATGCTGAAGAAGAATACTACAAGAAAAAAGCAGAAGAGCTAGATCGTAAATATAACCCACAAAACTATAATGATATTATTCCAAAAGAAAAACCTATGGATCAATACATGTTAAATGAAATCATGGGTGATAAAGGTATGAATACTTTATCTGAAGAAGCTAGAGATGATGCTATGAAAATGTATGCTGAAAGAGCATTTAAAAAAGG
>CBFIIQ010000133.1:0-1198 GCA_965662685.1 Pseudohongiellaceae bacterium | reverse complement strand
TAGTATAAGCAGCAATGCTTTGGTAAATAAAAAAGAGCATCTTTTCATAGCAGGACTCGGCTTTTAATTAGTGATACCGGGAAGGGCAAGGCAATTTGATTATTTTTCTCCATTTAATTGGAAGTAAGAAACGCTCAATACTCCCATCCAAACGGCGTATCAGCCGGCACCTCTTCCATAAAGGCTTCCACGGCCTGAATCTGGTCATCATAGATTTTGAACATCTCCCACACCGATAATTCGCCTTCACCACGCATCAGCGAGCCGGGACCGAAGTTCATTCGCAACCAGACAATGCCAAGCTCTTCATCCACTCCGGCAACCCGGGCTTGAATTCCGGCCAGGGTAGGGATGCGTTGGCTGCGGATATCTTCGCAGTCAGGAAAAAAAGTGCAGCCAGGCCCTGCCATCAACTGGCCGTTTTCAAATCGGTAGGCCCCGGAATTTACCTGTAGGTCTGCATCTACAAAACTGCCTGTACGTAAACCTTCCGGATATTGCAAAGCAATACGAATCATCTCCTGACGAGGGTTGCGTTGCGAAGGCTCGGGCAGGTAAGTCATGGTCGGGTTGGCGGCAATAATATTTTGTGGCTGAAACAGCATGCCTTCTTCGCGGCTTCGCACCACTGTAGTTTCTACTTCGATAATTTCGTTATTCGCCACTTTCAGTCTTATAGCCTGAAGCACAGGCACACCTTTTTCCATAGCCAGCACATGGGATCCTGCGGTGCTGTTACTGACATCAAGTACGTCCTGGCGAAAGGTCCCGTAGCCTTCAATGCTCGCCCACAGGCCTTTACCCAAGGGCATTTCCACATGATCTTCAGTAAATCTGACATTGTCAGCCAGGGACAACAGGGCCGGGTCATGTTTTAGCTGGGCATCAAGATAATGAGTCAGATGATCCTGCAGGCATTGACGATCGCAATCCTGAGCCTTGGTAGCGGAACAAAAGGGCAGAATAAGGAGAAGCGGTAAAAACTTTTTCATAGGCGTGGGCACCAGCGTTAGATAGTTTCGAAATGGGAATAGGCTACGTCTGGATAACAGCTAAAAGATAAAGATACATTAAATCGTGATCTGTCCCTATTGCCTGTTTTGTAAAATCACTTTGGCTCTTTAGACTCCCAACCGGTCGCCTCGATAAATTCCTGGCGTTTCTCGGTGTATTCAATAACTGCGTTAAGAAACTCCGG
>CBFIIQ010000132.1:0-1210 GCA_965662685.1 Pseudohongiellaceae bacterium | reverse complement strand
CGTTCCAGAATGGCCAGCTTTGCTGTCAGGCCGCCACTCTTCTCAGCTTCGTCGAGTTTGCTCAGGGCCTGTTCGGTTTGGCAATGAACCGCCAGCTCGAGACTATTCGCTATTGCGCAGGCGAACAGTACACCGGTCAGGGCGAACAGGCAGATTGCCTTGCTGGCTAAAGTGATGCGAGTTGATATAGACATAAATACTCCTTCTTTTTTCGCTAACGCTACCATAAAAGGCGTAGCTTTAGCAGCGTCCAGTGGAGCACAGTGGAACGATTTTTGATGGCCTTGTTACGTGCTTTTACTACCATAGACGTGGGTCATTTAGTGCCCTATCAAGTGATTGTGCGAGCCACCCAATTGGCTGGCCAAGAGGACAGGGCGCTTTTACTACATCTTCGCTGATTTGCTCGAAGCCAGTTTTGGAATAAAAACTTGGGTCGCCGTATGTGAAAGTCAAATTTACATTTAAAGACCTAAGATGATCCAGGCCATATTTAATTAGCTTTTGACCAACACCTTTACCCTGAACATCTGTTGAAACGGCAACTGGTGATAAAATGAATGCAACTTGCCCACTAGGTACAGTAAAGCGACTGAAGAATATACACCCAACAATAATTCCGTTTTCTTCTGCAATGCAGCCAATCAAGTCTTGCGGCTTGGTTGTAGCAATTAGATTTGAAACAAAATCAGAAATTACTTGGCCTTCTGCCTCTCCTTCTGATGCAGAGAATACACTTTTGAAAAGATCGATTACTTTTTGAGAATCAGATTCACAGAATAATGAAAATTTCATTTTCTTTGCCCTTTGGAAAGCAAAAGACATGACAACAGAAATTGGTCCGACTAAAAGGCCTTGTTATGTGGCATACTCAAATCCGTGATTGCCATGTGGTGGGTGATTGGTGCTGGTGTAATACAGCAATTATTTCGATTGTATTATTTTCAAATAAAAAATAAACAGCATAAGGAAAGCGCTTTTATAAAACTCTACGAACTCCAAAATATATCTCTTCGTAGTGTTTAGGGGCTTCCACTGGGTAATCAATTGCGGCATCAATCTCTAGAATGAATTCAAGTCCAAGATCAATTTCTTGAGCCTCGTACCAAATTGTTGACTCTTCTACATCTAATACAGCTAGTGGCTGAACTTGAATTTGATTCAATCCTTGCCGATCTTGCCTAGAATTTCGTCACGCACTTCATCCCAA
>CBFIIQ010000131.1:0-1219 GCA_965662685.1 Pseudohongiellaceae bacterium | reverse complement strand
GCTTCGACTAGACTTATGATTACCAACAACGGGATCAGACTGCTCACCCTGTTGAAAATCATTGCCATAGTTCATCCATTGTTGCTGAACAAACTCAAATTGCCTCGAAAGGCTTGCGTTTAGAGCGATAAAAACAAGCCCGCGCTCTTGATCAGCGTTTGATCCGTCATCATCGAGATAATCACCATAAGAGATACCACGGCGAATAATACGTCGACGATCTGTTAAATTATCCTTAAAACCTAGAGCATCGCGAGGATTGGCCCTGCGCACATGAGCGCCAATTGGACACTTCAAGCCCTCTGGGTCGTCCCCATAGCGAAAGTCATTAACCTTATCTGGGTTCCCAGAAATAGTAGCATCAGGCTCATTCGGAGACAGCGCGATTGGAGTGCCATCCTCCCAGCGGCCCACAAACTTGGCTCGCAGCTTAGCTTCAGAACCTGGATACTTTTTTGACTGTTCGCGCATATACTGCCTAAAACCAGTAACATCTTGCTCTAGCTTTCTGTACACCATGAAGGTGCCATTCTTTGACAGTAGCAATGGTTGTGGATAGGCCTCGATCTCTTGCGCCTCATTACCGTATCCAAGAAGAAAATCACCCGTCTCCAGCGGCTCCCAACCACAGTGGCGAGCAAACTTACCATCCCCGGCAGTATGCCTGGAGTGACTATGCTTAAACTCTGGCTGGGCAATGCCGTCAGTAAAACCAAAATGTTCCTTTGCACAGAGCTTACCATCAACCGTTAGCTTGCCGGCGCGCTGGCTGCCAATAATGCTAACACCACTAGCTTCGACAATAGCCGCCAACTGCTCCATGTGAGCGTCACAGTCCGCCTCTAATTGACCATATATAGACACCAATGCACCCACTTTTTTATGCCACACGTCGTCCCAGTGCTCTGGACTTGACTCTTCCACATCTCCAAGGGTCATAGCTCGCTCGGCCATACCTTCCATAAACTCATTTGGAAAGCTCGACAATGTTGCCTGAGGCAGGTCTAAAGTGCGCAGGCCAGCAGCAGAAATTGCCACATTAAGCGTCGCCTTCGGCTTTTCGTCTGGCCACACTTCTGCGGTCGTTAAAAGGGGGAGAACTTGTGCAAAGAATCTTTGCCCAGAAGTTGCATTATCAAAGGAGATTTGAACAAACCTAGCATGGGGAAACGCATATGCTCTTAAAATATTACCCTGAATATCACTTAAATCTAATTCA
>CBFIIQ010000130.1:0-1223 GCA_965662685.1 Pseudohongiellaceae bacterium | reverse complement strand
ATTTGCCTATATGACTTTGCTGTCGGCAGACACTTTCGTGGAATTTCTGCTCTACGAAGGATTGATGGGGCTGGGTATAAGTCTGAGTTCCGGGGCGGATCTGGCTTTGCTATACGACACGCAAACTGCATTGAATGCGCAAGGCTGTGAGGGACAAACATCTCATGGTAAGCACATAAGCCGAATTGTTGCGATCGAAGGTTATGGTGGTGCTGTCTCCGGTATTGCCGCCAGCTTTCTTACTTTGCTGGGGTTTGAATGGGTGTTGTGGGCACAGTTTTTTGCCGGTTTTGGTGCGCTGGCTTTCGCCTTGTGCCTGTTCGAAGCACCACGCCTTATTTCTCTGGACGGACATCAACAGAACGTCCGCAAAGTTATCGCTACCATGATTGGGCAGCCGATAATTCGCTGGATCGGTCTGGCCATCATTGTGTTCGGCCTGCTCGGATTGTTTGCCTTTTGGGTGTATCAAAAGTATTGGGAACTCAATGGCATTCCAGTGATCTGGTTTGGCTACCTGTGGGCAATGCACTGTGTACTGCGTGGGATTGTTGGTCAGTGGGCCCATGAAATTGAAGCAAGACTTGGTTGGGAAAAGGTGTTTATTGTGTCAGCTGCGATGCCCATTATCGGCTTGTTCGGCATGGGAGTTTTTGCCGGCTGGCTCGGTATCGCTTTTACCCTTGGACTGATTATTTCACGCGGCTTGAATACCGTGGTGTTTTATAACGCCTTGAATAAGCGTGTTGATGGAGAGTTCAGAGCCACGGTAAATTCCATGGTTAGTCTCGGTACCCGAAGCTTGTTCATAGTAACGGGACCATTACTGGGCTATCTCATTGATAGTCTCGGGGTAAATCTGACCCTGTTAATACTGGCCGGGGTATTGTTACCCGTTGTACTGGCGGTACTTTATTTCCTGAGCATTGAAATCAGGAAAGAGTCTGTTCAATCCGGGCTGACAGCCAGTCAAGCAAGCATCAAGAAACCTCTCACGACCTGATTCGATCTCGGGTAAAAGAGCTGAAGGCTCCCCCAAAAGGGGAGCCTTTTTTATTGGCTTTCCTGATCATCCGGAATTCTCCAGATTTCTAGCCGCCAAGAATCACATAGCCCTGAAGACCAAACTCAATAATAGTTGTCAGTGCCCAATAATCTACCTGTATCTCATCCAGCAGGTCTTTTTCATCAACCTTGTTTGCCAGCACACCTTGTCCGCAAAG
>CBFIIQ010000129.1:0-1227 GCA_965662685.1 Pseudohongiellaceae bacterium | reverse complement strand
AGACAAAAAATAAAATGTGTGTGTGGCATTAAACTGTGCAAAAGCGACATAGCTCGCCACAAGCGTTCCCAGAGGCACCAAACAGCTATGGAGCCAATTGGTCTAGCATTGCTAGGGTTTTGATGGCTGATCATACATCGGTTTTCTCCCAACTGTAAATTCTGAGGGTATTTGGTACCGATTGAGCTCAGTCTGCCAATTTTTAATATCAGCCAAAGTCATCTTCTCGTAATTTTCCGTTCTACGCGAATACGGATCCAATAACATATCTTGGCTCAACGGCTCTTGTTTTTTCATTTGAGCCAATGTCAACGTATCTATGGGGAATTGCGTAGCCAAATCGTCGTCATCATAAAACTCGCGGAAACGGTCTGCCATAGGCATATGCTTATCCAGATAGGCATACGAGGCACCGCGTGGGTCTGGGTAAAGTAAGCTGTTTTGCTTGTAGTTGTTGTCTTGCTTGAGCTGAGCGTCAGGCTTGAGCAAACCGGCTGTGCCATTTGCTTTTGACCATTTGTGGAAATCCGAGCCAAGCTGGGCTGGAGTCTCGAACTGTGAATTTATTACTGGTAATCTGAGCATAGTTATATTACAATTATTTTATTTTTTCCAAAACTATTAAAATTCGTCAAATATAACTCATCCTAACAAAACAATGGAAGAAAAACTACAAACACAAACCCAAGCGCCTAAGCTCGCCGATTCCCTTCTCGGGTTCAATAATTTGAAGTATCAAATTCCTCCTGAGGTTGGCGTGGCTGTCAGCAAAACTGTCGTAATTGATAACGCACAGGACTCCACCTACACCACATCGCGAACTATGGTATTTGACGCACAGACCGGTTCTGCATTTGTTTCTGGGCGCGAGTCGTGGCTCGAGTTCACCATGTCGGTCACCAATGCCTCAGGCACATGCACTTGGGGGCAGGGGTCGGCTATGAATGCGTTTAATCAGGTTCGCGTGATGGCGCGAGGGGGTCAGGAGATTTCTCGGTGCGAACGAGCTAATCTGTTCGCTAAAACCGTTGACTCCTGGCAAAAGCCAGTGGATTGGTTTAACTCTGTCGGAGCTGTGATGGGCTATGGCCATACGACGTCCGCTGGGGCTCTAACTGCCCAGGATGCCGAAGCTTCTCGCCGGTATTGCATCCCTCTGTCCTGCCTCAGCCCGGTATTTGCACAAGAGAGGCTTCTACCTCCAAGTCTGATGAGCGGAATGCGTCT
>CBFIIQ010000128.1:0-1258 GCA_965662685.1 Pseudohongiellaceae bacterium | reverse complement strand
TTGGCACACTCCGGCTGTGACGGATTCATATCAATGCCCACATAGGGTGCGGCGGCGGCATAGTCCCAGAAAGAAAATGCGCCATGACCATGCAGCAGTGCTGCGACCTTGTCCACATCGGTTTTAATACCGGTAACATTGGAGGCGGCAGAAAAGCTGCCTATTTTCAGTTCGCGATTCGCATACTGAACCAGCTTTTGTTCCAGGATAGCGATATCCAACTGGCCATTTGCCGCCAGCGGAATAACCACCACATCAGCAATAGACTCCCGCCAGGGAATCTCATTACTGTGATGCTCATAGGGGCCAATAAAAACAACTGGCCGATTTTCTGCTGGCAGCTGCTCATAGAGCTTATGTTTGGTACTCAACTCGGCGGGCAGGCGAAGATTAAGAATCTCAATTAATTTATTAATGGCGGCGGTTGCGCCTGAGCCGGTGAAAATTATCTGGTCATCACTGTTGGCATTCAACGCCTGGCGAATCTCGTTTCTGGCTTCTTCACGAAACTTTGTTGTCTGCGCTCCGGTAAACGAGGTGTCGGTATGGGTATTGGCGTAATACGGCAACACACGATTTGAAATGAAGTCTTCAATAAAGCTCAGCGAGCGGCCGGATGCGGTGTAATCGGCATAAACCAGTGGCTTGGTGCCAAAACAGGTTTCTATGCCCTGCCTGTCGCCAATGACGGATTCACGGATTCTTGTAATTATTGCGTCACTCATTTCTGTTGATACTCCTTGCATGAAGCACGAATTCTATCTCATGCCGCCAGAAACATTGTCTCCCTTTGCATCGATAAACCAAGCATAACAACTCATTTGTTTCTTTTATTGTAAATATATGGCACATTAATTCGGTAATTTAATATATATGAGAATAAAATGAATAAACTGGACCTTGCGCTGCTGGAATTGATCCAGAAAGACGCCTCCCTCTCCACTGGAGAACTTGCCGATCGCATTGGTATGTCGAAGTCTGCCTGCTGGCGTCGACTCCAGAAACTCAGCCAGGACGGCGTCATTCGCAAACAGGTTGCACTGCTCAATCAGGAGAAGGTCAACCTGCCCTTGACGGTATATATTTCCGTGCGCACCAATGAGCACAATGACAAGTGGGCCGCCCAATTTCACAAAGTGATTCAGGGTATTCCAGGCGTATTGGAGGTCTATCGTATGAGCGGGGATCTGGACTACCTGATAAAAGCTGTGGTGGAAGACATGAAAGGCTATGACAAATTGTACAAGCAACTAATCAA
>CBFIIQ010000127.1:0-1285 GCA_965662685.1 Pseudohongiellaceae bacterium | reverse complement strand
ACGGGTATCCGTCATCAGTTGATGGTTGTCCGGATCGTAGGAAATATTTCCCGTTTCATAGCTCTTTTCAATGCCACCAATGCGATGCTCAAGCCCCGGGGTGCCTGGCTTGGCCCATACTCTTGCCAATGATTGCGCGTCTCTCAGTGACGGGTTAAAGCCTTCGGGGTCAGTGCGAAACTGCACTGGAAAAGGCGCGAAATCCTTGATATCTGGAATCAGCCATGGCTCCGAGGCATTGGCAATATAGCCATCGGATAGCAGCATGACGGGAGTCATATATTTGGTGGCTATGCGCACGGCTTCTATAGCTACTTCGAAACAATCAGACGGTGAGCTGGAAGCAATTACCGGTAATGGCGTATCCCCATGCCTGCCAGGGAAATGGCGTCTGTTTTCAGGGCAATACCCGGTCCCGCGCTGGAGGTGATGCCCAGACTGCCGGCAAAGGAAGCGCCAATGGCAGCACAGACTGCGGCGATTTCATCTTCGGCCTGAAAGGTGGTGACATCGAATTCTTTTCTTGCGGCCAGGGCATGCAACAGGCCTGATGCCGGGGTTATAGGGTAGGAGGCAAACAAGAGATTGATGTCGGCCAGTTGGCCGCCGGCAATCAGGCCCCAGGCCAGCGCCTGCGTGCCATTGACGTTCCTGTAGGTGCCCGGAGCCACTTTGGCTTTGGGGACTTTATAGACATTGACACCGGTGGGCAGTTCTGCGGTTTCCCCGAAGGCATGACCGGCATTGAGAGCCGCTATATTGGCATTGGCAATGTCGGGCTTGCTGGCAAATTTTTTCTGCAGGTTTTCTATCGTGGTGGCTTTTTCCCGATCAAACAGCCACAGCACCAGCCCCAGGGTCCACATGTTTTTACAGCGCAGGGCGGCTTTGTGGCCAAGCTCGAATTCTTCTACTGCTGCCAGCACCTGGGAATGGATGTCGATGCTCAGCAGGCGGTAGGCATCCAGCGAGCCGTCTTCCAGTGGATTGCTCTGGTAATTGGCTTTTTTCAGGTTTTTCTCATTAAAAGCGCCCGCATCCGCTATCACCAGGCCTCCGGGTACCACAGTTTCCAGATTGGTGGTCAGTGCCGCCGGGTTCATTGCGACCAACACATCAACGGCATCCCCTGAGGTAGTGATATCTTCAGAGCCAAAATAGATCTGGAAAGCGGAGACGCCAAAGGTGGAGCCTGCCGGCGCACGAATTTCTGCCGGGAAGTCGGGAAAGGTCGCCAGGTCATTGCCGAACAGGGCTGTAACCTCGGTGAAGTTAGAACCAGTAA
>CBFIIQ010000126.1:0-1322 GCA_965662685.1 Pseudohongiellaceae bacterium | reverse complement strand
AGGCCAACCTGGAACATGCGGCGGCTTCCTCCGGCAATATGATCCAGGCAACACTGATGATTGCCCTGTTGTCGATGCCGCTGCTGGCGATGCTGATGCCGGCTGTTTCCCTGATGGGCATTCACCCGGTTTCCCTGCTGCTGTTTCCCGCCTACGCTTTCGGCTACCACCTGGTATTGCGGGCCCATAGCCATCCCATGTGGAAACCCACCATCACCAGTCAGACCGTAACCGATACCCCGGATACCAGCCAGCGCCGGGGTGAAACACTGATGGCACTGTGGCTACATTTTGCTGTGTTGGCATTCATCGTGACGGTGGCGGGCTGGGCCCTAATGAAAGCCGCAGAGACCATTGAGACACAAACGCCGCTTTCCGAGAGCCAGGTAGGTACTTTCTTCACGGCGCTTTTCACTTCACTGCCGGAGCTGGTGATCACGCTCACGGCCATTCGCCAGGGCGCACTGACCCTGGCGGTAAGTAATATACTGGGCACCAACTGTTTCAATGTGATCGTCATTGCAACCGCAGACGTCTTCTGGCGCAATGGCTCCCTTTACCATGCCACGGATCAGGCCGTTGCCCAGTGGGGGATGCTGACCATCCTGATGGCGGCGGTGCTGACCCTGGGGCTGCTGAGGCGGGAGCGCTTCGGTATTGGCCGTATCGGTTTTGAGAGCTTTCTGGTGTTGCTATTGTATCTCGGCGCACTGCTGGTGTTGTTCTGGCCAGGCGCGGCCGGAGTTGGCTGATACTCACATGGCTTTTCTGCAGCCAGTGAGACCTGTTAAACCCCGGGGGAATCACGGGAATAAGGAATCAAGGGGTCAGGTTACTTGATTCTTGATTCCTGATTTGATGGTATCGTAGTCCTCACATTGATAACGGATAACCTCATGCAGGCGATGCTTTTACCACAAGCCAATGCCCCTCTCGAACTTGTCGACATCGACAAGCCACAACCCGCGCCTGCGCAAATCCTGGTGCGTGTGCTGGCCTGCGGCCTATGTCGTACCGACCTGCACGTACTGGATGGTGAATTACCGCAGACGCAATATCCCATTATACCCGGTCACCAGGTGGTGGGTGTCATTGAAGCCTGTGGCAGTGAAGTCAAAGGTATGTTTGTCGGCCAGCGCATCGGTATTCCCTGGCTCGGCGGCAGTTGCCGGAATTGTGATTTCTGCACGGCGGGCAGGGAAAACCTGTGTGCCGGTGCCCGCTATACTGGCTGCCAGATCAACGGCGGTTTTGCCGAATATTGTGTGGCGGATTATCGCTACTGCTTTGCCTTGCCGGACAAATATCCCGACCTGCAGGTA
>CBFIIQ010000125.1:0-1328 GCA_965662685.1 Pseudohongiellaceae bacterium | reverse complement strand
AGCCAGTTTTTTGATGTGGAGGCCTGGAGCCAGGAGTTCCGTTTTACCTCTCCTTCTGAAGATCGCCTGCGCTGGATTGCCGGTACCTATTTCGTTGGTACAGAACGTTTTGTCTCAACCGGAGCCATGGTGGATACGGGAGGTGGTGTTTTTCCCGTGTTCAGACAACCCCGTGGAAATTTCCCCTTTGATTTTGCCTCTGATCCGGTCAATCCACAGGTAAGCTTTCTTGCAGACTCACAGGATAATTTCGCCTGGGCGGTTTTTGGCGAAGTAGCCTATGATGTGTCTGATGCAACCGAAATAGCACTTTCTGCACGTTATGATAGAGATACCCGAGAAAATATCACCAACACACCAACCGCTTTCCTTCCCAATGTGGCAGGCTTCCCCCAGGGGTTCACGGGTGAAAAAAGGAAAGAAACCTGGGATGAGTTGCAGCCCAAGTTAACCATTCGTTACAAGCCACAGGATAATCTCAGTTACTACGCCAGTATAAGTCGGGGATTTCGCAGCGGAGGTTTTAACCAGACAGGGGTTGGAGCTGTCGCTTTTGATAGCGGGTTTCTTGGTGTCGGCGATACCTTCGATGCCGAAGTAGTTGATACTATAGAGGGTGGAATCAAGGGGCAGTTTAATGGCGGTCGAACCCGCGCCAATCTGAGCGTTTATCACACTCAGGCGGAAGGCACCTATTTCTTTATCTTCCTGGCGGCAAACTCTACGCAAAACCTGGGTAACCTGAAGGAAGTGGAATACACCGGTTTCGAGTTTGATTTGACTCACCGCTTCAGTGATAACGTTGATTTTAATCTCGGTTATGGCTACACAGACAGTGAAATCACAGACTCCGACACACCAGATGATATTGGAGACAGAGCACCCAATGTATCGGACTTCACCTTCAATGCAGGAGTCAACGTACACTGGCCGCTTAACGCCTTTGGCAATGGTGTTGAGGGGTTCTTCAGGCTTGATTATCAGATCATAGGTGAGACTGCGTTCTTTGACAGGGAACAGGCTGATACCAACAACCGTGATGATGTCACTTTACTGGATTTCCGTGCGGGCTTTGAACTTCCCGACGATTGGACGCTGACTGCCTGGGGCAGGAATGCATTTGATGAGGAATACCACACTGAATATTCTACCGGTGGTTTTGTCTATAAAGCACCACCGGCCAGATACGGAATTGATTTTGTAAAACGCTTTTAATCACAAATAAAAGGAAATAAAAGGGGACAGATTTATTTTATTGAATGAAAAATAAGTTTGATCCTACCCCGATTTGACGCACATTCTCTAATAGGGACAATAGTCCCAGAGGA
>CBFIIQ010000124.1:0-1356 GCA_965662685.1 Pseudohongiellaceae bacterium | reverse complement strand
TGATGGGCTCACGCATCATTATTCGCTCCATCCTGCGGCATTTTCGCCAGGGCGGCTATAACATCAGAAGTGTCGCCATTATTGGCAACGGCATTGCATCCCAACGCCTGGCCCACGAATTTGAAAGTAATGACTGGATGGGTATTGTAGTGGCCGGTTTCTTTGATGATCGTAAAAAAGCCAGAGAAGATGCAGGGCTGAATCTGGATGCCACCTCCAGCGGTAATTTCGATGATCTGATTCGGGGCGCAAAATGCAATCTGTATGATGAGATCTACGTCGCCCTGCCCATGAAAGCGGAAGAGTTAATTAACCGCCTGGTAAAGGAACTCGCTGATACCTCCATACCGGTGCATGTGGTTCCCGACCTGTTTACCTTCAAGATGATGCATGCACGCTCTTCTCACATAGGGTCTATTCCTATCGTCAGCATCTATGAAGCCCCTATGGACGACCTGGAAGCCATATTAAAGCGGGTGCTGGATATCACCCTGAGCACTATTATTCTTTTTATTATTGCGATGCCCATGCTCCTTATCGCCCTGGCTATAAAGCTCACCTCCCGCGGCCCGGTACTTTTCAAACAACGGCGCTATGGTCAGAGCGGCAATGAAATCGAAGTCTGGAAGTTCCGCAGCATGAGCGTCACCGAAGACGGCGACACCATCAAGCAGGCCTCAAAAGGCGATGCCCGTATTACCCCACTGGGCGCCTTCCTGCGCCGCACTTCCCTGGACGAACTGCCCCAGTTTTTCAACGTGCTACAGGGCTGCATGAGCATTGTCGGTCCACGCCCCCACGCCGTTGCCCACAACGAGCTATACCGCAAATCCATCGACGGCTACATGCTACGCCACCTGGTCAAACCCGGTATCACCGGCTGGGCCCAGGTCAACGGCTGGCGCGGTGAAACCGACAGCGACGAGAAAATGCAAAAGCGCATCGAATACGACATGGAATACCTGCAGAACTGGTCGATTTTACTGGACCTGAAGATTATTTTTATGACGATCTGGAAGGGATTTGTGAACAAAAATGCATACTAAGTGCAGAGACAAGAGGCAAGAGACAAGAGACAAGCAATCAGAATGGCGTGGGTTGGATAAGTGTAGCGCTATCGGACGCTAGCGATAAAAAAACCTGGTTGAAGGATTATGTGTTTATGATTTAAACACCAAATTAGTAATCAAATTTTTGAAATAGGTTGACTAGAATTTCCAGTAGTCGAAAATCTCTTGTCTCTTGTCTCTTGTCTCTTGCCTCTTGTCTCTTGTCTCTTGTCTCTTGTCTCTTGCCTCTTGTCTCTTGTCTCTGCTTCAAAGATCCTCAAATTGCCCCATGACCAGTGCCGCCGGC
>CBFIIQ010000123.1:605-1392 GCA_965662685.1 Pseudohongiellaceae bacterium | reverse complement strand
CACGTTTGGTTTTGTTATCAAGCCGTTTTTTTACTGCTGATCTTTTTGGCCTGGTTGCAATACGTTTTTTGGGGACTATCAACGCCTGCCTGATTATCGCCTTCAAACGCTCAAGCGCTTCTTCCCTGTTACGTAATTGACTACGTTCCTCTTTGGCCTTGATGACCAGCACACCCTCTTTTGTAATCCGGGTATCCGCGGTGCGCAGTAGTCGCTGTTTAACCTCTCGCGGCAAGGAAGACGTGTTGATATCGAAACGTAGCTGAATCGCTGTGTTAACCTTGTTTACGTTCTGGCCGCCGGGCCCCTGTGCCAGGGTGGCATTGAACTCCACTTCATGGTCACTTAGACGAATATTGGGCGAGATATAGATCATTCACAGAGTCTCAAGTTACAAATTTCAAGTCTCAAGAGCCAGCGATCGGGCTTTTGCGCCTCGTTCCTTAACTATGCTCTTCGACGAAACGTTTTAACTGGGGTGCCAACTGGTCGTCTTGCAGACCGAGATACAGTGCAGGCGACAGATGATTCTGTCCCAACAAAAAAATATGCCTGGGCAGTGTTTCCTCCCCTTTACATGAGTACCACCATTTACTGAGGAACTGAATTGTTTGCGCCTGAAATTGAGCCGGATCATATTCAGCCATGGTAACCAGCAAGGGCACGCCAGCCTTTACCATGCCTTTAAGCGCAGAGCGCTCTTCATACAACAATTCATCTTCCCCCATATAGGCCAGCTCTTTAGGCGTGGTAGGCATAGCCTCGAAATCATAAACGCCTGACAGCA
>CBFIIQ010000123.1:0-595 GCA_965662685.1 Pseudohongiellaceae bacterium | reverse complement strand
TATAAACTTCAGGATGAGCAATATAAGCAGCAGAGTGGGCGGCTCCCGCGGACTGCCCCATCAGAAAAATCCTGTCAGCATCAAGACCATAGTCCTTACCATTTGTCTGAATAAATTCCACCGCTGCGCGAATATCTTCAATCCCTGCCGGCCAGGGATGGTCGGGTGCCAGACGATAGGTCATGTTGACACCGGCAAAGCCGTTGTTGGCCGCCCAGGCACCGATATTGGAATAAAACGGACTACCTTCAGTATGTTTATCACCGGCGACAAAACCACCACCATGGACAAACATTAGAACCGGCTTAACGTCCTTGCTGTCTTTGTCAGTAAACACATCCAGGCGATGACGCTCATTTTCTCCATACTTTAAATTCCGCGTAACGTTTAAGCCGTCCAGCATGGACTTGTCGATCATCGGCTCAATAATGTCACGAGTGGCCTTCAGTGTATCCAGATTAATCTCACGACCGATAGCCTGAATTTGTGCTGCAAAGTCTGAAAAGTTCATAGCCTGTTACCTGTAATTTTCCTGTCCATTGATACTTTTAAATTGCGACATACAACTTGTGACTGACAACTTTTAACGTTTATT
>CBFIIQ010000122.1:0-1405 GCA_965662685.1 Pseudohongiellaceae bacterium | reverse complement strand
CTAATTGTGAAAGGCTGTCTGCGGGGTAATGCAGGGCCCTGAAAATTATTATTGGTGTAAATGTTGTCTATATTAACCGCTGTGACGTTTGCCCAGGGTAATATGACGAGGACCTGAAGTAGCAACCTGACCACTGACGCCTAAAGGAATCTCCTGGATCTTGCCACCTGAGGCTAAAAACTCCTCAATATGGTTGTCAATTTTGGCGCTGGTTACATCATCTGCCAGATCTTTGACGGGTTTGCTTTTTGAGGTCTTTGTAGTTTTTGCAGCTTTTGGAGCTTTTGCAGCTTTTACACTAGCCATATTAATCCTTGTTGTATCGGTTTTATTTCTGGTTTTAATCTATCTATCTATCTATCTATCTATCTATCTATCTATCTATCTATCTATCTATCTATCTATCTATCTATCTATCTACTTTGCTTGCTTGCTTGTTGCTTGATTATTTCTGGAGGTTTTCTTTCGTTTGAAAGCGACTTCGGGTCGTCTGATCAACGCGCTTTTTCCCCTCAGAAATATCGCGCGGGCGAACATTATAGAGAAATTTGCCTGTTATTTCATGTTGAAGTGAATAATTGCGTGCCCCTGGTACAGAGACACAGTCAAAAGCCTGCATTTACGGGAACTAATAGCGTCAAAAATATCAGCCAGGTAAGTGGGGAAACAGGAAAATCAGCGCGAGGCGAAAGCCAGTCGAATTGCCAAGCCTGCAAAAACCAGTGCAGAAATTCTGTTTAATATGACCTGGGCTTTTACAGAGCGTTTAAAGAGTTCAGCGATCAAGCCCGCCAGGCAGGCAATAGCAGAAAACATTACCAGGGCTACAAGGATGAATATTATCCCCAGCATAAATAACTGGAGCGTCATGTTATCAGCGCCCGGGTTGGTAAATTGTGGCAGAAAGGCCAGAAAAAAAATGGCGACTTTGGGATTACTGAGATTCATCACAATACCACGCTGATAAAGTGCCAGAGATCCAGGAAGCTCTGCTGCGCTGACGCTGGACAGTGGTTGTGCTGATGCCTTCAATGCATGCCATGCCAGGTAGAGCAGATAAGCAGCCCCGATTAGCTTGAGAGTGGTAAAGGCCGCAGTACTAACCATGAAGATTGCCGCTACACCAAGTGCCACAGCGCTAGTATGAACAATCAGGCCGGTGCAAAGGCCCAGAGTGATAATAATGCCTGATTTTCTGCCATACAGGGCTGACTGTGTCAGCACGAAGATATTGTCCGGCCCCGGCGCCAGGGCAAGCAGGGTCGAGGCCAGAATAAAAGTAGTTAGTGATTCAGCATTCACCGTGATTACCGGGCTTAGTCGTGATGCCCGATTTCACCATCGGTAAACAAAGAATCTCTCAATTCTTTATCCATGGTGGGGTCCTGTCGACGAATCCATTCCA
>CBFIIQ010000121.1:0-1472 GCA_965662685.1 Pseudohongiellaceae bacterium | reverse complement strand
ATACGGGTGATATGGCGCCTTTCGGCCTGACGGGGATTGAAATCCGTTGAGGCCAGGACAATTTCATCACCCACTTTCCAGCCGCTGGCATCCAGCACCTCGATACGGGTAGCGCCAGCTTCAGCTGTTTCAGACAGCTTGGTCCAGGAATTTTCCCGGTCACCGTGCAGACTCAAAATACCTGGTGCCATCAGGATGCCGCGATCCCCCATGCCATTGATATTTTCACCCTCGACATTGTTGGTCAGCGTAATGGTCGCCTTGCCTTTGAAAGGATCGCTTTCAGTGCCTATCTCCAGCTTGCCACGGTTCAGGATCCACTCGGTGGTGAGCTCAAGCTCCTCGCCATCAGCAAAGGTGAGCGTGCCGTTCAGGTTAATCCCATTCAACACTGGTGGACTGACGTCGAGTACTATGTCCATGCCCTCGCCAATAGTAACTATGTCACCCGCCCCCGGCACAGCCCCACCGGACCAGGTCGATGTATCGGACCACATTCCGCCTTTTACGGCCGAAGGACCCTGCGCCTGTGCCTGTGCCTGCGCCTGTGCCTGGGCAGTAAAGCAGGCTGAAACAACAATTAACAGAAGAAAGAAACGACTGTGAATTCGCATGAAACCAGACCCCTTGTTTTCGCGATTATTTGTTTAAAATTTCTGTGGGTAAGAAACAACAGAATAGCCTGATTGTCCAGCATTTAGTAACTTTAAGGCAACCCTGTGTAGACGCTTCCGCAGACTTTGTCATTTTTAGCAGATTCGTGGCTTGGCCCCGGTAACTGCCCCGGTCCAATCGCCCGTATGGGCGTGCGATGTTATAATCAAGCCGCACAAGATCAGGAACAGCAGTATGCGCGAAACAGACAGGCCCTCGTTCAAGATATTCATGCTCATTACCGGCATGCTCACCGCCGTGGTCTTGGCGCAGGTCACGCTGGCCGCGTCGTCGGAACCGGTCGCCGCACACGGCCCAGGCGCTGAAGCGGAGGCCCTGGCGATGAACGGACAAGAGGTATACAACAACGTCTGCATAGCCTGCCACTACCCACCCGGCGTTGGTGGTGCACCAGCACTTGGCGATGCTGATGCCTGGACACCGCGCATCGCGCAAGGCATGGACACGTTAATCGATCATGCTTTAAACGGATTCACCGGCAGCACCGGCGTGATGCCGAGGAAGGGAGAGCGGCTTGATATGTCTGATGAGGAAATTATTCGGGCTGTGGAATATATGGTCGAGCAGGTTGATCAGTAAACATCAGTGAAGGCAGCTTCAGAACTGTTCCTTCAAGGGATATCCCCCGTCTTTTCTTATTTCCATTGACTCCTGGTTGCAAAGAGCGGTTACAATTATCCAAAACGGCTATCGATTAATAGCTTTCGATTTTGAGAACGACCATCTATGAAAGACAAGGATTTTACCCGCCGCGCGCTACTGCGCAGTATGGCTATGTTTGGTGTAGTCGCAGGTCC
>CBFIIQ010000120.1:0-1493 GCA_965662685.1 Pseudohongiellaceae bacterium | reverse complement strand
GAGCAGCTAGCCACTATGGTGGATTCGGCGACCGCGTCGGCAACCGCCTTCAGCATTTCCACTCCCGAAATCCATTGGAGCACGGTGCGACTTGCGGACCAATTTTCGAGAATGATCCAAAGTTTATCAAGTTCACGTGGTTTGAGCCTTTTGCATGTCGAACCCTTCCACCAATCGACCAGCAAGAACGACACTCAGTACGACTATGATGTCCGCAAGGCCGCCGCTAAAGCCCTCAAACTTATTGTTATTCCACGCGTTACTGCAAATATCACCGATGCTGATGAAGATTCCATGGCCTCCGATATCTTTGATACTACGCGTTTCCAGGCACACATTGGGGCCGATTACTACCCACAGCAGGCTGTCACGGGCTCTGGGACGCTCGCTACGTCGGGTTCTGCATATTACCATGCGCTGTTGGGTTTTGACAAATTGAAGTCGACAATTAACGCTCCTTTGGTTTCCTACACGAATTACGGCTCTCAGACCGCTGCTTCCAGTCGCTGGTGCCATGCTGTAAATTTCAACAAATCTGACGTTTCTGATATTGACGGTAGCCAAACCAACAATTCCAGAGCGTGTATTGTGGCTCTCACGACGAATGACGCCGTTGCGCGCACTCTGGACACTTACCTCCTACACGTCAGGCAAATTACTGTGTTTAACTCTGGAGTGGTTCTCAGGGATTGAGAATACGGAGTTTCAGGCCGAATGCTTGCATCTATGGGAAACTTTTTTTTTGTTTTTTTTTGAAAAACATGTTAAAGATAAGGTAATATTATTGTACAAGAAAGATACAAAAATGACAGACCAACAAGAACGTCAAGAAGTACCCCATACAAAGTGCACCAGATGCAAATGCTGGCGCAAAAATTCCCTATTTCTCAATTCTGGTGGACGTAGGCTAAAAACATGTCAAGCATGCCGGGAACGTGGACAATGCGAACACAAGAGGCAAAAATACTATTGCGTAGATTGTGGAGGTGATGGAATTTGCAAGCATAAGAGGCAAAAATCAGTATGTAAAGAATGCGGCGGTGTTTCAATTTGCAAGCATAAGCGGCAAAAATCAAAGTGTAAAGATTGCGGTGGATCAGCAATTTGTAAGCATAATCGGCATAAATCAAAGTGTAAAGACTGTGGTGGGAGTCAAATTTGCAAGCATAAGCGGCAAAAATCAGTATGTAAAGAATGCGGCGGTGGGTCAATCTGTCAACATGATAAAACCAGAACGAGATGCAAAATTTGCAAGGGTGGTTCTATTTGTGAGCATAATAATATCCGATCCATTTGCAAAATCTGCGGCGGAGGGTCTATTTGTAAGCATGAAAGGATGCGCAACAGATGCAAACGATGCATGGGAAACCAGATATGCCATCACAAAAAAGAAAAGCACACATGCAAAATTTGTAACCCCATGGGTCATTTAGTCAAATTGGTTCAAAAGAGAACTCGAGATGCATTAAAAGCAAAAAAAAATAAGAGAACCA
>CBFIIQ010000119.1:0-1495 GCA_965662685.1 Pseudohongiellaceae bacterium | reverse complement strand
ACTAATATTTAGTACCATATAAAAAATTATTTATACCTAATACACTGTAGTAACACACTGTAGGTCGGATAAGCGCAGCGCCATCCGACACAAAGCACACTAACCACTCCCAAACCAATGAAATGGAGTCCCAATGCCCCGTTACTTACTCCCCCTGATATGTCTCCTGCTCTCCTTATCCACACAAGGGGCAGACAACGCGCTAACTGGCACGCTGCTGGTGGCCAACCGAAACGGCGGCAGCATCTCCATGATCGACCTGCAAACCCGCACCGAAATTGCCCGCCTGCCCATCGGCCCCACAGTCCCCCATGAACTGGCCGTCTCGCCGGATGGACGCTGGGCGGTGACCAGCGAATACGGCGGTGGCAATAATCCCGGCCGCCACCTGGTAGTCATCGACATCCCCGCCGCGCAAATTGTGCGCCGCATCGATATGGGCCCCAATACCCGCCCCCACAGCATTGCCTTCCTGCAGGACAGCCGGCATGTGATTACTACCCTGGAACGCGCCGAAGCCATCGCCCTGGTGGATATTCTTGACGGGGAAATCATTAACACCTGGTCCACCGGCGGGCAGGACAGTCACATGGTCAGACTGGCCCCGGACGACAGCCGCGCCTATGTGGCCGCCCGTGGCAGCGGTACCCTGTCCGTTATCTGGCTCAATGAAGACCGGCCTCCTACCATCATACCCACCGGCGCCAGGGCAGAAGGTATTGGCGTCTCGCCGGATGGTGGTGAAGTCTGGATCGCCAACCAGAGTGACAGCAATATCACCGTGGTCAATGCTGAAAGCCTGGGCATTACCCATACCCTTGAAGGCATTCCCTCCAACCGCATAGAGTTTCTGCCAGATGGCTGGGCTGTGGTGCCGGGAGGCAGCAGTGCCGATGGTTCAGTCAGGTATGTGACGTTTTTTGATGGTGCCAGCAAAGAAATCAGGCGCCGGCTGGAGCTGCCAGGCAGCACTGCCGGTGGCACGGGCATCCGCCTGCTGGCAGCCTCTGGCGCATTATTCCTGGCAGACAGCGCCCTTGCAGAAATCTCCGTCCTGGCGCCCTTTATCAGCAATACCCGAGAGCCGATCATGATGAACCCGGACAATATCGATTGCATGGCCTGGTCGCCATTGCGGGTGGCCTTACTCCTGGAGCCCTGAGCCGTCAATCCTGTAATCAGGGAGTCATAGGATAGTACCATTTAATAGTACTATTGAAGGAACAAAGGGACGCTTGCAACTTAGCAACCTTACTTTTCTTTAAGTTGCTAAGTTGCAAGCGTCCCTAACAGAAAATCCTTGATAGAAAAGGAGTTACTCAGGCCGCAATCCCCGAGAGCGTGATATTCTGAACATCGGTCCTTCTGCTGGCATGCTCCATGGTAATGGAAACAATATTTCCCTGGGCATCCACATCCAGTAATGTATTTTCATCCAGATCCCGGGTTTCAGCCACACCAGTGCTTTTTAACTCTATGTAGAGCGTATCTGTAT
>CBFIIQ010000118.1:0-1507 GCA_965662685.1 Pseudohongiellaceae bacterium | reverse complement strand
TCACAGCTTCACTTGATCTATTTTCACCAACTAGTCGTAATTAATACATATCTGCATCCCCATGCAGGTCATAACTCAGGCTGGGTCAGGAATGATCTGGCCTTTTTCTTTGTCTTTTGACTACAAATGTACAACTTGAACCACCGTTGACATTATGTACATACTTTGAGTAAGGCTAAAAGTAGGCAGCGAAAAGGGACCCACAGTGAAGCAGTTCGTTATCTACACTCGTGTCAGTACGAAGTCGCAGGGGGACAGCGGGCTTGGGCTTGAAGCTCAGGAACGGGACATCAGGCTTTACCTAGAAAACTATGCGGAACCACAGCATGAGGTCATTGGGACTTTCTGTGATGTAGAAAGCGGAACCAAAGCCGATCGCCCTCAATTACAAAAAGCGCTTGAACTAGTCAGAATAAAACAAGCCACACTTCTTGTGAGCAAGTTGGACCGCCTCAGCCGTAAGGTTTCGTTCATCGCTACATTGATGGATGACAAGAAGGTAGATTTTAAAGTCGCATCCATGCCGACAGCAGATAAAGTGATGCTGCACATCTACGCTGTACTCAGTGAGGCTGAACGTGATTTCATCAGCACTAGAACCAAGGCTGCTTTACAAGAAGCGAAAGCACGTGGTGTGAAGTTGGGCGGTAACAGACCTAACAATCAAGCACGGCATGATGCTGTTAAGGTGATGGCTGATCAGATGGCATTAAAAGTCTCTCAGCTTATCAAGGACAACCGAAAGACTGGGCGCTCATACAGGTTTATTGCAGAGCAGTTGAACGACTTGAATGTTGCTACAGCGAAGGGTGGTAAGTGGTATGCCTCGACTGTCCGTAATTATGATATGAGGGTTAGTGCTCGGGACTCATAATTTGAACGTGTGAGTTTCCGATTCTTAACATCTAGGCGTTGCCTTAGTGGAGATAGAAAGAGGGTAAACCTAGTACGTGCCACGACTGACACGGTTAAACTTGTATTGGAGGGAAGCGTGAGCAAGCCCCGGATATACAATGACTGGGGGATATGAATAAGGGCATAGCTTTGTAAGAACGGTCAGAGTGCCTAGGTGTCTGTCAGCTATTGGCATCGCCGAGGAATTGCTGTGGTGGTACGATCACCGCCTCTTAACACTTGCTAATCAACATGTTTTGATCGTGTGGATTGTCTTGATCGTTTAGCGCCTAGCAGACTCTCATTATACCTAAGAACTGTGCAGAATGAGATTCTTTTCGCTACTACAGCGCTAGTCGCAACTGCATCAGTCGCAGCTGCAGACGTAACATTCTCAGGCTACGGCCGCTTTGGTGTAAAATACTCTGGCTCAGTTGCTGAAGTAGCGGCTAAAGCTGGTGCGATTACTGCAGACGATATTACTGCTGCGACAGCCGCTAATGGTGGTTCAGCACTTACAGGTTTCGCAACTTCAGCAGCAGACACAACTGCTGCACACATCGCTGCGTTGAACGTGTTGATCAATGGTGCTGGTGAAGACAGCACTTCTGGC
>CBFIIQ010000117.1:0-1577 GCA_965662685.1 Pseudohongiellaceae bacterium | reverse complement strand
CAATGAGGAAATTTCAAAAGCCGGCTCCAACCTTTTCAAACTCAGACTGTTCCACAACTGAAAGTTGCCGTCAGTATCAAGATAAGTCGGCGCAACATTACTTATCAGGACAACGTAAATCTCAGCGGCTTTGCCAACATCTGCCGTATCAGGAAGCAAAGAGCCGGCAATTGTAATATTGTCATTATTGAGAAAATCTGTTGCCGTGGTTATTCCATTATCCAATATAGCCCCGGCGGAAAACTGTGCGCTTGTCGATGACCTGTCTGATGTCGTGATAAGCTGCAGTGATGTAGCCGTAGCAATGGAATCAACCACTCCACTTAAGGAATTATTATCCCCTGCACCTGATCCATTGCCAGCATCAGCATTTCCTGCAGCAAAAGTTGAGACAACTGTCACGTCCTCAGCGGATGAAACAGGCAGAACCACGGTTATAGCCAGCAATGACTGAAAGCCGCGCCCGGCCGAGCTGGAGTCAGGATTACTGCCATCATAACGGACACCATCATCATTTAATTCCACGAAAAGCGTATGCGTATCAACAGAAAGGAAACTGAGTGTTCTGTCTATGGTCTGCCCGCTCTGGACGCTATCGGTAATATTGGTATCAAGAAAGCCGTCATTATTCTGATCGCCAAGGTTGCCATGGGCATGCCATATCACATCAATGGATGATGAATCAGGATCTGTCACATCAAGACTTATGGTGACGCTGTTATTCCCCGCCCCGGTTACTGTCACAGCTGCCCGTGGTGGCTGATTAAAGACAGGTTGCGTAGCTACACTAAATTGCAAAGTCAGCAGGTTCGATTGCTTTGTTTCATCAACCACGTGCACTGTCCACTCGCCTGGAATGGTTTTTATCGCACTGGCCGTGCCAACGCTGATCCAGCCGCCACCGCAGGCAGTCCTGACATTACAGGCAAGCTCGGTTTCCCTGATGTCATAAATATAGCCAAAAGGATCAACAAAAAAGACTGTAGCATCAATATCGATTGCTGTGTCATTGGAAAAATTTCCAATACCCCCGAAATTAAAACGCACAAAGCCGGAATTCTGCGTTGATTCGGTTATTACCGATACAGGGACATCAGACCCTACTGAAATGAACGCAGCACTATTAATCGCCTGGTTGGGCTTGAAAAGAAAGGTCAGTTCACTATCCGGGGCATCGGCATAGGGAGCATACAGCCATTGCGCTAGGGGTTGGTTAATATCCTCTATGACAAGCGAACCATTACCATAGAGAGTACGTGCAGCCTGAATATCATCCGCGCGCGGATGCAACAGTTGATTATAGGGATTGGCATACATGATCGACGCCGGGTTATCGGAATGTCCCAGCCCCATAAGATGACCGAGCTCATGAACCAGTACGCCAACAAGTTCAGCTGATGATTCCAGAATATCAGGATTCTGATTCAACTCTACGGCACCATCGATATAGGGAAAATACCCCACATCCGAGTCATAAAAATCCGCATCCGGGCCGGCACGTCCTGCCGCCCCACCAGCACTGCCCCAGAAAACACGCACCAGACCATCAAGGTTATCAGGCCCTGCCCCATCATCGG
>CBFIIQ010000116.1:0-1650 GCA_965662685.1 Pseudohongiellaceae bacterium | reverse complement strand
AGTTTCAGTATACCCTTGGAGGCAAGGGAAATAAGTTGTCGGGCAATGGGCCATGAATCCTGTTTGTTCATAATGGCCATGCCAGATCAGATTGATGACCAAATACAGAAATACATTGATAACAATCCTGATTTAACACTAGCCGAAAATATTACTCATAAGGAGCACAATACAAACACCAGTTCAGATATTTCTTCTATCAAACCTGATATTCAGGGTCTGCTTTCCCAGCATCTTTTAACTTATGCCCGTAATCTTGAAACTGCTCAAAATACTCTCTCCTTGAAAGTCAAAGAACTTAATAAGGAAATAGAGGCAAGGCGTATTGCTGATTTTCGCCTGGAGGAGAGTGAAAAACGCTGGCGTGATCTTAGCAACGTCCTTTTCGATAGCATCCTGGTCTGTGCACAGGAAAAGATTATTTATGCAAATCAGGCATCGGAAGAGCTATTTGCTATACCTGTTAGTAAGTTAATGGAGATGGAAGTTTCAGAAGTCCTGGGACAGGAGCTCTGGCTGAATATCAATATGAGTCTTTCTGAACAGAAACATACATTGTCGGAAATCGAACTGACTCTGGACAGAAAAATTGTTTACCTGGAAGTCCAGATTCATGCAGTCAATAATATTGACAGAGAATCTGAAATTATCTTGGCCATAAGGGATGTGACAGAAAAATTTCTCGCCAAAAGGAAGCTGGAACGACTAGCCAATATTGATACCCTTACGGGACTGGTTAACCGTCAGCACTTTGGCAGAATGGTTGCCAGGCAATTACAAAATGCGTCCGGAAAACATGCGCTCATGTTCATGGATCTGAATAAGTTCAAGCTTGTAAACGATACACTTGGGCACCAGGCTGGAGATTTGCTTCTTTTTGAAGTGGCAAAACGAACCAACGATGCGATCCGGGCGGTAGATACAGTTGCCCGAATCGGAGGAGATGAATTCATAGTATGGCTACCTAATGTTGGGTCAAGACAGCAGGTGAGTAAAGTGGCTAATAGAATCACAGAGGCAATCCAAAAACCCTTCAATATTCAAGGTACTAGTATAAATACACAATTTAGTATCGGAATATCTATTTATCCGGATGATGGGAAAGAGCTGGAAGTTCTTCAGCAGAAAGCAGACCAGGCCATGTATAAGGCGAAACAGGACCCGGAAGAAGATGTGTATTTTTTTGGTGAAATTGACTGTGATAGCTAGGTGAAGATAGTTATAGAGTTAGTCGAATTGGAGCTATCGTTTTAAGTAAATCTGACAGCCTGAATCAAGAGTAGAACAGGGGACAAATTAATTTTCAGGGAAAAGAAATATAAAAATAAATCTGCACCGCTTATCCAAGACTGGTATTCAGTTGGAAACTTGAGAATCTGATAGGTGTTACAGGGTATTATAACTTTTTTTAGGGGGCTTATCATTGAAATAATCAGTGCGACCAATACGGGACTTGAATTCAGCTTCGGGCATGTAAGATTGCTGTAAGCTTTGGGGGATAAGATGCTTCTACAAAATAAAAAAGAGGAATAATAATGAAACATTTTTTAGCATTTTCAGCTTGTATTTCTTTGCTGTCAATATCCACCAGCGCGCTAGCAGACAGGGACAATTATCAGATCACTAATGATAAAAGCTACATACGGGGTG
>CBFIIQ010000115.1:0-1661 GCA_965662685.1 Pseudohongiellaceae bacterium | reverse complement strand
AGAATTCACCTCCATGACAAAGATCTCAATGAATCCAGGCGCTGCCGTAGGTACCACCACTGGCGGAATAAAATTCCATTTATACGTTTAAATAATCGCTAATCTTCAATGGCGTAGTCAGATAATGGCTTGTCCAATCGGGCAAAAAACCACTACGATGGAGTTTTTAAATCCCGGTACATGCTCAGAATAGAAAACTCTGTTCGAAAATCACGAATGAAAGCGGACATTACCGGGGCTAGCTGGCAAAGTACTTTGCGGCCTCTTTTAGTAAGCCGCGTTGCTCAGTCATGCTGATGCCGTACTGCCTTGAGCCGAACATTTTCTGCAGCGAGATCGGCGTTATAGGCTTGTTTGGCGCCGGGATCGCCATACTTCTTCAGCCATGCGCACAAACTGTGAGTGGAGGTGCCAAGCCCCTGTGCGACATCGGTTACTTAATAACCTCGATCAGTGACTTGTTTTAACAGCCTCTTTTTTGAACCCTTCTGTAAATCGTTTGCTGGTCATAAACACATCTAATAGAGTTAGATTTTAACGCTGTTCGTCGCCTAATAAAGTCGGGGAAGGCCAGGTATATAAATATATTTTAACAAATGTATATATTATAATATAAAACTTGCATTTATGGCCTAGTTAAAATTATACAAAATTATAGAACCATGAAGAAATGTTATGAGCACAAAAATATTACTGATAGATGATGATGAGAGATTTAACAGGGTAATAGCCCGTTATCTGGCAAATCATGAATTCGAAATCCATGTTGCAAACAATGTTAAGTCAGCCTATGAAATTCTTTTAAAAGTTGACATAGATCTGGCATTAGTTGATTTAAACCTTCCTGATGGACACGGCTTTGATCTCTCTCATTACATTAGGACAAATACCACTGCTGGTATAATAATCGTTACAGGTAGCAATGAGCAAATTGATAAAATTGTAGGCCTTGAAATTGGCGGTGATGACTATATTGTAAAACCTTTTGAGACAAGGGAATTGCTTGCAAGAATAAGAAGCGTACTAAGAAGAACTATGATGTCCCCTAATGCGAATACTGCCGATACTCTTGGCGGCAAAGAAGTAGCCATTTTTGAGAATTGGAGTTGCGATTTTGCAAAGCATGAGTTTAAGGCCCCCAGTGGTAAAATTATTGAACTAACTTCATATGAAATTAAATTACTTTATGTACTACTAAAAAATAGTGGAATTGTACTATCTCGCGATAAATTAATGGATGAAATCAATGGTAGAAATTGGGCTCCACTTGACAGGACTATTGATGTATTAATTGGAAAGCTGAGGAAAAAATTCAAATCAGAATGTCCAGGTATAAAATTCATAATTACCATACGCGGAGACGGATATAAATTTTTAAGCAAAGTGGAATGGGTGTAGGAATAATATCAAAATAAATATGCTTGGATACATCATCAGGGATAGAGTTTCCTCAAAATCAAAATACAGTGGTGCCCCTTCAATAAACAAATAACACCTGCAAGACTTCCCAGAATTTTGTGCCACAGTGAAAGCACTTCCCCAAACTTACCATTGATTAAGCACACCCCAAACCTACCTCACATGAAGATGGCTGCCTAGGAAAACTTAACCCCCAATTCTGAATCAACACTGTCTGTTTTTTACTCGCATTCAGAATGTCG
>CBFIIQ010000114.1:0-1664 GCA_965662685.1 Pseudohongiellaceae bacterium | reverse complement strand
TGCTCTGGGCAGAAAAGTGGAGTATTACGATATGCCATCAGTACGCGAGGTTGTGCGGCGTGCAGAAGAGACCGATTTTCGTTTTAGTGCCCTGGTGCAGGAAATCGCATTAAGCGATGCCTTTACCCGACGTACCAGGATTGACGTCGCTCTGGAGACTGCCGGGCACTAGGTTTATAGTATTAACAAAAACCTGCATCGGGAAATTTTAGCAGCAGGTCAAGAATTGATTCCGGAGAATTACATGTTTATTAGCAAAAAGCACCTGTCACGCCGCACCCTGTTACGGGGCGCGGGAACAGCCATTGCTTTACCCTTGCTGGACTCAATGATTCCGGCACAAACCGCACTGGCCCAGACCGCTGCCAGCCCGGCGCCACGTATGGGCTATATCTATATTCCTCATGGCGCCACCATGGCGTACTGGACACCTGAAAAAACAGGAAAGGATTTTGCCTTTACACCGATCCTGAAGCCCCTTGAAGAATATCGTAGTCACATGACCATCATTAGTGGTCTGGCGAATGCACCGGTTGGACCGGAAGAAGGTGAAGATAGTGGGGGCGCCCAGAATCATGAGCGTGCTGCTGCCGCCTTCCTTACTGCTGCCCATCCCGTCGCCGGGGATCGCGCCTTTGTCGGCAAATCCATTGATCAGGTGATGGCAGATGAATTGGGTCAGGACACACCATTACCCTCGGTTGAGTTGGCGATCGAGCCTTCCAACAATACCTGCGGCGATGTGAATTTTACCTGTTCCTATCGCTCTTCCCTGTCCTGGAAAACCCCGTCCCTGGCACTGCCGATGGAAAATAACCCACAACTGGTTTTTGAAAGACTGTTTGGCGATGGCACCACGGATGCTGAGCGCAGGGAAAGACGACGACAGTCGGCAAGTCTGCTGGACTCTATTCGTGAAGATGTCGCCAGCCTGAATCTCAAGTTACCCAGCGCCGATCAGGTCAGGTTAAATGAATATCTGGAAGAGGTGCGTGAAATTGAGCGCCGTGTTGCTTTGATAGATGCCAGATTGTCAGCGGAATCCCTCGAAGTGCCTGATGCGCCAGCTGGCATTCCCAGCGGTTTTGAAAACCATATAAATCTGATGTTTGATCTGCAGGTGCTGGCATACAAGTCTGATATTACCCGCATTTCTTCGTTGATGATGGCGGGGGAAGGGAGTAACGTGCGCTACCCACGCAGTGGTGTTAACGAAGGTTTTCATAACGCCTCTCACCATTCCAATGAGCAGAAAAACAAGGACCAGTTTGCCGTCCTGAATAATTATCATATTAGTGTACTCAAGGGCTTCTTTGACAAACTGGCTTCTACGCCTGATGGAGATGGCAGTCTGCTGGATCATTCCATGATTCTATATGGCAGCAGCATGAGTGATGCCAATGAGCATAATTTTGATCCGCTGCCTATTTTATTGGTAGGCGGCGCCAGTGGCATGCTTGAAGGTGGACGACACCTGAAATTTGCAGACCATACGCCACTGGCAAATCTTTATCTCGGACTAATGGATAAATTCGGCATATACCGGGAGTCCTTTGGTAATAGCACGGGTCGACTGGAAGTCTGATTGATGTCAGACGAGGCTGAATCAAATAGTCAAGAGTGCAATCAAGTGATGACTAATACATTGACCAAAGCCCGCTTGC
>CBFIIQ010000113.1:0-1734 GCA_965662685.1 Pseudohongiellaceae bacterium | reverse complement strand
CTCTAGCAATATCTGCCAACAAATCACACAAACACTGGACGGACAACAAAATCTCCTCTTTTTTTAAGACCCACTCTTTTGTATCTGGGCAGGTACATTGACAGTGTAAGGCTTTGACATCCCTCCCCCCGTGCCTGTTTAGACCCTGGCTAAGTGTTATTGGTTTCATTGCTTGCTCTCCGGCGCCGTTGCCACTGGTACCAGTTTAGCCAGAGCGCATAGCCGATTTCAGCTAACCAGCGAACGCCGGGGCACAATAGAATGTTGGCACAGCATCTAAAACGTGTGTGCTGCCAGGCCAACACATTTGCCTCCAGGCCAGTAAACCAACGACCTTCCGAAGTTTGTATATGCAATTGACTCAATAACCTATGTTGCTGTGCTGGTTCAAGAGTGCTGATGGCCACCAATTCTAGATTTTCGTCGTGGTACTTACGCAACTTAGCTATTTCCTTGGTGCAGACAGGGCAATGGTCATCGTAGAAAAGTTTATCTTTATTCATGCCCTGAATACGCAGGCATGACGTGAACGGATGGTAACTGATCCACTGAAAAGGTAGGTGACAAACCGCTCAATACCGACAATCAGGAGGCTATTGAGGAGACTGACAAGAAAGGTGCGGTAGTCTGGTCAAAAGATCAGGCTGCCTTTTCAAAATAGCCTCTGATGTGTGGAGGCAGGAACAGTAACAGTGTCAGGCTATGACAGCCCCTGCCCCGTGTCTATTTATACCCCGAGGTGTGTGGGATAGACCTTTGGACAGGCTTCAGGAGTGCGTACAGAGGCACTGGAGGGTGTTTTCTTAGTGAGTAGGATTTGTGTGTAGGAAATTGTACCTTAGCATTTACAGTGACACAGTGATGTTGTAGCGCCACTGCCGCCTGCACCTGTGAATCCCTCCACTCCAAATGCTAGTATGATATTTTGGTGCCAAAAACGCTGGCCAAGAAGAGTGGAACAGAAATTGAGAGACTGAAAACAGTGTTACAGAGTCTGTTAAGTGAAAACTGTAATGTGGGATGAGATTCATGCCATCAAGCGTGATCTCAACTTTCTGCTAGGCAATGGAAGACCAAATAAGATTGGTTAATCAGGGCAGGAATAGTCGGTATGATTTTGCTATTATATAACACTCAATGTAACATCTTAAAAATAAAAAAATAATATCGTCAATTATTTCAATGTATTAAATCAATAAACCAAGTCTCCCCGTCGCACCAAACTTTAATTGCCGGTATTAACATTCGCCCAGGCATTGAGCGAAACCGCTTCGAGCCTCAGGAGACTTCCTTCGGTTTGATAAACTAGCGGTATAGTCATCCTGCTTTAAAGGATTTCTGGAACCCTTCAGATTTCAACCCCCGTCCGCACCACATATCCTGAAAAGAATAGCTGAAGTTCATCATCCCGTAACAGCCGACTATTTACACACAGCCGGCCGGAACACGCAGTGTTCCTGAATCACTAGTGTCAAAATAAGAGACCATGAAAGAAAGAGCTGAAAAAATCTCGCCGAGAGTTTACACACAGCCGGTAGGGAGAGCGCAGCTCTCCTGAATCACCAATGTGAAATAATAAACCTAGGGAGCACAATGGATAGTTGATTATTAGCTCCGACCCTCAGGTCTCAAAACGGTACCCAGTCGGTCATGTACCAACGACGTACATTCCCTCCCTGCGCATCTGGCGCCTCCCCTGCTGAAAAAATTGCGGCGTCAGTTTTTGCAAAGACA
>CBFIIQ010000112.1:0-1748 GCA_965662685.1 Pseudohongiellaceae bacterium | reverse complement strand
CAACTTAATCGATGCGAAAGTTGTTAAGTTGCTAAGTTGCAAGCGTCCCTATTATCCTATTATCACTCTTCGTCAGGATCAGTAAATTCATAAACGCAGGGGGCGGGGCCCTGGCACTTGAATTGAACCGGGCCACTCAGGATGGTTCGGTTATAGTCGTTGATGAAATTATTCATCAAGTTAAACTCGGTGACAGCAGGGCTGGGATTGCCATTCAAATAATCAATGTAGTCATTATTTAGTGCCAGTTTGATACTGGCCTGGCTTGCTATCGGGTTGGCAGGATCATCGAGCATTTCCGCCAGTGTTTCATTTTCCTGTTCCAGTCGACTTTTTATCCGCGCATAATCACTCTGCCTGGCGAACAACTCATCCACCAGCGCCACTTCCTCCTGATAGCTTCCTGCGGCAAAGGCCGGGTCTTGCGGACACTGCGCACCCTGCCCATTGCGGCTGCGGAACTGAATGCAGTTCTCCACATATTCCCTGTTTAAATCATCCTGCATGGTAAGCAGGTATCTGGCCAAAGCCTCGCCAAGGGAAAAATCATCTTGTTCCGGTACCTGCACGATATCTTCAGCAATAGCGTTGTCGTCGTCACTAACGTCAGCACTCTCCTCAGGCAAGGGAAGCGGTTCTATCGGAAGCGCCACTATTTCCAGATCAGCATCAGGCACAGAGCGAAAATCTTCCAGCACCTGGGGGGAAAACTCCGGCTGATCAATGGCGGGCTCCGATAAGGCAACAGCTTCCGGCACATTACTGTTCGGGGCTTCGCCAAGAGTCTGGGGATCCTCATTCACTTTCATGATGATCAGCGAAAGAACAACAAAAAGGACAAGACCCAGCAATATATGATGGTGTGTTTTGCCTTGAGCATGCACCTTGCTGTTCTGTTTTTTTCTCTCGGTAGTCATCGAATTAAAACCCTCCTGTGCTTTGACGTGGGCAATTCACACTTCATGATCTGCAAGCTCCCCAGTCCCTTCCTGGAAATTACCCATATCTCAAGGCCTGTTCAATACCGGGGCCATGTAAAACTGCTATTTATCAGATAATGATATCGCTATCGGGATAGTGCGGTTTTGTCTGGAATCAAATAATAGACAAATATTCAGGGTCAGCGTAATAACTTATCCCTTTTGAAATTCTTTCTCTGACCCTAAATATCTATTATTGAGTCAGGAAGAATTTAATTGGAATCTGACCCCAATTTACGCTATTTAATCAATGCAAAAATCTTTCTTTCAGTGAGATCAAAAGAACATTACAATGATTCGCTAATAAAAAAAATATTGAAAAACCTGGAGTTTTGACGATGAAGAATAAAATATTATGGGGCGTATCATTTCTTCTACTTGCGAGCAGTTTCCTGAATGTTGCAAGTGCAGATGAAGAAGAGGTGCAGGCATTGGTTGTTGACAATGGTTCTGGCTCAGTGAAAGGCAATAAAAAATCAAGAGAAGTGATTTGCCACAAAGGGCGAACCATTGAAGTAAACGCAAATTCCAAACAGCTCGCTGGGCATCTTGTTCATGGCGACGAGTTGGGAGAATGCTCACCGCCAACCCCTCCACCGGCATAAAGGCTTAATGACTATCCGCTCAGAAATTTAATAATGCTGCAGAATTAATTCTAGATTTTGCTCAATTTTCTTAGCCGGCTCGATAAGTACCCGGGTGTAAATACACTTGATCTACTGAAGGCCCTGGCAGTGAGCTCAATGATCGTTGATCATGTTGGGTTCT
>CBFIIQ010000111.1:0-1750 GCA_965662685.1 Pseudohongiellaceae bacterium | reverse complement strand
AGTTGTCTAGTCTTGTTAAATATGGGCTGGGCATGCTGTGTCAGCGAAGGGAAGAGTATGAACAGGCCCTGGATTATTTTAAGGCTGTTCCTTTACATGATGCGAACTCGTATCTAGCCTTGACCGGTAGTGGCGATGCCTGTCGCAAACTTGGCCAATTCACTCAAGCGATCAAGTTTTACAGAAGTGCCTTGGCACAGAGGCCTGATTACTTGCGGGCTGTTAATCATCTGGGCCTTTTGTTGCTTGCTATGGGGTTCTCGCGAGAAGCCCTTGAATATTGCCAGCAGGCTGTGGCTATGGACTCTGAAGTAGCCAATAACCATCTTTATCTTGGCCAATGCCTGTGGTCTCTGGATTGTCTTGATGAAGCTATGGATGCTTATGCCTCAGCATTTGAGTGTGATCCAGAATCTGTCCCAATTGCAGTACAAATAGGGCACTCATTTCAGGAACTTACGGAGCTTCAGCATGCTGAATTCTGGTATAAAAAGGCGCTAAGCAAGGAGCCGGAAAATCTGGAGGCTCGAATTGGTCTTGCGCAGCTTTGCGGTGAAAGAGAGGAGCCAAACCAGGGCATTAAGCTACTCTTGCCATTGACTCAAGCGGATGGGATTTCTGTTACTACCTTGAAGGTATTGGCAAGGTTGCACTGGGATGAGGGTAATATCGATGAAGCTTGCGAAGTGTTGAACAGAGCACTGATTCAGGAACCCGAAAATGTGTCGTTACATCATTTAATGGGTGCTCTTTTATCCTCTTCCGGTGACATGGGAAGTGCTGAAGACCATTTCAGGCGCGCCCTGGAATTAAATCCCAAATATATCCCAGCGCTGTCGGGTCTGGCGGTAAAGCTTAAAAGTAATGCTGATAGTGCCATAATCGACTCTATCCATGCGATTTTACAGAGGGACGACCTGACAGAGCGTGCCCGTGCGTCTTTGCACAATGGTTTGACTTATTTTTTTGATGGTAAGGGTGAGGCAGTCAACGCTGCTAAACACCTCAGTGCTGCTAATCAATTGAATTGGAGCTTCCGGTCAAAACGTGGATGGTCTTATAGCAGAGAAGCTCACCAGGCTTTTGTGGATAATCTGATTTCATATTTTGATGGGGATTACTTTGACTCCATGAATGATAGGCCTGGCTCAGATAGTGAAATTCCTGTTTTCGTTGTAGGCATGCCGCGTTCCGGCACCACACTTACTGAGCAGATTCTTTCTTCACATTCCAACGTTCTGGGTGTGGGGGAGCGTCCCTACCTGGGGCGTTCATTCCATGCCGCACAAGCTCTTTCCGGTGAGAAGCATGAGGATGAATTTTCAATATTCGAAAACATGCAGAAAAATGTAATCAAGGGTATTGCAGATGAATATTTGCAACAACTTGAGTATCTGAAAAAATTTAATGGTCATGAAACTGCAATCAGAGTTGTGGATAAGATGCCTGATAACTATCAGTTCATAGGCTGGCTGATTACTCTTTTTCCTAATGCCAGAATAATTTATTGTAATCGTGAAGTCAGGGATATCGGCCTTTCTTGTTGGATGACGCAATTTCGGTCGATTAGATGGGCGAATGATCTAGAAAATATTGCCCACCGATTGCTACAACACAAGCGCCTGATGAAACATTGGGAACAAGTACTCCCGGGCAAAATATATACCGTCAATTATGAACACCTTGTCAAGGATCAGGAGGCTGAGTCGAGTAAGCTGATTGAAAACTTAGGTCTTGAGTGGGAGGTGCA
>CBFIIQ010000110.1:0-1752 GCA_965662685.1 Pseudohongiellaceae bacterium | reverse complement strand
TACCCACTAAGAAAACGCCTCCAGCGGCTCTGTACGGTCTCCTAGAGCCTCTCCCAAGTCCTATCCCAATCACCTAGCCGGGGTCTTAACAGGCAAAGGGAGGGGTGACGTCCCGCCAACTTGCAGAATTGCAACGTGATACACAATGAGAAAATTTATACGTAAGGCAAAGAGATTGACTTTCAATAATGTTGAGCTTTTGATTGCAGTGTACAAAAGAGACCAATCAATCCTGGTCTGATTATAGAGCGCTGGTAAGTGAGAAAAGTTTATGAATCAATCTTCACTCGCAATTGTTCGGACACCGATCGCAGTGGAGTTCTGGAATTCGTCACCGTAACATCTCTGAGTGCCATTACCGCAGCTATCATTGCCAGTGTCATTATTGATTTTTTGTTCTGAAAAGATGCTATAAAGTGCAGAAGCCCCATCTACGACATACATACTGATTAGACTGCTACCTCCGGGTGTCTCTGATAAGGAAACGGAATTTCCTTTTTGGGTCCAATAAAAAACTTCTATGCCGTCTTCTTGGTATTGAATGAAATGCAGAGAGCCGTCCTGCCACAAATCACCTCCACGATCTTCTTCCGTTTCTAGTATGGCTGTTTGCTCGGCATCATCATTGAATTTAAGTGTATATTTCTCAATGAAAAGATCGATATTCCAAAACCCTGGATCACTCGCTGAGTTTGACGGGTCAGTATCAAAGCGTGATACAGCAGTAGTTGATATTTCAAGTTTGTATGTGTGCCCCGCAACATTCGACGATTTGAGTCCCGTTATTTCTTCCTCTAGTACATCAAGTCGTTGGTTTAGAGCCGCAAAGTTAGCGTTCACCTCTGAGGCATAGGCTGGTGTCCCATCCGAGAATACATATGGCACTTGACTCTGAGCTAGAGCTGACAGAAATAATAATAATGGAAAGGGTAGTAGTTTTAGCATTAACAACCTCTTAGATGAACGATCAATAGCTGCTTATCGAATTCAAACTGACAAACAAAGCAAGTCTTTTTTAAACTCTTTACTGATTAACTTTCGAAATCCACCGTTACGCGCATTGCTTGTCATTGTAATATTATAATAAGATACTTATAAGAACCATAACAGCGTTTCACTTTTACGTTGGCAGCCCATAATAGAAGAGAGTTTTTAGAAGAGATAATGGGACGATTTTTGTCGTTTGCTCAGTATTTGCTCAGTTTATTAGCAGAGACTATTGAGATCCCGAAATCGTAGCAGTATTTATTGACAACTTTACATGGTGTTTGCATAAAATTTTGACTGATCCTAATTTTGTAATTGTGATGTTGCTATTGATAAGATTCTCCGCTTTTAAGGTTCATTCAACTTAAAATAGGCGGGCTTTTTTTTACACAGGCTACTCTCTGTTTGATGCTAAAGGGTAAGTCTACTACGTCTAACTAGTCGTAATTTAAACATGTGGCGGGGAGGGCTTTCGTAACTTAACAGCTTCACTGTGTCTGCGCAGTTACTTAATTGCGAACTATGAATAAAAAGTTGCTTGAACAAGGTTTTTGGTAATGATGATTGCCTTAAAGTCGATAATCTATAATTTTTTGAAAATCACCTCGGCTGTTTGTGGTTTAACTCCTCTGCTTAATCGCTAAACGCTTGCTGAGACGGGATAAACCACAAACTCTTGGTCACGGAAAATGAAACGTATTCTATTCACCATCTGTCTGTCCTCATCTGTTTCTGCTCAAACTCTTGTGCCCAACATATTTAAAG
>CBFIIQ010000109.1:0-1804 GCA_965662685.1 Pseudohongiellaceae bacterium | reverse complement strand
TGCCTGCCTTTTTTTTGGTTTCCTTGTTACTTTTCTGCTCTCTACTCATGGGTAGTGCTCCTGCAAAGAGGTTGGCAGCATCCGAAACGGAGCTGTAGCCGCATCTTTCTGAAACTACATGATGGAGTGCTTCACCAGCATAGCACTTGTAAGCACCGGCAATAGCTTTATTTAACGTCTTTCAGCATGAGAGAAATTTAGAACTGTCGTTTTTTTATCTGGCAATCCGCTTTCATATAAATCCATGCCTGCCCATCATAGAATAATTGGAGCAGAGTAGAATTACCTATTGGTAAACAAGACGAGTTGAAGTGACGATAGTTTTTACTCTGACCCTAAATCTTTTTAAGATAACGATTTCCAGGCTAAATCACTGTCTGACCAAACCGGAAAATGGCGCTGTGGCATGTACCGCTTTTCCATTCACCAGGGTCAGCAGCGGTGTGATATCTCTAATCTCTTCCGCATCGACATCCAGGTATGGCCTGTCGATAACCACCATGTCAGCCAGCTTGCCCACCTCTATTGACCCCAGGGAATCCTCTTCACCAAGAAACCAGGCGTTGTCGGCGGTATAAAGCCTCAGCGCTTCCAGACGACTGATCTGCTCACCTGGAATGATCGGTTCACCCCCCATATGATTACCGGTCACCATGAAATACAGGGACAACCAGGGATTCAGTGGCCCTACCACACCGGAATCTGTTCCAGCTCCCATGCGTATACCACTATCAAGAAGCGTTCTCAGCGGTGGTCCGGGACGCCAGCCGGTGGAACCATTGCGCAGGATGTCATGATCCTGAACACGCACAGAGACGCCGATCGCTTTGAGCCGATCAATCTGCTCCGGTGTAATTTCAAAAATATGCTCAAGGGTCCAGCGCAGGTCGGCGACAGGTAATACCGCGGCCACTCTTTCCATGATCGAAAGATAGCGTTCTATCTCATCTTCCCAGATAGTGTGCTGGGAAAGAGGCCAGCCTGCCCTGGCGACGTTCATATAGGCTTCAAACACCTCATCATCAGTCGCTTCATCGGCAATCACCCGCTCACCCACACCCACCACTTTGTAAAAACCGTCACCCATACCCAGCGTGGAATTCAGCACACGGGCACTGACAGAGCGCAGGTCTTCCTGATCAAGAATATCCCGATGATCATATTGCAGACGCATGCGCAAAGGCAGCTCACCATTGCGCCAGAGAATATCCAGAATGCGAAAATTCGGACGCTCATCGATATTGAGCTCAGCCCCCAGAAAATCACAACAACCCTGGTCGACAACCGTCGTCAGTCCGGTGGACACGGCATAGGCCATATAGTCCCGAAAACGACTCAACATGCGTTCATCTGTGCGGGTACGCAGAATGAACCTGAGCCCACCATCCGCTGCCGCCGAAATACCCTCCTCATTCACCGCTATACCGCGCTCGATCAAGGTTCGCTTGCCAAGATCATTGACTATGCCATCGGCAAGATATCCACGCTGTATCCAGACCGGATTGTTCGGCACAGCGGCTGTTAATTCCTCATAACCGGGCAAGCGCTGTTCCTCAAACTGTAAAGGCGTCAGTCCACCAACGGCAACAATCCATTCACCGGGGACAGCGTTCTCAGCCGCTTGCGCCAATGCGTCCTGATACTCGGTAATACTTGTTGCCGCTTCCTGCCCGACAATAAAGGGGCCTGGCGCCTGGGCGGTGCGAATGAAATGCGTATGGGAATCAATAAGACCCGGAATGACCGTACGCCCTTCAAGGTTGACGACCTCGACACAGTCGCCATTGGTATCAAGGTTGTTACC
>CBFIIQ010000108.1:0-1810 GCA_965662685.1 Pseudohongiellaceae bacterium | reverse complement strand
TGGCCGCTACCGGTGGCTCCACCAATGCGGTATTGCATATTCCAGCCATCGCCCATGAAGCCGGGATAGACTTTGATATCGATGCCGTCGCACAAGTATTCAAACGCACACCCCATATCGCCGACATGCAGCCGGGCGGCCGTTTTCTGGCCAAACACCTGCATGAGGTGGGTGGCGTCCCCGTGGTTTTGAAGGCGCTCATGGAAGCCGGGTTTGTGGATGGCAATGCGCTTTCGTTTGGCGGCATTCCCCTGCGGAAGGCATTGGCGGATACCCCGGAACCCGATGGCGAAGTGGTAAATCCTGTCGCTGGGGCCATCAGTGACACCGGCGGGCTGGCCATTCTGAAAGGCAACCTGTGTCCGGAAGGCGCCGTCATCAAGGTAGCAGGATTGAAGTCACTGGCCATTAGCGGCCCGGCGCGGGTGTTTGAATCAGAAGAAGACTGCATGAAAGTGGTGGCGGCCATGGACTACCAGGCCGGGGAAATCCTGGTAATTCGTAATGAGGGACCCAGGGGCGGCCCCGGCATGCGGGAAATGCTGGCGGTCACCTCGCGCATCTATGGTCAGGGCATGGGCGAGAAAGTGGCCCTGTTGACCGATGGCCGTTTTTCCGGGGCGACCCGCGGCATGTGCATCGGCTATGCCTGCCCTGAAGCAGTTGTGGGCGGTCCCATCGCCCTGATATGCGATGGCGATCACATCAGTATTGATGCAGCGGCGGGCACCATTGCGGTGGATGTCTCTGAGGCAGAATTCCGGCAACGTAAACAACAATGGCAACCGGTGCAGCGCAACCTGGCCGGGGTGCTGGAAAAATATGCCAGGCTGGTTGGCCCCGCCAATAAAGGCGCCGTCACCCACAGTGGTGCTCTGCAGTGGCCGTATGATGACAGCGACGAATAAACCAATGAATCAATCGAATCCATAAGGTAGTCAGGATCAGGCAATGCCAGAAAATACCAGACCCCGTAAACCCGGAGAGATCCTCGCCGCCGGTTTCCTGCCGGACGATGCCATGAGCGCGCTGGAGAAGCATTACACCATTCATCACTATTACCGGGCAGATGATCCTGCGGCGCTGCTGCAGGCGGTGGCCGACGACATCGTGTGCATGGTGGGCACGTCCCATGCCTTTATGTCTGCCGAGCTCATCAACGCCCTGCCAAATCTGCAACAGATTTCCGTCTATGGCACGGGCACTGAAAAAGTCGATGCCAGCGCGGCCAAAGCCCGTAATATCACCATTACCAACACCCCGGATGTGATGACCAGTGATGTGGCCGATCTGGGCATGGGCCTGATACTGGCCACAGTGCGACGCATGACCGAAGCAGACAGCTTTGTGCGCCAGGGCCGCAGTGGCAACGAAAGCATGCCATTTTCCTATAGCCTTGGCGGCAAGCGTCTGGGGATAGTCGGACTGGGCAGGATTGGTTCTGAAATTGCCCTGCGTGCCGAGCCTTTCGGGCTAAAAATCTGCTATCACGCACGTCATGAAAAACCCGATGCCCCCTACCCCTGGTATCCGGATCTGCTGAGCATGGCATCTGAAGTGGACATTCTGGTATTGGCGGCCCCGGGAGGCAACGACACCTTCCGCATGATTGATGCGCAAGTGCTGAAGGCCCTGGGGCCTGAAGGCACCCTGATTAATGTTGCACGGGGCTCTCTTGTTGATGAAAAAGCGCTGGTCCAGGCACTGCAGGACGGCACGCTTGGCGCAACCGGCCTTGATGTCTTTGAGGGTCTGGCCAAGCCCAGCGAAGCCCTGTTCAGCATGTCAAACGTTGTGCTTTCACCCCATC
>CBFIIQ010000107.1:0-1817 GCA_965662685.1 Pseudohongiellaceae bacterium | reverse complement strand
AGGAATTAAGATAGCCAGAGAATTATGCCTGGGGGAGTGTGAAGGTGGCAATTATGAGATTTTTTTGGACCTTCTAATACCTGATACTGGTCCGATGAGTGGGCTGTATCAAACTCTTGCCCATCAAAATCTGATCATTCATCAAGTCGGCAACAAGGCCATATCGATTGATTTATTCGAAGACCCCTATAATAGTGGCAGCTTTGATTTTGAAATATTGCGATGGGAAGTTGTAAACAACAATACGGTAGAATTTATCAGCACTATTTACAGCACGTTTGACGATGAAATCCCGTTTGAAGGATCACTTTCAAGTACTATTTCTGGCGTTAATAATGAGATACTTACCAGCCGCATAGATAATTGCGTGATTACAACAGACGTTGGTGGCCTAACCTGTGAGGACTTCGAAGAGATATTATCTGGTCACAGGGTTTTCTGAGTTTCACAGACTTTTTTCCAGTCATACTTAATTATGAAAAGCCTCGTCCAATACGGGGCTTTTTTTTGAACCAGATTAGAAGTCAACTATAACAGAATAGGTCGAAGTCGATCTGTTTCATAAGTCACTGCACAAAAGCTTATTACTTAAACAGGCAATTTTTTAAACCAACTAAATAGCAGAACTTGAAATATTTATTACACCTGGGCGTGTATGGTAATGTGCAAAACTGTAATGCCTCTGCCTATCCTGCTAAGACACTTGCCATTTAGATATAAGGCGTTTCAGGCGTGACTAGTGGCTTGGGGGGTGCCTTGCAGGGATAGAGCTGAGATGGGACTATAAACGTGCTTTATAGTAATACAGCACACAATAAACTATTACCGCGTCTATTAATTTTTATTTATGGTTAATTTTTATTTAACTATTTATCAATGATTTATACGTATATCCATATTCGGCCTCCAGTACCGCTTATCCTTGAAAGTTTATCCCGCAGGTCGCATAAGGCCTCTGCCCGTCATCCGGCTGGACAACCTGGCTTAAAATATTTCACGGCCAACGGCAATCTGCTAAAAATTCACTTTATATTTACTCCGACACAGTAATCTTAAACGGTACCTGGCTGAAAGTGATGACAGGGTTTCCTTTTTCAGGAAACAGAGTGTAGCCTACATAAAACAAACGCTTACCAGCAGTGATTGTGCCTGAATAAATCAACACCTCTTCCACCTCATCTAAAGACTCCACGTACTGAGCTGCAGGTAGTGGCGATTTTAAGCTCGCATTCCATGGTTGCCAGTTGCCATCCTCATTGAGTACAGTGAAGGTCTTCTTGCCATCAACCGTACTTCTCATGACGACATGGAGCGCACCTTTCTCACCGACATGATCAGAGTCAGGGTAGATCTTTGCCGTGAGTGTTACGTCATCATCTACCGTGAATGAGGTGTTGGAGGTTTCACCACCGGAAGAGGCACCGATAGAGATAGTTGAATCGGTTGCTGTGCCGTCTGTGCGTATGATACTGGAGAGGCTCTGCTGGGGTACATCAGGCATAGCCCGCTTAATAAGCGTTACAGTAATGTAATCTTCATCTGTATTATCGGCAGAGTCTCTTGCCTGAAGTTTTAATCTGTAGGCTTTGCCATTTTCCAGCGTAAGGCGTGGTGACTCGCCACTGGTAATGAAATAACTCACGCTATCTCGTACTTCAAACCAGAAGTATTTCTCAATCGCTCCCTCCTCATCTGAAGAGGCGGAGCCATCGAGCCTGACGGTAACGAAATCAAGAGTGCTTTCAATGGTGATATCGCCACCCGCATCAGCAGTAGGCCGGGCATCCGTAATGAGAGGGGCTGCTGGAACTGGAGGC
>CBFIIQ010000106.1:0-1831 GCA_965662685.1 Pseudohongiellaceae bacterium | reverse complement strand
TACGACTTCAAAGTTCCTGAAACGCTCCGCTCTTTCTGCCCGAATTTTATTTACTTCAGCTTGTTCTTCGGGAGTACGATCCGGTAGTCTTTGTAATTCTCCACTAAAAGGATTTCGTCTTAGAACATTTGTACCAGGAATAGTGTCGGGATTATCTTCAACTACTGCTACATCCGATTCATTTACAGTAATTGACTCAAATCCCGACCCTTCTGTCACCACCGTCTCCTGAGACTGTATTCTTGAGGCTAGCGGAGTTGCATTACTTAATGTTAATAGTGCTATATCGTCCATACAACTAACACCCTTATCCAGATTTTCCACGCAAGGGTCAGAGTCAGGCACTCGAATTGAAACCCGCCGAGAACTAATATCGGCAATACGAAATCCTCTGTAGCCTTCAATATTGGTAATCCCTTTTCCATCATATTTCACTTTGACGGAATCTCCTTCTCGACTGCGTAATGAAGCATAGTATTCATCACCAAATCGACTTATTCCTACCAGGGTAAATGCCGGCGTTGAATTTTTACCAGTTGATCTTTGAGGGCGACTATTATCGGTCTGTTGATTTTGTGAACTTTGAGTTTCCTGGAATAGATTTAATTCCTGTCCATATGCCAATGCAGGGCATAAAAGTATAGAAAAGATTACCAGTTTGTATTTTTTCATATAAGACATAGGGTTTTAACGTTTTTAAAATTATTCAGTAGTTATAGTAAGACAGCCTATCTCTGATTATATTCATTTTATCTAATAAAAAAAAACGGCACCCGAAGGTGCCGTTTTAATTACTTCATTTTACAAGGTTTACTCAGTGATAGTGATCACTATCGCTTTACCTGTGTAAATCACTTCACTACCTGTGCTGTAAGCAAGGGCGAAACGGTGTTCACCCGCAGGTAATTTTTCACCATCTACAACAGTTACTGTGTAGCTTGCTTCCAATGAATCAGTAACGATATTTGCGCCTGGGAGACCAGAAGTATCCCATTCTGCAAAGTTACCATCTTCATCCAGGTAGACAAACACGTTGCCTTCCAGCTTGGCAGCCACATGAGTTGCACCAGCTGAGCCTACATCAGTAGAGTCTACTCCAATTACAGCAATGATGGTTACTTCGTCATCAACTGTAAAGGTAGTACCGTATGTAGAACCGCCGTCTGAAGTTGCACCGGCAGAGAAGGTAACGCCAGTTCTGTCACCAACACCTTTAGCGCCTTTCTCAGCGTCAGGTATAGCTGCACCAGTACTAACTGTTACTGCAACCACATCAGTTGCACCAAGCTCATCAGTAACTGTAACGTTTGCCGCACCTGCAGCAACACCAGTTATGGTCAGAGTCTGGGATCCACCAACATTCGCGATAGAGGCAGTTACGGTAGCAGTGTTGCTAGACATAACGCTATAACCATCACCAATCAGACCACCAGTAACCACATTAGAAGACTTGCTAAAGCCGGCGTTTACAGAAACTGCTGAACCAGCATCAAGTGCGGTCAGGGTTTTATCAGCATAGGCCAGATTTACACTATCTGCAGTAAGTCCTGTCTTGAAGTTGGCATCAATATCACCATCAACTAAGTCAAAGGAGACATAACCACTTACAGTAGAGGCAACAATTACATTAGCAGCAATTGTTACTGATGGTGTGGCTACACCTACAGACATGATTAATGTGTCGTTTGGTGCAAATGTATCAGTTGCATATGTTGCTGTACCACCACCTATTGATGCTGGGTATGGAGTAGCAAATACAACTCCCGCAGGAGCAATCACACGGAACTGACCAGCACCAAGACCACCACTGTATTTCTCAGTGATAGTAAAC
>CBFIIQ010000105.1:0-1866 GCA_965662685.1 Pseudohongiellaceae bacterium | reverse complement strand
TAGAGTGCGGAACATCTTGCGCCCGGAAAGAATAGTTATAACAACTGAATCTATTTCACTGTTATCTGCTAATACTGAAACTGCGCAGGTTCGAATAGTATTTACCTATCGCACGCCTGATTATGCCGATCGAACCGAAAAACAAATCAGACTTAAACTGTTAAATGGCCGCGTTGCAGGCATTGTTGAAGAACGAAACCTTTCTGTAGAAGGCTTGCCTGAGCAATTTCTATCTGTTCAGGATATAGATCCAGCAAGGAATGTTACTGAATCGAATGTTACTGAATCAGAGCCATCAGTCACTGACTCGGGAAACCAGGCGTTAGCGAGTCAGGCACAGGATGTCAGGGATGAAACTGAAGCGTTCGAAGTGACTGCTGAGCAAAATATCAGTTCTGCTGTAGAAGAGAATTCAGGGGAGAACCTGGAAGAAGTGGTGGCAATTGGCAGCGCAGAAATCACCAACCCGCTCACGCCCAATATTCCTGACAGGATTGCTATAGCTAATCCTGAGAATAGCGCAACATTAATAGAAAGCGGATTAGATAATTCGTCAGCAGTGAATAATTCTTCGCGGGCTGACTGGGTTCCTCCCGGATTTGAAAATCTTAATCAGCCTCAGATAACAGAAATTGACGTTTATTATGGCGGCTATTTTCTTGGCTCGGTATTGGCAGAGTTTACCGATAGAGAAGTCACTATCCTCGATATTCAGGGACTGGTTGGGCAGCTGAGTAATCTGAAGACACCGGAGGTATTTGAAACCTACCTGAACAAACCCCTTGATGCGCATAGTGAATTACTTTGTTTTTCTCAATTTCAGACAGATTGTGGAACCCTCGAAACGGATTCCGTTGAAATTATTTTTGATCGCTCTTTGCTGCGTATGTGGTTATTTATCTCGCCTGATTTATTAACTGATGCTGGTGCCAATGTAGTTCGTTTTCTACCGCCAAGTGAAGCCGGACTATCATTTATGAATCAGTCAGCGCTTTTTTTCGCAACAGAAGAATTCGATGTCAGTACCTATAATCTGTTCAACAATACGCTTTTTGCCTGGGGTGAGAATAGATTCTCCATGCGCAGTAACCTTGTATCCGATGAGGGGCTTGATATCGACACGGTAGCATTCATGAGAGAATTTGAAGGCAAGGATTATCGTCTTGGACTGGTGAGGGAAAATGCCAATGGTTTCAGTTTTATGCCCAATGAACGCTTTGTCGGGGCAACCTATGCGAGCTCACTGCTTACCAGGGCCGACCTTGAACAATCTTTGGGTAATGAAATTGAATTATATTTTGCAACACGCAGCCGAGTGGAAATTTATCAGGAAGGGCGCCTGATCAGTTCTGACTACTACAGTATTGGTAATCACCTGCTTAATACTACTGACCTTCCCAATGGCTCCTACATGATAGAGATACGTATAATTGATGCAGGTGGCAGTGTTACAACAGAAGAGCGATTTTATTCAAAAACTGCCAATATCCCTCCTGCGGATCAACCCCTGTATTTTGTTCATATTGGACGCCTTGAAAATGATCTGGACATAAATCGTCTGTCGCGTACAGGTCAGGATGAGTTATTGGTCAGAGCCGGATATAACATGCGCCTTGGTCAGACGTTAGGTGGCAGTATTGGGCTTTCATCAGTCGAAGATACGCAATTTGCAGAATTCGGTTTGTTCAAGCAGGGGCAAAATTATGAATTTCAGGCCAACGCAGCCTATGAAAATACCGGCGCATCCGGACTGGATATTCGTTTTCGTTACCGCCACCCAAAATACAATCTAACCTTTAATTCCAGGCAGGTATTTAATGGGCTTCAGGAAAGTCAGATTGGCCTGGATTACAAACAATTTAATGG
>CBFIIQ010000104.1:0-1870 GCA_965662685.1 Pseudohongiellaceae bacterium | reverse complement strand
GACTGAAAATAACGCGTCGTTTTCACCGAATTCCATTTCTCTGACTACTGGCACTTAACTTCAATTCTTCATCCTGAATAATTCACCATAGTCCCGGTTTAATAATCACGCCAACCCAAAGTCCCAAACACTAAAACCCAACCCCCGTAATCCCATACACCAGTAGGTCGGATAAACGCAGAGCCACATCACTATCAATGGGGTCAGATCCATATCTGTTCTGGATATGAGCATGGATAAGAGGTTCAAGTACTCTGACCCCTTGTTTGCGTAAAAAGCACAGCAAAAAATGTGGTCTGCCCCGATTCTCGCAGCAGTGAAATTATCCTTTCTTAAGGAATTTCACTATGAAAGGAAATGCTGTTATCCTTTTCTAGTGAAATTCCTTAGGAAAGGATGTTTTCCAATGGCCGTTAAGAAAAAAGTTAACCCCCGGGAAGGTACTTATATACTCACTGTAGCCGGTGGAGAAAAAGTAAAAGCCTATATCCCCCCTCCTCTCCCTCCTGTCCCTGCACTGGACCTGGGGCCACTTTATGTACTCATGGAAAAAGCCAACAGGGCACTTGGCCGGTTGGACAGTATTGCCTCCATTCTCCCGGACACAGACTTGTTCCTTTATATGTATGTGCGAAAAGAAGCCTTGTTGTCCTCGCAAATTGAAGGCACCCAGTCATCTCTATCGGATCTGCTGTTGTTTGAAAGCGATGAGATACCAGGTGTTCCCCTGGATGATGTGCAGGAAGTATCCAATTACGTGGCTGCCATGAGCCACGGTCTGGAACGGCTGAAAAAAATCCCGCTATCCAATCGCCTGATCAAGGAAATTCACCAGATACTGATGGCCAAGGGGCGTGGGCAAGACAAGGCTCCGGGACAATTCAGGCGCTCGCAAAACTGGATAGGCGGTACCCGGCCTGGAAACGCCATGTATGTGCCTCCACCGGCTAACAAAGTCACAGAATGCATGAGTGACCTGGAAAAATTCATCCATGAAGAAACGTCCGGCTTGCCGCTGTTGATCAAGGCGTCCCTGGTGCACGTGCAATTTGAAACCATTCACCCGTTTCTGGATGGCAATGGCCGTGTAGGCAGGCTGCTTATTACTTTCATGTTGTGTGCTCACGAAGCCTTGCAAGAACCCACGCTATATCTCAGTTTGTACTTCAAGCGGCACCGTCAGCAATATTACGACCTGTTGCAACGAGTCAGGGAAAAAGGCGATTGGGAAGCCTGGGTAGAATTCTTTCTGACCGGCGTCAAGGAAACAGCGGACCAGGCTTATCAGACAGCCAGCCAGCTGCTAAAACTCATGGACAGTGACAGGCAAAAGCTGGAAAAACTGGGCAGACCCGCCGCCTCGGCATTGCGGGTATTCCAATTTCTGCAAAAACAGCCTCTTGTTTCTACTCCCATGATTGTCAAAGCGCTCAAACTCTCTGCGCCTACCGTGAGAAAGTCCATTGGCCATCTGGAAGATGAGGGCATTCTAAGAGAAATCTCAGGCAAACAAAGGGACAAGCGCTATGTATATGATGCCTACTTGAAGATTCTCAATGAAGGCACAGAACCCTTGTAGGGCGGAAGAGCGCAGCGATATCCGCCAAGGCGGACGCAGTCCGCCCTTGCCACTTTCCCTTTCCACTTTCCACTTTCCACTTTCCACTTTCCACTTTTCCCATTACCCTACCCCCATGCCCAAACACTCTCCCAACAAACCCACAACCAAAAACACGCCCGCTACCTCCGTAGGTCGGATAAGCGCAGCGCCATCCGACATTGCCGACACCGCTCCCCCAAATCACCCCCAGGCACTAACCCGCCGTGACTTCCTGCAAAAATCCACCGCCACCAGCGCCACCTTCGTCCT
>CBFIIQ010000103.1:0-1873 GCA_965662685.1 Pseudohongiellaceae bacterium | reverse complement strand
CGCAATATCCTGTTTTCTGGCTATTGGCCTGGGCTCCCTGTTGATCAATCTGATTCCACAAATCCAGAAAGGCCTCCAGGGTTATATTGCCCAGCCCTCTGATTATTCTGTTCCTGATTTCTTCATGTTTGATATCCAGCCTGAGCAACTGAATATACTGGAAAGTACTATAGGTGAGCGTGGCTACACCCTGTCATTCCTTTCTCCCATGATCCAGGCACGTCTGGAAGCGGTGAATGGCCAGTTAATTGACGATCCGGAAGAGACTCCTGACGAGCAATTGATGCGTCGACGTACGATGAACCTGACCTACCAGGATGTGCTTAAGGAGTCGGAAACTATCGTTGCAGGCGAACCCTGGGAAGGCTCCTGGGATTTCAACTCTGATGAATTACCCGGTATTTCACTGGAAGAAAACTTTGCCGAACGTATGGGGCTAGGCATCGGTGACGTTATGAGCTTCGATGTGCAGAGCGTTCCTGTTGAAGGACAAGTTATCAATACCCGCTCCGTTATCTGGAACTCGTTTCAGCCGAACTTTTTTGTGTCATTCCAGCCCGGTGTACTGGACCCGGCCCCAAAAACCTTCATCGCTGCCATTAGCGATGTTCAGGAAACCGATCGTATTGCGCTGCAAAACAGCATCGTAAATACCCTGCCAAATATCAGCGTAATTAATGTTCAGCAAATCGTCGCACGCATTCTGGATATTACCGATCAGATCAGCTGGGCAATCCGCGTCATGGCTTATTTATCGATCTTCGCCGGACTGGTAGTACTGTTTTCCATTGCCCGCTATGAAGTGAAATCACGGTTCTGGGAAATAAATCTTTTGAAAATTCTCGGGGCCAACTTTTCAGATGTAAAACGCATTGTAAAAATCGAGTTTGGCATTCTGGGCTTCTTCGCGGCCCTTTCCGGCGTCTCTCTCAGCCTTGCCATGTCCTATGGCATTTCCTGGTTTATTTTTGACGGTCTGTGGAGTTTTTCTCCAGGCATCACAGCCTTTACTATTGTTGCCATTTGCGCATTGAGTGTACTGACGGCGCTAATCGCTACACTCTCTGTTTTAAAACAGAAACCCCTGGAACTGCTCAGAGCAACCTGAATTCACTAATACAGGTACTTCACAACAATGGCCCTTATCGCAGAGTTTACATTGTATGTGTTCACATTCTTTATCTTATCCGGGCTTATGATTACAGCCATTAGTGGCTCCGTCAGGCCAATAAAAATCTATCTTGTCGGTCTTGGCACCCTCTCCATCATTGCATTAATCGTGGGTATAATCGCCTCCGGCGGAATACTTGTATTTCTGTTGTTTCAGCTAATTACACTGATTATCTTTATATTCTTTTCCATCATCGCAGGGGCAGCACTGGGCGGTCTTATACATAAACTCATTCATTACCAGGCAAGATTTAAAAGCCTGAATGCAGATGAGCTCAGTGACTATATCGTGCTTGATGAATTCTCCGAGATTGAAAAAATCACAAAGGAAAGAGTTAATGCCAGAGTAAAAAGTGGTTTTTATCAAGGGGGGAAATATAAGAGTAAGCTCTATATACACCGTAGAGAGATATCAAACCAAAAAGTGAATACGAATAAGCATGAGTTACAGCACTTGAAGGAATTTCAAAACAAGAATTAGGGAAGTGTCTTTGTGATTCTCAAGAAATTAATACAAAAACATACTATTTATAATCCATTTCCCCATTATTAAATACATTTTTATTGCAAAAAAAAATGACGCAGCGTTATCCACTGCGTCATTTCTAGAAGCCTACTGCACTGCCGTATTCACGGCAAGGCAATTATTTGGCCTTCGTTCTCCAGCTGTCAGCATAGTTTTCACGCGCATCGGCAGCATAAG
>CBFIIQ010000102.1:0-1874 GCA_965662685.1 Pseudohongiellaceae bacterium | reverse complement strand
GGCAGCGGTGCTTAACCACCCGGCGTTGCAGGCAGTGGAACTACCGCGCACCGGATCACCCACTCTGGTAGGTATTTTATTAACGAAAACCCTGCTGATTAGCGGCGAAGGTCCGGGGGGTAAATCCCTGTTGCGTGCTCATGACAAGGCTACTGGTGAAATACTGGCTGAAATAGATTTACCAGCCTCCCAAACCGGTATGCCGATGACCTATCTGCTCAATGGCAAACAATATATTGTGTTGACGGTCAGTGGCGCTGGCAAGTCCGAGATTGTGGCGCTTGCGCTACCGGATTGATCGGGTAATTCAGAGGCTCTGCAAAAAAAGGGGACGCAAAAAAAGGGGACGGATTTATTTAATCCATAACTTTGAGAATACTTAACAATTATAAGTTATTAAATAAATCCGTCCCCTTTTTACTTTTGGAGACTTGCCTGCCATGCTTTTGAAATTCTTATTTGTTGAAATGACTCAGACCCCGGTTATTGGGTATTATCCCTGGCCTTTGCCCGCTGTTTAATTGGAGTAAGTATGACCGAGCGCAATACCCTGGTTGCCCGCCTTGAAAAACTCGATGCCTGTGCGGTTTCTGATGCCCTGGACTCCTTGCAAATGAGCGGCGCTGAATCCGGTATTCCGCGGCGCTCAACCCGGCAGCGAATTGCCGGGGTAGTGCAAACGGTAAAGTTACATGACCAACCCCCTGAAGGTGGCTCCAAACGTCACCTGGGTACTGCGGCAATCGAGTCAGCTGATAATCACACTATTATCGTTGTTGAACAGCGTACCGGAATAGACTGTGCAGGTTGGGGGGGGGTTCTTGCCAATGCTGCAAAAGTTAAAGGCGTGCGTGGCGTTATCATGGAAGGACCGGCAAGGGATATTGATGAATATGAGGAAATCGGTTTTCCGGTTTTCTCCCGTTTTACTACCCCGCATACTGCTCGCGGCAGAGTCTATGAACAATCCTTCGGCGAACCGATACGGGTGGGCGAGGCGGTGGTTGCTGCTGGTGATTATGTTATTGCGGATGCCAGTGGCATTGTTTTTATTGCCGCGGCACGGGCCGAAGAAGTGATCAGTATTGCAGAGAAAATAGCTGAAAAAGAACGTCTGATGACAGCGGATGTACTGGCGGGCAAACCGGTTTCGGATGTGATGGGGACTAATTACGAAAACATGCTGGATAATAAATAAGCAGCCCGGCTGACAAGAGTTTAATTATGAGTGACAGGAATATAGAGCGCGCAGCGAAACTGGATACAGCCACGTTAAGTGATGCGCTGGACAAATTACGCATCAGTGGTCAGTGCCTGGGCATCAAACCCAGAGATCATGATTTTCGGCTTGCCGGTCGTGCCTATACCATTCTTTATGGTCCGCTGGATGCGGATAATCCGGGTACGGTAGGTGACTTTATCGACAAACTGGATGAAGGGACTGTTGTCGTTATTGATAATGGCGGTCGCGAGGATGCCACAGTCTGGGGCGATATTCTGACTTACCTGGCTGACAAGAAGGGCCTGGCAGGAACGGTCATTGATGGTGCCTGCCGTGATGTGCATTTATGTCTGAAACTGGGTTATCCCATTTACAGTCGTTCCTATTCCATGCGTACCGGCAAGGATCGTGTTCAGGTAGATGGTGAACAGGTGCCGGTAAATATAGGCGATGCACGTGTGCTGCCTGGTGACCTGATCAGGGGCGATGCCGATGGCGTGATATGTATTCCGGCGTCGCGGGAAGAGGAAGTGCTGGACACCGCTGAACAAATCGACGCAGCTGAAAATCAGATAAGAAAATACCTTGAACAAGGAAAAACCATTGCCGAAGCGCGGGCCGAGATGAAATATCATAGCCTGCAGACACCGGA
>CBFIIQ010000101.1:0-1876 GCA_965662685.1 Pseudohongiellaceae bacterium | reverse complement strand
CCGTATCGTTCTCTCATTAACTGCATTGGCCGGTTTTTGGTTGGTCGTACGTTATTTTACCGGATGATAACCGGGACATAGTTAATTGCCCATGACAGGCCGGACCGGGCTGGTAAACTTGCTTACATAAAAAATAGATTTCAATGTAATCGGTCTTTATTATCTCACGCAGGCTGAATGCAGGGGTTTTACACTATTGTTCAGTGGTCAGACTTTGCGGACACTTGCCGGAGGAGTCGTTTGATGCAAACAAAATTCTTTTCTACTTTTTTTCTGCTGCTTTTAAGTGCAGTGATTTCATCCTGCGCGGTCAATCCTGTTACTGGACGTAATGAAATATCGCTGGTTTCAGAAGCGCAGGAACGTGCCATTGGCGAACAGCAGTATGGTCCTTCCCAGCAAAGCCAGGGGGGTGAGTTTACAGTTGACCAGACGCTTACCGATTACGTTAATAGCGTGGGTCAGCGCATAGCAGCAGTCAGTGATCGCCCACTGGATTATGAATTCGTGGTTCTGAATAACTCGGTACCCAATGCCTGGGCGTTGCCCGGCGGTAAAATAGCCGTGAACAGGGGCTTGTTGACGGAACTAAAAAGTGAAGCAGAGTTGGCTGCGGTGCTTGGACATGAAGTCGTTCATGCCGCAGCTGGTCATGGCGCCCAGGCCATGACCCGGGGAACCCTGCTGCAGGGTGCCCTGGCGGTGGGCGCGATTGCGCTGCAGGATAATGATTATGGGGATTACATTGTCGGTGCCTCCCAATTAGGCGCGCAATTAATTACCACGCGCTATGGCCGGGAAGCAGAAAGAGAATCAGATTATTACGGCATCCAGTATATGGTTGCGGCAGGCTACGATCCCCGTGCCGCGGTGACTTTACAGCAAACCTTTGTCAGGTTGTCAGAAGGGAATAACCCAGGTTGGGTGGATGGTCTGTTTGCCAGTCATCCGCCTTCGCAGGAAAGGGTTATCAATAATCAGGCGCTGGTTGATGAACTGATGCCGCAGCTACGCGGTGTTGACCTTGAAACAGGAGAAATACGCTATCAGCAGGCAATGGCTTTTCTGGAAGAAAATGCCCAGGCCTATGATCTGTTTGATGAAGCCCAGCTCGCCATTGCCGATGGTGATCTGGATATAGCCCTGCTGAATCTGAATGCCGCAATCAGCATGGTGCCACGGGAAGCGCGTTTTAAGGGACTGAAAGGCGATATTCTTTTGAACCAGAGAGATTATCGCGGGGCCATTAATGCCTATGATGCGGCGATCAACAGTGATGACAGTTACTACGATTATTACCTGGGACGCGGCGTCGCCTATGCCAGGTTGGGACAGCGTGATCAGGCCAGGGCTGACCTTGAATCCAGTACGCAGCTCTTGCCGACAGCAATTGCCATGAATGAACTGGGAAAACTGTCACTGGTAGACAATAACAGGACGCTGGCCAAACAATATTTTAACCAGGCGGCGCAAGCCCAGGGTAGGGTAGGACAGGAAGCGGGCCTGAGCTTTATCCGACTTGATCTGGAAGATAATCCGGGAAACTACATTAATGTACAGATGTATGCCAATGATGATGGACGTATATTTGGCCGGGTGATTAATAACAGTAATATTGACGTAGCCAATACCCGAATAGAATTTGCGGCTGTTCTCGGTGACAGGGTAGGTCAACAAAGTCGGGTTGTCAGATCCCTGCCGGGAAACAGTTATGTGGATGTCAGTACCGGCTTGCGTTTTCCGGAAGGCCAGTTGTGGACAGGGGAGCAAATGCAGGCAAATATTGTTAGCGCGAGTTCTCAATAGATAAAGGAAAAAGATAAAGGAAAAAGATAAAGGAAAAAGATAAAGGAAAAAGATAAAGGAAAAAGATAAA
>CBFIIQ010000100.1:0-1917 GCA_965662685.1 Pseudohongiellaceae bacterium | reverse complement strand
GAAAATAGCAATGCCTATAATACGTTGGGATTGGTCCAGGAAAAACTTGATATGCTTGAGCCAGCCTCGAGATCTTTCCTGAAGGCAGTTCACCTGAATGAAAGTTTTCCTGAAGCTTACAAAAACCTTGCCGATGTATACGTCAAACTAAATCTTCTCGAACGAGCCAAAGAGGTATGCCAAAAAGCAATTGACTTGAACTCTGAGTATGTCTCTGCGTTCAATACGTTGGGTGTAATTTTTTGCCGGAATGGTCAGGCTGCTGAGGCGGAGGCATCCTATAATTGTGCGCTTGAAAAAGACCCGGAAAATGCGAATGCCTATAATAACCTGGGAGCCCTTTACCTTGATGAGGGTAAATTAGAAAAAGCGAAACACTGCTTTGAAAAAGCAATTGCTCTCAAGCCGCAATTTACAGTTGCCTATCGCCATCTTTCCCGAGTCCATTTTTTTTCTGATGACGATGAAAAAGTAGATGCAATAGAGGCTATGCTCAAGTCAGGAGTGCTGGATGATGCTGATCAAATGCAACTTTCCTTTACGCTGGCTAAAGCCTACGAGGACATTGGAAATTATTCGCTGGCCTTCAGTTACATGGAGATGGGGAACAGGCTAAAACGCTCAATGGTTCAGTACGATTCTCAACAGGATGTTGTCTTTTTTAAATCTTTGCGGTCACTTTTTACCAGGGAGTTTATTCAATCCCGGCAATTACAAAGTAGAGGGTCTCCACGGCCCGTATTTATTGTAGGAATGCCCCGTTCTGGCACGACGCTGACAGAGCAGATACTCGCTAGTCATACTCAGGTCTGTGGGGCAGGAGAAATTGATTTTTTCGATAAGCTGTGCAATGACGCGAGCTTTTTGAATATGAAGCCTTATCCCCAATGTATGCTGAACCTGGATAAGGTAGCGTTCGAGAGAATGGCTAGTGCCTATAAAGCAAAGCTCTCGAGCTTGGCCCCTGATTACGATGTTGTAACCGATAAACTGACCGGTAACTTTATCCATATCGGGATGATAAAAATTCTATTCCCTGAAGCAAAAATTATTCACTGTTCGAGGCACCCCATTGATAATTGCCTGTCACTTTATAAGCAGTATTTTACCAGTGGCAATTTATACAGTTATGATCAGATGGAGCTATGTCAGTACTACCAGCAATATCAATGGCTCATGGAACACTGGAGGACTGTTACTGACCATGGTTTTTATGAATGTAATTATGAAAAGCTGGTGGCTGATCCTGAAGCGCAGATAAGGGCAATTCTCGATTATTGCAACCTGGATTTTCAGCAAGAGTGCATGTTATTCCATCAAACCAACAGACTGGTAAAGACTGCCAGTGCTGCTCAGGTTAGACAGCCTATATACAAAAAAGCTGTTAATCATTGGGAAAACTATGCTCAAGAATTGAAACCTTTCGTCGACTTTTTTGCCAGTTCAGAATAAGCCATCAAAGCGAAAAGCCAATTTATTTTTTGCGTTTGTTATAGCTGACCGCCGCATTAAATACCACGCAGATGCGTTCATCATCTATAAAAAAAGGATGGGTATAGTGTCTGAGATAAGCGGGAAATATTACGATACTGCCAGCTTCCGGGCTGATCTGGATATGTGAGTAGGAAATATCCCTGAAAAAACTCATTTCCTGCTCACTGACTGGTGAAATAAAATCCAGGCAACCTTGTGGTGAAGGGCATTCAGGGACTTTGACGTAGTAAACGCCGCTGATTGTTGCCAGACGGTGAAGGTGTGGAGCTTGGTAGTCCCCCTTCCTTGTCAGAGCTACCCAGCTGTTGAACCTGATATTCTGAATGTCATGCCGTTGTTTTATCCCAAGCTGATCCATGTAGTTTTCCACATGTTCCATTATCAGTTCGGCTACTGCCTTTGCGCCGTTAACCGGTAATTTAA
>CBFIIQ010000099.1:1539-1949 GCA_965662685.1 Pseudohongiellaceae bacterium | reverse complement strand
CATGTGTTTGCCCTGGTAGCATGCTTTGCTTTTGCCGGGTTATGGATGACTTTTCTGTTTAATAATCAAACGAAAATTGTGAGCGATTAATCAAGCCAGTACGTACAAGAAAGCTTTGAGAGGAGTACAACTATGAAAGCTATGTGGCAGGATACGATATTGGCAGAAAGTGATGACACGGTTGTGGTTGAGAATAATCACTACTTTCCAACAGCATCACTCAACAAGGAATATTTTACCGACAGTAATAAAACCACTTTCTGTCCCTGGAAAGGTACCGCCAGTTATTACTCAGTTGAAGTTGATGGTAATCAGAATGCCGATGCGGCCTGGTACTACCCGGAGCCTAAAGAGGGTGCCAGCCAGATCAAGGACCGTGTGGCTTTCTGGAAGGGTGTTAAAGTCGTCGA
>CBFIIQ010000099.1:0-1529 GCA_965662685.1 Pseudohongiellaceae bacterium | reverse complement strand
ACAAGCTGGATTGCCCTGTCTATCTGTAGCCTGGCCAGGTCGGTAATAGTGTTGGCATCATGATTGCCGGCTTTGTCAGTATTGAGAATAGAAAGCTCGGTGCAGGCAATGACAATATTCGAATAGCCACTGAAGATATCAAGCATCTCTTCAGACATGGTTTTGCTAAAGCCCCCGCTAAAAACTTCGATTCGGATTCTATCCAGAGTCTCCATATCATTATTGTTACAGGGCACAATCTCTATATTCTGACGTTGAAAATACTGCGAGATGAGTGGCGACTGCATTGTATGCCGCGTACCCACAAGAGTAATGTGCTTAATTGCATCGGCTTGCAGCTGCTCGATTCCCAGGCTGATGGGGTGGACTATTTTTCCACGAACTTGATCAGTCAGAGCGAGTCGGTCAATAGCAACATGTAAGGTGATATTTGGAATCAGGATAATGTCTACAGCATCCTGCTCGAGATCAAGGAAGAGACTCTCCAGTAGCGGGGTTAGCTGAGCGAATCTGTCAGGAAGGTAGGCGTTAATCTGTTCGAAATCCACCGGCCTTTGCACAATGGGAAGCGCCTTTTTATTGCCATGTGTGGCTTCATAAAGCTGTGCGAGTTGATCCAGGTAGAATCCGCTCGCACCGGTTCCCAACGTTGGCATGCCAATCTTTTTCACGATCAGGCTCAGTTACGCTTCAGTATAAAGTCAGCGAAATAGTTCTTTGAATCTGTGATTTTACCATCGATGACGAAATCCGTATGGGCAAGTATTTTGTTAAGCGTTTTTTCATCGTATTTTCTGGAAATTTCAGTATGGATTTTTTCACCTTCGGCAAACTTGAAGCGTTTGTTCAGGCTTTCTATATACACATGTTGCTCAGTAAGTGAGACCAGATAGCTAAAAGCAATTCCTTCATCCTCATGGTACTCAGGGCAGTGATCAAAGTTGTCCAGCACAAAATCTCCGCCCAGTTCACGATTGATGCGCTCCAGCAGGTTCAGGTTGAAACGGGCGGTAATGCCGTTTTCATCGTTGTAGGCAGGTAAAACAATATCCCGGGATTTTTTTAAATCCACACCGAGAACCAAAATATCATCATGGCGGAAATTCGCGCCCATCTGATAGAGAAAGTCTGCCGCAAGCTTGTCGTCAAGATTGCCAATATTGGATCCCAGGAAAAGCACGACCTTTTTATGGGGGGATTCTTTGAGAGATGCCAGCGCGTCAAAATAAAGACTTTGTTTTGGGCGGGTAACCAGGTCAGGGATTTCTTTTTTCAGGGTAGATTCCAGGTGGTCCAGAATGTTTTCCGAAATATCTACCGGGTGATAGGCGAAATCATATTTTTGGTCCATCAGTTTTTTCAGCAATTTTTTTGATTTTTTACCGTCACCTGCGCCAAGTTCCACAACTTCAAAAAACGTATCCTTACTTATGTTGAGTGCATCAATAAGCTGCCGGGTTTTGTTTTTGAAAATATCGTCTTCGGCCCGTGTCACATAATATTCAGGCATGGACATGATTTTCTGGAAC
>CBFIIQ010000098.1:0-1957 GCA_965662685.1 Pseudohongiellaceae bacterium | reverse complement strand
AAAAGCTTTTTCTCCTATGCTGATCAAGCCATTGCCAATTTTGAGGGACGTGAGTTGATTATTACCGAAAGCTAGATAGCCAATATTTGTCACGCTATCGGGGATGATAAGGGAGGTCAGTTGGTTGCCAGAGAAAGCAGCATCCCCAATACTCTCCACACTGTATCCAATGGTCACGGAGGTCAGGCTGATATTATCGAAAGCACGAGTCCCAATACTCGTCACACTGTCGGGGATGGTGACGGAGGTCAGGCTGTTACTCTGGAAAGCATTATTCCCAATAATCGTCACACTGTCGGGGATGGTGACGGAGGTCAGGCTGTTACTCCTGAAAGCAGCATCCCCAATACTCGTCACGCTACCCGGAATTGTGACAGAAGTAAGCTGATCATCAGTAAAAGCCCTGTCTCCTATACTCCTAACTGTATAGGTTTTGCCCTCATATGAAACATAAGTAGGAATAATTAATGTGTCAGCATTTGCACCGGGGCCAAAGCCAATGATAGTGGCATCGGCTTCATCAATAATAAATCTCAAATTCAAGAAGCAGTCGAGCAAAGTAACATCGATATTTTTAGCTTCAGTGGAAAAACTTTTATCAACCCAGCCACTTGTGCTATCGCAAGCATCAATAGTAGCTAGATTAGGATTCCCACCAAATATACCGTTGTGAAAATTATCTGAATAATCTCCTTGAAAAATTACAGAAGTGAGTTGGTTATAATTAAAAACAGACATCCCTAAAATTGTCACGCTATCGGGAATAATCAGGGATGTCAGTTGGTTATATAGAAATGCCTCATTATTAATTACATCCACGCCCTTGCCGATTATTAGAGAATTTAGTTTATTAGAACGAAACGCAGCATATCCTATATGCGTTACGTCGTCGGGAATAATGAGTGAGGTTATTTGGTTCTCACGAAAAGCTTCTGCCCCAATACGCATCACGCTGTCAGGGATCGTGACAGAGGTCAGTTGGTTTGACTTGAATGCACTGTCCCCAATACTGATCACGCTGTCAGGGATCGTGACAGAGGTCAGTTGGTTTGACTTGAAAGCACTATCTCCAATATTGGCCACACTGTTTCCAATATTCACTGATGTGAGTTGGTTGCCAACGAATGCACTGTCCCCAATACTGATCACGCTGTCAGGGATCGTGACAGAGGTCAGTTGGTTTCCAGTGAAAGCAGCATCCCCAATACTGGTCACACTGTTGGAAATGATGACAGTATCCAGTTGGGCACCCCTAAAGGCACCCTCCCCAATACTGGTCACACCATCTGGTATGATTACAGAGGTAAATTCGGTATACGCGAAAGCATAATCATCAATAGTTGTAACGCTGTAGAAATTACCCCCATAAAGAATAGTAGTAGGGATAGTTAATGTCGCAGAACTCATCCCGGCAGATAAGCCAGTCACAGTCGCACTGCTGCCATCAATACTTATATTAAAATACTTATTACAGGCGACCGAAGTAACATCGATATTTGTAGTTTCTGTGGAAAAACTTTTATCATCCCAGCCACTTGTGTCATCGCAAGCTTCTATTGTGGCGAGAGCCCTATTCCCAGGAAATGAATAATATTCATAGTCAGACGAATAATCTGCATCAAAAAGCACCGAAGTGAGTTGGTTATAACCGAAAGCCTCAATCCCAATCTTGGTCACACTGTCGGGGATAATGAGTGAGGTTAGTTGATTATCACGAAAAGCTTGACTACCAATACTACGTACGTTGTCGCCGATAGTGACAGAAGTCAGCTGGTTGAAACTGAAGGCACCATCTCCAATACTCGTCACGCTGTCGGGAATAATGACAGAAGCCAATTGATTTCCACTGAAAGCACCAACACCAATGCTCTCGACACCGTTATTGATGATAATAGCGGACAGCTGGCTATTAGAGAAAGCCCAATCTCCAATACTCTTCAATTGACTAGGTATGGTG
>CBFIIQ010000097.1:0-1971 GCA_965662685.1 Pseudohongiellaceae bacterium | reverse complement strand
AATAAATACAGTAGCTATAAGGCACAAAAAATGAAGAAAATCATTTTAAAACTTTATGTAGCCGGTATGACGAAAACCGCGAAAACTGCATTGGAAAATCTACATAATGTATGTTCGGAAAATATCCAAAATGAAGGCTATGAGATAGAAGTCATTGATATAAGAAAAAATCCAAAATTAGCAGAAAATGAAAAAATTATTGCCACGCCAACGCTTATTAAGCAACTGCCTGAACCAATAAGCAGAATTATCGGCGACCTGTCTGAACGAGAACAATTACTTATTGGCCTGGACCTGATCAAGGCTTAAGTCAGAAATAATTTTCACTGTCTGCCGCAAATAATAATTTTCAAAAGTAATATATACTGAAAAAACCTTCAGACTGATCAAAGCCTATGAGTAAGTCACACTCAAGTGATTATAGTCCTGAATCACTTAACAGCATTATCAATAATAGTCCGGCCATGGCTTTTGTCTGGAAGCTTACCCCCGGCTGGCCTGTCATTTATGTGTCAGACAATATTAGTCAGCTTGGCTACACTGCCGATGAATTTATAACGGGTGAACTTAAATTCGAAGATATTGTTCACCCGGATGACCTGGCAAAAGTAGCCTCCGAGGTTGGCACAAACCTTGAAAATAAAGTCGAAAACTTTATTCAGCAATATCGTATCTATAGCAAGGCCGGAAACACACTCTGGATCAAGGACTGGACCTTCGTTAAATATGGCGACGAAGACTCTCCCAGCTTTTGTCAGGGCATACTGCTGGACATCACAGAAGAAACCCGGCATGCAAAAAGGGCGTCAGAGCTTATGGGTTTTTTAATGGAAAACCCTAATCCGGTGATCAGGGTTAATCGGGATGCAGATGTCCAAATTGCCAACCAGGGCGGCCAGGATCTGCTTAACACCATAGCTATGAAAGGCGGCCTGGCAGCTTCAAACTGGAGGCAGGTCCTCCACCTGGCGTCCACTACGGCCATAGTCACCTCAAAAGAGATTCATATTGGTGACATCGTTTATCTTTTCCAGATAACCCCTGAGAAAGATTTTGAGCATGTCGATATATTTGGTATTGATATTTCAGAACTGAGATCTACCAGCAGTCGACTGGCAGGCGTGGCCGAAAATCTTCCAGGCGCACTTTTCCAATATACCGAGAATCCTGATGGAACTATCTGCATAGAATATTTGAATGCCGGATGTGAAGCTATATGGGAATTATCTGCAAAAGAAATCCGAAGCAACCCGGAAAAATTATGGCAATTGATTCATCCCGACGATTTGCCCGGTATGCAGCAGTCAGTCCAGATATCGGCAGAGCGCTTATCGCCGTGGACTCACGAGTGGCGCATAGAGACAGGATCCGGAGCGACCAAATGGCTTAGTGGCAGAGCTACACCGACAAGACACTTCAATAGCTCCACATCATGGACCACAGTTATACTTGATATCACCCCACTGAAAGTGGCGCAAAAGTCTGTTACCGAGGGAATGCGAAAGAGCATTTTCGTGTTGTCCGCCGCACTGGAAGCCCGGGACCCCTATACTGCAGGCCATGAAGAAAAGGTAACACAAATCGCGAAACTGATTGCCGAAAAAATGAAGCTTGAGCCTGGGCGAATAACCGGCCTGGAGTTGGCCGCCATCGTTCATGATGTGGGTAAAATAAAACTACCAACGGAAATTTTAACCAAACCCGGCAAGTTGTCTGACATAGAATATGAGATCATCAAAACACATTCCGCGGTGGGATCAGATCTGCTTAAGGATATTGATTTTGAATGGCCCATTGCAACCATCGTCAGGCAACACCATGAACGTCTGGATGGCAGTGGTTATCCTGATGGGCTGAAGGGCGACGACATACTGATGGAATCCAGGATCCTGGCGGTAGCCGACGTAGTCGAAGCCATGGCTAATAACAGGCCCTATCGGCCAGGGCTTGGGATTGATGTAGCCTGTGAAG
>CBFIIQ010000096.1:0-2024 GCA_965662685.1 Pseudohongiellaceae bacterium | reverse complement strand
AAGAACCTTTTGTCTGTACCGAAATGAAGACATTTGTGCGCTTATGCGGTGGCGAGTATTTCTTTGTTCCAAGCCTTACTGGTGTCAGGCTATTAGCCACTAACGAAGTCGATCCGAGATAGTATTATTCCGGTAAGGTAGAAGCGAAATGGACATGAACAATACAAAGCCGCTGAAAATTCTGTGTATCGATGGCGGGGGCATGAGAGGCATCATTCCGGCTACTTTCTTGGAAAAACTGGAAACGCTAACAGGAAAAGGCATTGCTGAATTATTTGATATAGCAGTGGGGACCTCTACCGGCTCTATCCTTTCTGTGGGGCTAAATGTGCCCAGTGAAGAAGACCCAACCAAGCCTCGCTACAGCGCCCTAGATTTTGTTCATATGTATCAGAACTTAGGTAGCCAGATTTTTCACGAAAAGAAAAAACTGTTTAAAATGCTGGATGGCGTGACCCATCCTACCTATGACGCCGTGGGTTATGAGAAAATTTTGAGCGACTACTTCGGAGAGAGCACACTTAAGGATCTGTTGAGCGAAGTGGCTGTTCCTTCAATTGAACTAGAAGATATGCGCATGCATGTTTTCTCCAAAGCGAAAGCATCTAAGTCCGACTCTGATAACTTTCACGTCAGAAATGTCATCAGAGCAGCAACAGCGGCACCGACCTATTTTCCTTCAGCGCCTATCGCTAGCGTCGATTCTAAAGTTAAGGGAACTTTCTTGGACGCTGGTGTTAGCACGAATAACCCTGGAACCTTGGCTTTTGCCGAAACCAGTACGCTCTCTGAGAACAGACCGTGCATTTACGTATCAATGGGTACTGGACAAATCGTTAAGCCTTTAGATGTAGCCAAGGCCAGCAATTGGGGCGAACTAGAGTGGATCAAGAGCATTTTTGATCTGCAGTCTGACGCGCAATCCAGTTACACCGAAGCTGTGGTTAAGGAAATTCTGTCCGGAAAAGAGGGCAGTACTTATCATCGTTATCAAATTGATTTACATGATTTGCCTCAGAATATGGATGACACAAAATCAGCCGATTTACAGAAATTGCGCGATGCCTCTTTAAAGGCTGTCGAAGACCAAATAGACGATTTAACTGCGTTAGCCAAATTGCTCACACAATAATGACAATAGTAGGAAGCTAGAATGGGCTTATTGAATTTTTTAGAAAAAAAGCTACAAGGAATAAACCTCGACGATTTACACGATAAACATCCCCTAGGGCATGAGTTAGATGAGTTCGCCAAAACCGATGGTACTGGCATCGCTCATTTTACTGAAGAACTGACGAACTGGGCGACAGGGCACCCGGGTAAAATTCTATCGGCTTTACACAAATTAAGGCCAGTGCTCACTATTAAGAATATTTCTATAGTGACAAGCTTCGATGCCGTAAAAGACGTACTCAGTCGCGATCAAGACTTTAATGTGACCTATGATGATAAGATGCGTGCTATTACCGAAGGGGCTGGTTTTTTTCTAGGTTGGGATGATGACAGCGTAAAAGGCGCTAGTGATAGAATAAATATGCAGTTGGCTTTTCGTCGTGATGATATCGATACGATTATCAAGCCTCTGTTGAAAAAACTGGCAGATAAACATAGTCCGGCCTTAAAAGAAGGGAAGGACTTAGTGGCTGATTTTCTAACACCGATACCCGCCGAGTTTGCCATAGAGTATTTTGGTTTTTCAAAAATTGAGCCTCAGTGGCTACACAAAGTCACTGCGGGTCTATTCGATTATATCTTTATCGATATTGCTAATAATCCTCAAATAACCGCGAGAGCCTTGGAATATGCCAAAGAGCTAAGAGAAGCGTTAGATGCGGAGATCGCATCCAGACAAGCTGGACCCAACACTGTTCTGGGGCGTTGTATTAAGTTAGGCGATGACTCCATGCCGGGCTTTGATGCGGTCAATATTCGCAATAATATTTTAGGGCTTTTAATCGGTTTAGTGCCGACAACAGCTAAGTCAGCTTCAATGGCGTTTGATTACGCGACGCAGGAGGACGAAC
>CBFIIQ010000095.1:0-2040 GCA_965662685.1 Pseudohongiellaceae bacterium | reverse complement strand
CAACTTAGCAACTTAGCAACTTAGCAACTTTTAAAAAACATATTTGGCGGTTTTTAGGTTGCTAAGTTGCAAGCGTCTCTCCTTTACTTTGGACGATTTAATACAGCTTCGCCCATGCGTGCCACACGGATGTAGCTGATAAGACCGTTTTCCAGTGTGTAATAGACTAATACGGGAACACGGTACTGCTCTCCTGCCCTGAGCGGACCGACAGGGAAATCAGGTGCATCAGCAGAGGCAGTGAACACGCTGATAAAGTCCCCGACTATGGCGTGCTCATCATAAATCACCGTATTGATTTCAAGTGACTCCCGCACTGTCACAAACATGTCTGTATAGAAATCCATAATCGCCTGTTTTCCTGAAATACTGTCGACGGAAGGTAATTCCAATACCACATCATCCGTGTAATAAGAAGAATACTGCTCTGGTAAACCAGCACTGAAGGCCGCTGTATAAGCCAGAAATGCGGCTTTCTGTCCCGGGTGCTCACCCAGGCGGGGAATCTTGCTGACCTCTCTCTCCGGCTCCCAGGTCATGGTCTGCAACTCCTGGATAAGACCGTCCTCATTAATAATGTAATGAACCAGAAACTTCACCGTGACGATATCGCCCGGTAGCATGTGACCAAAAGGAAATTCCGGGCGCTCTTTCGATGCGACGAAATCCATATCCACTTCCACAAAGATATTGCTGTCATCGTAGGCAATATTGATAGGTCTGAGAATTTCACGCACACCATCATGCGCCCAGGCCAGAAACTCCTTCATGCCGGTATGGCCATGAAACTCACCACTACCGCTGATCATCACCGTATCTTCAGCAAAATATTTCTCCACCAGACCCTCGTCATTCCCGGAATTGAAATCCCGTACATAGGCCGCGTAATCCAACGGCATATCCTGGGCAGCAGATACTCCGCTGATTCCGATGGTTAAAAATATGAACAACAAAGAAGCAGAAATTTTCATGATAAATACTCAACTAGCGATTTTATAAAACACACCAACGAATCAAGGGGGTCAGATCAAATTAATAAAAGAATAGGGATCTGACCCCATTAATCAGAAAGGATTCAGCGTATACCCCTGTTGCTGCAACAGTGCATGGGCGGTGATGGCGGACGGGGACATGGTGATGCCCGGCAACAAGTCTGCCGCCTTGATATCCATCCCCTCCGCCGATTGTCCGCATAGCAGTATCGTGACCCCGGCCGCCTGCAGCTGCGCAATGATTCCGGCATTGGGATTCTCGGCACCACGCGCCTCGGTTGTCAGCAAATCTGCGCCTGCCCCACCGTGTATCACGATGGCGGCTGACAGATTCTCAGGCGAGACGCCTTTGGCCGCATGCAAATTCGTAGAACGGGCCACCATCTCAAATTTCCGGTTAACGGCATCAATCGGCCCGGCTTCAGAAACATCGAACGCGATTTTCAACTGGGTGCCCGCCGGCAATTCGACACCGGTCACCGGCGCATAGACGCCATAATCCGGCACCGCGGTGCCCGGAACAAAATCGTCCCGGCCGGCCAGGGCTGGCGCTGAGAGACCCAGTAGTATTGAGAGGCTGAGAATAAGTCGAATCATGGTGGCTTCCTGTTGTTAATTAAAGTTGTTGATTAAAGTTGTTGATTAAAGTTGTTGATTAAAAACGTTGATAACAAAATTGATAAATGTGGTGCCTGCGCGTTAGCCCAAGCGAGATGGTGACTGTGGTGGCGGCGTGACACTCATTCTAACGGGTCATCCCGAACCGGCTGGTGCTTCTATTATTGGCTACCTGCAAAGACAGGGTCAAGCCGCAGTAACATAGCCTCGGACTCCCGGCCCCCATGCAGCCGACCTTCGGTCAGCACATACAGACAACCTTCTGCCCCCGGCCTAGCGGCTGACCGTTATACTGGCTTGCAGATCCGTTGGACGAATGACCTCCATGACCGGCGCATCGGCCACCAGCTTGACCCACATGTTATCTCCGTCCTTGAACCAGGAAGTCTCGTTGGCCCGGCGCAATGCATCCATGCTGTCCTTTTTCGTG
>CBFIIQ010000094.1:0-2128 GCA_965662685.1 Pseudohongiellaceae bacterium | reverse complement strand
CCGCCTTCAACATTGCGGTTATCTGTAGCCAGATAAAGATTAGTCCAGCCACCCTTGTTGGCAATATTGACATCTGCGCCATTCTCAATCAGGAATTTACCCATCTGGTAATTTCTATTTTGGGTGGCAGCCAGTAATGGGCTCCATCCGTAACGGGTAAGCTGATTGACATCTGCACCGGCATCCAGCAACACCTGTGCAGCTTCTATTGACCCTGATCGGGCCGCATAAACCAGCGGGGTTATTTCTCCACCGTCTGGCTGGCGTTCGTTTCTTGCACTGCGACCAAAGGCATCATCACTATCAGTATTGCTATCGTCGCTATCACTGACTATGACAAAGGCAATAGAACCCCGGCGTATCCTGCTACAGATACTCTCCAGCGGGAGGTCAGGTTCCGAGGCCACTAAATCTTTCCACACTTTCGCCGAGCTTCCTCTCACCAAATCCTGTAATGAAGACAAATCTGCCATCTCATCCTCGCAATGAATGGCTATAATCTGGCCCCTGACTCGTTCCCTTGGATCCTCTGAATGACCTAAAGCTGCCGTTCGGCCATCACGAAATACAGGGGCAGACGTGGCTGCAAAATCAGCACCATTGTTTAGCAGCACTGCCATGACATCCGCATGGCCCTGGTCTGCTGCTTGCATGAGAGCCGTGGTACCACGTTCGTCTTCACTGGCATTTGGCTGGGCGCCATTCTCCAGCAGAACACTGACCGCATCCACAACACCGGAACGGGCTGCCAGCATAAGTGGCCTGCGTCCGAGCGGAAGTATCTCATTGGCATTCGCACCTGCTTCCAGTAACGCCCCGATAGTGTCTGTATCGCCCTGGTTTGCTGCCAGCCACATCGGGGTTGAACCATTACGATTTGCTATGGAAGGGTCAGCGCCGGCATCAAGCAGCAGTGCCGTCAATTCCGCATTCCGGTAATAGGCTGCCCATTGAAGTGCAGTAGCGCCATCAGCCTGACTCGCGTTGACGTCAAAGCCTTCTTCAATTAAACGTATCACTGCTTCTTCATTTCGCTGCATTACAGCATCTGCTATCTCGCTTTGGGCAAAGGCATGGGGAAGCAAAAAGAATGATGTCAGTATTGCCGCCATTGCCTTAATAGCGTTTTTCAGAAAAGTATCGTAATGATTTTTACCCATTTTTTTCACCCCATCTATTCAAGCTTTACTTATACAACAAAAAGCAAAGAGTCGCTCAATTCTGATTTCATTGCAGGTCAATTTATATCTTTTAATAACAGCAGTATAAAAATCGAATCAAAAAAAGCCTGGATTAATCCAGGCCTTTTGAATATCAAATTCTCGCTAAAGAATTAATTATATTCGAGTGGATTATATTCTGGTGAGCACACTTCCACGATACAAATTGATTCCAGCGTCCTGCCTTCAGGTGGCGCTTCAAGCCCCTGCTCATCCATCAACTTACGCATTAACGCGGCCGTTTCAGGATGTGGTATCGAACTCTGAACCCCCACACGAACCAATCCATCGGCGTAATCTATAGGTAACCAGGTGTGGGCAGCCAGTTCGGGACTACCCCGGTTATCAGTGTTGCCGAAGTCACGAATATCCAGTCTGCCGCCAGCAGCGACAAGAATTTCTGCTACTTTGGTGGCACCTTTATGCGCAGCCCCATGCAGCGAAGTACGACCTGTATCCGCCTGGAAATTCGGATCAATGCCCAGACTCAATAACAATCTCACCGCCTCAACAGTCTGCGCGGTGGACCACTCATTGGTCACACCCTCGACCCAGCCGATGCCGGCAGCAACCGCCAGAGGCGTCACACCCAGTTCCGTATTGATATGGGGATCGGCACCATACTCAAGCAATAACTTCATCAGAGGCACATCACCTGACTGGGAGGCACGCAAAAATGCAGTAGCGCCATTTTCATCAAGCCACTGGTTGGTAAACACTGTTCGCGTTTCAGTACTTTCAATCAGACGCGCATTGGTATCAGCACCGGAATCCAGAAGGAGTTTTATATAGGCCAGGTGATCCATGTCAGGTTCACGGGTCGGGTAGTCGCCGCCTTCAACATTGCGGTTATCTGTAGCCAGATAAAGATTAGTCCAGCCACCCTTGTTGGCAATATTGACATCTGC
>CBFIIQ010000093.1:0-2443 GCA_965662685.1 Pseudohongiellaceae bacterium | reverse complement strand
CTGCTGCCCACCATGACCAGAGTAAAACTGAACTTCAGTATCAATGACGCACTGAAGCGATCTGCCAGCAGACCGGCACAAATGGCGGCTATTGGCCGCATCCAGAACGACAAGGTGCCAATTTGTGCCGCGGCAACCTCGTCATAGCCAAAGGCATCGCGGGCATAAAGGGCGAAGTCGTCGGTGCTTTTATAGGCCACATAGGCACATAGTATGATGCCTGCCTGACACCAGACCGCCGGCATACGCATTACCTTGCCCAACCCCGCTTTGCTGATGCCTGCCCTTTCACTACCCCCCTCAGCCGTGTACTCAGGCTCTGCTACAAAAAGCCAGACCAGCAGGGCGGACAGGATATTCATGCCGGTAAAAAAAAGAATAATGGTACCCAGGGCATCACTGCGCTGGGCAAAGGTGGCACTGTTTACATCGGCCGGCAACAGGGAAGCAAAGATAAACACCGACACGGAAGACATCACTGCAGCAAACAGACCACGTCCTGCATCCAGTATGCCAAAGGATTGTCCCTGACGATCGCCGCCAAGCTCCCGGGTAGTTTTTATCAGCGCAGCCCAGAACAGGAAGATAGTAGTAAGCCCCCAGAAACCATAAAGCGGTGTCAGTATGCCAATGGGTGGAATGCTGACCAATACCAGTCCACCAAGGGAGGTTGCCAGCAGTGCCGCCACAATCAGGCGCCGGGCAGAAAAACGATCTGCCAGTGGCCCGCCGGCAAAATAGGACACCATGGCGATCACCCCATAGAGGGAAAAAGCCGTGCCTAGCTGCAGATTGGTGATCTGGAAAATATCAAGAAAAGTGGGACGAAAGATGCGCGACAGCACAAAGGGTAAAAGAAAAATGCTTTCCCCGGCAATGATCAGGGAACAAAGTGCCACCCAACTGGAGAAATTTTTCCTGCTTTTCCTAACCGACGAAATAATAGACTCCGCTATAGATTGGCGCCATTGTTAATACATGGTATTCCCATTTTTTGATTCAGCAGGCACTTGTTGAATGGCGTCCCAATGTTCAACTATCTTGCCATTAACATCAAACCTGAAAAAATCCATGGTCACGTATTCATCATTTCCAGGCCAGGTTTGATGGGTATGGAGCGCAACCATATCGCCTTCGGCAACCGCCCGCATAAACTTTATTTTTTTGCCCGGGTATTGCTTTTCCATCTCGGTGAAATAATCAATGAAAGGCTGCTTGCCATCATCAACTAGAGGATTGTGCTGGATATACTCATTGCCAACATATAACTCCACCGCTTTCACCGGATCCCCCAGATAGGCAGTTCGATAGAAAGCGATGGCGTTCTGCTTGTTAATCGCAGGATCATGTTTCATTACATAATCACTCGACCTTCATGAAACCCCGACTCGAGACTAATCTTCTTTATTAGCCCCAAGAGCAGCTGGCTCAAATTCCTACCTGTCGACACAGGTAAAACTGCCCGCACTATTTATATCACCACGGCCATTGTAACGAGGCCACTCGGGGTAATGACATACCGGCCGTGTGCGACCGGCTGTCGCCTGGTTGGCATCACTGGCCACCAGCTCTCCCGGCGCCTCGCCTCTTTCTACCCAGGCTTCCAGCGCATCAAGGCTTGAAAGGCGTGCGTTGAATACTCCGGTGACATGGCCCATGCCGGGAATCGTATAGAATTTCACAAAGTCCGACAGCACTTCTTCATCATATCGCTGCTGCAAACGCTCCCAGTACTGAATGGAAGAATAGACGGGGATAAAATCATCCACCCTGCCATGAAAATAAATCAGCTTGCCGCCATTGTCTCTGAATCTATCAATGTTGACACTATTGGCACTGATCAGCTCTACCAGTTCACCGATTCGTCCCGCATACTGGCCCGGATCAAAGTCATTCATGGTATCCAGTGTAAGGTCCTGGGCGATGGCATAGCGTGGTGTGGCGTCACCAGGGCCATACTGTAGCGCCTGCTGCGGTCCTTCACGGCCAAGATTGGTACTACCACCGTCCATAAAAGTAGAGCCCTCAAAAGGCGTCCACTTGGGAAACACAGAGGTCAGCTCATCATCTGCAAAGACACTGAAGCCAAGATCATAGGGAGTATCCATGACATTGAGCGCTTCAATCTGCGCATCTGACAAACAACGGTCACTGGTATCAGCGCCGCTGTCACAACGTATTGGGTTATCTGAACTGGTCAGTCTGAAATCTTCGGTTTCTTGCAGACAGGCCTCCACATTACTGATGATGCCATCTGCCGCCCGATCAAGATCATCACAGGCAGCGTACACAGCCCCTACATAACTTTCGATTTTTGCCGGACTAATCCAGCTATCACCATTGTTGGCCAGCAGGGCTCGGGCATAACGATTGGCAGACAGGTGCAACATCACCACGTTATGAGCCGGGTAACCTGCTACTGCACCGTGGTAATCATCAGGAT
>CBFIIQ010000092.1:0-2484 GCA_965662685.1 Pseudohongiellaceae bacterium | reverse complement strand
TTAGCAACTTAAAGTCGTTAAGTTGCTAAGTTGCAAGCGTCCCCTAGTTCCCAATCAAAACCTGAAGGTGTAATTAAACCGTAGCGACAAATCCGCCACTGTAGATTCAAAGCTGTTGTCCTTGTCAGCATCAATCAAGCCCCAGTTCAACACCAGAAAGGCCTGCTGCCCGGCTTTGGGAATCCAGTGCAGGCGCGAGTTGATACCCAGATTTTCTGACACGTTGTCGTACTGGATCAGGTTGTTCCAGGACAGGGTAGAGGAAAACGCATACTGGGAATTCAGACCAAACAGCCTGACGGTGAAATTACCCTCCGGCAGTTCAATGCGGTTTTCCGTAAAGTTGAAAGTGAGGCCAAAATTGCGGTTGGGGCGCCAGGTAACGAAGCCGTTTTTACTGAAACGGTTACCGTTGTAAAACTCCCCACCCTGAAAAAACAGGTTGCCCGACCAGCGTCTGTGTCCACCAAACTGGAAGCCGAGAAAGCCTTCATCCCAGGTGTACTTGCCGGCAGGAATGGTGACATTACGGGAGCCATCCGAGGCGCGATAAATCACAAAATTACTGCGCAGGTTTTCCTGGTAGCGAATCCAGCGCGTAAAATAACCGTCATTGGTATTGGTGAAAGTAGACAGGCGGATGCCGAAATTGGCATTGTTAAGGCTGCCATCATCCAGGTTGTCGGCACGGTAACCATCGAACACCGCCAGCACAGACCGGTGAAAAGCGCCGGGCTGTAAAAAGTGGCGATAGCCAAAATTCAGATGATGGTCTTCAATGCCGCTGGCATTCACATAGCCTACTGCCGGATTGAAATTCTCTTCCACCCGCTTGTACTGATAGAGCCCCTGCCAGCGCTGGGCATTGGGCAAAAAGATATTGGCACCATAGGAGGCATTATCACGATTGGCGATACCCTCGCTTTCTGTTTGCTGATAAAAACTGGAAAACTCCACCGTGTTGCCATAAAACGCCGTATTGCGGTAACGAATATCGGTACCCACCAGGGTATTGTCTTCATTGCCCTGGGGATTGCCATCGGTAACGATGGCGCCCACCTGGGTGCGCGAGCCCACATTTAGCACGGTCCTGCCGACAAAGATATTCTGCGCATCAATAGTATCGGTTTCATCCTGGTTGATAAGCAGAGACCCCACATTCCAGTCACCGACGCGGCCACTAAGTTTGACGCCGCCAACAAGATCAATAATCTGGCCATCGGGTCCCAGGCCAATCTTGCGCGAGAAAAACGGCCGTGCATTCTGCCGCGCCGGATTGGAGGCCGCCGGTGAGCCGGTTCCCGAGACATTATTAAAGCCGCCGGAGCCGATCTGACCGAATTCAAAGATATCCACATCGCGTAGAAAAAAATCACGACGTTCCGGAAAAAACAGGTTGAAGCGGGTCAGGTTCACCTGCCGGTCATCCACTTCCACTGCGGAGAAGTCGGTATTCAGTGTCAGTGAGGCATTGAGCTGAGGCGTAACCTTGTAGAACACATCGAGCTGAGGCTCATAATGATTTTCCTCAAAGCCGCCCGGGCCAAACTTGCGATTGCGACGTACGGTCATTGAAGGCACCACGTCCAGCCCTACGCCCTGACGCAGTCCTTCCAGACCGGTGGCGGTGCCCGAGGTACTGGGATTGATTTCGCGGTTGTAGGACATCCATGCAATGTTCTCATTAGCACCGCGGCGAATACGGTTGAAGTTAATCCCCCAGACGCTGGAATCAGGATTAAACGACAGCGACTGAAAAGGAATACGAATCTCCGCCGTCCAGCCCTGCGCATGGCGCTGCGCCCTGACTTCCCAGATACCCTGCCAGTTACCCTCTACCTCGATGATGTTCTGAAACAGACCTTCCCAGCGTACGTCATTGGGGTTCACTTCAAAGCGGTAGCCATTGCGGCGATCAAGATAGGGATCAAGAATCACTGCAAACACATCATCGCCATCCAGGGATTGTCCCTGCCGCAGAACGCGATCCACGATGGCGTCCGGGTTACTCTCTGTCATTACCGCGCCGACATAAAGCGCATCTTCGGAATAAAATACCCGCACCTGGGTAGGCTCTGACGGTGTGACATATTCCTCTGGAAATACCTGATGCAGATCTTCGACCAGCACCGCTCGGGACCAGACGTCTTCATCCAGCTTACCGTCGATACTGACTTCCCCGGACAACACCGGAATGCCAATGGATTTCACCGCACTGTTTTGAATTTGAGCCGCAGACTGCGCCAACACAGAAACCGGCAGGAGCACCAGACAGACAACCGACAGGCATGAGAACACCGAACAGGAAAACACCCTGTGACACCAGGACCTGAAATTCACAACAGACACAATAATTCTCCCCTCCCACAAAGGCGCCATTGTACCCAATACAATGCGCAATAAATTCGAAAATTTTTCACCCCCCCATTTTTTTCTTTATCCCGCTTGCTTCTCCGGTTTAATCGTAAGTCGGAAAAGCCTGGC
>CBFIIQ010000091.1:0-2698 GCA_965662685.1 Pseudohongiellaceae bacterium | reverse complement strand
AATGCCCAGGGACAGTGGTGTAACGTCCAGCAGCAATACATCAGTCACATCGCCAGCCAGTACCGCGGCCTGGATAGATGCACCCATTGCTACAGCTTCATCAGGATTAACATCCTTGCGCGCTTCCTTACCGAAAAATTCGGTTACTTTTTTCTGTACCAGCGGCATACGGGTCTGACCGCCTACCAGAATAATGTCATTGATATCCGAAACACTGAGATCTGCATCTTCCAGAGCTGTTTTCAATGGCCCCAGCGTTCTCTCGACCAGGTCTTCCACCAGGGACTCCAGTTTCGAGCGGGTAAGTTTCACCACGAGATGCTTTGGCCCACTCGCGTCTGCTGTAATGTAAGGCAGGTTCACTTCAGTGGACTGTGCAGATGACAACTCAATCTTGGCTTTTTCTGCCGCCTCCTTCAGACGCTGCAGTGCCAGTGGATCATTATGCAGATCCATGCCAGAGCTTTTCTTGAACTCATCAGCCAGAAAATCAATCAGGCGCAGGTCAAAATCTTCACCACCAAGGAATGTGTCACCGTTGGTAGAGAGTACTTCAAAGGAATGCTCACCATCAGTTTCAGCAATCTCGATAATGGAGATATCAAAGGTACCGCCACCGAGGTCATATACCGCAATAGTGGAGTCACCACCTTTCTTGTCCATGCCATAGGCAAGCGCCGCAGCCGTGGGCTCGTTAATGATGCGCTTTACGTCAAGGCCGGCAATTTTGCCAGCGTCCTTGGTTGCCTGTCGCTGTGAGTCATTGAAATAGGCAGGTACAGTGACAACCGCTTCAGTTACCGGTTCACCCAGGTAATCTTCTGCAGTTTTCTTCATTTTCTTCAGTACCTGCGCAGAAATCTGTGGCGGAGCCATGGTTTCACCGCGGACTTCTACCCACGCATCACCATTATCTGCCTTGACGATCTTATAAGGGACCATCTTGATATCTTTCTGCACTACCGGGTCATCAAACTGACGCCCAATCAATCGTTTGATTGCAAACAGTGTATTATCCGGATTGGTAACAGCCTGACGCTTTGCCGGCTGACCCACCAGGGTTTCGCCATCTTCGGTATAGGCGATGATTGAGGGAGTTGTACGATCACCCTCAGCGTTTTCAATTACCTTGGCTTTACCGCCTTCCATGATAGAAACACAGGAATTGGTTGTACCCAGGTCTATTCCTATAATCTTGCCCATAATGTTTTTCTCCAGCTAAGCTTGCGCTTAAATATCTTTAATACCGTCTATATTGGCCCTGCCTCAGATAATTCAAGACCTGAGAAGGTTTTATTTGTAAATTTTTAACTCATTTCCTGAGTTTTTGACTAGGCTTTTGAGCTCTTTGCCACCATCACCATGGCTGGCCGAATCACACGCCCATTTAACAGATAACCTTTCTGCACTACGGTAAGCACCGTATTGGGCTCAACATCATCATTTTCGACAATTGACATGGCTTCATGCTGTTGCGGATCGAAAGGCTCACCCTGGGGATCCAGTTGCTCAATATTGTTTTTGCTCAGGGTTTCCGAAAACCCCTTCAGGGTAAGTTCTACCCCTTCATACAAAGCCTTGACGCTTTCATCATCGGCATTGGTTACGGCCTGCAGGGCACGTTCCAGATTGTCCATTACCGGTAATAGTTCAGTACCAAATTTTTCCAGAGCAAACTTGTGGGCTTTCTCCACATCCTGCTCACAGCGTCGACGCATATTCTGAACCTCAGCCTGGGCCCTCAATACCATGTCTTGCTGCTCAGCCAGGGCTGCGGCAACAGCCTCCTGGATCAGTTCATCCGTTTCACTGGGTGTATCCGATGCCTCACCAGTGTCATCGACGCTGACCTCAGCATCTCCACCCGCTTCCAGAATCTCTTCTTCCCTAGTGTCCTCACCCTGTTCTTCAGGTGTCTTATCAGCGCCTTCGCCTGCCATCTTCTTCCTCCAGCCTGGTTCATTGATACAGTGACAGAATATCCAGCAATATGGGGGCAGCAAAGGGATTATCAAGGGCAAAAAATCAAACCCGATTTATTCTTGAAACTGTACTAACATCGGGGTAACAACTCGCTATAATCAGACCATGCTACAACAACTGACTATTAATAATTACGCCATCGTCGATCAGCTCGAAATTGAGCTTGCGGCAGGCATGACCGTCATCACCGGAGAGACAGGCGCAGGCAAGTCCATCATGCTGGATGCCCTTGGCCTGGCACTTGGTGATCGCGCGGATCGTGAAGTCATCCGGGGGGGCGCAGAGCGAGCGGATATCAGCGCCTGCTTCTCATTGGGTAAAAACCGGGAGGTCGCAAGCTGGCTCAAGGAAAATGATTTTGATCTGGCAGAAGACAACTGCATTCTGCGTCGTGTGATTTCCCGTGATGGGCGCTCCCGCGCTTATATCAATGGCCAACCCACCACCCTGAACAATCTGCGTGACCTCGGTGAAATGCTCATCGATATCCATAGTCAGCATGAACATCAGTCATTATTAAAAACTGCCACTCACCAGCGCCTGCTTGATAATTATTGTGGACTGCACCAGGAAGCTGCGGAGGTAAAATCCCTGGCCACAAAATGGCGGCAACTTAGTCAGGAACTGAACACTATTCGCAGCCGGGCAGAAGAATCCAATGCCCAATACCAGCTACTTAGTTATCAGGTAAAAGAGCTGGAAGAGCTGTCCCTGG
>CBFIIQ010000090.1:0-2872 GCA_965662685.1 Pseudohongiellaceae bacterium | reverse complement strand
TCAGCAACGGGCTATTATTACTGAAAAAATTCAGAAGTTAGCCCGGCCTGTGTCCTTACTGTATAGGTAAATGGTCCATCAAACGGTAAAGTTAGCTGCCAATTGTTGCCCGGATAAATACGCCGATCTTCCAGAGGCAAGCAGTTAGCAGAATCTTCTGGATCACACTGGATGCCATCGGTAAGCAGATAATTACTATTGCCGGCATTCGAGAATGTCGCCAAAACCCCATCACGGTCCATCGCCATTAATGGCCGAGGTGACTGTGGCAGGACAATTACCAGAATCTGATAGGCTACCACCACTTCCAGCTGTGATCTTATCTCATCCCCCCCGGACTGAAGTTCAACCGGGGGTGTAACAGGTGTCAAATTAACCCGATATATCCGTTCTTTTTCTCCTGGTGGCAACAAATTTAAAAATCGCACTAGTGAGCGACCGCCGGGGGCTACAGCTAACCTGTTTGGGGTAATAAGAAAGTCCGGATTATCTGTAATTTCCAGAGGAACAAGTTCCTGCCTCTCACTGCCTGGATTGATTACTTCAAAAGGCTCAACCTGAATAAACAGGTTTTCATTTTCATCACTGTTAATAATGACTACATCTTCCCTGTTTACTGCAGGGTTGTCATAAGTGATGATTGCGCGATTAACTACCAGGGCAGCATGTATTTGTGGCGAGAAAAGTATTACAAGAATGAACAGTGACTTGATTAGACGGGCACTGCTTGTGATATTGATATTTTCCATAGGACTAGATTTATTCTTGCAATTGGTTAATCGGGATACTTCAATTTTTTTATTTATTCACTCTTGACCAAAAGGTTGAACTTACCATGTATCCTGCCTACATCCGCGCCCGAATACCGCTCATTCAGGTTAATAGTGACAGGGATGGCAGTTGTAGGGTCACAACCATCGGTTACCGAATGATATTTTATCGAACTTAATTCGTCTTCCCCAAAACTTATTTCCAAAGGAACGGTATTACCGAATACAGTATCGTCATCGCTATCATCAAAGAATAAGTTTTGAGTCGGCTCATAGGACGTAACTTCAAAGTATCCACCTCCGGAAGAGATAACACAAAACGGTAGGATGGTATCAGCATCATTTGTTATTGACTGTACCAACTGTGTTGAAAGCTGTTCATTCAGTTCGGAATCAGGATTATCAAGATTTGTTTTTATAAAGCCGGCACTAATATCCTCGGTAATTTCCAGATTGATGGTTATGAAGCCCGTGCTGGTTTTATCAAGATTTCCAATAAAATCTTCAGCACCAAAAACGATTGGGACTGTAAGTATTAAAAGTGTAATTCCTTTTGCCAGCCCAATTTTTCTCATTAAATACCTTATTATTGTGGTGCGATCAAAATAGTCAGTGAATCACTATAAAATCCGCTATTGGACTGCTGTAAATCCTGCTCCTGAATCGAGATCGATAAAGTAGCATTATCAACCCCGTTACAAAACTGGTCAGCGCTATTCCCAAATCCACCAAGGGTATTATTAGTCACTTTGACAGTACCGGGACCATTAGCGGAATCAGTAAAAAACAATTCATAGGGAATTTGCCCGAAACCGCCGGTAAGGTAAAAGTTTCCACTACCATCCTGGTTTGAGGACGACACATTCAGACTATAACTGCCGGAAGTACTATGAACGCAGAAATTTTCTCCTTCGTATATATTACCTATTCCCGCATGGGTACCCAGAGCCATATTATCCAGACTACTGATTTGCACTTGCGGGCTGGACTGCACTTCGATATCGACACTAAAACGTGCATTGTCATCGGCTGTTCCTGAAGAACCACCAATTGCAGTCAGTACGAAGTCATTACTATATTGCCCCGCAACTTTAGCAGCCAGTTCTGATGAACTAATACTCAACTGCAGGCTTGAGTTATTGCCATTGGGGCAGTTTCTGAACTGACCTTCATGAGAATGAGTATCCCATGAGTCATAAGAAAGCTGCTCATAGCTATTACCATCAAACTGATCACTATGTTCGAATGTTACGCGAATACGTCTGTTGCCGGTATTATTTCGATCACCATTAAGATATAAATAAAAATCACCGGGGGCCCCTCGCCTGCTTTCCACTTTAACCTGATAAGGCATCACTGAAGCACTCGGGGGTAAATTTTTTATGTTTTTCTCATCATCATTGGCAGATGCAACACAGAAATTGACATTTTGTCTCACACTGCCTGGACCAGTCCACGTACCAAAATTAAAGTTATTTATATTGCCGAGATTTATATAATCTTTTGGTCTGGCTATGACCTGGGAAGGAACCAGAAAAGCAAGAAACAGCAGGAAAACACAGATTCCTTCCAGGAATCTGTGTGTAGTATTTTTGCTGTTTAAATATGTCTTCATTGTGCTCTCTGTTGTTTATTATATACCCTAAAGATTAAATAGGGCTGACCAGCAGGATCAGGGTGTCAGAGTAAGTATCGGTAGACGCCGCGCGTACTTCGCTTTCAGCGATGCTGATGTCGACAGAGGCATTGTTGGCGGAACCGCAATCTGTTGCCGCGCTGCCACTAAAGGTGCCTGAAGCATCGTTGTATGCAACCGCTGCAGCAGCCGCAGCACCGGTAGCCGCACCAGCCAGTTTTACCGTGTAGTCAATCTCGTCACCCAGCACGCCCACCAGGGAGAATTTACCGTTAGTAGAGGTTGGCGTGATGGTGTAACCGTCAGCGCCGTTTCTGTAAACACAGTACGCATCACCGGCATTGATGCCGCCAGTATCAGTGCCACCGTAGGTACCAAAATCAACGTCCTCCAGGGCTGTGATCTGAACGCTGTCCAGTACTTCCAGATCCAGATCAATGCGACCTTCAGAGGTGGCGCCCAGGGA
>CBFIIQ010000089.1:0-2885 GCA_965662685.1 Pseudohongiellaceae bacterium | reverse complement strand
CAATAGTTAACCCTTAAATATCCCTTGACAATTAAGTCAAAAATTATAAAACTGACTGACCAGTCAGTCAATGAATAATCTTTAGAGCCGGAGGCTCGATGAACTCCTCAGATCATAACGCATTAAAGCCCAAAAAACCCCTGTGGTTTTTCGTCAGTATCGCCATTCTTGGACTTGGAATAGCCAGTTATATTTTGCTCAAGGCACTTAAACCTGTGCCTGAACAGCGAGATCAGGCAGTCCTTGTACCTCAAGTACAAACCAGTGCTCTCGAACACAGGGCAACACCACTTGTCATTCAGGGCAATGGCATAATCACGCCCAGAGCTGATATCTCACTATCATCCCAGGTGAATGGTGAAGTCGTTGAACTGCATGACAACATGGTCAGTGGCGGAGCGTTTAATAAGGGGGAACTAATGGTGCGGATTGATCCACGTACCTTTGAGGCCAATCTTGCTGAAGCCGAAGCTAACCAGAAAGCCAATCGCAGTAATCTCGACTTTATCAACAAGCAGTTAACACGGCTTCAATCCCTGTTTAATGACGGTTTTGTTGGAGAAGAAACCCTTGATGAAGCCATTAGTCGCAGGGACCAGACCCTGGCTACTATTGCCCGCCAGGAAGCCATTATCCAGATGCGCAAACTGGAACTGGAAAGAACACGAATTACCGCCCCTTTTGACGGCATCGTCTATGAAGAAAGTATCGATCTCGGCGACATCGTTTCTCCGGGACGCGAGCTGGGCCGTTTTTATGCCAGCGATGAACTGGAGGTCATCGTCGCCCTGAACGCAGATGACTCGGTGTTTATTCCTGATCTCTGGCAAGATAATAATGCCCAAAATCGAAATGCCTGGGTCAGTGTAAATCATGGCGGGAGAACCTATCAGTGGCCAGGTTATGTTCACCGGGTTGAGTCCGATATCGATCGGGTTACACGAACTGTCGATGTCGTGGTTCGTATTCCATCGCCATTTAGCCATGGCGAACTGTTAGGCAGCAAAGTTACTGATATCCCGATTGAAGCCCCTCCTCTGCTCGTTGGCATGTATGCCAACATAGGCATTGAAGGCATGGCTTTACCCGGACACTTCGTGATTCCGGTAAGTGCCTTGCGCCAGAATAATACTATCTGGACAGCAAGGTCTGAAGGCACCTTGCAGGTCACACCAGTTGAGTTTGTGCGCCAGGAAGATGACCTGGCGGTCTTGATGGCGCCTGAATTAGCTGAAGGTACACCGATTATTATCAGTGATATCGCCCTTATGACAGACGGCATGCGTATTCAGGCAGAACCTGACAGCTTACCGGCGTCCGGTGTCCAGGGAGCAATTCAATAATGAATGGAATAATAGCCTGGATGGCTCGTAATGGTGTCGCTTCCAATCTGCTGATGGTGTTTATGTTGGTGGCTGGTGCGACCAGTTTCTTTCAGATCACTGTTAAATTATTTCCGGAGGTCAATCTCGACCAGATCACTATTCGTGTGGTTTATCCCGGTGCCTCACCCACTGAAGTAGAGGAGTCAATCATTCGCCGGATTGAAGAAAAGGTGGAAAGTGTCGAGGAAATACAGGATATCACTGCGGTTGCAGCAGAAGGCATGGGCACGGTTACTGTCGAACTGGTTCGTGGCGCCGATACCCAGCTGCGCATGGATGAAATCAAGTCTGAAGTAGACCAGATTGTGACCTTCCCGGTAGATGCTGAAGAACCCCAGGTTAGTCTTCTGAGCAATTCACAGCGGGCCATGCAGGTAGTGGTGGCCGGCAAGACCAGTGAGCGTGAATTAAAAGAACTGGCCAACCGCATCAAGGACGAACTGACTTTTAAGCAGGGTATTTCTATCGTCAATATATCCGGTACCCGTGATTATGAAATCTCCATCGAGGCTTCCAATGATGCCTTGCGTAGCCAGGGTCTGACGCTGACTGACATTTCAAGCGCAGTGCGCCAGGAAAGCCTGGAATTGCCTGGCGGAGAGCTGGAAACAGCGAGCGAGGAAATGGTGTTACGAACGCTGGGAAGGAACTATAACCAGCGCGATTTTGAAGAAATTGTCCTGCGCACCGGAGAAAATGGCGGCCGTGTTGTGCTTGGTGATGTGGCAACGGTCATGGATGGGTTTACTGACAATGACCTGGTCAATTTATATGACGGCATTCCTGCCGCAATGATCAATGTCATGCGTGTTGGTGACGAACAGATTCTGGAAATTGCCAAGACCGTTGAGCGCTATCTGGTGGAGGAATTACGCCCCACTCTGCCTGAGGGGGTGTTTGCCGTCGTCGGCAGAAACGAAGCCTCAGTGATCAAGGATAGACTCAGCATTCTGGTGGAAAACGGCATCATGGGGCTCATCCTGGTTATTTTAACGCTGACCATCTTTCTTGAATTCAGAGTCGCTGCCTGGACCAGCCTGGGCATTATGATTTCCTTTATCGGGGTTTTTGCCCTGATGCGCATCTTTGGCACCACCATCAATGTCTTATCCTCCATTGGCTTTCTGCTCGCCATCGGCATCGTGGTGGATGACGCCATCGTCGTGGGTGAAAATATCTTCGCCCGCCAGGAAACCGGTATTCATCCATTACGGGCAGCCATTGAAGGTGCCCAGCGAATTTCCATTCCGGTCATTTTCGCTGTGGCCACCACCATTGCCGCTTTCAGTTCCTTACTGACTTTGCCCGGCACGCTGGGAGGTCTGCTGGGCGACATTCCTGCGGTAGTGATTGGCGTATTGTTCCTTTCCGTAGCCGAAGCATTACTGGTATTACCCTTTCATTTGTCTCATCCGCCCAAGAAAGAAAAAACCTACAATCGGGTAACGCAGGCGCTGGACAACCTGCACAAGAAAGTGGCGCGCGGCTTTAAATGGTTTG
>CBFIIQ010000088.1:0-2927 GCA_965662685.1 Pseudohongiellaceae bacterium | reverse complement strand
GTATTCACGGCAAGGCAATTATTTGGCCTTCGTTCTCCAGCTGTCAGCATAGTTTTCACGCGCATCGGCAGCATAAGGAGTCTCAGCGACTCTAACGCGCACTTCACACTGCTGGTGAGGCTCGATAGAGGTTTTGCCTGAGTTCTCTGCCTCACCCCACTTCAGGGTCAGGATATCACCCACCTGAACGTCAGCATCAACTACAGCCAGAGACAGGAGGCAACGTTCGTTATAGGAATAACCATTGAACATGGACATACCAACAGATTTACCATCTTTAAGTAACTCATCAGCATTACTGGAGGAGTAATTGTGATTAGGGAAATCAATCCACTTGTAAGCCAGACCTGGTTCAAAGGCCGACATCATCACTTTCATGACATCATCACGATTCCACTCAAGAGTCACTTTCTTGCGCTGGTTACCCGCATCACGCATGGCTTCCAGGGCCGCTTTACCGATGAAATCATCTTTCTTCCAACCGATATAGAAGTCATAGCCCAGCTCGAAAGGCGTTACATAGTAGTCATCAATACTATCAGAGACCAGTGAGCCGCCCAGTGATCCAACGGCTTCATAATGGTCAGCACCTAACCAGTCACGATAATCCTTGAGCATGCCGTCACCGGAATAAATGCCTGGCAGCGGAGAAGGAATCCAGCCACTTTCCAGAGTATTGGAAGAATAGGCACGGGCTCCTACAAAACGCAGATCAACACCGGCTTCTTTGGCTGCTTCAGCGATAGTTGTCTGGATGTAATGCTTGTCAGCATAAGGACCCCAGATTTCAAGACCAGGGGCGCCTGCCATACCATGACGCAGAGCCTGTACCTTGCGGTTACCGACATTGATCCAGTCAACGTGGAAGAATTTCACTTCTGGAATAGGACCACCGTTCATTTTCTCAAAGATCGCATTGGCTTCCGGGCCCTGGATCTGGAAACGGTAGTGAGTGCGGAAAACCGCTTTGCCATCAGGACGGGAATCAGAGCGGGGATCGTGGAAAAGACGCACGTTCCATTTACCGTAGGAGGCCTGGAAGCGAACCCAGTTAGCAGTTGGTGCACGACCTACGAGGACGAATTTTTCTTCAGATTCACGGAAGATGATCATATCGCCGATCACATGGCCAGCAGGAGTTACGGGAACAAAATGCTTGGCAACGTTCTCTTTAAAGTTGGCGAAGCTGTTGATACCCACATAGCTCAGAAAAGCTTCAGCATCCGGACCTTCAACGGTCAGCTCATCCATGTGGTGAGTCTGGTCGAAAAGCACTGCAGAATTACGCCAGGCCATTTGCTCTGAACGCCAGTTTGAAAATTCAGGCGCTACAACGGGGTATACATAAATACCAGCCTTGGAATTGCGCAGCAGGTTTACCGCACCACCGGCGGCTTCAATGGCCGCTGAAAGACTATTTTTACTCATCGGGTATTGCTCCTATTTATTGACAATTAATGCTAAATCGTAACTTTCGGATAACGAAAAAAGAGCGCATTCTGCCAGATACCGGCATTAACAGGAAGTAAAAATACCCTTGTTTTCAGGTGTTTTTCTTTTCGCATTAGAAATACTTAAAAAGAGGCTTTTAATTTACTGATATTATTGGTCTTTTTTGAAGAGAAAACCTCCCCTGTTTTTTCGATATGCGAAATTTTTTTCGGTAAATTATGACCATATTCCATTATCCAGGTAGACGGCACCTTCCATGGCGTTTATTCTTCCCTATATTGAAGGTGCCAAGCACCCACACGAAATCGAAAATGCAATTCACATAACTAATTATAAAGCCAGTAAAGGGGTTAATCGATGCCAAGAAGTACAGATCACTTTCTCACCACTCATGTAGGAAGCCTGCCCAGAGAAGAAGACCTGATGCAGATGATGTTTGCCAGAGAAGATGGCGTGCCCGTCGATGAGCAAGCGTTGCACAGCAGAATTCATCAGGCCGTTATCGATATTGTCAGCAAACAAAAGAGTCTGGGTATCGATGTCGTTAATGACGGTGAGATGTCCAAACCCAGTTATGCCACTTATATCAAGGACAGGCTCGATGGTTTTGGTGGCAGTGAGAATACCTATGTGTTTGCTGACCTGGTAGATTTCCCCAACCTGGCCCGCCGCGTCGGCGAAGACCCCTCACGTCAGCATCGTCATGCTCCAGGTTGCAAAGGCCCTATCTCGGTCAAAACCACAGATGATGTTCATGAAGATGTTGAAAACATGAAAAAAGCCACCAATGGCAATATGGAGTATGCTTTTTTCAGTTCAGCGTCACCGGGAGTAACTTCCATCTTCTTCAAGAATGAGTACTACCCGACCCATGAGGAATATGTCTTTGCTATCGCCGAAGCCATGCGTACCGAATACGAAATCATTGCTGCATCCGGTGCCACTTTGCAAATAGACTGTCCGGACCTGGCCATGGGCCGACATATGAATTCAGATGGTGTCAGTCTGGAAGATTTTCGCAAGGTAGCAGCAATGCATGTAGAGGCCTTGAATCATGCCGTGAAGAATATACCCGCTGAACAATTGCGCATGCACTTGTGTTGGGGTAATTATGGGGGTCCCCATCACTGTGATATGAATTTTGCCGATATCATCGACATCGTGATGCAGGCCAAACCACAAACCCTGTTATTTGAAGCAGCAAACCCTCGCCACGCCCACGAATGGGCACTTTTTGAAGACTTCAAATTACCTGAGGGTAAGGTACTTTGTCCGGGTGTTATTGAAGTGCAGTCCAACTATATTGAACATCCGGAATTAATTGCCCAGCGCATCAAACGTTATGCTGATCTGGTAGGCAAGGAAAATGTTATGGCGGGCACCGATTGCGGCTTCAGTATCCATGTAGGACAGGCGGCGATAGATCCCGGTGTTGCCTGGCTGAAACTGAAATCCCTGGCCGAAGGTGCAGCCAT
>CBFIIQ010000087.1:0-3226 GCA_965662685.1 Pseudohongiellaceae bacterium | reverse complement strand
AATTTTTCCATCCTCTGCCACGACTTCCATGTCGATCATGGCGTGAGGGTTTTTGGGCTCGTAACTGACGACGGTACCTGACACCCATGTAGTCGTTGCACTATCAATCATGCGATCGGAGTGATGTGCCGACAGCATTCCTGAAAATACAAGGCATGCAATCGTGCTACATACCAGTGCACAAATTTTCATAGGTGCCTCCGTTGTCAGAATCAAGGAATCAAGGGGGCAGGTTACTTGATTCATTGATTGCCACGAATCAAGTAACCTGACCCCTTGATTCCAGTCTAGCGGCTGAGCGTTATACTGGCTTGCGTATTCGACGGACGAATCGGCATGATCAGCGGTTCGCTCACGACCAGTTTGACCCAGAGGGCATCCGCGCCCCTGAACCAGGAAGTCTCGTTCGCCTGGCGCAAGGCGTCCATGCTGCCCTGCTCTATTCCTGAGGCGGCGTTGCTGAATCCCGGCAGTTCAAAGATGATCCATGAGCCCTGGTCCATTTCACTCACACTGAGGGAGACTTCATCCCGCTCGGTCAACACCTGGATCTGCGTGCCGGCTCGCACGGTGCTCTGGTTGGCGGTGATTTTGTGTTCCTTGCCATTGCGGACAGCCACGACAGGCGGTTGTGGCGCACGCGGCGCAGGCGGCGCTGCCCCGGCGGGTCGAGGGGTGGGACGAACGAACCCGAACCCGAATCCGCCTCTCAATTCCCCGGAAGCGGGAGACGGGCTGGCGATTTGTCCCGCCCGGAAATTCAGGCGCCCGACATCACCCGGGCACACAGCCGCGTTCCAGGTGGGATGAATCTCGCAGGCATCGATATCCGTGGCGATGCTGTTGTTCTCACCATCATGGATCAGGATATAGGAATCACCCATGCCCCCTACCGAACCGTCCAGGTCGTGGATGGCTGCCGACCGATAGGCCACAGCACCCCGGTTGTCACTGTCGAACCGGGAATCAATGTTCGGAAAATACACAGGCTTGGCATTGATGAATTGTGCACCGGTGACAGTGCTTTCGGTTGTGACCGCCGCGCCTGTGAACAGCAGCCAGGAAAGTGCGCCTGTTTTTCGCATGAAGTTGTCCTGATAATTCACGAATGTCGTGTTCACCACCTCATGACGGTAATCATAGAATTCGTAGCCGCGGATCGGGAAATCCGGTATTAACTGCTTCGGCAGGCTGCGGCCATAGGCGACTTCCTCTGGCGTCGTGGGATTGCCGATATTATCGGTCTCGCCCACCACCAGCGCATCAACCAACCGTGAGGTAAAGCGTTCACTGCCGAAAGTACCGGTTGAATGGGTCATGCCAATAGCGTTGTCGGCGAGTTTCGCATTGCTGAATACATGAAGCTCCCCCCTGCCCCAGAAACCGCCATGGCGGTTCTTGTAGGCGGTCAGATCCTCGAAGTGTGATTCCACCATTTCACTGTACGGATCAGCAGGGTCTTCCAATGGCGTGTAGGCAGTGAAGGACAGGTCGAAGGTGTTGTCTTCATTGATGTTGCGGTCGAACATGAAACCGTCGTAGTTGGAATGGGACACGTTGCCCCGGAATTCACGCAGAGGGGTACGGCGTGGCCAGGTGCTGAGGCTGTCTTCCGAACCCATGAACGCCCCATTCGGATGCTCCGGCAGGGAAAACCAGAAGCCGGTCTCATCGGAACCGGCGGCCACGTTGTCCACATAGGTATTGTCAGGATTCGTGATCCAGTATGCCGCGACCGTATTGTCGGAAGGCAACAGGGTATGCTCGCCGGAAAAGCTGATTCGCCTGAGGGCCTGACGGTTTGTGCCATCAATCTCGCCATTTGGCGCGAGGTTGTATGGCACACAGTCCAGAGTGGGATGACACTTGACCTGGATCGCCAGGTTTTTAACAAACTCGTTGCCGGTCTCGATGCCGTCTTCCATGAAGAAACAGTGGCCCACGCTGTTGTAGGTGACATTGTTCTCGACACGCAGGTCGTTGGTGCCATGGACTGTCACACAACGATTGAAAGTATCGTGGATTGCGGAGTTCCTGACGTACTGCCCTTTGCCGCCATCACCCACCAGGTGCCAGTGGATCGGGTAGCGGGCCAACTCAAGATGCTGACCCATGCGATTCAGCTCAACACCTTCGACATACATCTTGCTGGTCACCATGGCCATGATGTGCCCGCCGAAATACGACTCAAGCGAATCTTCAGAGGATTGAATCTTGATGTTACGGGTCAGGAGTCCCACTTCGCCGCGTTCATCCACCCCAAAGGTAATCTCACCAAAGTGCATGTAGTCCAGTGGCTCGGTCAGTGTGAGGGTGTTGCCGTTGACGGCGGCAATGGTGCGACGCTCGGCCTGGCGCGGATTATAATCTGCTGACGCCAGCACAATCTCGTCTCCAGCCATCCACTGGCTGGCATCCAGCACATTAATAGAAGTGCTGCCCGCCTCGGCGGTATCGGCCAGCCTGGTCCAGGTATGGGTGCGATTGCCGTGAAGATTCAGGGTACCGCCAGAGAGCATGATGCCGCGATCGCCCATGCCCATCAGCTGTTCACCTTCATTATTGTTGGTAAGCGTGATGGTGGCCTTATGCTGATGGGGTGCATCTTCGGTGCCGATCTGTAACTCGCCGAACACCAGTATCCACTCGGTAGTCAGTGCCAGATCGGATTCATCCGAAAACACCAGTTTGCCATTGATGGTCAGGCCATTCAGGGCCGGCGGGCTGACGTCAAGCAGGACTTCCTGGTCACTGGCAATCGTCACCTTGTCACCGGCAGCCGGAAGCTGGTTATTTGGCCACGTGGCCGGATCGGACCAGCGCAGGGCCTGCGCCTGGGCAGTGAATGCTGTAGTAACGAAAAATGACAGAATGAATAAGCGAATGGATGTACGCATGAACCTAAATTCCCCTTGATAGTAGGTTAGTTACTCCAAATTGGACCGGAGAGAATAGCACAAAATTACGACAAAAATCACCGACAGGGAGGGCTGCCGGGCCTGCCACTTCAGGACGACGGCTACTCAGATTGATGGGGCAATGCCTGCTCAATCGGGGGAAAAGGAGCCAGTTCAGGGACAACCGGAGCAAGTGGCTCCGACCCCTTTGCTTCTTTCTTGCATTCAGGGTCTCAGCGGATTCGCACCTCGGGCTATTGAGTCCCAATCATCTTCGTTGACACAGTTTTTCAGCCGCCCATAGGGTCCCCAGGCCCATTTCTGCCCAT
>CBFIIQ010000086.1:3071-3314 GCA_965662685.1 Pseudohongiellaceae bacterium | reverse complement strand
CGTATTTTGTAATGGGGCAGTTGGAAGTTGTATCTAGTTGATATACCAGAGAATTTATCTGGTAGAAAACTTGGCTTCGAACCAGTTGGTCGGGAGTTCGAATCTCTCCGGGCGCGCCAAATAAAAAACCCACCTTCAGGTGGGTTTTTTAGTGGATCCAATGACTATGCCCTCTTTGCTTTGCAATCCTTAAAATCACCCTGTTCGTTTCATCGCAGGCTTTAAGTTGGTTTCAAGAATTCG
>CBFIIQ010000086.1:0-3061 GCA_965662685.1 Pseudohongiellaceae bacterium | reverse complement strand
ATAGTGAAGCCATTATCACGCATCGCTTCGAAAATAATCAGCAGCAGATCACCGCCAACGCGATTGACGCCATCATCAATAGCTTCTATCCAGAATTCGACAAACATGTTGACGCCTGAGTCCCAAAACTGTCGATTTCACAATCAGGACGTTCCTCGATAGGGTATTCTTCTCCACTAAGCACTTGTGGATGGGTCGCTACAGCCGCCTTGATGACCTCCACTAATTCACGGATATCTGTGTCATAAGCCACTTAGAAATCGACGCGATATCGTTGTTTTTTATTTTTATGTGTCCAGTTAATAAATGTTGAGGTGATAAACATTTCGTTTGGAACCATTATGTCTTTGCCGTCAAAAGTTTCTAACGTTGTTGAGCGCATATTCAACGATGTCACAAAACCAGACCTGCCATCTTCCAATTCTACAAAGTCCCCTATAGACAGAGAGCGATCGAGCAGGATTATTAAACCTGAAATAAAATTAGAGGCGATAGCCTGTAATCCAAAACCCAGGCCAACACCAAGCGCCCCTCCGAAAACAGCCAAGGCCGTAAGGTTGATGCCTATTATTTGTAGCAGTACAAGAAACACCACCACAAAAATGCTGATTTCGAATAATTTAGCGGCAACTTCCCGCGTTCGATAGTCGATCTTTTCCTGATTGCGAATATATTTTTGAGCAGAATTGTTTGAGACTCGCCCTAACCAAAATATGGATGTGCCAAAAATTGTAACTCTGAGAACCCCGGCCAGGGAGATTTTGATGTTGCCTACCTGCATCGAAACAGATTCAAAAGCTGAATTTATATAAGGCAGGAGTCCGGTAGATTGAAGGACCAGAAGCGGGACGCCGATGTATAGCATTGCTTTGGAAGTGACGGTGTTGTGGATAAACTCCCTGACGAAATATATATAGAGGAACACCAGTCCAGTAGTAATGGCGGTAGTGATCAGCCAATTATCTTGGTCAGCTGTCGTGATAAGTTCAGATGAAATCTTAAGAAGAAGTAAGCCTAATACGGGAAATAGAAGTTTTCCCAAACTATGAAGAATGAGTTCTGATGGACGTTTAGATTCAGTTGAAGGTAATTCTCTTAAGGTCTTAAATCTTTTGCCTAATAATTTTGTGACAATTTGGGCAATAACAAAGGAAAAGACTACTATGGTCAGCTGAATTAATGTTTGCTGGTTAGTCACCCAGTCAATAATAGAACTCCATGCTTCATTCATTGGCATATCCCGTATAATGTAATTCAGAGATTAGCATAATTGATTATTGCGTGTGCTGGATTATGAATTAAATTTTTGGGGGGGCGAGTGGATGGCATCTGATGTTGCAAGCTACAGGTTAAGCAGGGATACAGGGGCATTGAAAAACACTAGCCAATAATCTTCTGCTGTTGATTTCCTAAAATTTTATTCGCCCCTGATTTTTTCTTTGGCTGTGCAATAATAAGTCAATATCCGGTCTGCTTACCCAGCCACTTTAATAAACAGGATTGCCATGCACGCACGTCTTCACATATTCGTTGTTTTTCTTGTCAGTTTAACCAGCCTTGCAGGTCTGCCCGTGTATGGTCAAAACGAGTTGGGTAGTGTCAATTTTGCTGTTATGGCTCTGGACGTGGATCGGAACAGTCGGCGCCTGATTGAGGATGCCCTGGTTGAGCGACTGCGGATGAACGATTACCAGGTGTCAGCAAGCTATCCGGTGATTAACAGAGTCCGGGATATTGATACTCAGACCATTCGCACACAACTGGCAGCGGCGAATTTCGATGCCGTCCTGATAATAAGGCCACTGGACATTGGCAGTCGGGCTACTATAGACAGTGTTCAGGCTTATCTGACGCCAGACCGGTTTAAAACCATTGCGGAATTTGTCGAGGACTATCGGGGCGATAATTTCAATACCAGAGCCGTGATTCATATAGTTGGCTATATTCTGGATGAAACACGATCCCTGCCAGTGTGGCAGGGCGTAATGTGGTTTGATGATGAAACCCATTCTGTTGACCAGAGTGTCAATAAAATTGTCGATCTGGTGGAATACAATCTGAATCATTACCGCCCCAGTATTCGCCAGCAACTGGGCCTACCCCCTTTATCCCAGGTGGATTAGAGATAATGAAGAATTTAAAAAGGGTAATGAAGAGAATAAAAAGGTAGTGGATTATCCTATGCTCCCTGGTTTATAGGAATTTTACTCTGACCTTATTTATTAACAGGCTTGAAAAAATGGCTTCGAACTAGTAAGTCAGGAGCTCTAAACCTTCTAAGCGTTTCAAATAAAAAACCCACCTTAAGGTGGGTTTTCTTTCTGTTCAGTATCTTTTAACTCTGACCTTAATATTCTGTTTGCCTGAAGCATCTTGTTGATACTTTTCAATGGGTACTGACCTGGTTTTTCTCAGGGCAAAAAAGCATTTTCACGCGATCGCCCCCCTAAACCGGCCGAGCCAGATGATGTGCCGGCCAGGTACCGGGCTCGGGGGGGAAACTGGATGAAATACAAAGAGGATCAGGGCGCCAGATTCGCCGCTTTGAGAAGATCTTCTACGGCATAGAACTGGAAGGTGCGATCCGTGGACATCGCCACAAACAGCCCGCCCGGAAATCCTGGCAGTGCTACTGTGGTGATGTCACTGCCATCACTCTCGTCGGTGGCCAACAGGACTGACTGCAACAGCCGGTGTAAATGGGCATTGCCCGCTTCGCCTTCACGCGGGTAGATGTTGAAACGGTTGGCCTGCTGATCCGACACCAGCAGGTAACCGGTGCCGTCGCTGCGTTTGTAGATGGAAATGCCTTCCCTGTCATCAGTAAAATTGCCGGTACCGAACAAGGCTAGTTCATCGTTGGCATCGTCCGCCATCGGATCGGCCAGATACTTGCGAATCCCTGTGTTTTCGTCACTGTAGTAGATATAACCCAACTCGTTGTCCACAGCGATGGCTTCGATTTCCTTTACGCCACTCCAGCTGCCGAACGCACTGTACGTCGTCAAAACCTATTGGACATTTAGTCCTTTGAGCTAAGAGACAGATCAGTTCATCTGAC
>CBFIIQ010000085.1:0-3496 GCA_965662685.1 Pseudohongiellaceae bacterium | reverse complement strand
CAGGTATAGTCCTGATCAGATTCTCTGTAGGATGGAATGAAGGTGAATGTACCTGAATCGGTCTGCAGATTAATCTCGGCCATCACGCCAGTAAAGGAAATATCCTGGTATAAATCATTGGCATCAATAGGCTGGTAAAAAGCAAAAGAAGGAGCATGCAATACGCTCCCCCGGATGTCATTCGCCGGGCCATAGCTTGGACCTGTATTTATAGCGAATCCGGACGGTGTAAAATCGGTGAGACTTCCTGGCATGTTGCTGTAGGTGCCGATCAGGTCTCCGCCCGGGCCTGTCGCATTATTTTCGGAATAGTCAGCTGCAAGTCTGACAGACAGGTTGTCTGTAGGCTCAATGAGAACCTGGGCGCGAAGGCTCAGGGTATCAGCATCGTTGGTACCGTCATCAGAAAAGCCATCACGATTAAGTACATTAGCGGACAGACGAACGGCTACATTCTCGCCAGCGTCTAAATTAACAGCGCCCTGAAAAGCCAGCTTGTCATATTCACCTGCTTCAGCCTGCACATACCCCGAAGTCTCACCCAGAACTGGTTTTTGCGGGATGTAGTTGATAACACCGCCGGTCGCATTACGACCATAAAGTGTGCCTTGAGGTCCCTTGAGAAGCTCCACGCGCTCCAGGTCAAACAGGGACTGACCCGCGGCCCCACTTGAACGACCCAGATAAACACCATCAACGTTTTGCGCGATAGCCGAATCGGTTAAGGGGTTCACTGTCAGGTTGCCAACACCGCGCAGAAAAATACTCGTCAGCGGACCGCCGCCAGCACTAATACCCAATGCCGGAGAAAGCAGTCCAAGGTCCTGAGCTGTTTCCATACCTTGACGAGTCAGCGCGTCCTGACTAACCGCCTGCATGGGAATAGCCGCATCCTGCAAGGATTCCTCACGACGTTGCGCCGTTACCAGAATTTCTATAAGCCCTGCATTTGCAGATTCATTATTACTTTCACTTTGCGCAAAAGTGCTGGTAGAGCCTGCTACCGCAAGAGCCAGTAAAGTTGGTTTTAAAAATGTCTTGTTCATGCCTCAATTCCCCTAATTGGATCAGAATATTTTTGTATTGTGGGAATAAGAACACCAATTCAATTATAAGTATAATTGATTGTTTTTATAGAATACCATTTGATTTGATTATGTTGGTTTTGGCTAACTCTAAAGCAGCAAGCACACCTTAAGTGAGTGCAACCAATTTCAAAGGAAGCTTGTCGAGTGCGCGAATTGAATTGCCGGGCCTCCAGATCGCTTCACCGGCGGGCTCGATTCTGTCGATTTTTTTAAGCATTACCGAAAGCAGCGCTTCAAGTTCTGCACGAGCCAAATTCTGCCCTACACAACCGTGAATACCAGCACCAAAGGCAACATGGCCAACCGGTCTGCGATCTATGCGAAAGTTCTCAGGATCTCCCCACTTTTCAGGGTCTGTATTGGCTGCGCCCAATACACAAAGCACTTTTGACCCTTCTTCAACGGGAAAACCTGCGATTTGCGTGTCACACCCCGCGGTGCGACAAAATGTATGAACCGGGGAAGTGATGCGCAATACTTCTTCGAAAGCGGGTCGACACAGGCCTGGATTGGATTTCAGTTTTTCCCATTCCCCCGGGTTTTGCGACAGGCACCAAAGAGCATTGCCAATTCCGGTGACAGTAGTATCCACACCGGCCGACAGGAAGGAACGGACCAGCATGGCTGCCTCATCATGGGTAATATCCCCGTTATCCGCTGCCTCATAGATCATCGCACCAAGCCCATCACCTGTCAGGCGTTCACGGGCACAAGCGGAAGTAATCCAGGGAACGATCTGACCAGCTTCGGCCATGGAATGTCGGCGTATTTCATTATCAGGCCCTGTGCCATTGAAAACCATGGCGCCATAGTCCACAAGATATCGGGCATTCACATCCTTCATACCAACCGCCTTGGGAAATACAGACGTTGGATAGATCTCGGCGAGCTCGGAGACCACTTCAATCGACCCTTTGCTGATAATGTCGTCCACCACTTTCTCGGCAATTTCCAGAAACAGGTTGCTGAGGGTTTTCATTATCTTTGGCGACAGTACCCGGGCCATCACTTTTCGGGTTCTGGTGTGCTCCGGCGGATCCACTTCCAGAATAATGGAGGGTTGTCGCCAGGGTTTACCCAGCGCGAAATCATTTAGCCCGACACCGCGGGAAGACACGAAATGTTCATGGTCGCTGAATACCTTGTGTGTGGTTGCGTATCTGCCAACAGCCAGCACGCTGTAGCGCGGGATATACACCACATCGCCCAGCTCACGCAGGTGTGCATAATAGTCGTAAGGATTACGAAGAATGGCTTCATCATAAGGGTCCACATCCCAGACGGGAATACCCTCGGCGGGTGTTATTGGCCTGTGGCCTTCAATTAAGTTCATCTCGTTTGCGTGCATTGTTTATCTCTTTCCTTTATCTCTTTATTACAGTGGCAACACCCATTCCGCCACCCACACACAGCGATGCGAGACCGTAAGTTGACTGTCTTTTCTGCATTTCGTGGAGAAGAGTGACAAGGATTCTTGCGCCACTGGCACCCACGGGATGCCCCAGGGCAATGGCGCCGCCATTCACATTCACTATCTCCTGGTTGAGTTTTAATTCTTTACAGACTGCCAGTGACTGCGCGGCAAAGGCTTCATTGAGTTCGATCAGGTCGATCTGATCAAGAGAGAGACCCGCCTTATCCAGCGCCTTCTGTACTGCACTGACAGGGCCAATACCCATAATAGAAGGATCTACTCCGGTTGATGCAGATCCAAGAATTTGAGCCATTACTTGCAATCCCAATTGCTCGGCCTTTTCATCTGACATCAGCAGTAGTGCCGCTGCCCCGTCGTTAATCCCTGAAGCATTGGCGGCCGTGACCGTCCCCTCTTTTTGAAAGGCCGGAGCCAGTGTGCTGATACTATTCTGAGTCACTTCTGCCCGGGGATATTCATCGGTATCAAAAACTGACACAACGCCTTTTCTAGCCTTGATCTCCACCGGCACAATTTCATCATGAAAACGTTTTTCAATGAGTGCCTGCTGGGCTTTTTGCTGGCTATGGGCGGCAAAAGCATCCTGCTCTTCACGGCTGATATGATATTGGCTCGCCACTCTTTCAGCAGTGATACCCATATGACAGCCATCGAAAGCATCAACTAACGCCTCATTCAACATACTGTCTACCAACTCGCCATTGCCCATGCGATAACCTTCACGGGCCTTGGGCAAAATATAGGGAGCGGCACTCATATTTTCCATGCCGCCGGCAATAACCACATCAGCCTGGCCGCTTTCAATCATCGCCATGGCGAGATTGACGGACTTCAACCCGGAACCGCATATATTGTTAATAGTAGTGGCAGGAACACTTACCGACAGACCTGCTTTTATCGCAGCCTGTCTTGCCGGACCTTGCCCCTGCCCGGCTTGCAACACGTTACCCATGATGACTTCATCGACTTCTTC
>CBFIIQ010000084.1:0-3948 GCA_965662685.1 Pseudohongiellaceae bacterium | reverse complement strand
CGGTTATGAAGGCAAGTGAACTGCTGGTGAAGTGTCTGGAAAATGAAGGTGTCGATTATATCTTTGGACTGCCAGGAGAAGAGAACATTGATGTCCTGGACGCACTGATTGACAGCCCCATTCAGTTTGTCACCACCAAGCACGAACAGGGTGCAGCCTTTATTGCTGATGTCTATGGACGTCTGACTGGTCGCGCCGGGGTGTGTCTTTCCACGCTGGGTCCAGGAGCGACTAACCTGGTCACCGGAGTTGCTGATGCCAATATGGACCGTGCGCCTTTGGTCGCCATTGCCGGACAGGGTGCCACTACGCGCCTGCATAAAGAAAGCCATCAGATTCTTGACCTGGTTAACCTGTTTGAACCCATTACCAAATACTCCACCCAGATTCGTGAGCCTGAAATTACCGCAGAAATTGTACGAAAAGCCTTCAAGACCGCCGAAAATGAAAAGCCCGGTTGCAGCTTTATCGACTTTCCGGAAAACATTGCGGCCATGCAAGTGCCCGAGGGCATGAAACCGCTGAAGAAGCAGTTCGCTACCGAGCCTGTTGCACCACGGGGTAAATGTACGGTAGCGGCCAAGCATATTCGTGAAGCCAAAGCCCCGGTGATTATGGTTGGTAACGGTGTGATTCGCTCCAAAGCCTCCCAGGCCGTAGTGGATTTCGTCGAGAAACTGAATATTCCAGTCGCGACGACTTTTATGGCCAAAGGTGTTGTGCCTTCCAGTCACCCACTGTCACTGGGCGCCATCGGTCTGAAAGGCAAGGATTATGTATCGTTCGGGTTTGAGACGGCTGACCTGATTATCTGCATCGGTGTCGATATGGTCGAGTACCATCCGGAATTGTGGAATCCGAATATGGACAAGAAGATTCTGCATATCGACCTGCGTCCTGCCGAAGTGGATGAACACTATATTCTGGAATGCGGCGTTCTGGGAGACATGAATGACTCCCTTGAACGTATTGCCTTGAAAATCAAGGAACCGAAACCGGATTCCAAAATTCATAAACTGGTGGACGTTATCAAGGCGGAATGGGCCGAGCATAAAGACGACACCTCCTTCCCCATCAAGCCGCAAAAAATTCTCTGGGATTTGCGCCAGGTACTGGATCCCGAAGATATTGTGATCTCCGATGTGGGTGCTCACAAGATGTGGATCGGGCGTATGTATCAGGCCGAAACCCCTAACTCCTGCATCATTTCCAATGGTTTTGCCTCCATGGGGATTGCCCTGCCGGGTGCGATCGCTGCGAAAGTAGCCTATCCGGATTCCAAGGCAGTGGCCGTGTGTGGTGATGGCGGCTTTATGATGAACAATCAGGAAATCGATACTGCTCTGAGAATGGGGCTTGATTTCGTGATTCTGATTTTCAATGATAGCAAATACGGTCTGATCGAATGGCATCAGCTCAGGCATTTTGACCGGGCTACTGCTATTGATTTCGTCAATCCTGATTTTGTGATGTTGGCAGAAAGTTTTGGTGCCAAGGGCTATCGTGTTAACTCGGCAGAGGAATTTATTCCGACGCTGGAGGCTGCCCTGAATGACGGAACGGTTTCCGTTATTGACTGCCCGGTGGATTACGCTGAAAACATGAAGCTGACCGAAAAGCTGAAAACCCTGAAATCGCCAATCTAGTCCAGAGTGGCGGATTCTAATCAGCGTTCACAAATTTTCACAATTACTGACAGCTAATATATAGAAGGGGCAACAATGAAATCACTTAGTTTCCAGACCACCCGCTCCGTATTTTACGAAGAAGGCGCCACCGGCAAGATTGGTCAGATGATGGCTGATCGAGGCTGCAAGCGCGTTGCTTTTATCACCGATGCCATGATCCTCAAGTTGGGTCTGGCCGATGCGGCCATTGATGGTTTGAAGAAAGCGGGTGTCGAAGTCTGGACTTTTTCCGATGTGGTGGCTGATCCGCCCGAAGAAATGATTCTCAAGGCCGTCGCTGAAGCAAAATCCCAGGGCGTTGATGGGGTTGTGTCGGTAGGTGGTGGCAGTTCCATGGATACGGCGAAACTGATTGCGGTGCTTTGTGCCGTCGAGCAGCCGCTGTCCGAGATGTATGGCATTGGCATGGTCAAGGGTGATCGTCTGCCACTGATCCTTGCGCCTACTACTGCGGGAACCGGTTCTGAAGTCACGCCTATTTCTATTGTCACTACTGGTGTGGCAGAAAAGAAAGGCGTGGTGTCGCCACAGTTATTGCCGGACTGCGCGGTGCTGGACCCTGACCTGACTCTGGGTCTGCCAGCCAGTGTCACGGCGGCTACCGGCATTGATGCCATGGTGCATTGTATAGAATCCTATACCTCGAAACGTCTGAAAAACCTGTTGGCCGATGCGCTGGCAATAGAAGGACTGAAGCTTTTGGGTGCCAACCTTTACAAGGTATGCGAAACCCCGAAAGACAAGGAAGCACGCGGTAATATGCTGATGGGTTCCATGCTGGCCGGAATGGCGTTTACCAATGCACCGGTTGCTGCCGTACATGCACTGGCGTATCCGCTGGGTGGTCATTTCCATGTGCCCCATGGTTTATCCAATGCGCTGGTTTTACCCCATGTGCTGGAATTTAACATGCCGGAAGCAGAAGACCTTTATGCTGAACTGGCGCCGGTTATTTTCCCTGCACTGGCCGGCAAATCCCATGCAGAAAAAATTGATGGCATGCTCAAGGGCATAGCCCGTTACAGTCCTGATCTTGGTCTGGAAACGACTCTGCGTGAGGTTGGTGTAGAAGAAAAAGACCTGACCATGCTGGCTGAAGATGCCATGAAGCAGACACGTTTGCTGGTGAATAATCCAAGAGAAGTGTCTTATGAGGATGCGTTGGCGATTTATACCAAGGCGTTTTAAGAAAACAGATAAAGGAAAAAGGATAAAGGATAAAGGATAAAGGTGGGCGCTTCAGTGAAGCCTGCCCGGTTCCGCAGGTCGGATAAGCGCAGCGCCATCCGACATGGAAGACAAAACGCACATCAGCTTCTTTACAATCGGGTAACAGCACAAAAAGAAGGATAACGGTCATTAATCATGAGTGATGATAAAAGCACGGGTAATCCCATCTTTGATATCTGGTTGGAAAACCAGGAGCAATTTCTTAATGCCCAGCAGCAGTGGTTGAAACCTGGCCCGATGCAGGGCGCAAAAATTCCCAACAGCAATCCATTCATCAATGCCGACTTTCTGGATCGCTCCATGCAAAGCTGGCAGCAGTGTGAGCAACAGTATAAACACTGGATGAAGGCTGCAGAAAACTGGACTGGTGGCAGTAACAACGATGCCAGCCCGGAAGAAGACTATTCTGCCCAGGCCCTCACTCACATGCTCAATCCCACTACCTTTATGCAGTCCGGTTTCGAAATGATGGATCAGGTGTTTAACAAACTGGTGAATGGTCCGGAGTTTGCCGATATTGGCATGCTGGAAAACAAGGTGATGAAAACCGGGCAGGACTTCCAGGACTTCAGGGAGGCCAGTCATCGATACCAGGATGTAATTTCCTCCGCATGGCTTCGTGCCTACCAGCATTTTTCCGATGAATTTTTTGATCATCTCAATAAAGAAGATGTCAGCTCGGAAGAAACCCTTCAGCGCTGGCTGAAAATTGCCGATGAAGAAATGGTATCCACGCTACGTTCCCAGGAATTCCTCGATGCCCAGCGTGAACTGTTTGCTACCGGCACCGCTTCCAAAATCAAGTACCGTGAATTTGCCGAACTCTGGTGTGAGGCTCACACCATTCCAACCCGCAGTGAAGTAGATGACCTGCACAAAATTATTCATGAATTGCGCCGCGAAGTGCGCGCCATGAAAAGACAGATGGGCAAGCAGTCTGTCGCAGAGCCGGTCGCAAAGAAAACGGCCCCGGCACCAAAGGCAGCAAACAAGAAGCCGGCGAAAAGGAAAGCCCCGGCAAAACAGGCAG
>CBFIIQ010000083.1:0-4018 GCA_965662685.1 Pseudohongiellaceae bacterium | reverse complement strand
ATTCTTTATTCTTCATTCTTCATTCTTCATTCTTCATTCTTCATTCTTCATTCTTCATTCTTCATTCTTCATTCTTCCAATCTTTGTTATCTTCAATATAATTCAGATTTCGAAGAATTCCAGCTCAATCGGTATCCTGTATCTCCTTCTGAATATCTCCTTCCACAAGTGGGTGTCCCATAGCTTAGTTCTATAGATTAGTTCTATAGATTAGTTCCATAGCTTAATAGCTTTTCTCTGTATCAATAGGGATTAAAAGGGTTGTGCCAAAGATCCCGGTCCAGTTCCCAGACCTCATCATCATTCATCATCCACATGTGTGCGAAGCGACCGGAACCCAGCATGACTCCACTTTCCCTATCAATAACCTGGTAATTGCCATGCACCAGAATCAGGTCATGGCCGTTAATGGTATGCGTGACTGACAATGTTGTTATAGGATTGCTTTCCCGGAAATCCTCGGCCCAGTAGGCACCAATCGCCTGCCGGCCCTTGACGGTCTCTTCACCATGCAGCATCAGGACGGCATTGTCAGAATACAGTAAGGCCAGTTCAGCATTATTGTGCGCGTTATAGGCTTTTATCCAGCTGTCGGCCAGATCCTGCGCACGCACATCCTGAGCCATGGATCGGGCAACAATCATCATCAAACACGTAATGGCAAAACAGGGAAATAATATTTTCTTTATTTTCATTTTCTTCTCCTCATTTGCAAGATCCTACCGTCTTGGCAATTTGTAATTGAGCAACCAGGGAAGACTTCAAGTGAGTCACCATGGCAGGACATGCTGTATCACTAAACTCACCCTCTGTTGGCCTGAAAAAACTATCAAATTCAGACAGCGCTTTTTTGATAAGAATCAAAGTGCCGGGAAGTTTAAAAATAATGAGAAAGCACTTTTTTGTGATGACTGGCATGCCGCTGAACACCAGGGTATTGGATCCCGACAAGGAATGCGCCCAGACCACCCGATATTGCCTCAGGAGTGAAACAGTGGATTTCTCCTAACTTCACACACCCGATTCACTGACCCTCATATCGGGGCTACCCGTTGGGATCAGGGAGTGATAGACAGACCACCCGTTTCATCAGGTGCGATGCGAACAAATGGTTTAAAGCGCAGGGATTGCTTGCAGCGCTAAAAAGCAGAGGAATTTCGAAGCATCCTGCTGGTATTAAGAAAATACCAGCCATTTTCAGCGAGCCTTTACAGGCTGGACTCTCGTCTATTGCCCGGTTAGTCCGATTACAAAGCATCAATCAGAAATAGCCCATGGCTGGTTCCTGAGAATTGACGTCATACAAAGTTCAGGACGTGGTAATCTGTGAGTTATCCGGATAAGCTCTGATGCTCATCAAGTGCTTGCCACTACCAGGCAGATCGAGACCAGGTAAACGCCAAGAATCAGGGCACTTTCAAATCCGATTCGGCCGATTCCATAAGTCTCTCTTCGCACCAATCCCAACAGCAAAATCGCCGTCATCAGGATGCTCACCAGACCCCACATCATCTGAACTGGTGCCATATCATGATAGATGGAGCCCCCCGTATAGCCAACGTCAGCTGCAGCGATTACCAGCATGTTGAAGCAGTTGGTGCCGAAGATATTGCTAACGGCCAGGGTCAGTGCACCAATACGAATCGCTGCAATGGTGGTCACCAATTCGGGGGTTGATGTTGCCAGAGCAGTGAAAAGGCCGCCGACCAAGGTTTCCGACAGCCTGGTGTGATCGGCAATACTCTTTGCTGCCTCCATCAGAACCCAGCCGGCGATGCCGGTTAACAGAGCCATACCAACGAAGCCAACCCACACAGTGGACGAACTGCCATGCTGGTACTTTTCCGGCTCATCTGAAACTGTCTGATGAGTCTGCCGGGGGAACCACATCGGCTTTGCCTGTGTGCGGTGAACCAGATGCAAGCCAAACAGGTAAGCGGCGACAATCACCAACGTGACAGGGTGCAAGCTCCACTGACTGACAGTAGGCGTAAAGGTGGCCAACAACGGCAGTGTCAGCAACACAATCAGCAAGCCCGCCAGCATCAGGTTCACTGGTGATGCAGTGGCGTGTTCCAGGTTGGCTTTGCGGTAGACAATGTCGGCCACACCGAGAAAGACGAGATTCACTGCCATGCTGCCCATAACGTTGCTCATGGCAAGATCGGGTCTGGCGTCTACTGCTGCACTTAGAGTCGCAGCAAAGTCAGGTAGAGAAGTAACCCCGGCCAGAAGCACGACGCCGAAGAGCGCCTCCCCCCAACCGGTTCGGTCGGCCAGCATATCAGCCTGCCGAGCCAGGCGGCTGCCTGCAATGACAATCACCAGGGCAGCGATAATAAAAGCGATTATGCCGGGAAGCAGGGAAGCAAACACGAGTTTCTCGAACGACTATGGCATGTTGACATGTGAATCATTAAATCAACCTCAGGAGGCGAGCGCTGTTCTTGGATGATCGCGAGTAGTGATGGTTCAGTATGAAGCGCTTGTTATAGCCCTGTTCACATCCTGTTCAGAGCCTTGAAATTTTTACCGCATATTGCCTTGGGAAAGTATGACAACAACGGAGGATCATTTTAATCAACACTTCAGTTGAGTTTGATATGGATCACTAATACTACAAACAGTGGGCAAGTTTAGCGTTAGGCCACAACATGATCACTGACTCGACTGATAGATGTGATCGCCACCATCGAGGCAATCGCGAATATAATGCGTGCCGATCCGGGTGACAACCCGAGCAATAGGGATGGCAGTGGAAGACCGCCTTCAGGGACAACTAATTAGGCAATCACAATCAGTGAGGACAGAGTAATGGAATGAGATTTCCAGTTACTCTGACCCCTTTAGATTGAACCCTTTAGATTGAACCCTTTAGATTCTTTTAGATTACACGCTCAGTTTTCCACAGCCTCCTCGTGGATATCCTCATCCTCTTCCTCATCATCACCGGGCGGTGGACCAAAGCTGAATACCGGTGGCGGATTGTCGCGCAGATCGATAGCTCGAGTGACAATAAATTCCCTAATGGCCTCTGAATCTTCCGGCGTCAGGCGGTCTGAGTAGTTGGCCATACCGCGCTCCAGTCTTGCGCCCTGCAGCACCACGACATCCCAGCCTGCCTGGGAATACAGGAGCGGCGTGCGGGTCAGGTTCGGGAAACTGGAGCGCTGCTGTACACCGTTATCACCATGGCAAACCGAGCAGTTTTGCGCGTACAGGTTCTCGCCGCGGGCGATGACCTCAGGCGCCGCAGTCGACTCCGGCGGATTGAGTTGACGTGGCGTGTAGCTCAGCGACTCAGGCAGTTGGGCATCGCCGCCAATCTTGAATACCAGCATCCGGGCATAAGTAGGCGCAAAATAATCCTGACCGCCGGAACCACCCACACTGGCCGCAATGTATTGTTCGCCATCCAGTTCATAGGTAATCGGGGCAGCATAGACAGCTGACTGGGCATCAAAATTCCAAAGCTGCTCCCCGGTGGTGGCATTCCAGGCACTGAGTTGATTGCCGTTGCTGTTGCCCATGAACACCAGGTTACCAGCAGTGGCAAGCGCGCCGCCGGTCCAGCGCGGGCCCCGTTCTGATTCCCAGACCACTTCACGGGTTGCTGGATTCCAGGCCTGCAGCCAGCCGTCATTGGACTGCCTGTTATGCGGCTTCAGGGTGTCCCGGTCAACCTGTCCGCCGAAGGCAATCAATGGCGGCGGACCTTCCTCGGGCATCTGCTGCGGTGCCATGGCGGAAAAATTTTCCCAGGTAGGGATATAGATCAGGCCGGTCAGTGGGCTGAAGGCATTCGGATGCCAGGTGTGCCCGCCGGGGGCACCGGGACCGATATTAAATGGCTCCTCGGTATAACGGGCCCCTTCTGCTTCAATCGGCCGTCCGCTATTTTCATCAATGCCAATGGCCCAGGTGACACTGGTGAATGCATCACCACTGACCAGTTCACCAGTGATGGCGTCCAGCACATAGATAAAGCCGTTCTTGGACGGATGGATCAACACATGCC
>CBFIIQ010000082.1:1071-4526 GCA_965662685.1 Pseudohongiellaceae bacterium | reverse complement strand
ACCAGGTGATCCCGAGCCCTGCGACTATGCAATTAGCGCCATCAAGGAGATCCTGGAAACAGAGCTGCCGATATTCGGGATCTGTCTGGGACATCAGCTGCTGGCATTGGCAAGTGGCGCCAAAACAGTAAAAATGAAACTGGGACATCATGGCGCAAATCATCCGGTGCAGTCCCTTGAGTCAAGCAAGGTATTCATCACCAGCCAGAATCATGGTTTTGCGGTTGATGAAGAGAGTCTGCCTGATTACGTTAAAGCCACCTATAAATCTCTTTTCGACGGTTCACTGCAGGGCATTCACCGAACTGACAAACCCGCATTTGGCTTTCAGGGACATCCTGAGGCCAGTCCTGGTCCACATGATATAGCACCGGTATTTGATCATTTCATTGAGTTGATGCAAGCAAGTAAGGCCGAATAAAAACAAGGAAACGACACTGTAATTTATTATGCCAAAAAGAACAGATATTAAAAGTATTCTCATCATAGGAGCCGGCCCCATTGTAATCGGCCAGGCCTGCGAGTTTGATTATTCAGGTGCCCAGGCCTGCCAGGCGCTTCGGGAAGAGGGCTACCGGATTATTCTGGTGAACTCCAATCCAGCCACTATCATGACTGATCCGGGAATGGCTGATGCTACCTACATCGAGCCGGTGGAATGGCGCACTGTTGAGAAGATTATTGCCAAAGAGCGCCCGGATGCCATTATTCCAACAATGGGTGGGCAAACCGCACTGAATTGTGCGCTGGACCTGGATCGTGAAGGCGTACTTGAAAAATATGGCGTCGAACTGATCGGCGCTAAAAAAGAAGCTATCGACAAGGCCGAGGACAGGGAACTGTTTGACAATGCCATGGTCGCGATTGGTCTTGAAACACCCAAGCATTACATAGCCCGCAGCATGGAAGATGCCTACAAGGCACAGGACTTACTCGGCTTTCCGTGTATTATCCGACCCTCGTTCACTATGGGTGGCAGCGGCGGTGGCATAGCCTATAACAAGGAAGAATTTGAAGAAATCTGTAAACGGGGCCTGGATTTAAGTCCGACCAATGAGCTTTTGATAGATGAATCACTGATTGGCTGGAAAGAATATGAACTGGAAGTCGTCAGGGACAAAAATGATAACTGCATTATTGTGTGTAGTATCGAAAACTTCGACCCGATGGGAATTCATACTGGCGACTCTATCACTGTTGCACCGGCACAGACTCTGACTGACAAGGAATACCAAATCCTGCGAAATGCCTCGATTGCCATTTTGAGGGAGATCGGAGTGGAAACTGGCGGCTCGAATGTCCAGTTTGGTATAAACCCGGTTGATGGTCGCCTGGTTGTAATTGAGATGAATCCCCGGGTTTCACGCTCATCAGCACTGGCCTCAAAAGCAACCGGTTTTCCCATTGCCCGTGTAGCTGCCAAGCTTGCTGTCGGTTTTACTTTGGATGAACTTAGCAATGAAATCACCGGTGGTATTACACCGGCTTCATTTGAGCCAACTCTGGATTATGTGGTTACTAAAATTCCACGTTTTACATTTGAAAAATTCCCCCAGGCGCCCGATCGACTGACCACCCAGATGAAATCTGTTGGTGAAGTGATGGCTATCGGCAGGACTTTCCAGGAATCATTGCAGAAAGCCTTGCGTGGTATGGAAATCGGTATCTGTGGCTTTGATCCGGTACTTGATGTAGAAGCCAGTAATGCAAAGGAAGTTTTGCTGAGGGAGTTAAAGGATGCAGGTTGTGATCGAATTCGTTATGTAGCGGATGCATTTCGATCCGGTATGTCGGTTGAAGATTTGTATGAACATACCGCTATTGATCGCTGGTATCTGATTCAGATTGAAGACATTATTCTGGAAGAAACCCGGTTGCAGGAAGCATCCCTGGAAGATCTTACCCATGATGTTCTTTATCGCCTGAAGCGCAAAGGTTTCTCCGATGAAAGGCTGGCCAGTGTTATGGGCGTCAGTCAGGAGGATCTCAGGAACAAGCGCTACAGCCTGGACATTCACCCGGTTTATAAGCGTGTTGATACCTGTGCTGCGGAATTCAGTTCTGCTACTGCCTACATGTATTCCACCTATGAAGAGGAATGCGAGGCAAATGTAAGTGATAGGGAAAAAATCATCGTGCTTGGCGGCGGTCCTAACAGGATCGGTCAGGGTATCGAGTTTGATTACTGCTGTGTACACGCTGCTTTGGCCATGCGTGAAGAGGGTTATGAGGCCATCATGGTAAACTGTAACCCGGAAACAGTATCTACTGATTTTAATATATCCGACCGACTCTACTTTGAACCGGTCACGCTGGAAGACGTGCTGGAAATTGTCCACATTGAAAAACCTGACGGGGTCATCGTACAGTTTGGTGGGCAAACGCCATTAAAACTGGTTACTGAGCTGGAAAGACTTGGTGTGCCGATTATTGGCACCAGTGCAGATGCCATAGACCGTGCGGAAGATCGTGAGCGCTTTCAGCATCTGATCCAGAAACTTAATTTGAAACAGCCACCCAACAGTACTGTCAGAAGCCTGGAAGAAGCAGTGGTGGAAGGCAAGAAAATAGGTTATCCGCTAGTTGTCCGTCCGTCCTATGTCCTGGGTGGACGCGCCATGGAAATCGTCTATAACGAAGCTGAACTTAAACGCTATATCAATAGCGCAGTTGATGTGTCACATGAAAGCCCGGTGCTGCTTGATCATTATCTGAACTCTGCAATCGAAATGGATGTGGATGTAGTAAGTGATGGCAAGCAGGTGGTAGTGGGTTCTATCATGCAGCATATCGAACAGGCGGGTGTGCATTCCGGTGACTCTGCCTGTTCACTTCCGCCCTACAGTTTGCCGATGGAAATTCAGGACAAGATCAGACAACAGTGTGTCGAACTGGCCATTGAACTGGGTGTTGTTGGTTTGATGAATGCCCAGCTGGCGTATCAGGATGGGGAAGTCTATATTATTGAGGTCAATCCCCGAGCTTCCAGAACCGTGCCTTTTGTATCGAAATGTATTGGCATGTCTTTGGCAAAAATTGCGGCCAAATGTATGGTTGGGGTTTCTCTGGAGACGCAAAAATTCACCGATGAAATTGTGCCGTCTTTTTATGCAGTAAAAGAAGCTATTTTCCCGTTTAACAAATTCGCTGGTGTAGACCCGATTCTTGGGCCTGAAATGAAGTCCACTGGTGAAGTAATGGGTACCGGAGAGACTTTTGCCGAGGCTTACTATAAGTCACAGGGACTGGGTGCACTGAATTTGACTTTAAATGGAACGGCATTTATCAGTGTCAGGGAAGTTGATAAGCCGGAAATAGCTGAGGTGGCGAAAAACCTGCATTCACTGGGGTTCAGTCTGGTGGCGACGAAAGGTACGGCAAAAATAATTGAGGACGCTGGAATACCAGTCAAGTCGGTCAATAAGGTGATGGAAGGCCGGCCTCACATTGTCGAT
>CBFIIQ010000082.1:0-1061 GCA_965662685.1 Pseudohongiellaceae bacterium | reverse complement strand
AAGGGCGCCAGGCAATCGCAGACTCGGCCACAATACGAAGCACAGCCTTGCGTCATGGTGTCTACTGCACGACCACTATTGCCAGTGCAAAAGCCGTTTATGAGGCGCTTGTATTTGGTGGCGATACGTCAGTAAATAGCCTGCAGTACCTGCATGCACAACATAAGTCCTGATTTCCGTCAGGTAATTCTGAAGTATTAGCTGATGTGGATGTTGCATAGTTTATGCCGTTTGTGATGCTGGCCGCTTGCAGGGTGCAAGGTCCCCCGACTACAGAACCAAAGCAACTTTTTTCTGTCGGGATTCAACAGATTCACAACAGATAATGACCTGAAAAAGTAAGAAAGAGAGTAGGGATATGCGAAAAGTACCCATGACTATTGGCGGCGCGGAAACGCTCAGGACAGAGCTGAATGACCTGAAAAGCAACGTGCGCCCAAGAATTACCCAGGCTATCGCGGAGGCCAGAGAGCATGGCGATCTGAAAGAAAATGCTGAATACCATGCAGCCCGCGAGCAGCAAAGCTTCTGCGAAGGCAGGATCAAGGAAATAGAAGGTAAACTTGCGGATTCTGAAATCATCGATGTGAAATCAATTCCGGCAACTGGCAAGGTGATTTTTGGAACAACTGTTACCCTGTATAACATTGATACAGAAGTTTCAGTTACCTACCAGATAGTAGGCGAAGATGAGGCTGATGTGAAAAACGCAAAGATTTCTGTAGGGTCTCCCATAGCCCGCGCCATCATGGGTAAAGGTGAGGGAGATGAAGTCAGCGTAAATACACCGGGCGGTGAAGTGTCATATGAAATTGAAAAGGTTGAGCACCTGTAGCTTTTATGTAGGGAATGCTTTTATGCAGGAAAGGCTTTTATGCAGGGAATGCTTTTATGCAGGAAAGGCTTTTATGTAGGGAATGCTTTTATGCAGGAAAAGCTTTTCGCTGTGAAAAGCCTTACCGGGATATTTCAGAATGGCGGCAAATATTTGAAAGATGAGGTTTTTGCTCGGCAGCTGCACGGTAGATCAGTGCAATATTTCCAATAGTTTGAACCAGTTC
>CBFIIQ010000081.1:228-4814 GCA_965662685.1 Pseudohongiellaceae bacterium | reverse complement strand
ATTCCTGCTTCTGTCAGTGATGGCCGTTCAACCTACAGCGTCGTGACGATAGCATTTGATGCTTTCTCCGAAGCGGGTTTGACTTCAGTGGTTATTCCAGAAGGGGTCACTGCCATATTACCAGGTGCATTCGCTAACAACAGTCTGACCACGCTGACTATCCCGAATAGCGTGGTAGCCATATCAAATACAGCCTTCGCCGGCAACAATCTGGAAAATGTAATCTTTGAAGGTGATTTTTCTCCTGATTTTAATACGAAGGCATTTACTGGTAACAGCACTCTGAGCTCCGTCCAGGCATATACATGCAATAACTGGGATGTAGCTCCGCCAAACTATTTCGACATAGGGGGGGGGGAAATTATACCGACTATACTTGCAGTCAATCCAGACTTTGTATGTGGTTCAGATGCGATATCAGGGCTTGATTTTAATATAGAGATACTGACTGGTAATGCAATAATTACCGGCCTCACAGAAGGAATTGATACTCAAACAATAAATGTACCCGCCACAGTCACTTTCGAAGATCAATCCTTCAATGTCACCAGTATCAAGGATTCTGCTTTCAGTGGTTTTCAATCCGACAAAAAGATCAATAATGTAACTTTTCCCAACGGGTTAATCAGTATTGGGGAGTCGGCATTTGATAGTAATTATATACAGCGGTTGGTCATTCCGGATACTGTCACCAGCATCGGTAAAATGGCCTTTGCTAATAACCGTATCCACAATTGCGACGAAAATGAAAACTGTGAGTTGATCATCCCCGACAGTGTCACCACCATAGGGAATGACGCTTTCAAGCTCCAACAGCATTTACTAAGCGAGCCTAAGCTTGTAATACTGACACTGGGCAATAGTGTGTCAAGTATTGGGTCCGGAGCTTTCAGTCGTCTAAACTTGACAGGCACCCTCACCATCCCCGACAGCGTGACGAGTATTGGGGATCAAGCTTTCGCTCAAAACAAAATAGGTGCACTCACATTAGGCAATCGTTTAGAGAATATTGGCTCGGCTGCCTTCTATAAAAACTCCCTCGAACAGGTGGTCATCCCTGATACCGTAACCCGTATTGACGACTATGCTTTCGAAGCGAATTCTATAGAGACTCTCACACTGGGGAATAATTTGGAATTTATTGGCGAAGGCGCCTTCTATAGTAACTTACTCGAACAGGTGATCATCCCTGATACCGTAACCCGTATTGACGGCTATGCTTTCGAAGAAAATTTTATAGAGACTCTCACACTGGGGAATAAAGTGGAATATATTGGCGAATACGCCTTCGCTTATAACAATATCAAGAAGGTGGTCATCCCTGACAGTGTGACGAGTTTGGAAGAAGGTGTCTTCAGTTACAACCTCCTCGAACAGGTGATCATCCCCGACAGCGTGACGAGTATTGGAATAGACGCTTTCTACGATAACCAACTGACTTCCCTCACCATCCCCGACAGCGTGACGCTTATTGACGAATATGCTTTCGGCTACAATCCAAACCTGGTCTCCGTAACTTTTCAAGGGAATTATTATGATGGTAACTCTGCGGAGGAAAAGTATTTCTCAAGTGATATATTCCGAGAAAATCCCTCGCTTGATCTTATTCAGGCTTACTCCGGCAGCAGTGGCTGGGTTGTTGAGGGGGGGGAGACAGTCTCTTTCCTAACTAATGATGGATTTGACGAGACTTTCATTGAAGTTACATTGATATCCCCGCCACAATTCGCGCAACCTGCCGAACGCGCACCAACTGCTGAAGAGATAGCCGAAGAAGAGGAGAGAGAGGAAACCGAGGCCGCTCAAAATACCATCCTTGATGAGGTCTCAAAGATAGACCTGACATCGCTTGGGGACGATCCTGACTCGGACGATCGGGTCAATGATATTGCAGCGAGAACCACTAACCTGCTTGGCGGTATCTCTTCGAGCGCCAATAAGGATCTGTTTTCCGCCGCGCAGAAGAAAGACGCGATAGACCTGGCGCTTAATGTGCTGAACATTAAAACGATTAATATCCCATCTCTACCACCATCAGTTACTGATTTATCGACCAACACCACGACTACGATTCCAACCCGAGGCGAGTTGAAGAACATCGACTCCACAATGGAGCTGATCACCAATATCTCAAAAGTTTTGGTTGAGCTTCCTGCCAATGATTCCTCTGTGAAAGAGCTTGGTGACAATTTGGTGGACAATGCCATCAGCACGATTTTACCTTTGGTAAGTTCAGCTGACGGTTCAAGCGACGATACCACCGCTAAAAAATCTGATGAGGCCATAGAGAAGTTCCTGGACATACAGGAGTCTATTACCGCGGCAGTCAGCGAAAATACCGGTGAGCTTTATATCCCACCACTATTCCTGGCGCCGACTGATGCGGTGAACGCTATTACCAGAAATAAAGCAATCAAACTTATCAATACAGAGAGGCGACGTATCTCCCCAAGCCTGATTGCCTCACTGAAACTCCCTGCAGGCAATGTAGCTAGTAGTGATTCATTGAGAGCCATAAGCGCGCTGGTAACGGATGAGGAGGTGACGATAGCGTCAACTACACAGGCACGTTTTAGCTCTATTGCGGGCTTTAGCGGGGTTGATCACAACGAGGTGCATTCGGACTTTTACTTTGGTGACGCAGTTATCCCGGCCAATATTATCTCGGTCAACTACAGCGTTAATCCTGTTGCACGAGCATTTGCGTTTAATGAAGATGGTTCGCTGAATTACCGGCTGGATAACAATATAAGCGCGACATTGTACCCGGCATTTTACGATGTGTTTGAGCTTGGCCAGGCGATCCGTAATGATTCTGCTTACAGTGTTGTTTTATTGCCGAAGAACGTTGTTCAAATTGGTCCATATTTTGCGAAAGCCACGTTCTCTCCCTATAAATTAAGCGAAAGCGATGGTTCTGCGAGAACTCAACCGCAGTTTTCGATGGCTGATGGTGTGTTTAGGATTACCTACAGTGACGCCACCGTGCAGAAATTGGTGCCGCACTTCAACCCCAAGCTGTTTGATTATTTGGCGGCTCAGGATATTTCTTACAAATATCACAAAAAGTCTGGTGCCATCACGATTGATGGGCAAAGTTACCTGCCTGGTTATTTGGTTGAACCACTGAACAATTTTGTCGATTCTGTTTACTTAAGCAGTAATGGCGATGGTCGTTATGATATGGCGCTGGAATATACCTACATAGACCAGGACAACGTTCTAGACCTTTATGTCTATACACGCGATGGCAAACAGGCGTTTATTGCACAACCTGGTTCAGAAATGTAGGCAATGGTTCTGCTCATCTCCAGGTTACAGTTTGTGGTGAAGACAAGTTGCGAATAGAAGTCTTGAAAATGCTTGAATATACAAAACAAGAACTAAATTCTACACTGCTTAAGGCTTTATATTCGCGTTAAATCATCAAAGTAAAAAATTCCATGGGTTTATTATTTTAGTGAACCCAGCATGTTTGAGATTAATTTTTAAATCAGGGTATAAAAAATAAGTTTAAATGAATATATGCAATAAATCAGAAGATAAAAATATCATAAATAATATTGTGAGCTTGCGGATCAATGCTGTTAATTAATAAAAATATTTTTTTCGACTCTCTTGATACTTATATAACTATTAAAGTATGTGAGCGAATAATTGGAAACATCAAAATTAAGAAATTGATTATTATGCAGAATGGCTTGCTGGAGGGTGACGTTATTGCTGAAGAAATAATAGTTTTTGGTAAGATAGTTGGAAAGATTGAATGTCTAGGTAAGCTTTCCATAGCGTCAACAGGCTCTGTTGTTGGTGATGTTCTGTATAATTGTTCAAATATAGAGAAAGGTGCTGTAGTTAATGCACTTAGCTTTATCAAGATGTTGTGTTAGACACAAAGCTCATATGTATTTTTGTAAACAGCCCCGATGTTTTAAGCAAGAGCAAGTTCTTATGTACCAGTGTTGTTATCAAAGAATCATAAGACTTTAGTACTGATAAAATGCAGTGCCAGGTAGCTGCACTACTTCAGATGAAAATGAAATTTAAGCCTGTAAAATTTGAATTGTTGTAACAAGTTTGGGGTGGTGATTTGAATCGATCAGGAGATTTCTAGGGGTATTCGGCTATAAGTATATACGGGCTCACTGGAAACGAATAGCTGCTTGAAATACTGTATTACTTCAACACTTGCTCCATGGATGGCCATAGAGGATGTTAATTTCAGCTAATTAAAGCTCTATTATAATCCCTGGTAATATATGCTGATTACTATGGATTAGTTAAATATATCCAGCAAATAGGTGTGTTTATAATTTTGTTGATAGATTATAGGAGAGTATGGGGTTATTCATCATTATATCAGTCCAGTGAGCAATTTTACGCTGCGTTCTGGGTATCTCAAGTTAAAGACTAATATTTAATGGTTTATAAATTCGCTGAACAGCGTATTTAAATCCTTCAAGTTAATTTTCATCATGCTGTGTCTTACTTTGATATTCAGATTTAAACTCAGGAATCGCTGTCTTCATACAATTGACCACTACAATCTTGTATTACACAATTTCTACCAGATGATTTTGCAATAT
>CBFIIQ010000081.1:0-218 GCA_965662685.1 Pseudohongiellaceae bacterium | reverse complement strand
GATTGATCACTTCGTTTAATCATATGCTCAAGATTAATGTCAGATTTAATCATGCTTGAAACGCCAATACTGGCGGTAGCTTTAACATGATGATTACCTATATTAATTTTTAATTGGTATATACACTTGCGGATTCTTTCAGCAAACTTGGTTGCGCCATCTAAATCCATATCTGGAAACAAAAAGCAAAACTCTTCTCCTCCAATTCGAGCCAGCAA
>CBFIIQ010000080.1:3005-4826 GCA_965662685.1 Pseudohongiellaceae bacterium | reverse complement strand
CAGGACTTTCCTTACGAGACCGACCTCTATCCATTTCCGTTTGAGCTTGCACCGCTGAGCTCAGTCAGTCTGGCCAAATACACCTATTGCGAAGCCGACCCGGTTCGCCTTGGGCGTGTGAGGTCAGTCGAAAACGACTCGGTTTACCTAAGCGACAAGTTAAAGGATACCCTCGGTGGCGAAATCACAGCCAATCATGTCGGGAAACTCTACGATGCCATTATTACGACACTTGCCGAACTCAAGGAAGTCGGTGACCTGACTCTGGATTTCAACGCCTGGTTTCAGGAAATCGGCGATGTCAAAGCGGAAGGAGAATTCGGCCACTTCAAGTTCTTTCATTCGCTCTATGAGGCGTCCCACCCACTAATCGAGAACACCCCCGACATCTGGTCGCTTCCCGCTTCCGATGCGCGCTATCCGAGTTATGATGTACCCGTAAATCCGACGGCCTATGATGGACGCCCGACCAGCATCGAGGATACTGATCTGAGGGCCCTGGCCTGGCTCGGCAATATGAATTACTGGAGCATGTTGTTGATGCTGGATTCGGCTTACAGAAGCAGTTCCGCCCCTGAAGTCGCATTGGCACAGGCCATCATGATGGGGCCGCTCAACTCAATTGCCCGCTACCTGCCGACCAGGGGTTCCGCAGTGCCATTTGACCCGCTGAGTCTGGGCTTCAATCCAGGACTCAACGCTGCTGCAAATAAACGCGTTACCCATCTGATGCTGCAAGAGACCCGTGACTTTGCCCGCTCGATCGAGAACCTTCTGCCGGCCGATTTCAATATGGGTATCTATGACCAGCTTCTGAATGAAGTGTGATTTCGCCCTGGGTGAAAATGGCTAAATCGCGCAGCTCTACTTTTTAAGTGTTGCGAGATAGGCAATCACATCCGCCCGGGTCTTGTCGTCACGAATCAGCATCGGCATCAAGGTACCGGGCACCATCGCCATGGGGTTCACCAGAAAACGGTTGAGGGTCTCTACACTCCAGACAAGATTGGAGGTCTTGAGCGCCGGCGAGTACTTGGCAAAATCAGCCTGGCTGGCAGCCTCGCGGCCGACAAGCCCAAGAAGATTGGGCCCCTCTACAGGACCGCCTGTCTTCTGCACTGAATGGCAAACGCCGCACATGGTGTTAAATGTTGCCTTACCGTTTTCAATATCCGGCAACTCTGACGTCGTGTCTGCTGCATGGCTAATCTGGGTTAAAATCGTTGAGGCCAGTATTGTCGTGGCAACTATGAACAAACGGCGAAAATTGGACATGATGGGAATTCTGGACATTGATTTGAATGATATTAACAGTGTTGATTTTTCTGGTTCGAGTGATTCGAGGTTGCCACAACATAGCAATCCAGGTCATACAGGCTCCTGGGGCGCAGTGTATCAAACTCTGCTTCGGGGTAGGATATTTCCTATAATTACTTTTTATTCACAAGTTTCAGTTATACCATCATCCACGATTAGTAATAAGGATGGTCCATCCTTACTTATTTAACTATAAGAAAAAAAGGGAAGAAAAATTATGACATTATATTCTCGCGCATTCTTACTAATGCGATTACTCAGCAAAATTCTGCCAGTGTGTTTGCTACTTGGCACTGCTCCCCTTGCTATGGGCCAGGACGCACGCTGGTCCGATGCTGCCACCTGGCCAGACAACAAGGTGCCAGCGGCAGGTGACAGGGTCGTCATTGCTAGCGACAAGGAAGTGATTCTTGATGTCAGCCCGCCAGCTCTGGACGGTTTGACCATCAACGGTAAGCTCGTTTTTTCTGATAACACTGATCTTGAACTAACCACCGAATGGAT
>CBFIIQ010000080.1:368-2907 GCA_965662685.1 Pseudohongiellaceae bacterium | reverse complement strand
CGGCTCTGGACGGTTTGACCATCAACGGTAAGCTCGTTTTTTCTGATAACACTGACCTTGAACTAACCACCGAATGGATCATGGTATTTGGTGAACTGGAGATAGGCACCGAAGCCAGCCCCCATACACGCAAGGCTACTATCACGCTCACCGATAATAATGAAGGCGAACAGCTGATGGGCATGGGCGACCGCGGCATCATGCTCTCCGGTGGCACCCTGAACCTGCATGGCAACCGCAGCAATGCCTGGACCAAACTGGCCAGTACCGCCGAGGCTGGCAGCAACACCATCGACGTGTTGAACGCTGACCAGTGGCAGGTGGGTGACGAGATTGTGCTCGCTTCAACAGATTACAATCCGCGCCAGGCCGAGACCCGACATATCACGGCCATCAGCGGCAATTCCATCACACTGGATGAGCCCCTGGAGTACATGCACTACGGCGAGATCACCTATGGGGTGGATGAGCGTGGCGAAGTGGGTTTGCTGACGCGCAATATCAAGGTGCAGGCCTCAAGCGATGCAGAACAATCGTTCTTTGGCGGCCACATCATGGGCATGGTCACCAGCAAGATGTATGTCGAGGGGGTTGAACTGTATCGCATGGGTCAGAATCTGGAACTAGCCCGCTACCCGATCCACTGGCATCTGGTGGGCGACGGCGGTAAAGGGCAATACGTCAGGAACGCGGCCATACACGATACCTACAACCGCTGCGTGACGGTGCATGGCACCAACAACCTGCAGATTGAGAACAACGTGACCTACAATACTGTGGGCCACTGCTTCTTCATGGAAGACGGCATGGAGACCGGCAATGAATACATCAGTAATCTGGCAATCCAGACCAAGTGTCACACCAGCCTGCCCTGCGATCCGACCAACCTGGGTCCGTTCGGAGCGTCCCCGGACGGTTTGAACTTCAAAACCACCGGCCAGGACCACCCGGAAATCCTGATCCCTTCTGACAACACAGCCTCGTCTTACTGGATAACCAATCCGGAAAACACCTATCGTGACAACGTGGCCGCAGGGTCAGACTCCACCGGTTTCTGGTTTGCCTTCCCGGTACATCCAACCGGTGCGTTTGAAGGTTCGGAAGACAGTCTGAACACCTGGCCGCGGCGCACACAGTTTCGCGAGTTCACCGGCAATGTCGCCCATTCCAACTATGACGCTTTCATGGGCGACCGCGCTCCCCGGGCCGATGGCCATTTCGCGGTAGGCGGGTATATCGCCCATGCCGATCCCGCTGACCCGGACAGCCCGCAGGTGGAGTCCGTCGTTGAGGATTTCACCGCCTACAAGAACCGCAATAGCGGCATCTGGGCCAGAGGACAGATGCACCTATACAAGAATCTGAAGATGGCAGACAACGGCATTGGCTTCACCCATGCCACTGGCGGTGGCTCATCCCTGTATACGTCACGGGTGGTTGACTCGTTGTTCGTGGGCGAATCCGGGAATATCGGCAACCCCGGCGAGCCAGCTGAACTGGCCTACGGTCGCAGCCTGCCGCAGCCTGCTGTTGCAGATTTTCCGATCCGCGGCTACGAGTTCTACGACTCCCATCATGAACTGGACAATAACACCTTCGTCAATTACCTGGACAACGACACCCGCAAGACTGGCGCGATCTCCTACCTGCTGTTTACCAGCTTCGGCATGAGCTCCAACAACACGGTACAGCGCTCGACCTTCACCAATGCCAAGCCGGTGTATTACCCGCCGATCGACAACCGCTGGAGCAATGATGATTATGGCAATGCGGTTTACCTGACCTCGGTGTTCAACGACCGGGACGGCACCATCACCGGTGTCCCCAATTCCTACATCATCAATAAAACCGGCATTGACGCCGATGAGGCCTGTGAGGCCAGGCCCACCTGGAACGCTTATGTGTGCACAGGCGATATCGGGCGCATGAATGTCGGTGGCGGTGGTGGTCCTTTAGGCTTCGGGGCCGGTGCTGCTGCTACTATGGAAATTGCGCCAGGGGGTGGCCGCATCAGGGGGACGCGACCGCTTTCTCTACCTGTTGTGCTCAGCCGTAATGGCAATGAATTTACGGCTAACGGAGCAACCAATGTGCGTGCCGGCACGCAGTACAAGGTAAGCACCGAAAGAGAATCGTTGAACATCAGCCTCACTGAGATGGATGCCGGTTCGTGGGTAATGTTCGAACTGCCGGGATTCAACACGGCAGACTCGGGTACGGAACAAAGCAGTCTGGACGCACTACACATGGCCAGTACGACTTCGTACTTTAAAGGCAACGACGCCATGTGGGTCAAGCTGGTCTCCACTGGTGACATCCGTGGTGGCGGTGGCCCCCCTGGTAGCGGAGGTGGCCCTGTCCCCGGAGAAAGCATCGAGGTCAGCCGTTAAGTTGAGCCTGACAAGGAATCAAGGAGTCAGAGTGCTTGAAACAAAACCAGAAGATCAAGAACTCTGACCCCTTGATTGGCCGAAGAAAAAACAAGGATTAGGAAAATGATTTCAGAATATGTACTGTTTGATTTGCCTGCTGGTATCAG
>CBFIIQ010000080.1:0-358 GCA_965662685.1 Pseudohongiellaceae bacterium | reverse complement strand
CATGGAAGACATTGCCCCTCACTGGCGAAAAAATCCTGACCTGATTCGCAAGACCTTTCTTTACGATGCCGGGCAAAATCAAGGCGGGGCCTTGTATACCTGGCACAATCGAGAGGCAGCAGACAAGGCTCATGATGCCGCCTGGAGGCAGCGGCTGATGGACACCTATGGGACTGAACCAACCATCCGTTATTTCGAAACGCCGTTGATTGCGGACAATGCCCTGGAGGCGATTGTTTTTGAAAATAAATAAGAACGGCCACTTCGAATAGGGACGCTTGCAACTTAGCAACTTAGCAACTTAGCAACTTTTAAAAAACATATTTGGCGGTTTTTAGGTTGCTAAGTTGCAAGCGTC
>CBFIIQ010000079.1:0-4944 GCA_965662685.1 Pseudohongiellaceae bacterium | reverse complement strand
ATAACAAACCCTTCATGTTGGACAACTGCTGCGCAATTGCCACATAAGAGGGGCGTTAGTAGGCATTTTTTCAGACCAGCCAAATCGTTAACCACAGTTGACATATTTCAGTATGTAAACTATAGTTAACACATGATAGAAGTAAGAAAAACCGCAATATTCACCAAGTGGTTCAACTCACTAAAAGACCGAAAAGCCAGAGCCCGCATCCAGGTTCGGATAGATAGAGTTGAAATGGGTAATTTTGGAGATTCTGCTCCGATTGGTGAAGGAGTTAGTGAATTGCGGATATTCTATGGCCCAGGCTATAGGGTTTACTATGTACAAAAGGGAAATGTTGTAGTCATTCTTCTATCTGGTGGAGATAAAAGCACTCAACAAGCCGATATCGCCAAAGCCAAAGAAATTGCCAGGCAATTGGAGGATTGAAATTTATGACTATTAAAACTACTCGCTGGGATTCTGCTGAACACCTTAAAACCGATGAAGATATCCAGCTTTATCTTGAAGCATGTCTTGAAGAAGCAGGTGATGATCCAGCATTTATCGTACATGCTTTAGGCGTTATTGCTCGTGCAAAAAATATGAGCCAACTGGCTCGAGACACTGGCCTTACTCGTGAAGGACTGTATAAAGCATTTTCTTCTGACGGCAACCCAACGTTTGCTACAGTTGCAAAAGTTGCAAAAGCGCTGGGCCTACAAATAACAGTTCAGGCTCAACACTAATGCCATCTAACAAACCCTTTAATATCGCCCGAAGGGCTTGGACGCTCACTGCGTTCGCGCCCCATTAACAAGGGCGTTAAACGGTCTTGATCAATAAGCAACAAAGAAAATCCAGGAAAAATGCGCGACAACCCGAACAATCGACATGGACAGGAGCCCTGGTATCAGCTGACCGGCTGGATACTATTTATTATCTGTGCCATTTTCTACATTGTCGCGAGCGTCAAAAATCATGATATTTTGATATTCATTGGCAGTGTCATCTTCCTGATTGCCTGCATGGTGTTTCTCATCCCACTGCTTCGATCATATAAAAATGCGAAGAGTGATTCAGCAATGCCTGGGCAGGAAAACTCATCTGACAAAACCAAATCCGCCGAGACAAAAAAGCCGCACCGTTGATTAGCTGCCTTATACGCTGCAGGCAAGCAGATCTCTGCACATTAGTTTCAAGAACACCCGAAATGGAAAAAAATGCAGCATCGAAGCTGACATGAATGGCTGCACCCCTGCTCCTGAAACCCCCTCTTGCTAGACCTGCCAAAGCATCACCGCCCTGGTCCGCCAAGGGGGTGACAGGGAGGCGACCATGGCGGTGAGATAATCGCCGCCACGATAGCAAGGCAAAGGACAGCATCAAACCCAGGCCTTCCCCACTGGTTGCCAGGAAAGGACTTCTATGGATCAGGGCTGTACAGAGGTTATCTGTTCCATTTATGCTTTCATCACCTGTAACTCCTGTTTGGCATCCATGAAAAAACCATTATGAGAAAAATACTGATCTTCGCAGTAGTCCTGACGTTCACCTCCGGGGCCGCTGCCCAGGCCGATGACGGCATTCCACTTTCCCCTGCCTACAGCGCACAGCAGCTGGTCGCCCAGCCCACTCGTGACTGGCCGGGTGCTGGCGGCAACATCTATAACCAGCGCTTTTCTCCCCTCGACCAGATTAACCGCGACAATGTACAGGGGCTGAAAGGGGTCTGGCGCACTCACCTGGATGGCTCCGGGCTGGAGCCGAAGTACTCAGGCGAGGCCTCCCCGGTGGTGCATGACGGTGTCCTGTATATCTCTACCGGCGCTAATGATGTTTTTGCCCTCGCAGTGGAAAGCGGGTCTATCCTTTGGAAATACCAGGCGAATCTCAGCCAGACCATCAGCACAGTCTGCTGTGGCTGGGCCAATCGCGGTGTTGTCCTGGGTGACGGCCGCGTCTACATGGGTCAGCTGGATGGCAAGCTGGTCGCCCTTGACCAGGCCAGCGGGCAAATACTCTGGTCGATTCAGGCCGAACGCTGGCAGGAGGGGTTCACCCTGACCAGTGCGCCGCTGTACTTTGATGGCATGATCATCATTGGTTTTGCCGGTGCCGACCGCGGCACTCGCGGCCGCATCAAGGCCTATGATGCCGAAAACGGCGAGCTGCTCTGGACCTTCCATACCATTCCCGCGCCCGGCGAACCCGGCTCGGAGACCTGGGAAGCGGACAATGACAAATGGCTGTATGGCGGTGCCTCCATCTGGCAGGTACCGGCAATAGACCCGGAACTGGGCATGGTGTATTTCTCCACCGGCAATGCCGGCCCCGATTTTGCCGGCGGCGATCGCCCCGGCGACAATCTCTACAACGCCTCCATCCTGGCACTGGATGTCTATACTGGCGAATACCAATGGCATTTCCAGCAGGTCCATCATGATATCTGGGACTACGACGCCAGCAACCCGGTGGTGCTATTCGATGCAGAAATCAACGGCCGCCTGCGCAAGGGCATCGTCGAGGTGGGCAAAACCGGTTTCGCCTATATCCTTGACCGGGAAACCGGAGAGCCACTGCTGGGCATCGAGGAGCGTCCGGTAGCCCAGGAACCCCGGCAGGCCACAGCAGCGACCCAGCCCTATCCCGTCGGCGAGTCAGTGATTCCCCAGCAGGTCGACATCCCTTTGCTGGGACATGAACTGGTCAACCAGGGGCGTATCTTTACACCGTTTTACGGTCCCGAGCCGGTGCTGATAAGACCAAGCCTCTGGGGTGGCGCCAGCTGGCCGCCCAGCTCCTACGATCCGCAGCGCCACTACCTGTTTGTCTGTGCCTCGGATTTCCCGGGGACCTTTGCCGGCGGGGATCAGGAAATGGGAGTCCCGACCCACAGCGAGTCCTACATGGGGGGCAGTTTTGGCACTGCCGGTATTGCCCGCCTGGGCCAGTTTGTTGCCATGGATGTCACCAGCAATACCGCCGCCTGGCGTGTGCAGTGGCCGGATCAGTGTTATTCAGGTTCATTTGCCAGTGGCGGAGATCTTGTCTTCACTGGCCGCAACGATGGGCACCTGATTGCCCTGGACTCCGACACCGGCAAACTGCTCTGGGAATTCCAGACCGGGGCCGGGCTCAATTCCCCTGCGATGACTTTCGAACATGAAGGCAAACAGTACGTGGCGGTGCTTTCAGGCGGCAATGCCCTGATCGGCTCGGCCCGGGGCGACAGTGTCTGGCTGTTTGCCCTCGATGGCACAATGGAGGAAGCGCAACCCGCCGATACTCCCCTGCAACCAAGCCTGGCAATGGCCACTGCGCAAGTCGGTGACGCCGATATCGCAGCGGGTTCAGAGACCTATCGACAAACCTGTCTGCAGTGCCATGGCTCTGATGGTCGCGGCGGTCATGGTGGCGGAGCTCCCCTCAATGAAGTCAGGGATATTAATACGGTGATGACCACCGTCCGGGACGGCCGCAATAATATGCCGCCCCTGGGCGTGGTCCTGACGGCACAACAGATTCTTGATGTCAGCACCTATGTTATGGACGCATTCAGCGAAGCTGACAGTAACTGACAGGCAGGCAACGCGGTCAGCAATTCTGACCGGAGTGATCCCGACCGGGGCCCGGTGCATTTCATTGCGGCATGTCCTGAACGGGAAAACAGGCGTGCTGAATGGCACCCCGGCATGGGTTGCGGAGGCTTACGGGGAATTGCCGCTCACAAAGCGGTTGTAGTCGTCGGTCAGTGTCTGCATCAGCAAAAGCAGGTGCTTGCGCTCCTCGATAAAGGATAGCTTGCTGGATGTGTCGTCCTGAAGATTTCATAGGCCCGCAGAATATTTTTCTTTGCTGCCAGCAGATTGGCGCCAATGGACCGGTTTTTGCGCAAGGCCGGCTCGTTCAGCCTGAAATTGACAGCCGAAAAACCGTCGTTAGCCGCGCTGCCCCTATTTATGCAGGGAAATCTGGCAAAGCAAGCTAATAAATTGCTAAAGTTACCTCGCCCGGGACGCATAAATGCTGCGACTTTCCCTTCCTTATCAATGCGGTGCATAAGCTAACAGTCATGAGTCAGGACAGTCAGAAATTAAAAAGGCAAGTTAATCCAATGCCTGACTCCATTGAAGAGGCATTAAAGGATAATCATGTCATCAAAGAATATATGGCACGCCCCGCCTATCAAAGAAATGATTATCTCGGCTGGATAGCGCGAGCAAAAAAAGAAGAAACAAGGCAAAAACGTCTGAATCAAATGCTGGAGGAACTAAAAACGGGTGGCGTGTATATGAAAATGAAACACCCTGCATCAATTAAGAAATGAACCACTATTATGCAAAATAATTATGGGAAATAATTGGTTTAATATTCCACAGCCAGCATCCTGAGCCCCGGTTTTCTTTAAGAACAGCTCTGAAACATCCTTGACGCGAGAAGGTATGGAAATAATATTTACCAAAATTTCCGATGACGAACACAGGGTCAATATTATTCGTCATGACCATTCAGAGGAAGAAATCATCCTCAACAGCAGAAGTTTTTTGCACCATGATTTTGCCCATCTGGCGATAGAGTTGGAACTGCCACTGGCTTCGGCTTACTGGGGCTCGGTGGCAGCAGGTGCCACGCTGGACGGCAAGACGCTTACCGGCAAGGAAATCATCATTGCAGAATCGTTGGCCGGTCCGTTCCAGACCCTGATCAGGAATAATGACGGCATAGACGCCTATCAGGCCATTCTGGATAACATACAGCCGTCATTGTCTTCCCGGGAACTGGCTGAAAGCATCCATGAACGGGTTCGACAATTACTGGGAAAGTGGCGCGCCACTGCCTATGGCAAGACCATGTGCATTGAATGGACAGAGCCATTATAGCTTCTAGGGTTAAGCCTGGATCCTTTCAAAACAAGAGCTTTCTGAAGTTTTCCTTGTCAACTTGCCAAAAGCACCAATCATC
>CBFIIQ010000078.1:5051-5281 GCA_965662685.1 Pseudohongiellaceae bacterium | reverse complement strand
TTCAATGATCCGGTGAGCCACTCCGGGCAATTTATTGCAGGTGCCGCGCTGATTGGTGGTAGCAGTGAAACCCGATTTGATGCCTTTGCTGAAAGTGATATGACCCGCCCTGGCATGGTGATCCCTGCCCGCGATGAAACCAGCGTGTTTGGGGCATTGGCCACCACTGAACCCAATACCCCTATATTCGCTGATAATACGGCATCTATTGCAAGCGACCCCTTTGCCTT
>CBFIIQ010000078.1:0-5041 GCA_965662685.1 Pseudohongiellaceae bacterium | reverse complement strand
TTGCCTTGCCCGCCTAAGAAAACATTGAATATGTCTTTCTGAATCAGTGAGCCGTTGAAAATTCATTCCAGGTCATTGGTGACAACTATGATGTAAATATCTGAGTATGGAAATCAGGCTCCTCAGGCAGTGTCGGGAATTTAATCAACAACCTGGATAACCTGGATCAAATTATTTACAACAATGATGTTTACTGGAGCAACGTCAGTGGCGGCGGCCCACTAAGCTCCGCCTTCACCGGTGAAACAACATTCGGTGCTTTCGCCTCTGCGGGCACCAGCTTTCTCGGCGAAAGTTCTGAAGGCGCCATTAAAGGGGTGAAAACATATTTTGATGTGAATAATGCTGGCAGCGTTACTGGTGGCACCCTGAATATCTGTGCCGGCGGCAGCAATCCCAACGGCTGCGCTGATGATTCAACCAATTACAAAATTGTTTTTAATGGCACAACCACCAATGGTGTTTTCAATGCCTCTATAACAAGTGCTACGGTTGAGCCTCCTTTTTCTTCGCCACAATCACTGACAACGATTACTGGCGAACTGGAAGGCCTGTTTACCAGGATCGTGAGCGAAAGTACTGAAGAGCTCTACGATGCCTTTGTTGGCGGCTTTAATTTCGGTGACAGCGGAGATCCCAGCAAATTCCTGTCTGGTACCTTTGTGGTGGAACGTGAAGACCGGCTTACTGCCAGTGAAATAGGCGCCCTCACACAAGCGGCTGTTCTGGTAAACAATGCGTCAGGCAATACCGGCTTTTTCCGCACCAACAGTAATGCGGATTACTTTGTTGGCAACAGTAACGTAGTTAAATTTGATGAACTAAGTTATGAATATGACTGGAACAAAGACCTTGATGGCTTTAGTTTCACCTGGGCCAGCTGGGAGAGTGCCGAGGTTCTTGCAGACAACCTGATCTATGGCCGAACAGCCGTTGATCCTGTGCAAGTTGAACCTTTATGGTGGGTCACATCTGACTGGGTCAAGCCCCCTCAAAATCTTACAGGCACCTATCGCACCATCCTGAACCAGGACACTACACCACAACAGCTTTCATTTTTGGGCGGCGATGGCGAATTTGGCGATCTGCTGGGAATCACTTTCAATGATATTTACCAGCTGGAGATAGAATTCGATGTCGATCTCAATTCCGGCATAACAAGCAATGGCATATTCGAAGCCAGAACCGATAACAGCGAGACGCCAAACATTTGGAAATTACATGATGGCTTTGGTGGAGAAATCCAGGGCTCCATGCTCGTCTTCAATAACTTTGTCGATAACGGCACCAATGATTTTGGTGACTATACGCCAGATGGAGGCGCTCCTGCAGTTATCGACCAGGTCAGCATGAGCGGCATTTTCATCAACAAGACATCATCCTCCTTCAACGGTGAAGGGGTCGCCGGGGGCTTTGCTCTGGAAGCCGGTAACACCTTCCTCAATGGTCTTTATCTGGCCGGCATTGAAGATGTTGAATTTATTGACTTACGCCTGGAAGGTCTTGATCCACTGGAAACCGATGAATATAACCCGGTGAACAATGGCCTGGTCATGATCGGCGACTGGTCTGGATGGGATTCTGACTTCTCTCCTGTTTACTCAGGTATCGTTGCCTTTGATGAAGCGTCCCCAGTATTTCTAACCAACTGGGACGGTATCCCCTACACCGTTTTCAAGCAGGACAATGCCACTGGTGCTAACACATTCCCGCTATCGTCTACTTACCCTGGCGTACAGTGGGGAATCTGGGATATGCAAGCTGAAGAGATTGGACCCACTGCTTATTACGACCTGGCCGCAGAATCGTTCGATAATTTTAATTTCCTTCCCTGGCTGGTGGTCCCTGCGCTGGATCCTTCAACCGAGATAACTACTTATACGGGCTCCATGAATTACGGCTTTACCCGTGCTTCGATGGCCAGGAACAACTGGGAAGGCACATTATCTGCGCTGAACGTCTCTATGGATGTCGATTTCACATATGGCAATATTTATGACGGCACCATCAACCTGTGCTTTGGTGGCACTGGTTGTGCTTCATCTGAAGAGTCCTGGCACGGGCACTTTAGTGGCGGCTCAATTAATCAAGGGGTTATCAATCCCATGTGGGTATATGGTTCTGTCAGTAATGGCTGGGATTTTGAAGGCGAAATTGGCGGCTTTTTGACAGGCTACAATGCTCCACCTAATGATTACCCGAATCCTCCTCCTTATGATGCACTGGTTGGTGGCTTCAACCTGGCCGAAGGTAATTGTGGTGAAGGGTGTTCTTCCTATACTGGCCGCACTGTCAGTGGCACCTTCCTGTCTGAACCGGAAATGCGACTGAGTGCGTCGGATATGTATTATGTTGACGGCCATGTAAGAGGAGCTCTCATGAAACCCGACGGCACAGTGCTTACAGGTCTTGTTGGCACACATAACGCATCCTACCCTTCCTCCGTTTTCTTTATTGATGAAAGCACACCCAATGATACAGTTTGGCAGTTAGGCAGCTTTGCTGATACCAACCACATTCATGCAGTTCAATATGGCGGTAACTGTGATGGCAGTTGTGATGTTCAACTGGGTATCTGGAATGGAGATGCCACACTCTATGACGATAACATTGACATAAGCTCACCTGGAACAATCACAGGGCCAATAGCCTGGTTAAACTATGAACCGGTTGATTTCAGCGGAGTAGGCTTCACACGATATGGCGATGAATCAGCTTATGCCAGAGTATCCTTTAACTCTGATGAGCCGACTTTTACAGATATAAATCCTGGTATCGGTTTAAACGTTTTCAATTTTGAGTTTGACACCGACTTTTCTACCGGATTGATTGAAGACACAACCATGGTTGTAAAACAAACTGAAGTGGTACAGGGGACTACACTGGACTTTGTCTGGACACTGAATTTTTCTCCTGATAACACTATTCAGGATGGCATAGGATTCTTTAACACAGAAGATTTTACCGGCGGTACGCTGACTGTATGGAATGGCTCTATACAAGAGGACTCGGTTGCCATTGACAAGGCCATCCTGTCCGGCGCCTTTTCTTACTCAGAGTCAGATCTGGATAATGAAGCCTATGTAGTTGGCAGCCTGTTAATTGAGGCAGACTTTACTTTTGGCGGCTTTAATATCGACGCTCGCGTCGTCGGCGAATATGAAAGTTACGGGTATGTTGAAGAGCGCCTATCCAGAAATGAAATGCTGGCGATGAATGACAATCTGGGGCTGTTGGTTAAACGCTCTGGCACTACTAGTAGTGTGGAAGAGCATTTCCTTACCACCGGCAATAACAGCAACATGCGTTTTGCCGACACTACTTTGACGGATGCCCAATTAACAACCAGTGTTATTGAAACCAATACAGACGATAATATTCACGCAACACTATTCGGCCCTAATCCACTGAATATTATTGAAGAAAATGGCGGACCTACCGCGGCTACAAACACTACGCCGGGCTTCAATGTTGGCTGGGGACTGTGGGATGGCGGTGTTGATATTATTGATGCCCAGGGCGTTGCCAGTGTCTACACTGCTGATGCCTATTGGTTATCCGCGCAGCGCGCAGGCATTGCCGACCTGACTGGTGCCTGGTCTTACAGTAATGTAATTGACCATGACGGTAGCGGTTCCCATGGCTCTCTCGATACCCTGGATATGGGTTTTGATGTGAACTTTGGCACTGGCCAAATTACCGCTGGTTTCTTTGATGCCAACGTCGGGGCGACTACGTGGAGCACGGAATTTACTGGCACGGTACATGGCCCGGTAGCCAACATTAATGACTTTGCCAATTCGACCATTACAGGCCTTTCAGCCCCCTCTATCAGCGGTGAAATCCGCGGAATATTTACTGGCACAGGCGCGAATCAGGGTTTTGCAACAGGCTTCTCTTTGCATGAAGTTGGCGGCGACTACCTCAATGGTGTTGGTCTGCTGGGAACAAGAACAGTAATTGGCGTCGACTGATAAATGGGGACGCTTGCAACTTAGCAACTTAAGCAGGTTGCAAGTCTCTATTTCTGTTCTAGACTGAGCCCAAACAGTTTCAGGAACCTCAGTGAATCACGATGCCAAGGACAGGCAGACTCAATGTGCCCGACGGAGTATTTCATGTCATCGGCAGAGGACTGGAACGTCGATCTATATTTTCCGATGCTAAGGACGAAAAAGATTTCTTGCGGAGAATAAGTGCCGGCATTTTAGACCATGGCCACAAATGCTACGCGTGGGCCTTAATGGATAATCACTTTCATTTCCTGCTCCGCCAAGGCAATTCGTGCCTATCAACTATGCTTGGTCCAGTGCTGAGCGGCTATGCACAGAGCTATAACAAACGGCACAATCGTGTGGGCTATCTATTTCAGGGGCGATTCAAATCAATTCTCTGCGAAGAAAATACCTACTTACTGGAGCTGATCCGGTATATCCACCTAAATCCCTTAAAAGCCGGCATAGTTGAAAGCCTATCTTTACTTGAACAATATCAATGGACAGGACACTGCTCCATTATGAAAAACCAAGCATCAAACTGGTTTGCCATAGATGAGGTTTTATCCCTGTTTGGAAAATACAACAGTACGGCAAGACAAGGTTATGCTCAATTTATACAGGCTGGCTTTACTGCCGCTCATCAAGCTGATAATTATGAAGGCGGCGGAAAACTCAGGAGCATAAAGGATGAGCAGACTCTTAACGGTAATTCAGCTGACAAACATAGACGATTAGGAGACGAGCGAATTCTAGGTGGTGAAGAATTTGTAAAAAAGGTACTCATAGAGCAAAAAAGATCACTGGCCACCTCACCAAAAAACGAAAACTTAAAAAACCAGCTTATCGAAAAAGTTTGTGATCAATTCTCTATTAGCAGAAATAATTTATTAACCAGAAGTAGAAACAATAAAATTTCAGAAGCTCGAGCAGTATTTTGCTACTGGGGAGTTACCCAATATCAACTAACAACAATAGACCTTTCCAGAATTTTGAATATTTCCCATCAAGCTGTTTCCAAGGCGGTAAAACGCGGAGGGGACGCT
>CBFIIQ010000077.1:0-5832 GCA_965662685.1 Pseudohongiellaceae bacterium | reverse complement strand
CCTCTTTTTTAGCCAGATTCCGGTCTTCGACAAAGTAGGTATTGAATAGCTGCTTATGCAGGGCTTTGCCGCCGGGCTGGGTGTCTGCCCACATGCCCAGTTCCTGGGCCAGACGACTGTTATAGGTCATGGTTCTGTTTGAGTGGTGAGCCAGTCCCAGCTCATCCATGATGCCATAGAGACGCTCATGCACCGCGTCAAGGTTCGGCCCAAGGAATGAGGATAATAAAAGTCCTTCTTGTGGCGTGTCAGGATGAAGGGGAAAGGGTGACCAGCGGATCTCGAGGTTATGACTTTGTTCGATTTTTTCAATGACGGCACTGGCCAGGTAGCACCAGGGGCAGACATAATCACTAAACACTTCCATGATTGTTTTTTCCTGATTTTCTTCAACCGACATACGCTTCCCCCCTCGTGTTGAAATCATGAAATATGATAGCAGAGGTATCAGGCGACGTCCCGATCAGTAAGGGATAAAGTTTTTTACTGGAAAGGCTGGGGGGCGGGGGTATCTGGTCCGGAAGGAGGCAGTATAGGCAGGACAATGCGCGGCAGGTCGCCAGACAGCGTTTTGAGAAAAGCCACGACCTTTTCATTTCCGGTGCGTGAAAAAGTTCTATTTAATTGTACCCAGGCCATCGTATCAACGGCTTCTTCGAGGGTTTTAACACTGCCATCATGAAAATAGGGGTAAGTAAGTTCGACGTTCCGCAGTGTGGGGACCTTGAACCGCATACGATCAGATCGAAGTCCGGTAACCGCCTGTCGACCAATGGCAGGATTGTTGGTTTCAAAGCGATTAAAGGAGCCCATTTTTTGGTAGGCCTGGCCACCAGCAGCTGGCCCATTATGACAACCTGCGCAACCTGTCAGTTTGAATAGACGGTAACCGTCCAGCTCAAATTCTGACATTGCATCTTCGTCGCCAGCCAGCCATTGATCAAAGCGGGAATTTGGTGTGACCAGTGTGCGTTCAAATTCAGCAATAGCATCTGTTACCATATCGATAGTAATGGTTTCACCGCCAAAGACCTCTGCAAATTCATTAATATAACCGGGTATAGTCTGCAGGACTGATACTGCCAGATCATGGCTTGAGGCCATTTCACCGGGATTGGCAATGGGTCCTCCAGCCTGCTCCACCAGATCTTTGGCACGACCATCCCAGAACTGGGAAATGCTGTAAACAGCATTAAAAACAGTTGGCGCGTTGATAGGTCCCTGTGCCCACTGGTGGCCTATTGATGAAACCAGGTTGTCTGTGCCACTTAACATAAGGTTGTGGCATGAATTGCAGGATATCCAGCCCGACCTGGAGAGCCTGGGATCGAAAAAGAGTTTTTTCCCCAATTCGACTTTCCCGCTATCCAGCCCTTCTGGTGCGCTAATAGCTGATATGGGTTCTTGAGCATTGGCGCAACAGGAAAAAGCCAACATAAGGAAAAAACTATATATAAAGTGCTTTTTCATTCTGGTTTGGATTTCCAATTAATACCGAATTGACATTGTAATACTATCAGACCTGAAAATTGATGATATATGTCAACCAGGTAGCTAGGTATAATAACCGAAATAATCTGAATATATTTTATGAACAGATTAAAGCACCGTCGACCTTTAAGCTATTGTAAATTGAGAATTTTAAATTGAAAATTTTAAATAAACAGAAGCTGGAAAAAGAAATTCAAGCTCTGTTTAAACGGCTCGAAAGTGAGGGTTCATCTGCTTTAACGCAGCAGCACTTTAATAAAGAACTGGGAAAAATATTTGCAGAAAGTGAAATGCGGGTTACTGGAGAAGAGAGCCAGTTTGTCAGTGTTTTATTTGCAGATTTACGAGGCTTCACCTCGATGGTAGATAAAGTAAGTTCTACCAATATCATCAATATCCTCAATGAGTTTTTTGGTGTCATGGTGGAAATTATCGACCGGCATGGAGGCCATGTGAACAAATTCATGGGGGACTCCATTTTTGCTTTTTTTGATGATAAACGGGGAGTTCAGAATAGCGTTTTGAATGTTCTGCATTGTGCTATTGAGATGCAGATTGCCATGGATAAGGTCAATGAGAAAAGTGCTGAACTGGGTCTGGATAATTTATATATGGGTATTGGAATTAATACCGGTGATGCAGTCGGCAGTGTATTGGGTTCCTCCATCTATCGTGAATTCACAATGATAGGGACAACTGTCAATCTCGCCTCCCGAATTGAGGCCTACACTTTGCGAGGACAGATTTTAATCTCTGAAGACACACGTGAGCATGCCGGTGTTTTTATTCAGACTGGAATGGAAAATGAAGTGAATGCAAAAGGGATGAAAGATCCACTACGTTTATATGAATTGTTATCCATAAGTCATCCCGAAAAAATCAGATTGCCGGTGCGTGACAATCGAAGAGCGCCCCGAATACAAATTAGACTTCCGGTTTCATATCAGGTGCTGGAGGGAAAATCAGTTCTACCGGATGTCTATGAAGGCCATGTGATTGATATAAGTTACGGTGGCGTGATGATTAGTACCGCTATACCAATGAACCAGTACTCTGATATAAAAATGAATATTAACCTCTCGCCGCTGTCCACTGAACCGGTGGATATCTATGCAAAAGCACTCTATGTACAGCAAAAAGGCGATGCTACTGAAGTCGGTCTGGAATTTACAATTATTGATAATGAAACTAGTGCGGCGGTTAAATCCTTTGTGGATAATCTGGTATGAAACTTATTAAGATCATAGGATTAAGGGAGAGTACGGATATAAACATGAATATGAACAGTAAGTTGTATAGAAAGTTTTTTCAGAGTGTGTTGTTTTTTTTATTCTGCTTGTCATTTTTATCAACAAATGCAGCAGACAGCCCTACACCGGTAAGGCTTGATCCAGATAAAATAGCAGGTCTTGGGCTTACCTCTGTACCATCGGATGCCTATTTAGACATTCTTGTTGATGGCGAACTCAACATGAATGTGGCGACATTATTCAATGGCACTGAATTGCGGGTTTCCATCTTTGAATCAACGCCAGCCAAAACAGACCATCGAACCCGCCCTACTGATGTTGATGAATTTGTGACCGTATTGAGCGGAAAATTGATACTGACTGAGCCTGGTGGTATCGCCCATGAATTTTTACCCGGAGATTCTCTGGTATTGCCCATTGGCTTTACCGGTACCTGGGAAATGCAGGGCAATTATCGCGAGTTGGTTGTATTGATGAAAAAATAGCATGCAGGCAAGAAAAAGCAGATTTTAATTAATGAAAACAGCAGTAAGGGGAAATAATCCATGAAAGGAAAAATAGCATTTGAAGAGCATATGTCGATTCCGGAAACCACCGATGAAGTAAAAGATTTCGCCGGGGAATCAGCGGATTTCAATTTGTTCACCCGAGAGATCCTCGATCTCGATGACATGCGCCTCAAGCATATGGATGAAACCGGTATAGAGCTGGCTATTCTTTCCCTGAATGCGCCTGGTGTACAGTCTATTCTTGACACTGATGAGGCAATTGAAACAGCGCGTAAGGGTAATGAGGCGATGGCCGCTGCCATTGAGCGTCATCCGACTCGCTATCGTGCCTTTGCAGCATTACCAATGCAGGATCCTGCGGCAGCTTCAGCTGAACTGGAGCGCTGTGTAAAAGAATTAGGCTTCAAGGGGGCTCTGGTAAATGGCTTTACCCAGAAAGACGTGGAAGATTCAGCGATTTATTATGATATCCCCGAGTATCGGGAATTCTGGCAAACGGTTTCTGATCTGGATGTGCCTTTTTACCTTCACCCTCGCATGGGTCTGCCGTCCCAGTCCAAAAACCTGATGGATCAACCCTGGCTGCGTTCCTCACCGTGGGGATTTACCATGGAAACCGGGACTCATGCGCTTCGTTTATGTGGGTCGGGGTTGTTTGAGGATGTGAAGCATCTAAAAGTAATCATTGGTCATCTCGGTGAGTTTATTCCCTATAACCTTTGGCGTATGGATGCACGAATGGCATTCTCTCCACGCGGCTATCGCGGCAAGCGTCCGCTGGGGTATTATTTCCGTGAGCATTTTCATGTCACAACGTCTGGTAATTTCCATGATTCCACATTTCGTTGTGCGCTTGAAGAGCTCGGCAAGGACAGGATCTGTTTTTCTGCGGATTACCCGTTTGAGCGTATGCAGGATGCCGCCAACTGGTTTGACAACACCGATGTCATCACTGATGAAGAGCGTCTGCAGATTGGTCGCAAGAATGCGATTGAATTATTCAAACTGGACATTGACTAAGTAATGTAAAGTGCCCGTGGAGATTTCAAAGTAAGGTAGACGCTTTAGGGAATGCTTATTACCTGTTACAGAGCATAAATATTTGAAAAATAAACAGTAAAGTTGAATATGATAAAGCTAAAGAAAAAGTCGGAAAGATGACTATGACAGTGCAGTCAGTATATATCTTTTACAATTACTGCAAGGAGCATGCTTAGCCTTATAGCTACCAACCTGTATAGGCACCTGTTTATCAGGCTCTTTACAGCCTGGTTTGTGCTGTTATCTCATATTCTGTCGTGGGCAGCTGATGATACTATCTGGCCTCTGGGCATTGTAAAACATCTGTATAAAATCAAACATATCACAGCACATATTATCTTCTGGCTGACCGGGGTTTCCTTTCGATTTTTTTGCTTCTTGAGTAAAAGTAAGTTATGAGAAGTTGATTACAACTATCGCGCTATTACGGCAGCATCCTCTCCAGATCATCCAGCTACCAGGAAGTTTTAAACAATAGCAAGTTATGACTGGCGTAATGACCTCTCTGTTCGAAATAAATCATTGGCCAAGGCTGTCGATCCTTTGGCTACATTGTCTAGAATAGCGTATTTTAATCAGCTCTGTGATAATACGGGAATATATTAATTTACCAGTTACTTTGTCGTAAAAAAGCTCAAAAACTTGTAAGCAGATAAACAAACCTCCATGGGGCTGATTTGAGTGTTAGCTATGTTCGAGATTTTCTCATGGATCATTCCAATAAAATGAGGCAGCAGTTGATAGTAATCAACGATGCTCACATCTACGTCATTGTACGCTAGCATTCTTATAGACTACCGGTGTTTGAACTCAGTAATTTAAATAAGTCTGTAGAGTCGATTCGGTCCAAAAGCTTTTCCCTATATTTGAAAGTATTGATGATCTTTGTACAAGTTAAGTCAGGTCCGTTTCCAGTTAGATTGCTTTAATCAATCATGTTGGCCGATCATCAATCATACCTAAGCTTCGTTTTGTAACCTGCCCGACCAATTTAACTTTGAATTTTTTTGCGATAACGCTGATCACTGCTACAAAAAAACTCTACAAGTCATTCTCCATAGCTGAAAAATGCCTGAAAAATAATAGTGATTCAATTCTGAATAAGAAATGAGATAGAAACATGTACTCTACTAGTTCTGAATCGCACTCTATGAGGCAAATAGTTACATAAAATTACAAATAATTTCTTTGTCATTAGTGGTAGTACTATAAAATTGTCTTCCGACAAAATCTTCATAATTCGCGGCTATAAATTCCTATACTATGAAATATTGGGTGCAACATTTGCCAGTTACTATCACTTACACTAGCAAAAACATAAAACGATCAATTGTAGTCATGCTGGTTACCACAATCTTGGGGCTGATTTTATCGATTCAACTTTTTGCGCAGGGGCCTGGTCAATTCCTGGACGAAGGCAGCGGATTGGCATTTGATATTATTCCTGAAGTCGACATTGCCATAATCGCTGGCCGTGTTCGTGAAGAAAATAATAGTACGGATATCATTATTCCTGCTACTGTCAGTTCTGACGGTATTAG
>CBFIIQ010000076.1:0-5979 GCA_965662685.1 Pseudohongiellaceae bacterium | reverse complement strand
TACCAGACTCACACTTGTAAATTATCCCAGAATTACCACTATTACCAAAATAAACTGGCAAATAATGTTAACCGCTTTGCAAATTTTGAGATAACAAGCTCGCATATTTTGAGAAATAGGCACAAATTGCCACTGAGAGCACAGAAACACCGGGTTTTGCAGTAGTTCAATTAGCACGTCAGAGCTTGAAAGATGAACGACAGTATTATGCAGAAAAATTGGCAAGAATTACCTGATCATTATAATGAAATCAGTAGTTTGGCTTGCATTTAGAGGGGTGACAGCACAGAATCGTATTCAAATATTTTTTGCCTGAATGCAATGGCGTTGCGTTTATTCAAGCAGTAATTAGGCTACTTTAAAAAAAATGGGTCGGATTTTTTCAAAAGATCTTATTCAGGGTTTTATCTGGCAGGAAAGCCTGGGTGAAATTGAGGTATTCCTGGCCATGTAACATGCTGTCTGCAGATATCGCCAGCAATGAATGTTATCGGCAAACTTCAGAGGGGATATAGGGAGCGTATCTACTACCTCAGTCCCTGCTTATTTCTTTTATTTACCTGCGGGACAACACGGAAATAGTTAAGGGATGCAAGAAGAACTACTTACACAATATATAGATTCACTGAAAAGCAAGCTCAGCCGCATTGATTCCCTGTTACGAAAATTCAGCGATGGAAATTCCAAAGCTGGTGACAACATCAGATTGCTGGCGCATACACTGCATGGTTCAGGCGCGCCCTTTGGTTTTCCAGAGATCAGTGAAGCTGGTAAAAACGCAGAGCTGGCAGACAATGACAGTTTGTCCGAAAAACTACTAGAATTGAAAAAAGTGATGGAGGCTGTGGTCGCCAAACATGAAAGCAATGCCGAGGTAGCAACTCCTGTTAATAATAGTAATGTAGAAAATGATTCAGCCAACACCGCTGCTTCAGGGGGCGCCAAGACTGCTTCCCGGACAAGGACAATAGCAGGGAAAAAAAACGCTGCTCTGCGAATTTTGATTGTGGATGATGACAGGGAGATCTCGCAGTCAATAAAAAATGTGCTTGCCGCTCTGCCTGGAGACAAGGTCTTTACACTGGTAGAGAGCGGGCTCAAGGCTCAGGAAGAAGTGGTGAAGAATCGTTATGAGCTGATTGTTATGGACCTGTTATTACCTGATAAGGATGGTCGTGAGTTGATTGAGCAGATCAAACGGGAATTCCGCATTACAACACCACTGCTTGTTCTTTCGAGCCTGCAAAAAGCTTCCGTACGTATTGAATGCATGGGCCTGGGCGCGGACAAGTATTTGACGAAACCTTATGATGATGAAGTACTGTTGGCAGAAAGCAGCAAGTTGCTTAATAGAAAGCAGAAGAAGAAATTATCGCTGGTTCCTATTGATGGTGAAGCAGTGGAGGAAGACGAGGGCGCCATTACAAGACCCGCTTACCTCAGCGGTAAAAGCATTCTGGTGGCTGAAGATGACAGAATGCAGGCGGCTCTTGTTCAGCAGCGCCTGGAACAGGATGGCGCGCTGGTACAACATGCCGCCAATGGTCGAGATGCCATGCAATTACTCAGATCCCGGGAGTTCTCATTGCTTATTCTGGATGTCAGGATGCCAGTCATGGATGGATTTGAGGTATTGCAACGGGTCAGGCAGGAGTTGAATCTGGAAATACCGATCATCATGGTTACCGCCATGGGCGGTGAGGATGATATCGTGCGTGGCTATGACCTTGGTGTTACTGACTACATCCTCAAACCCTATTCGGAAGTTCAGCTCTTTGCTCGCGTGAAAAGTCTTCTGAAAAACACATAACACCTCTGGAAAAACCTCAGGCAATCATTGCAATAAACGTGATTGCTGGCAAAACTGTGAATTGGTACTCAGATTTGGGAAATTTGCAGATATATCATTACTATTCCTCTTCTTTTAAAATTTTTTACAGAAAAAGTGCCGGAGCTTCATCGGAACAATAAAAAAGGCAGCGGTACTCTTTTTTAGAGATGCAGGTTTTTAGAAATGCAGGTTAGAGATGCAGGTTTTTAGAGATGCAGGTTAGAGATGCAGGTTGAGCGCAAACGTATAGCGGAGCTGTTCGACAAAGCAAACAAGAAGAATAAGTGAAGAAATAAGTGCAACGATTAACGGGATAAATTCGTCTGTGCAGGAAGAATTAATAAAAAAATACCTGGAGTCTATTGACGCTAAGGCATCCATGATTAAAACCTTGTGGGACAAATTCCTGCAGGGGGATAAATCTGTGCTTGATGAGATTCGTCTTCATGCCCACTCTTTAAAAGGGTCAGGTGCCACGTTTGGCTTTCCTGAAATCAGTGACGCAGGCCGGGATCTTGAACAGGCGCATGACAATGAGCTGCTGGACAGGGTCAATAATCTGTTAAATATTCTTGGCAGAGTCACTGCCCGAAAAGTATCCAGTGCCGCAAACGAAATTGATTCGACATCCAGGCCTGTCGAATTTTCCAGGCAAGCCCTGATTATCCAGCGCAACCCGGTAAATGCTCGTGCCATGGCAGATTGTATCAATCGGCTTGATGGTATTGAATGCTGCGAACTGGTAGAAACGGGCGCACAAGCCCGGGAAAAATATCGCAGTACCCGTTATTCCCTTATCGTGCTTGACCTGGTGTTACCTGATCAGGATGGTCGTGAGTTGCTCCGTGAAATCAAGCAGTCGGAAGAGTTTAACTGTCCGGTACTGGTTATCTCGGGTGTCCCCAGTGACAGAATCTATATGGAATGTATCAAAATCGGTGCCGATGAATACCTTGCCAAGCCTTTTGATACCGATAAACTTTATTTTGAGGCGCAACAGGTATTACAGAATAACCGCTTGCGAGTGGTCAGTTCTGCGCCAGAAAAGAGTACTGCTACGACGACTGAAAGAACGTCAGTGCAGCCAGACATGTCGCTGCAAGGCGTTAGTATTCTGGTCGCTGAAGATGATGAAATTCAGGCAATTTTTATTACCCGCAAACTTGCCGAGCATGGTGCAGAAGTAACCCATGCTGAAAATGGTCAACTGGCACTGGACGCCCTGGAAAAAAGTTCCTACTCGGCCGTCATCCTGGACGGCAAAATGCCGGTGCTGGACGGCTTCGACACCTTGCAAGCAATCCGCAGTAACAGCCGCCTCAAAGGCTTGCCGGTAATCATGGTGACCGCTATGGGCAGCGAAGAGAATATTGTTAAAGGCTACGAGCTCGGTGCCAATGACTACATTCTCAAACCTTTTTCGGAAGAGCAGCTGGTGAACAGAATCAAAAGTTTACTGGTGATGGCGGCTTAAGGGCAGTTACAGGTCACAAGTCTCAAGTTACAAGAAAATCTTTCTGGAATATCTTTACATTTACCTTCTGCAAGTCATCATTGATTGAGACTTGAGACTTGAGACTTGAGACTTGAGACTTGAGACTTGAGACTTGAGACTTGAGACTTGAGACTTGAGACTTGCCTCTTTCCTTCAGCCCCCAATTTGAAATCTGAAAAGAATATACCTACGAAGAAGCGCAGTGGTTGATGCTGAGTATTGCCGGTGTGAATTGCATGGTGAAGGGTTGCAGTCGTGAAAGGGCGTTCAGGCCGAGAATATTTTTATCGGCCTTTGGAAAAACTGCTATTTCAATATTTTCCAGTACACAGTTTTCTGCCAGTTTCAGTTCGTCAAGAAAATACAGGGGAATTTTCTCTACCTTGCCATTGGCCATTGCGCCGAAAATATAACGACTAAATCGTGGCTCTCTGTTTTGCTTCAGATGTTCAAATGTTGATTTGGTCAGGGCTACGTAACTCGCCCCAGTATCGAGCAGCATTTCAGTTTCAGTTTTGGCAGATTCATTCTGCAAAGTGGCGTGCACATACAAATTACCTGATTTCTCCAGTCTCATAGCGAGCTGAACTGGCTCCGCCAATGCAGCAGTAACAAAACCGGTATTGATAAATATCAAGGCTATCGGATACGCCAATAAAGTCTTGAATGAAGAGTAGAATGCGTTCATTTGGTGCCATTACCCCTGAAATAAGCGTCATTTTTTTTCTACTCATATACATTGCAATTCCAGTGCCAAAAATAAAAACCTTTGAAAACAGTGTGATAGGAAAATCCTATAACGTAATCGGTATTTTTATGCTCCATAATGTTGCAGAATGCACCATAACAAAGCATCACTAATGAGACTTTGTTGATTTAACTCACAAGCTTACCTTAAGGAGGTAATTAGCAATGAAAAATGTCAAACGTTACCTGGTATCCTTTACTGGTGCTTTACTGCTGGCATCTGCCGGAACGTCTGCACAAACTGTCGTCAATGAAACCTCGGCAGGCGATTTGCAGGTGATTAATTATTCAGGAAAACCACCATTCAAACGTCAGTTAATCCAGGCTAATGAACGCACTTCATATCCCGTGTTTGATGAAATGCAAGACAGTGTGCTGGTCTCCACATCAAGCAAAAGACGCAGAGGAGCGCCTGGTAAATTCCTGCCTGCACAAGTAGCTCGGGTTGAGCGTGTTGCAGCGGAAGATATAGCGAATATTGCCCGCTTCGAGGAAGTTGAAAGTAATCGCGATGTGCGCATGTGGCGCGGTGCTCCGGGCAAGGGACGTCGCTTGGCTCGTTAAACTGACGTCATACATAAACCTTTGAAACTAATGTTTCATAACCGCAAAGGCGATGCACAGGCATCGCCTTTTTCTTTTCCGCTGCTTGTATAAGGTTGCAGGCCGCATCTGATCGAATGCGTATTTATTTGGACTTCAGCTCTAAAGTTGCCGAATGCCGAATGCCGGATGGCGCTGCGCTTATCCGACCTGCAAAAACACCTGAACCGCTGGTAGGTCAGATAAGCCCCGGGCCATACTGGTTTTTGTAGGTTGGATAAGGACCAGAGGGACGCATCCGACGCGGCGTCCAGCGGACGCCTCTTGAGACTTGAAACTTGTAACTTTCGACTTTCTTATCTCGCCAGCAGTTCTGTCGTCAGATAAGTCGACACATCATGTGCCTGCCCTGAATCCAGCACCATACTGAAAGGCGGCATGGCATTTCTGCCGCTGCTGAGGATATTCATGATGGCCTGTACATCCAGCGCCGAGGTCAGTTCAGCGCCACCACCATGGCCACCTTCGCCGGTTTCGCCATGGCAGTACACACAGGACTGGTTGTAGATTGTTTTGCCATTGGCCACATCGGCTTCCCTGTTTTCGGGAACAGCCAGGGTCGGCGCAGTACCGGGGCCTCGCATGCCTCCGCCAGAAGGGCCCGAAGGCACTTCATTGAGGGTGCCATTGAGAGAAAACAGCCAGACGCCATCGCCTTTCTTGCCACCAAATAATCCGCCGCCGGCATAGGTCACCAGATATTGTTCGCCTTTGTGCATAAAGGTACTGACAGCGGAATTGGCGGGCGCATCCATACGGAATTCCCAGAGACGATCGCCTGTAGCGGTATCCAGCGCGATGATACGGTCGTCATCGCGTCTGCCCATAAACACCAGTCCTCCGGCGGTAGCCAGTGAGCCGCTGCGGCAACCATTATTGAATTGTCGTTGCCACACCAGGCGATTGGTCTTCAGATCAATGGCAGAGTAAACACCACGACTTTGCAGACCGGCACCGACATAGGCGCCACCCAGAAACTGTCCTTCAAAAGTAGGGGCTTCATACTGGCTGGCATCCGCACGCGCGGCATTGGCCGAGTCAGTGGCGCAGATGAACATGTAGTTGGTATTGGGGTCATAGGCGCTCGGTGGCCAGTTGACTCCGGCCAGTGGCGTGAACACCGTGGTTTCATAAAAGGGCGTAAAGATTTTGCCATCATTGATCAGGTCATATTCTTCCGGTGCATATTTCACATCGAGAGACACCAGGGCATCACCAATGACATAGGGTTGGGTCGCAGAGGTGGCCTGTCTTGATTCCTGCGGAACCGGGCGCTCTTCGATGCCGATCAAAGGTTCACCAG
>CBFIIQ010000075.1:0-6595 GCA_965662685.1 Pseudohongiellaceae bacterium | reverse complement strand
CAACTAAAACCCGGGCAAAGTATCAATATGCAATCCGGCCTGGTTACAGACTCTTATCAAAGTTCAAGTACCCCGGATAACTCCGTCACTGCAACAAACATAACAAATAACATCGCCACTATTCTGGATTCCTCAAGCGAACCGGTTTCAGAACAGCCCACAGTTAGTGAGAATGAAGAAGAGCAGGACGAGGACATACTGGGGTCAATTTTGGGACAGTTGAATCTGGATGCTGAAGAGCTTGACGACGCCCAAAAACAACAAGTGCTGGATATTATTAGAGAACAAGCAAACACAGCAGAATGAAAAGTTTTCCTGGAAACAAAAAATACCAGCATGGTGTTGCATTGATGATCATTTTTTTAATGCTCTTTGCAGTAGGTGCGAACATGTTTCTAAGTTCTGTTAATACCCATCAAATAGAAATTCGCCAGCTCAATGATGTACGCATAGAAATGGTTAAAGCGAAACAGGCGTTAATTGCCTATGCCATCAATTATCGCCAATATGGTTTTGACAATGACGCTGATACCTACACCGATGATGAGGGACCAGGCCGACTCATCTGCCCGGATGTGGATAACGACGGCCTGGCTGATTCAAACATCACAGACTGCACAGATAATGTCAGGGGCCGTTTACCGGAACAATTTACCTATAGCATTGGCGGAAATACAGTCCCGGTTATTCTTAACAACTATTTTTCATCCCTGGATGAGCAATTCTGGTATGTGGTTTCACCGGCTTTTAAGGAAATCACCACGGGAAATGTAAATAACTATTCCACTGGCACCCTTTCCATTGACGGTGTTGCTGGCTATGTCGCAGTGATCATAGCGCCTGGTGAGGCATTAGTTGGGCAAAACAGGGCATTATCCCAAACCGACCCTGCAAACTACCTGGAACAGAATAATTTAACTGGAACTGCATTTATTAATTCCTACCCTGCAGCCCCGGATGATTTTAATGATCAGGTCATTGGTATTACAGCAGAAGAATTAAACGTCGAAATTGTTGCCCAAATCCATGAAGAAACAAAAAATGCACTGGCAGATTATTTTACGGCCAATACTGTTCTGCCTGGTCTGGCAGCGTTAAGCACTTTCATGGAATCCAATGGCTACAGATGGATCGTCGAGGAAGGATATACCGCTGCCTATACTGGCTATCTGTTGCATAACGACGATGGCCTGCATTGGTATGATCCTTATGTGTATTTTGCAAGGCAGGAATGTGGAGCTACCAGTTTTTTTTACGTCCCGAACAGTCTCGCCAATGAGTTATGGCCCGCAGGTGTAACTTGCTGATATGAAGCAGAGAAAATACTCGCAAATAGTTTCTTCTGCGTCCGGCTTTACCCTGGTTGAGATGGCCATGGTATTGATGATAATGGGGCTCATGCTGGGTGGTCTGTTAACGGCAATCGGCCAAAGTGCAGAAAATACAAAGCGCCTGGAAGCCAGAAACAAGTTGCGCGAGATTGAAGAGGCGCTTTACGGTTTTGCCCAGGTTCAGGGTAGACTTCCCTGCCCTGCTGATTCTGATACCAATGGCATTGAAGACGTCGCCAATATTACAACGGGATCATGCAATCTGCTCTATGGCTTGGTACCCAACGCCACGCTGGGGCTCTCCGGGTCGGTCAATGCCGATGGCCTGCTTGAAGACCCATGGGGCAACCCTTACCGTTATTCAGTAGCAAGCACGACGCAAAACGGATCCAGGTATACAGGCACATCAGGATTAGTAAGTATCTATAATAATGCAGCAACTCAGGTTGGAAGCTCTCTGGGATTTTTAAACATATGTGACAGCGATGATTGTTCCGGCGTTACCTTAAGTGCTATTACCCCCGCAGTGGTCCTCTCCATGGGTAAGAACTGGACGGATATTGCTACCGCCTCGGCCAATGAACAGGAAAATGCAAGTGGCACCACACTGGGGGGGACTTATGTTGTAAGCAATACCAGCAACTTCGTCTTAACCGGCTACAGTGAAGAAAATTTTGACGACCTGGTGGTATGGATATCACCTCACCTCTTGTTCAGCAAGTTAATAACTGCAGGCAAATTACCATGAATACAAAAACTGAAGAAAGCATGGCCATGGATGATGCTGAAAAGAAAAAAGCCAAGAACGGTACCTTTACCATATTACTGGTGGAAGATGATCCCCCCTTGCGTGCCGTATTGAAAAGCATACTCGAAATACAGGGCTTTAATGTGCTTGAAACAGATTCAAAAATCGGCGCCATGGCAATCCTGGGCGATGACAGTCATACCATTCATGTCATGATTCTGGACCTGGGACTGCCCCCCAAAGCCCACACTACAGAAGAAGGACTGGATGTTATTGTCCAGACTACCGCCGCCATGCATGCCACCAAAATTGTAGTGCTTACTGGCCAGGATGAAGAAAAATCTGCCCTCGATGCCATTCGCGAAGGCGCCTTTGATTTTCTCTCCAAGCCCGCAAGATCGGAAGATATCCTGAGGGCAGTGAACCGCGCCATTCTGTTTCATTCCAAGGAAAAGGATTTATCCGCTGACGGTATGACGCGTCTACAGCTCAACGCCAAGGTGGCTGACGGACTGAAAGCCGTGCGCGAGGAAGCTGAAGAAAAACTGGTGCGGCAGGTACTCAAGGAAACCGGATTCAATATTTATCGAAGTGCCGAAAAACTGGGGATCAAACGCGAAAGTATCTATTATTTTATGAAGAAATTTGGAATCAATCGTGACGACAATTGATTTATACCCCTATCTTATTCTTGTAGGGAGCTCCATTCTCGCCGGTGCTGGTTGGCTCCTTTATCAATATCGTATGCAAGCCCTGCGCAGTCAGGAACTTATTCGCCTGAATGAAGAGCTTGAATATGACCTGCCGGATTTTCTGCGCCAATGCTGGCAGTCACTTCAAAAAGGTGGTTTTACCGGTATTAACTGGAAGCTTGACTGGTTTGGCACCCACGTCTCCGGCAGCAACGGCCATCTTGATGGCGCCGTTATTGAAAAAAAATTCGAGGTGCAGGAAATCTCCCTGATTATTTCTCTCTACCTGGGAAAAAGCGGTTGGGAACAACGCTATTTCAGCAATACTCTGGCAGATAACTTTTTTCTTCTGGTTCGTATGAATCTGTGGATCAAGCTGGGTACTGTAAAAGGCGCTTTTGACCAGTCTGCAAAAATGACAGTATTCCTCCAGCATGATGTGAAAAATATGGCACAGCTTATCAGCCTGTCAGCTGACCAACTTGAAAACCCTGTGCCTGGCCAGGAAGACAAGGTTCTGGAAAGTCTTAAAACAGCCATACCTGCAGTCAGGGATCGTGCGCAACACATGTTAAATGCCTTGATGAAAATTCCTGATAACAGCAGTAAGGAATTAGTACTGGAACTGGGTCTGGTACTAAAAGAAAGTGCCAGTGCCTATGAATTGCCTGTTGCCATCACCGGTAGTGCTGAAGTTAGTGTGCAAAAAGATACTTTGCAAAGCATCATAGATAATTTGCTGGGTAATTATTCCCGCCAAACCAAGAAACAAAATCAGCCGGAACTGGATTTACAAATAGAACTGGAGCATAACGATAAACAGGTAGTTGCCCGAATAACGGATTACAACGGAGAACCCTGCCTGTGGCCAGAAAGATTATTTGAACCCTTCTGGAGTGAACATGGATCAGGCCTGGGAATTGGCCTGTATCAAGCTCGCCAACAGGCTATTGCGGCTGGCGGGAGCCTGACCGCCGAGGCGATGGCCGACAAACCTCTGTCTTTTTTACTTTCTCTACCTGTGGCCAAAAATACTGGGGTTTTTCCCTAATAGACCTAACTTGTTGTATTTTAACGTTTAATTGAAATATCCTCTGTATTTACATGTAAATATTTTTTACAACTTTCATCGCTAAACTACTGTTTTTTGTAAAAAAAACCTACATATTGTTTTATTTTTAATATCTCCATATAGTGCCCTGACATTGATTACTAGAAACTAGAATTATTCCGGTATAAAAAGCCTTCAAAGCTTTCAATAATGCAAAAAAGCAATACTTGTAACATGTTAGGAGAACAAGTTATGAACAGCATAAAGATTAATTCACCCAAGAACGAAAGCGGTTTCACCCTGATTGAAATTGCAATCGTGCTGGTCATTATTGGCCTCCTTTTGGGCGGGGTATTACAGGGACAGCAGTTGATTGAGAATTCCCGTGTCAAGGCAGCCACAAATGACTTTAATGGTCTGGCTGCAGCAGTATTTTCCTATCAGGATCGATATGGACGTTTACCCGGTGATGACCCTGGTGCAGTTACCGGCAGAGGCGCTTCATGGCCAGGCCTTGCAGGTAATGGCAATGGTGTAATAACTGATGCCACGAGTATTTTCGCGCCCGGTGCTACCGACGAAACAAGTTATTTCTTCAGTAATCTGCGTTCCGCAGGCTTTATTGCCGGCGATCCGACTGAAACCGGCGCTTTGGCTCTACCACAGAATGCTTTTGGCGGCTTGACCTCAATTGCATCCAGTACACTTTTCGCCACCATGAATGGACTGAAAATTTGCATGGGTAACGTGAGTGGAACAAGTGCCATTGCACTGGATACCCAACTTGACGATGGCGATGCCACCAGTGGCAGATTCAGGGGGGTGGCCAGCACTACGCCAAATTCTGCACCCGGAACTACTGCGCTAACACTGGCTTATGTAGAAGATAGCTCTTATACAGTTTGCTACAGAATCTAATTCCGCAAACAAACTACAGCTTTAAACTAAAAAACCTCACAATAGCGAGGTTTTTTTTGCCTGTTCCAGCCGGCTAAACAGTGTTGTATCAATAATTTCACCAAGCTCGGACAAATAGGGAAAATATCCCGATAAGCTGCGATATACCGATGCAAAGTGTATGCGTATAATAATCTCTCATTTTGCAAAAATACTCGTTCAACTATAAAAACCAGTGCCGAGAAGGTTTTCCAGCATTCATGAATTTGCCTACTTTACACATCACCCAGGCATCCTTAAAAACTGAATGGTCCCAGTCTGCATTTTTATTATTACTGGTATTTTTCTTTGTATTAAATTCAACCGGTTTACTTAATATCAATCTGGATTCCTTTCCGGGCTTTGATTTAAATACGGAGCTGCTACTATCGCCAACCGGGGAGATCAAACTGCCGGCAGTGTTCCACTCTGCAGAGTTTATTTTAATGTTGGTGTCCGGCATCATTCTGGGTATTAGCTTACCCATCCTGAAACCAATAGCGGCCTCTTTACTTATCTTCGTATTTACCATTCCGCCAACCACCCTCGGCATTGCCTACCCGTTTCGTGAAACGGCAATACCGATGCAGTACAGCCTGCTGGTGATTCTTGTCCTGTTTGGTATGAATGTACTGATGAACTATTTTACCGAAACCCAGAAAAAGCAAAAACTACTGGATATGTTCGGTCAATATGTCCCTCCTGAAATTGTTTCTGAATTGAGCATGCAAAGTGAAAGTATCAATCTTGAGGGAGAGTCAAAATATATGACGGTACTGTTTTGTGACCTGCATAATTTCTCCGGAATTTCAGAACAACTGACTCCCAAAGAACTGGTTAAAATGCTCAATGATTATTTTAATGCACTGACCCAGATTCTATACAAACATGGTGCCACCATAGACAAGTATATAGGTGACTCCATCATGACTTTCTGGAGTGCCCCGGTGACCCAGGAAGATCATGCCCGTCGCGCAGTAGCTGCCAGTTTCGAGATGCAGGAAGCGGTAAAAAAACTGTCAGATAGTTATGTTCTCAAAGGCTGGCCTTCACAAATCATGGGCATCGGGATCAACTCCGGCATGATGAATGTTGGCAATATGGGCTCACGTTATCGACTCGCCTATACGGTGATTGGCGATGCCGTGAATCTCTCATCAAGACTTCAGACCATGACCCGGATTTACCATGTGGATACCATCTGTGGTGAGGAAACAGCAATGGCCGCTACGGACATTGAGTTCATGGAACTGGACACTGTTTATGTCCGTGGTAAGAAAATAATCTCAAAAATCTTCCATCCACTCGGGCTTAAATCAGAAACATCCGAGAGCCTGAAAAAAGTTCTTGAGCAACATAAGCATGCGCTTAACAGTTATTACGACAAGGATTTTACTGAAGCCGATCATCAGTTCTGCAAACTGATTCAACAAAATACCGGCTTCGAAGATTATTACCGCTACATGCTGCATCAGGTTGCAGAAAAGAAAAATATCACAAGCGTGATGCAGGGCGAGATTAGTTAGCCCTCGCAAGTCGCAAGTCGCAAGTCGCAAAAAGGGCGATCAAAGATCGCCCCGTCGGATGGCGTCCCTGCGGTCCTTATCCGACCACCAGAAAACCATTGAAGCCTGAGAGAGGGGTTGCTTGGCTCTTGCCTCTTGCCTCTTGTCTCTTACTCTCTTGTCTCTTACTCTCTTGTCTCTTACTCTCTTGCCTCTTTTTTTAATATCGCCTGCCGCCTCCCTGCCCCGCCCACCTTTATCCTTTATCCTTTATCCTTTATCCTTTTTCCTTCATCCTTCATCCAAACTCGTCCCATATCCATAATAATCCG
>CBFIIQ010000074.1:0-6831 GCA_965662685.1 Pseudohongiellaceae bacterium | reverse complement strand
CAGGTAGCCAACAATCGCTTCAATATCATTGGTGACAATCGCTGCGACGCGATCTCCCACCCCTATATTTTCGGCCTGTAAAGCCTGCACCAGCCGGGAAACCTGGTCATACAATTGTTTGCGGGTAATGGTGCGACGCGTGCCATCATCCCGATGGGCAATAATGGCCAGTCGGTCATCGGCGTTTTGTAACAGGTTCTCGGCATAGTTCAGGCGTGCACCAGGATAAAACTGCACCTTGCGCATATCGTCATCAGCTATAAAAGCCTGTTCACCCTTGTCTCCAACAATGCCTGAAAAATCCCATAGCGAATCGTGGAATTGATCCGGCGCATTAACAGACCATGCATGCAACCTAGCATAATCATCTGGAGCAGCATTATGGTACGCGACGGTTGATTCAGCAAAATGCCACATGGCTGTGTGCTGCTTTTTTGCATCAGCAAGAGACCATAAAAGAGAGTCATTGGAATTATTATCAGGCATGGTAATCGTTGTTATGAATCAGTAATGGTAATGTTTTTTTGGGCGACAGATTTTTCAGTCAGGTTTTCGAGTCTGACATACACATACCTGTTTTCATCAGTCTTTAATTCCAGAGACTGCAAGGATTGGCCTTCGCAGGGTCCGGAAATACATAGCCCTGACTCAATATCAAAGCGGGCCCCATGGCCATGGCAGGCAATATGGGCACCATCTGACGTGAGATAGGCATTCTTGCGCCAGGCCATTGGCGAACCGGGCCAATGGGGACAATCATTTTTATAAGACCGCAGGACAGGACCTTGCCGAACTACAAACAAGGTATCCTGTCCTTTGGCCAGGGGATCAAAACCCAGAGCAGTGCCATCCTTGAGGTCATCAATATGGCAGAGCTTTTTAAATGAATTGGTCAAAACAATAACATTGAATTGTTTTGTTATTCTTTAGCCGGTGGTGGTCCGCCACTGGGGTACCACTTGTCACGGTGTTGGAAAAGAAATATTTGTGAAGCGTCTTCGGAAGCCAAGGCTTCCCTGGCCATCCATTCATCATCATGAATGTCCATATCCGCATCATATTCGACGTGACAACCAAAGGGGCTGTTGAAATACCAGAACCAGTTGGAACCAAATATATGGCGACCCGGTCCCCAAAAAGACTCGTAACCTTTCTCTACAAAACGCGTGCCCGCCTGCATCACCTCACTGGGACCACCCATATGGAAAGTAAAATGTTCGCAGCCCTGCAGGAATGGCGGAGTCTGAATCATGAACAGGGTATGGTGGTCCTGGGTACCAGCCGGGCGCAGAAATGGCCCCGCATTGGTAAAACGATCGGTGCAGCGAAAGCCAAGACGCTGGGTATAAAAAGCCTCTCCTTTGGCCACATCAGGCACGAAATAAACCACATGAGACAGGCTTCTGGGTTTTGGTGCAGCATCAGGATCTGCCGCTGCAACATTGACTGGCCGCTGCGGTGCTGCACCAGGAGCATTGACTGTTTCAGCCGGCAAGTCGATGGCTTTACGCACTGTGATCTGGAAGCCCAGAGTAAAGCCAAGATCATCATTGGCCTCAAGAGAGCCATCATCAAGCACCTTTACCTCCCGGTCTTTGCCAAGTTCCTCAGCAATTGCATCCAGTGTATTCTGGTCAGCTACGCCATAAATGGTTTTTCGCAGCATATTTCCCGTCGGCAGCGCCGGTGGCAGTGAAGCATCGTCTTTAGTCAGGACAACAATGGACGTTCCATCCAGGGCTTCAAAGCGACCATCACCCACCGAATCCAAACCATAATCAATCAGGTATTGCTCACAATCTTTAACATTTTCTACACCGAAAACCAGTGCATCTGGGCCAATTATGTTCATCATTTTTCCCTTCTATTCTTCTCGGTTATTTATCGCTACTATTTTTTTCTACAACAATTCTTTTAAACTTTCAGGTTCAATTTTCTACTTAACTTCTTAAACCGGTTTGGGCGTAAAAACCAGACCTTCCGCTTCCAGTTGAGCCATGGCATCAGCCTCGCGGGCAACAGCCCTCTGCACGGCTGGTCTTTGTTCCATGCGGGATTTATGTGCTGCAAAATTCGGGAAATTGTTCACGGGATAATCTGCGCCTTCAACGCGCCAGTATATCCAGAACAAATAAGCATCCATTACACTCCAGCTTTCACCATACCACCAGGGTTGCTTGCCGAGGCGTTCATCTATCATGCTGAAGTATTCATGCATTGAGTCACAGCCTTTTTCCCAGACGCTTTTAGCCGCCTCTTGACTGGCAAAAAAATGCGGCATTCTGATACGCGTCACAATCGGATGCAGCGTCGCCGAACAAAAGCACAGGTCAGCGAGCTGGCGCGCCTTTTCCATGGCATCCTCGGTTTTGGGCATCAGGTTGGCGTCTGGAAAATGCTGATTTAAATAGGTAATTATGGCCACATTTTCAGTCAGCGCTTCGCCATCTATTACCAGCGCGGGGATCTTGCCCTTCGGATTTATTTTTTTGTAATCCGGTGATTTATGCTGGCCTTTCATGAAACGAATGAGCTTCGTTTCAAAATCGACACCGGCTTCTTCCAACGCGATGGCCGGCACCCGTGCACAGGTACCTGGCGCCATATATAGCGTAATAGCAGTCATATGGACTTCCCGCTTTCATGAAGAACAATGCGCAAGGCAATCGGCGTAATGAGGAGTGAAATCACTGCGCCATAAAGCGTTTTATAGATAAACACTGTGCTGATCATTAATTCTTCTATCTGCAGGCCAGTCAGGACAGCAAAATGCGCAAGCCCGCCAACTATAGCGGCTAACAGCCCACATAAAACAGCACGAAAAAATGCGTGATTGGGCAACCAGGTTTTCCTGAATGCTAAAGTCTCCAGCTGGCCGGATTTTATTTTCTTTCTGGTTAAAAACGTCGGTACAAAAACACTAAAGAAAGTCACCGCGAAAGTTTGTGGCAGCGCATCAATTACCAGTGCCTGTCTGAGCACAAGCTCATTCCCGCCGAGTACCAAAAAGGTAATCGCAAAACTCAACACTGAATTTATTATGGTACTGACCAGTGTTTCCCTGAGCAGGTGTTTCTTGATTGCACTGTTCATCATTTGATCCATCGTACTGACTATCACACTATCCATTCCACTATCAAAAACGATCCAGATCACTGGCAAAAATAATTTCACCGCTGAAAAACTCGCGAATCAAATTACGGTATTTGCGCTCATCTTCCTGAGAAGTAACACTGGGTACAAAATGGGTTATCACCAGTTCTTTCACGTCGGCAGCCGCCGCCATTTCGCCAACCTGGCCTGGCGTTAAATGATGGGGATTCAAATGTGCCGCGATACCGGCAAGCATTTGTGCAGGCATACCGGGACGAGTACGTTTGATATCCTCAAGCACCAGGGCGACGTCCATCATCTCACTTACCAAAACATCAGCACCCTTCGCAAGTTCAGTAACCGCGCTACTTGGCCCGGTATCTCCAGTATAGACAATTGACCTGTTGGCGAAATCAAAGCGATAGGAAAGGGACACGTAACCTTCCTCATCAGGCAGGTCAGATTGATCGGAACCTTCAATAATGTAGTGAGTGTTCTCAGCTACACGAACGTTGGCACCTGTGAGCTCAACTGTGGAGCCGTCCACCAGCTCAATAACGTTTAGCTTTGAAGGCCAGGTCTGGCCGGGCAAGCCATAAGCTGCCTCCATGGCCGGTGCCATCCCTGTCAGCAAACCATTAATAAATTTCTCCGTCCCAGGTGGTCCATAAATATCCAGGGTTTGCGGGGCATTCAACTGCAGTCTCAAGCCAAGCACTGCCAGTACGCCACCAGTATGATCAAAATGCAGATGGCTTATAAACAGTCCTTTTACCTGCTCTACCAAAAAACCGGCCTTTGCCAGCTGGCCGCCGGCACCATCCCCTGCATCAACAAGGTAGACGTCACTACCAACGACCAAAGCATTAGCTGGTTGTGATCTGGTCACTTCAGCATTGGGTCCGCCGGCGGTGCCCAGGGTAATAAATTCTCCAGCTGGTGAATCTGCCGCAATAGCAGAGAAGGAAAAAATCAGCAGAATTATGCTTTTGAAAACTTTACTCATTATTAGTGTCCTTGTTTATTTCCCATCGGCGTTCGAAATCAAGTTAAAAGCGGCCCAGGTTAATGGCAAACAGGACGGCTTTCCCTAATTATTGATTCCACAATGAGATAACACCATCACTATTGATATAAATCCAATTGTTTGTTTTTATATTGATGTATTCATAATTCTTATAGCTATACTCTTATAGCTATACTCTTATAGCTATATATAGGGGGGATGTATGCGTCTGAAGGGGCTTGATCTGAATCTGCTGGTCGCGCTTGATATCCTGTTGGAGGAGCGCAGTGTTTCCAGAGCGGCGGAACGCCTGCATCTGAGCCAGCCGGCAGCCAGTGCTGCCCTTGCCAGGCTGCGGGACTATTTCAAGGATGACTTGCTGGTATTAAATGGTAAGCGCCTGATTCCAACGTCTTACGCAGAAGAGCTTCTGCCGGAGGTCAAGCGCGTCATCCAGCAGGTGGACGACCTGATTGCCATGTCCACGGAGTTCGACCCGGCTCACTCTGAACGCTTTTTCCATTTGATGACATCTGATTCCATCGCTACCGTACTGCTTTCCCCCACCATCAGCGCTTTACAGACTATCGCGCCGGGCATAAAAATCGATATCAGGCTTCCGGAGGACACCCTGAACAGCAAATTTGAAAATGGCGAAATTGATTTATCGCTTGTGCCACAGGAGTTTCTATCACCACACCATCCTTCAGAATTACTCTATGAAGAATCCCATGTGATTGTGGGCTGGGACAAAAACACGGTCTTTAAAAAGCCCCTTACTGAAGATACCTTTCTTAACTCAAGCCATGTGACTGTCTCTATTGGACCCAACAGCACCCCCTCCTTCACCGAACGGAACATGCAGAAAATGGGCTATAAACGGCGGATAGATATCCATGCGCCCCACTTTTCATCACTGCCGTGGCTGCTGGCCAACACCAACCGCCTGGCTGTCATCCAGAAAAGGCTGGCCATGAAGTTCGCCAGTGTATTTCCCCTGAAATACGCTCCACTGCCTTTTGATTTTCCCGTAATGCACGTCATGCTCCAATATCATGCTGCCCGGGAAAAAGATGAAGGCCTGAAGTGGCTACGCCAGTTAGTGCACAAAACAGTAACAGACAGTCTATAAATCCTGCAGCACACGAGCAGGGTGACGTTTTACTCATCGTCCTGCAGCTCTGATTCGGCGCTCCTCGTAGCCCCGAACACCATCAATCAATAATATTGATACTATCCTATAAGAATTATCAGTTTTAATAATATGATTGCATGCTATAAATTACGTTAAAAATTCAAGAACATTTCGGTAACGGGGGAAGGTATGAAAGATCTATCCATTCTGATTGTTGGCGGTGGCATCGCCGGCTTAACCTCGGCAATTGCGTTAAGACAAAAAGGCTTTGCTGTTGAAATCGTTGAAAAGGATCCGGACTGGTCCGTTTATGGCGTTGGCATTATTCAGCAATCCAATGTGGTGCGGGCGGTTGAGCAGCTTGGCATTATTGACGATTACCTGGAAGCCAGCTTTCCCTTTGAACGTATAGATGTGTTTAAACCCGATGGCGAGCTGGTGGCTAAAATTCCAGCACCCAGGTTGACTGACAAGTACCCGGCCCAACTGGGCATTGGGCGCCGCGCCCTGCAGAAACTGCTTGCGGATAAGGCGATCAGCCTGGGTACAATTATCCGGCTCGGAGTTGTTGTCACCGAAATGCAACAGGGTGATAGTGGTACGCAGGTCAGCTTTTCCGATGACACGAGCAAGCACTATGATGTGGTGATTGGTGCTGATGGTGTCTATTCACAAATCCGGGAGATGATTTTTCCGGAAGCGCCGGCACCCGAATTTGCCGGTCAGGGCGTTTGGCGCTACAACTTCAAGCGCCCGGCTGACATGGACTCCCTGTGTGTTTACGAAGGCCCGATCGGCACCGGACTGGTGCCTCTGTCGGAAGAACTCATGTACATGTATGTGACCACACCGGAACCCGGTAATCCAAGGTATCCCACCGAGGGGATCGCCAAGGCCATGCGCGACAAACTCAAAAATGCCCCTCCCGTAATTGCCGAGTATGCCAAACAGATTACAGAGGATGAAGAGGTTGTCTACAAACCCCTCAACTGGCTCATGCTGGACGGGGACTGGTATCAGGGCAACACCATCCTGATCGGTGATGCAGCGCACGCTACCACTCCCCACCTTGGACAGGGTGCCGGTATGGCTATTGAAGACAGTGTGGTTCTGGCCGAGGAATTAAGCAATGAAGAGTCAGTAGAAGCGGCTTTCAATGCCTTTATGAAAAGGCGTGCGGAACGCTGCCGCTATATTGTGGTGTCATCAGTGGCTATCTGTAAGGGGCAAATTGGTGAAGGTCCACTCATCAATAATGCCCAGGCAACTGGTGAGATGTTCAAGATCACCGCACAGCCAATTTAGTAATTTAAAAAATGTAATTTTCAAGACAGTGACAAACCATGGTTAACACCAGCGTCGCTCTCGTAGCAAACTATTTATAAAGGCAATACAGCAATGGCATTATTTGAGTACTTTCCCAACTATATCTGGAACCTATCCATTTCCATTGCCATGGAAAATGGCGGCAAGATTGGCGAAATTATAGACATGTGCGAGCCCATCAAGGACGCCGCCAATAATGGTGCAGATGCAGGCACTCCACAGTTTCTCGAAGAGTGGGTCAAAATGGCCGACAAACTTGCCGGACTGGCAG
>CBFIIQ010000073.1:0-7827 GCA_965662685.1 Pseudohongiellaceae bacterium | reverse complement strand
CAAAGGCATACGTACATGGCGTTTACGAAGTTTCCTGAAGTTGTTTAATTGATATCTGGTCAGTAGTTGAGAATGCTAAGCTAAATGAGAATCATTGTCAAAAAGAAAATCTACCAATTTCCTGCTTTTTTTTGACTCGTGGGTATTTTCCTCTGGCGCAGTAACCTGCGGCAATGACATGGATCAAGCAGAGGAGAGTAGGTCAGGCATTTCTGCTAAATATAGCCTGGCGGGCTACTTCTTTAGCGGTTGCAAAATCAGCCTTGCCGGAGCCAAGTTTGGGTAAATCATCAACCGTGATATAGGCAGCAGGCAGGGACAGATTGTTGAGCCCACCAGCAAGTAATTTGGGACGCAATTCCCGTTCGTCCAGTTCCCGGGTGGACAGGATGACAATCATTTCGCCTTTTTTCGGGTCAGGTATGTTTATTGCCAGAATTTCAATATCCTCATCATCCAACACGTTACGCAGGATACGTTCAACGGTTCCCAGTCCTATCATTTCGCCACTTATTTTTGCAAAACGGGCATAACGGTCTTCTATGTGAAGAAAGTTGTCTTCATCTATTGAGCCTTTATCGCCGGTTATATACCAGCGTTTGCCATCAGTTTCCCTGATGACACTATCGGTTAGTTCAGGATTACCCAGGTAACCCTGCATCACCTGCGGGCCAGCGACCATGATCATGCCGGCAATGCCCTGGGCTAATGGTTCCAGTGATTCGGGATCCGCAATGCGCAGCAAGGTGCCGGGAATAGGCTTGCCAACACTACCGGGTTTGTTATTGTCTTTCAGGTGCTCACTGTCCAGATTCGGGAACGGTGTGTTCACCGTGGCAACAGGGGATAATTCTGTGCAGCCATAGCCTTCGTAGATAACCTTGTTGAAGCGTTTGTAAAAGGCTGCGCTGACTTCTGATTGAAGTTTTTCTGCGCCAGCTACTGTAAGTCTGATGGTTTCAAGATCCCTGGCTTTGACCTTCGGGTTTTTGATATAGAGTCGGAAAAAGCTGGAGGTGCCAAATAACAGTGTTGCTTTGCTTTCTCTCACCGTTTTGGCAATAACGACGACATCTGTAGGGTCGGGATGGCAGATCACTCTTATTCTTTCCAGCAAGGGCAGGAAAAGGCAGGCCGTCATACCAAAGGAATGGAAAATAGGTAGATTCGCCAGAATAACATCACCGTCATGGGCATTAAGTATTTTGCTGACCTGTTTAACATTGGCAAGAATATTTTTATGACTCAGCATGACTCCTTTTGGGTCACCTTCGCTACCACTTGAAAAGAGAATCACCGCGATACTGTTCAGATCAGGTTTTGCGCAATATTGTCTCTTGATTGCGGCAACGGAAAAAAGTTTACAGCTTAGCAAGGTCAGAATTTTTTCCCAGCTCGGGATGCTGGCATTAACTTCTTCCAACATTATCAGCTTGACCTTGTCAGCAAGAGGCGCCAGGTCTATCCCTCGGGCTTTACATTTATCCAGGAATTTGGAAGAGGTGTATACCGTCTTCAGGCCGGCCTGTTCAATGGCAGAGATCATGCCATCCAGAGGCGCAGTGTAATTCAGTGGTACCAGGGTTTTGCCCAGAATCATAACGGCCATGCCGGATAGTAAGCCACCGGCTGTTGTGGGGAGTAGTAAACCAATGTTTTGTTCAGGACTTAGTTTTGCAATGCGTTTGGATAACAGCAGGGAGCCGGTCAACGCCGTTTTTGCTTTCAGATTTGCTCCCAGTGTATCAGCCAGAACAACCGGATTTCCTTTGGACTTGGATGTTTCTATCCAATGCTCACCCAGAGAGGGCAGGGTATCGAGATATTCCATCCATGAGGGCATTGAATTGTCTTCGGGGAATGGTGTCATTCGGCAAATTCTGATTATTGTGTTGGAGTTGTTAATTATTACTGGGTTCCAGAATCACCGGGATCCAGTAAACTAATCGGCAATAATAGACTGTAAACGGCTAAAGATTCCAGTCACTAATAAAGAAAGCAGAAAATAACAGTTTGCACAGGCAAATCGAGGCAGGCGATTTAAGAAAAAAAAGAGGTAAAGGTGGTAGAAAACTATTGGTAAAAAGTAGAAGGTTTTGCTTAAAAGAATTACTTAAATGAAAAAACCGGGGTAAGCATAGCTACCCCGGTTTATTATTATTCAAGGCTTGAGTCATTGTCGCCTTGTCTAGTCAGAAAATTAATCAGGAAAAAGCAATGACGTCCTGATCATCAAGTTTACTTAACACTTTCTCTGAAGTATTGCCTTTCATAATGGCTTTGGCTCCATGCCTTGCCAAGGTACCAATGAGCACTGTGTCGGCGTCAATTTCTTTAGCATAGCGGGAGATCACTGTTGCAGGATCGCCCTCTTCGGCATGTACTCTGTCAGTAGGCAGTCCGGAAATTTTCATGATCCTTTGCCGATCAGGGAAGTTCATGCTGTCTTTATAGGCATTGACGACAAAAAAATCTGCATCATAGTGTTTTGCAATATTCTGTCCTTCTACCAGAATTTTTTCGTTGAGCCTGGCGTATTCCGGTTCGTCCTGTTTTTGAATATTAATGGCTGCCAGGATTTTCTTGCGTGGTTTTATGTCACTCGAGCGCACGATTGTGACCGGCGCTACAGAAGTTCGCAACAGCGCCCATTGCTGATTACTGAACAGTCCTTTCTTGCCTTCCCGGGAGTCCGGCATAAAAATGTGGTCGGGCTGGAAACGTTGTGCACTGGCCAATACTGCTTTTTGCCATTCATTTGACCAGCACAGTTCAAAGCTGAAAGATGCGCCGGCACTTTTTAATTTATCAGTAATAGCGTTAAGCCACGCATCATCCCGATACAGGTTGTCATTGTCGGCAGAAAGTTTTGTGTTTTCATTATCGACGCTTATAAAAAGATGGACATGGGAGCCAGCTTCCTTTATTTCCGAGGTGATTACAGCGCGTTCCAATGCCAGGTGCTTGTCCTGAGTCGCTTCTATAATAACTAATACCTTTCTACCATCTGCCATGCTTAACTCCTGAAAAAATATGATTAACTGTTTAACTATAAAGCGCTAACAGGAAATCACCTTGACTTTAATCAAGTGCAGACAAGTGTTGAGGATGAGGATTATGGGTTGAGCCAGGACTCTTGTTCTACTGGCTTGGAAGGACAGAAAAATGAAGTTAATTCTGACTTTATTATGTTCTTCAGGATAAGGGCCAACCACCAAGTTTTTGCCAGCGGTTAATGATGAAACAAAACAGTTCTGCGGTCTTTTCAGCATCATAGCGTGCCGAATGTGCTTCTTCATTGTTGAAGTCAATCTCGGCACATTCGCAGGCTCGTGACAGCACTGTCTGGCCAAATGCAACAGCGCTCATTGACGCAGTATCGAGGCTTGAAAAGGGATGAAAGGGATTACGCTTGAGGGCGTTGCGTTCTGCGGCGGCAGTGACAAAGCCATGATCAAAATGAGCATTATGCCCTACCAGGATGGCACGCGTGCAATGCTCTTCCTTCATTTTTTTGCGAATATTCTTGAACAGTTCCCTGAACACTTCCGGCTCCTTGTGGGCAATTCGCAAAGGATGATGGGGGTCGATCCCGGTAAATTTTAACGCAGATTCTTCAAGGTTGGCGCCGGGAAAAGGTTCAACCCTGTAAAACCATGTGTCCTCAGGTTTAAGGATGCCGTTCTCATCCATGCCAACTGTCACTGCAGCAATTTCAAGCAGGGCATCTGTTGCACTGTTAAAGCCGCCACATTCAACATCGATTACTACCGGTAAAAAGCCGCGAAAGCGACCGGCGAGTTGGGAAGCTGCTTTGTTTTGTGTTTCAGGTTTATTCATTAGTATTTTAGTCGTTGACGATTGACCAGGAAAGGTGATTGTCGGCAAACAGAGGAATGACTTGATCATTGCCGACTGTATAGCTGGACGGTACTGCCCAGCTTTCCTTGCGCAAGGTTATTTGCTCCTGGTTTCTGGGCAGACCGTAAAAATCCGGCCCGTGGAAACTGGCAAAGGCTTCCAGTTTGTCCAGGCTGTTCAGTTGATCAAAAATCTCGGCATAGAATTCCAGTGCGGCGAAGGATGAAAAGCAGCCGGCACAACCGCATGCGGCTTCTTTTTTACCGACAGCGTGGGGGGCGGAATCCGTCCCGAGGAAAAATTTTGCTGAGCCACTGGCCACGGCATCCAGCAACGCCTGCTGATGGCTATTTCTTTTCAATACCGGTAAGCAATAGTAATGGGGACGGATGCCGCCAGCCAGCATGTGGTTACGATTGAACATGAGATGCTGTGGAGTGACAGTGGCAGCAATGTGTTGGTCAGAGGCAAGGACAAAATCTACGGCGTCACGGGTGGTTATATGTTCAAACACAATTTTAAGTGATGGATACCGGGCATGTAGCGGGATCAGTACTTCATCAATAAAGGCTTTTTCACGGTCATAAATATCCACTTCATGCCGTGTCACTTCGCCATGAATCAGCAGAGGCATATTCAGTTCGATCATTTTTTCCAGTGCAGGATAGGTCTTGCTGATATCCGTGACGCCTTGGTCCGAGTTGGTGGTGGCGCCAGCGGGATAAAGTTTAACACCATAGACAATGCCGCTTTCCCTGGCCCTGGAAATTTCTGCCGCAGTGGTTACGTCGGTGAGGTAAAGTGTCATCAGAGGTTTAAAAGCACTGCCGTTGGGGATCTGCGCCATTATCCTTTCACGATAGGCCCGGGCATCAGAAGTGGTAGTAACAGGTGGAACCAGGTTGGGCATGATGATAGCTCGCCCCATAATGCGGGCGGTATGGGCAACTGTGTCAGGCAATGCGGCACCATCGCGCAGATGAAGGTGCCAGTCATCGGGTCTGGTCAGAGTAATTTCCTGCATTACTGGGTGTTTCCTGTTGATTTCAATGAGTCTTGACGTTTAATAAACCTGTCTGCTGATTATATCAGCTCTTCCTGCTTAACGATGCTTCCTGGCGTCCTGGGTTATGTGGATTTTTGCTATTGCCATGCACAGGGGCGAATTAGCGTTAAATCCGGAGGAATAGTGACGATTCATTTCGCAAATGACTCTGGCAGCGTTACAATACCCGCCTTTTTTTATCATGGGCCAATTTACTCGCCCTCTGGTTTAGTTGTCACATCAGGAGAGTTTGATGTCGGATATCAAGAAAGTTGTACTGGCCTATTCAGGTGGCCTGGATACTTCAGTAATTGCCAAATGGTTGATGGATGTATATCAATGCGAAGTCGTAACATTTACTGCTGACGTAGGGCAGGGCAAGGAAGTTGAACCTGCCCGTGCCAAGGCTGAGGCTCTGGGAATAAAGGAAATTTATATCGATGATATCCGCGAAGAATTTGTGCGCGATTTCGTCTTTCCGATGTTTCGTGCCAACACGATTTATGAAGGCGAATACCTGCTGGGTACCTCCATTGCACGGCCTCTGATTGCCAAGCGACTGGTGGAAATTGCCGAAGAAACCGGCGCCGATGCCATTTCCCATGGCGCTACCGGGAAAGGTAATGACCAGGTTCGTTTTGAACTAGGTGCCTATGCACTGAAACCCGGGATCAAGATCATTGCTCCCTGGCGCGAATGGGATTTGAATTCCCGTGAAAAACTGATGGCCTATTGCGAGCAACATAATATTTCTGTTGAGCAGAAACGCGGCAATGAATCACCGTATTCCATGGACGCCAACTTGCTGCATATCTCCTATGAAGGCGGCATTCTGGAAGATCCTTCTGCAGAGCCTGAAGAAAGTATGTGGCAATGGTCCGTGTCTCCCGAGAACGCACCAGATCAGCCCAGCTATATTGATCTTGAATTTGCCCAGGGTGACATTGTGGCAATTAATGGTGAAAAACTATCACCGGCGACCATACTTGAGGAGTTGAACAAAGTAGGTGGAGCCAATGGTGTTGGTCGTACCGATATTGTCGAAAATCGTTATGTGGGTATGAAAGCCAGAGGCTGTTATGAAACCCCGGGCGGTACCATTATGCTGAAAGCACATCGGGCCATTGAATCATTAACACTGGACCGCGAAGCAGCCCACTTGAAAGATGAATTGATGCCGCGCTATGCCTCGCTGATCTATAACGGCTATTGGTGGTCACCGGAGCGTGAAGCGTTGCAGGCACTGATCGACAAGACCCAGGAACATGTAAACGGTTCGGTACGTCTCAAACTGTATAAGGGCAATGTTATCGTTGTTGGCCGACAGTCGGATGAGTCGCTTTATGATGACATGGTTGCTTCGTTCGAGGACGATGCCGGTGCCTATGATCAGCATGATGCAGAGGGCTTTATTAAACTGAATGCCCTGCGCTTGCGCACACTGGCCAGTAAACGCAAGAAACCATAAAAAGCCAAACACTGGCGCGCAGCCAAGTCTGTAGTGTCATGCCGGCAAGTTCAGGCTTTTACAGGGCGAACGTACCGCGTTCGCTCTGATCTGGTCAGTTAATCCAGTTCCTTCTTTTTATATTCACACAGGTCTGAAATGACACAGGAACCGCAACGTGGTTTCCGCGCGAGGCAGGTATATCTGCCATGCAGAATGAGCCAGTGGTGTGCATCCAGAATAAATTCCTCCGGTATGAACTTCATTAGCTTCTTTTCCACCTCCAGTACATTTTTTCCCGGTGCAATCCCGGTGCGGTTCGATACTCTGAAGATATGTGTGTCTACTGCCATGGCGGCTTCGCGAAAGGCGGTATTAAGGACGACATTGGCGGTTTTACGGCCGACGCCGGGCAGGGCTTCCAGTGCCTCGCGGGTTTTAGGGACTTGCGAATTGTGTTTTTCTACAAGAATTTTGCATGTTTTGATGATATTGGCCGCCTTGGTATTAAACAGACCGATGGTCTTGATGTAATTTCTTACTTTGCTCTCACCCAGGGCGAGCATAGCTTCAGGTGAACTGGCCACCCGGAATAGTTTCTCGGTAGCCTTGTTAACACTGACATCGGTGGCCTGGGCTGAAAGCAGCACAGCGATCAGCAATTCAAAGGTCGAATTGTATTTCAGTTCCGTAGTCGGAGTAGGATTTTCGTTGCGCAGGCGCGTAAAAATTTCAGTACGCTTGGCTTTATTCATCCTGTCACCCTGACACGCTTGCCTGGTGTTGACTCATGGTTTTCAGGGACAAGTCGGGCGAGTTTCCTGTCGGTTATATTTTTCAATGCTATAAGCCCGCCCATAAAAAGAAAGGCGCCCGGTGGCAGGATGGCCAGTAGAAAAGGTTTATAGCTGGAGGTTAACTGCAGCGTCCAGTTACCAGCAAACGGCAGCAGACGCTCCATATTGGCAAATACAGCGCCGGTTCCTACTAATTCCCTGAGCATACCCAGCACCAGCAGAACAGCTGCAAAGCCCATACCGGTCATCAAGCCATCCAGCAAAGAAGGGCCCAGAGCGTTTTTCGAGGCAAAACTTTCCGCGCGACCGAGGATAGTGCAATTGGTGACGATTAGAGGTATGAAGATGCCCAGAGCCTGAAAAAGTTCTATGGCAAATGCACGCAGTAACAGTTCGGCACAGGTAGTAAATGTGGCAATAATCAGGACAAATATCGGCAGACGAATAGCCGGGGTGAGCCGCTGCCGACTCAGGGAGGCGATGCCATTTGAGCCCAGTAATACAGCGATTGTTGCCAGTCCCAAACCTGCCGCATTGACGACAGAATTGCTTACTGCCAACAAGGGGCACAGACCAAGTAGTTGAACCAGTGCGGCATTGTTGGTCCACAGCCCCAGGTTGATAATATCTCTGGTTTGAGATGACCTTGTGTGGGAGTCAGATTGCGGCATTATCAA
>CBFIIQ010000072.1:0-8106 GCA_965662685.1 Pseudohongiellaceae bacterium | reverse complement strand
TTGTAAAGATTTTAATCCTCACTGGATAAATATAGTGAAGGCCTTCAGTACTGTTGAAGGGTAAGTACATACCAGAAGAAGGTGGACTTAGTAGTGGGAAAACAATTTGACGAACACAAAAAGGTAGTATTAAAACGTTCTGCACCCTTTGACTAGAATGCAGCGCAGGCTGCAAAGCGCAAGGCGGCTGAGATAGATAAGGTTATTCTGGCTTAACTTGCCACATCACGCCTCTAGCAATATCTGCCAACAAATCACACAAACACTGGACGGACAACAAAATCTCCTCTTTTTTTAAGACCCACTCTGTTGTATCTGGGCAGGTACTGTAATTATTACAGAGGCATATTGCATAAATGACTTAGAAAGCCAATACGTTGATTTACCCTGCGATTGTGATAAAAATGAATTCTATTTTATTGAAAAGGACTCATCCTGATATTAGCGCCCTTGAAAAGCATCCTATATATTACAGGCCGGGGCGGTAGTCTCCAGAGGGGACTAGCTGTCTATCTGGCTGGCATTGCAGATGAGTTCTATGGTGTAGCTGTTAGCCCTCAATTCCTGAGGCAGGAGCCTCTGCATCAAGTCCAAATCATTCAAGAAAAGATCAAAGAGGAGCCGACTAGACCAATAGTAGCAAACTCATATGGTGCTTACTTAACATTACTAGCCCTCATAGATATAGACGTTACTCCCGATATGGTTTTACTGCTATCGCCAGTATTAGGCGCAGCGAACGCTAAGGATCGTATGTATTACTCACGGCCACCGCTAACCAATCGACTTGAGGCAGCTCTTAGTAACAATACATTGATTAGGCCAAAGGTAACTAAGCTGATTATGGGCGATCAAGATGAGCTATATAGCCCTGAAAGAATATCTACTATAGATAGCTACTTTGGGATGGAAACAGCTCAGATAGTGGCTGGAGAAGGCCATATGCTGTCACGGCCTGCTGTTCAAGAATTTATCAATTACAACCTGAGGTAGGCAAGTCTGGAGGGTAGTAGTCGCTCCTAAACCTACCCTACAGGATACCTAATACCCCATTCAGCAAACTCTTCAAAAGTAATAAAAGGCTCTGTGCCGTCTAACTGCTCACCATTAGTGACTTTTTTCCACTTGTTATCTATTGCAGAGATTGTTTCTGACTGCTCTAGATTTAGCTCTGGCTGACAACTTACAAATGTACTAGTGAATAGTGTCTCTTGCCTAAATCGGTCTGAATTCTTCATCTCTGGAATTGATATTGCTAAACAGGACCAATGCGAATCAGAGTAGAACTCGCTGGTTGAGTTTGGCTTGGCATTGGGAGCTTTCTTGAATCTGTTCATAATTGATTACAAGTACCGAAATGGAGTAAGAATTATGTTATTTAGGTAACATTCAATCAAATAAATGTTTTGACTTGTTTTATTTATGTTGATGACTTCCGCTTTTAGTAACATATGTAGTAACACGTTTGTATGTATATAATACAAATAAATATATATATCATATAGATATATAATATATTCAATTCCCGCCGCCTCCACCAAATAAAACAACCCGCTTCTGCAAAGAAGCGGGTTTTTTATTTATCAGCAGAAAAATCAGGGCGGGGGTTAATCACTTAAATGAAGATTCAAGCCGAAACAACCTGGTTGCGGCCCTTTTCCTTGGCTTTATACATAGCGTCATCACAAGCCTTTATCAGTGGGTCAACTTCCTCACCATGTTCCGGGTAAGTGGCAATACCGATACTGACAGTGGAATTAATAGTTTTTTCACCAACTCTTGTAGAAAAAGATTCGACTTGTTTCCGCAAACGTTCAGCAAGCACGTGAGCCTGCTGATTATTAAGCTCTGGCAACACCAGAAGAAATTCCTCTCCCCCAAAACGGCCGGCACTATCAGCTCGACGTATTATTTTTTTGAAAATCTTAGCTAATTCAATTAAAACCTTGTCCCCGACCTGATGCCCATAATTATCATTAATCAACTTAAAGTGATCGATATCAATCATCATCAACGATAATGATCTGGAATATCGTTTGGCTCTGCCAATCTCATCTTCCAGTTCTTCGTTTAATATTGTTCTATTGTACAGTCCGGTCAGGGGGTCATGAGTTGCCTTATTTATTAACTCATATTCCAACTGCTTGCGCTCACTGATGTCATCAATTACCGAAACGAAATATCCGGGCTCACCATCAGATGACCTGATAAGTGAGACCGTTAAATTAATCCAGACTATACTGCCATTTTTGTGAAAGTAGCGTTTTTCCAAATTATAAGTTTGGCGCTCATTATTTAGAATCTGATGCACCAGACCCAAATCAATATCCAGATCATCTGGATGCGTGATCTCCTGAAAGGTTTTTTGAATAAGCTCCTTTTTGCTATAACCTATAATGTCACAAAGCTTCTGGTTTACCTCTAGGAATTTTCCATCTGGTGACACCCTGGCAATACCTACTGCTGCCTGCTCAAAAACAGAATGGAATTTTTGCTCACTTTCCCTGAGAGCAATCTCACTTGATTTCTGAAAGGAATTATTTATGAACTCAGCCAAGCGGAAAGTTTCTCCATCCACTGAAAACTTCCTGGGCGCCACCAGAACCTCAAGTATTTTTTGACTTTTGAGAAGTAATTTGAGTTCATAACGCTCAATATTACCTTGGGCAAACCTCGCCAACATCTCTGGGCGTTCATCTTCTGTAATTAAATCCAGCGCACTCATTCCATATAACTCGGACCTAGAATATTCAACCATTTTCAAAAACTGTTCATTGGCTACTATTACTATGCCCTTTCTGGTGATTACAAAAGCACCAAAAAGAAACTCGAAAAATTCGACTAGCCCTTCTGCACCATATGTCTTAAATATTTGGGCTAGATAAAGGTCAAATTTACTGGCAGCGGACATCTTCTTTACCCTGTTTATTGGCTTACTAATCAGCCACATATAACAACTAATATATTAAGATAGCAGGTAGCTTTTTTTGATATAACTCAATAAAAATAATATAAACATATGAACATATAAACAATTAGCTTTTTTACTCTGCATTTGTCCAGATGGAATTTTTTACCATCATTTAATATGGGTCACATGGAGACCCTGATAATGTTCGAAATGTATTTTTTCTTTAAAGCAAAGCATCTCTCAATAGTTAAATCAGGCAAAATTTAACCTGCATCCAATGCAGAATCATGAAAATATATCTGTGCTATCCACCAGCATCATCTGTATGTATTTTTATGCTCTATTCTATTTGGGGCCAGGAAAACAGCGATTATTAATCACAGACAACATGCTGCAAGGTTTATCCGGTGATAAAATTATAATATCTGGAGGGTTAACTAATGAGCATTAGAAGCCGTTGGTGTTTTTTCCCAATCGCGAAGGCAAATTAAGACTTATTCCACCCTGTAGGACAAGAACTTGTTTAATTTAATGATTTACTCAAGTCTAAACATTACTAAAAAAACAATCTCGAGGGCAGGCATATAAATTAACAACCTGCAATTAAAGAATTAATTGTTCTCGCTCAACGCCAACTCCATAGCTTCACTGACATCCAGCCATTGCTCTTCAAGAACATCAGTGGCGGATACCAGCTCAGCTCTCTCCAGCAATAATTTATTCAGCCTGTCTTTATGAATCTCTTCATAAAGGGATGCATCAGCCAGTTGCTCTTCAATTCCGGCAAGTTTGCCTTGATTGCTATTAAGTTGTTTTTCAAGGTTGGCAGCTTTATCGCGCAGCGATTTCAACTGATTTCTTTTTTCCGCTGCCTGCTGCCTCAGTTCCTTTTTACTTAATTTGTTTTCAGGACCACTATCATCATTTTTACGGTTCCCATTATCTGCTTTGCCTTGTTCCAGCAGAAGCTTTTCGTAATCATGGAGATCTCCATCAAACACCTCCAGCTTTCCATTTCTGACCAGAAGAAATTGGTCGACAGTATTACTTAATAAATGGCGATCATGGGATACCAGAATCAGGGCACCAGTGAATTCCTGAAGCCCAACCTCCAGGCTATGACACATTTCCAGGTCGAGATGATTGGTAGGCTCATCCAGCAGCAACAGGTTAGGTTTTTGCCAGACTACCAGCGCCAGTGCCAAGCGTGACTTTTCTCCACCGGAAAAATGCTCAATGGTTTCGGAGACACGATCACTCTGAAAATCAAAACCGCCAAGAAAATTTCGTATTTCCTGTTCACGAGCCTTGGGGTCCAGGCGCTGCATTAATTGCATTGGCGTGGCAGCAATATCCAACTCATCTACCTGATGCTGGGCACAGTAGCCAATATTAAGATGATCTGAGCGATTGATCTCTCCACTCATCAAAGGTAACTTACCGGCAAGCACTTTTAACAAGGTAGATTTACCCTGCCCGTTAGCACCCAGCAGACCGATGCGGGAATCCGAACGAATGTTCATGGAAAACTTTTCGATTAGTGGCGTTTCGTAGCCAAAGGCGATTTCTTCGCAGGCCAATAGACTCGGCGGAAGCTTTGTCGGCTCAAGAAACTTAAATTTAAACGGCGAATCAATGTGCGCGGGCGCGATATCCACCATTCGATCCAGTTCTTTTAGTCGGCTTTGCGCCTGTCTTGCTTTGGTGGCCTTTGCGCGAAAACGTCGGACAAATGATTCTATTTCCTTTTTTCGCACCTGTTGTTTTTCATATTCGGCTTGCTGTTGCGCCAGCCTTTCTGCTTTCTGTTTTTCATAGTCGCTATAATTACCACGGTATAAAAACAATTTTTTGTTTTCAAAACTGATGATATGGCTGACAACCACATCAAGAAAACTACGGTCATGGGAAATAAGCAACAAGGTCCCTTCATAGCGCAATAACCATTGCTGCAGCCACAAGGTAGCTTCTATATCCAGATGGTTGGTAGGCTCATCAAGCAGCAATAAATCCGAGGGAGTCATCAATGCCTGGGCCAGGTTGAGGCGAATACGCCAACCGCCGGAAAACTCTTTTACAGTCCGGTGAAAATCTTCCAGTTCAAAGCCAAGTCCCGAAAGTAATTGTTCAGCACGGTTCTTTATAGACCAGGCATGGATCAATTCCAGTTCTGAATGGAGTTGTGCCATACGCTGATCATTGCCATCCTGCTCAGCCTTAAGCAATTGTTTTTCAATTGAACGGTATTTGCTGTCACCGTCGATGACATAATCCAGGGCGGTTCGGGACGTCCCAAGAGTTTCCTGGCGCATCTGTGCCTTGCGCAGGTCTTTGGGCATATCCAATTCACCTGTATCAGCACTGAGCTCTCCCATCAGCAACTTGAAGAGGCTGGTCTTGCCGGTCCCATTTCGCCCGATAATACCAACCCTCTGCCCGGCATAGACGGTAAGATCAGCCTCATCCAACAATAGCTGACTGCCCAGACGTAATGAAATACCCTGTAGTGAAATCATTGAGTTTTATTGGGGACGAAAGTCCGAAATAGAGAAAGCGGCTATTCTAATGAGCTGCGACAACAAAGCAAATGATGTTACGGTTTAAATTGATGCTGAAATATTCATCCAACTAAATAAAATTCAGGGGTTCTCTCTTGTTAGAGATGATAAAATACAAGACTTTCTCCAATCCGATAACACTATGAATCTAAAAGAAAAAAATGTCCTGATCCTGCAAGGCGGTGGTGCTCTGGGGGCCTATCAGGCTGGCGCTTATGCTGCCCTGCATGAGGCTGGATATGAAATGGACTGGCTTTCCGGGATATCCATAGGAGCCATAAACTCCGCGCTGATAGCGGGTAATCCCCCTGAACAGCGAGTTGAAAAGCTCAAAGCATTCTGGACAAAAGTCTCTGCCGGGAAATTCAGTCAGCCTATGCTGCCCGGTCATGTAGGGCGCTTGTTATTCAACGAATCGAGTGCTGCAGAAGTTCTGGCTTCTGGCGCCAATGGCCTGTTCAGGCCACGTTTCCCGCCAGTTTTTTATAACCCGCTGGGATTTCAGGATGCGTTGAGCTATTACGATACCGCCCCACTTCGCGATACCTTGCTTGAACTTGTTGATTTTGATCGTCTTAATCACGGCGAGCCAAGGATTAGTGTAGGCGCTGTTAATGTCACCAGCGGAAATTTTCTCTATTTTGATTCTGATATCGAGCCCATTATTCCGGAACATATTATGGCAAGCGCCGCATTACCGGATGGTTTACCGCCAATAGAAATTGCTGGCGAATGGTATTGGGATGCCAGTCTTGTTTCCAACACACCTCTGCAATATGTAATTGACCATAATGCCAAAGTCTGTGAAGACTTGTTACTTTTCCAGGTGGATCTATTCAGCGCCGAGGGCAGCATGCCCAAAAATATTATGGAAGTGGGACGTCGCATGAAAGACATCCAGCATTCAAGCCAGACTCGCACAATTACTGACATTGTTCGAGACACTCAAAAAATTCGCGGCCTTATTAACCGTTTGCTGGATCATATTCCCACCGAATCCCTTACGGAAGAAGAGATGGCGCTACTGGGTAAGTGGAGTTGTGATTCAGCCATCACTCTGGTCCATTTAATCTATCGCCAGAAAAGTCATCAACTGGCTTCCAAAGATTATGAATTTTCCCGCCTGTCGGTTGAGGAGCATTGGCAGGCAGGTATACAGGACATTGAGCATATGCTTTCACAAAAATCATGGCTTGATCGCAAACGAACCAAGGAGGAAGTCACCGTTTTTGATTTTAATGAAATGCATGATTCTCCTTTGATATAAAAGCAAATCTTTTCTTGTAACTTTTCCCCGCTTTCGGATTTTCGGCAATACTTGCTGCTAACCGCGCTTCAGATATACTTGCTCCATGGAAGTTACTCTGTTCCCCAATTCCCTTCGTCCAGGCGTAGGTCTGCGCCCAAAAAAGGAAGCGCAAAGGCCATCATTGCCTCAGCATGCACGTCTTTGCCCGGTACTTGAAGCTGGCAGCTCACTGGGAGCGCTGGTCTATCCTGCTTTGGCTGAGAATGAACAGTTTCATATCGGTTATGAAGGTGAAGGGCTTTACCAGTTTGGCTACTCGGTAAACGCCACGGGAAAACAATGGGATCAAATATTTTTTGTTAACTATCAGCTATCCGTTGGCACCATCGGCATGCGCAAGGAAGAGGTACAGCTGATGGTACCTGAAACACCTGGCTTCAAGGATAGCGCCAGAGCAATAGCGCGAATGTTCGTCTCTGTAGATGATCTTGGCACACCTGAGGGTGCAGTTACCTTAAGAGGCGCATATAACTTCCAGACTGAAGCAGGCTGGGACACTGTCTATTCCGGTGTACTTAATAATCCCGCCCGTCCCGTAGCACCAGTACTGGTTACCCGGGTGGAAACCGACTGGTATGTTCATGATTCCGAGTTTCGATATATTCTAACGCCGGGAGAAATTATTACCGTGTCGCATAATCTACCGGTAGGACAGGTGTTTTTCGTACCGCGCGAGGAGATTACATATCGGGATGGATCTGAGCAGGAAATTACTGAACGGCAAAACACCAGTAAATTGTTTTTTGACGAGAAAACCTCCAACAAGAAAAAAACGCCCTATGGCATGGAATATAGCCCGCTCTATCAGCAAAAAAGTCGCGAGCATCTGAAGAAAGAAAAAAATAAATAATCAGAAATAAAAAAAGCCCGGACAAATCCGGGCTTTTTTGTAAAGAATTCCAAAACTTCGGCTAATTGTATTTAAATGGATTATATTCAGGGGAACACACTTCCACGATACAAATTGATTCCAGCGTCCTGCCTTCAGGTGGTGCCTTAAGCCCCTGCTCATCCATCAACTTGCGCATTAACGCGGCTGTTTCAGGATGTGGAATTGCAGACTGAACGCCTACACGTACCAGACCGTCAGCATAATCAATGGGAAGCCAGGTATGCGCAGCCAGTTCCGCACTACCCCGGTTATCGGTGTTGCCGAAGTCACGAATATCCAGTCTAGCCCCCGCAGCCACCAATAGTTCAGCTACCTCAGTGGCGCCCTTGTGGCCAGCACCATGGAGCGAGGTACGGCCAGTATCCGCCTGGAAATTCGGATCAATGCCCAGACTCAATAACAATCTCACCGCCTCAACAGTCTGCGCGGTGGACCA
>CBFIIQ010000071.1:0-8704 GCA_965662685.1 Pseudohongiellaceae bacterium | reverse complement strand
TCCATTGATTTCACATCCCTGAAGCCCGTTTTAATGCAAAATTTTCATTGATTTTCACTTTTGTGCAGTGCAGTATAAGGAAATTACCCATAATTCGAGCAAAATCCTCCTACCATGACCAAATTCGAAAATTTCCTGATTAAAAACGGCAGTTATATCAACGGCAAATGGCACGAAACCGGCGCTGCCACCTTCGATGTCAAAAACCCTGCGGACGGCAGTGTGGTGAAAACTCTGGTGGATGCCAGTGATAAAGACCTGGATGAGGCCATTGCGGCGGCTGAGGCCGCGCTGCCCGCCTGGTCGGCCAAAACGGCTACGGAACGCGCTATTATTCTGCGCCGCTGGTATGACCTGATCATGAAGAACCAGGAAGAACTGGCCCATATCATGACCATGGAACAGGGCAAGCCACTGGCGGAAGCGCGCGGCGAGATTGCCTATGGCGCCAGCTATGTGGAGTGGTTTGCCGAGGAAGCCAAGCGTATTTACGGCGATACCATCCCTGCCCCTTCCGGTGACAAGCGTATCGTGGTGATCAAGCAGCCGGTGGGCGTGGTGGCGACCGTAACACCGTGGAATTTCCCAAGCTCCATGATTACCCGCAAGGTGGCCCCTGCCCTGGCCGCAGGCTGTACGGTATTGAGTAAACCGGCCAAGGAAACCCCCTTATCCGCTATAGCCCTGGCGGTGTTGGCTGAAGAAGCCGGGATTCCCCCGGGTGTGTTTAATATGGTGGTGACCACCCGTTCCCGTGAAGTAGGCATCACCATCTGTGAAGACGAGCGTATTGCCAAGATGTCCTTTACCGGCTCTACCGGCGTGGGCGCGCGTCTGTTATCCCAGTGCGCCGGCACCATCAAGAAAGCCAGCATGGAACTGGGCGGCAATGCGCCGTTTATTATTTTTGACGATGCGGATATGGATGCTGCCGTGGAAGGCGCTATTGCCTCCAAGTACCGCAATGCGGGTCAGACCTGCGTGTGTACCAACCGCATCCTGGTGCAGGAAGGCATCAAGGACGAGTTTATTGAAAAATTCACCGCCAAAGTGAAGGAACTGCGCCTGGGCGTTGGCACTGATGAAAATGTGGATATCGGCCCGGTCGTAAATATCCCTGCTGTTGAATCCATCGAGGGTCTCATCAGGGAAGCAGTTGAAGCTGGCGCCACTATTGTCACCGGCGGCAAGCGCAGTAACCTGGGCGCCTGTTTCTTTGAACCCACCGTATTATCCAATGTCACCATGGACATGAAAGTGGCCTACAAGGAAATCTTTGGCCCGATTGCCCCGATCATTACCTTCAAGGATGAAGCCGACGCGCTGGCCATTGCCAACGACACCATTTTTGGTCTGGCGGCGTATTTTTATACCCGCGATATCGGTCGCATCTGGCGTGTGGCAGAAGCCCTGGAATTTGGTATGGTCGGTATCAACGAAGGCCTGATCTCCAACCCCATGGCGCCGTTTGGTGGCGTCAAGCAATCCGGGCTGGGCCGTGAAGGCTCGAAGTACGGGATTGGTGAATATCTGGAGATCAAGTATTTGTGTATGGGTGGGATTGATAAGTAAGCGTAGCTTACTTATCAGTCGCAAGTTACAAGTTTCAAGTCGCAAGGAAGGGATAAAAAGGGATAAAGGATAAAGGATAAAGGTGGGCGGGTTTGGTTAGTTCGTCTTGTTCCTGGTGGCGGCCTTCGGCCTTGTTTGTTGTGCAGGTTAAATTAGGGGAAAGGGTATGAGTGACAATATTAAAGACGACATTAATGACGAAGACGAGAATCCTGTGGGTGGCGATGAGGATGTCAGGGTAATCAAGAAATATCCTAACCGTCGTATCTATGACACGCAGACCAGCAAGTACATCAAGGTGGATGATATTCGCGACATGATCGTGGAAGGTATTCCCTTTATGGTGCTGGACAGCAAGACCGGTGAGGATGTGACCCGCAGTGTATTGCTGCAGTTAATCATCGAGCAGGAATCGGAAACCAACCCGCTGTTCACCACGGAAAACCTGAAATCCTTTATTCGTTACTACGGCCAGGTGCCCCACCAGGGCTTTGCGGATTTCATGAACCAAAGCCTTAGTTTTTTCCAGAGCCAGCAGGATCAACTGCGCGATACCTACAGCGACATGATGCAAAACAATGCCATGAAAGCCTTTCAGGACATGAACAAGAAGAATATGGAAATGTGGAAGAAAATGTCGGAAGGGTTTTACAACAACATGAAGAAATAATTCTTTAGTAAAAACATCACTTCATTGGTTAAGCACTGCGTTGTCAAAAACGCAGTGTAATAAGTCAAAGCCAGGCAACAAAAGACAAGGGATACATTTGGGGCCTATTCCAGAAACACTAATTTACAAACTCTTCTCAAGTACCTCAATTCCAATGCTAGTTAGGCATTTTTCTCAAGCACCCATGAAGGGTCATTAGTTCTCCCCTGTCTTCTGCCGCCTGCCTCTGATTTTAAACCGAGGATTTAAACTGAAAAAAAACCCCAGGATCCGAGGGGGGGGATGGATCCTGGGGTTTACTCCGCGGGGGGACGGAGGTTTTACAAAACTTACTACTAAAAGCTCTTACTTACGCTTTCATTGCTTCGGAAGCAGCTGAGACAGAAGTCTTCACACCGCTTTCGTACATGGAGCGCATTTCGTTGAAGAACTTGATACCCATGTCTGAATAAGACTTGGCATCGTTCATCATCATGTCAGTGGCTTTCTGAGTCATTGACTGCTGAGTTTCGTAGAAAGAAACCATGTCCTCAGGGCTGCGAACTTTAAGACCAGACTGCATGCTGTCCAGACCCAGTTTGGCGTAACCCTGGAAGCTGTCCATCATTGTGTTGTAAGAAGATTCCATAGAACCGGCAATCATCTTGTTGAAATCAACTACTGGCTCAAAGCTGGCTTCGAATTTTTTGTATGCTGATGTTTTGTTAGGCATTTTGTAATCTCCCGATTTTGTCGTTTTAACTGATTTAGTTTGTACTGCTTTCTTTTGTACTACTTTAGTCTGTACTGCTTTCTTCGCTTTGACCTTCGCTCTCGCTTTAGGCTTTGGCGCTGCTTTCGGTTCCGGACTTACTTCAACTGCCAGTTCCGTTTGTGTTGTCGCTTCAGGCATTGTTTCCTCCTGGTTGTTTGCTCCATCACTCAATTTGTGCTGTGCAGCATAGCAAGACTTTTTGTGCGACGCAACATTTATTTTGCACTGCAACAGAGGAAAGCCTGAAATATAGGTAAATCAATGGGTTAGAGATGAAAAAAGTTGGGTTTTGGTGTTTTTGGGAGGGATATTAGTCGCAAGTTACAAGTTTCAAGTCGCAAGAATGAGGATTTTTACCCCTCTTCCTTGTTGAGATCTGGCTTTTTGGGGGGGAGGAATACTTAGTCGCAAGTTACAAGTTTCAAGTTTCAAGTCGCAAGAATGGGGCATTATGGCCTGTTTTTAGCTGATGGTTTGGGTGTTTCGACTGGGTTTACGGATTTCATCAATGCGTGGAGCATTTTGGAGATTTCTCTGGATTCTTTTAGCCAGACGGTGCCTTTGGATTGGGTTATGTAACCAATTTTTATGGCTATGTAGGTTTGGGAGCGCAGTTCACCGGCGGAGCCTTTGGCGTAGTTGAGAAAGTTCGCCAGTTCTTTGGGACTGTTGCGTTCGAAGCCTTCGGCGATGTTGGAGGAGATGGATAAGCCTGCACGGGTGATCTGATCTTTGAAACCGAAGTCTTTGAGTTCTGCGAACTCTTTATAGATTTCTACACTGAGTGAGGCTGATCTTTTCCAGACCGCCAGGTTTTCAAAACGGGTCATAATTTTATTATTCGCAAGCCATTGAACTATTATTAAAAATAGTTCAATTCCGGGAACTTTCCACAAAAAACATATCTAATTTTTGCGACTTGCGACTTGCGACTTGCGACTTGCGACTTGCGACTTGCGACTTGCGACTTGCGACTTGCGACTTGCGACTTGCGACTTGCGACTTGCGACTTGCGACTTGTGACTAGATTTTAGTCTTGTCCAGCCACTTAATAATCGGATCAATCTGTTCCGGCGCATTAAGAGTAGGCGTGTGGCCGGTGCCTTCGAATTCTATGGCTTCGGCCTGGGGAAGTTTGCGCAGCATGCGCTCCAGCAGGTGCTCGGAGAGAAAGTCGGAATCCTTGCCGCGCAGGATCAGTACCGGGCATTTGATCTGCACCCAGTATTTCCACAGATTGAAATACATCAGGTACCAGTAACGACGGCCATAGGTATTGGAAATATCCGGATCGAAAGCCAGACGGTAACCTTCGCCGTCCGGACGGGAGCTGGTTTTGGCGTAGTGCGCCCAGTCTTCATCGGTCATGGGGTTAAACGGCGCCAGGGTCTTGCGTATGTACTGCTCTACTTCGTCAAGATTATTGAAATAGGGATCCATATGCAGATATCGCCCCAGGCGCGACATCGCGGTATTAGGTACTTCAGGGGCAATGTCATTAATGATAAGACGGCGTACCGGAGAATTCTTCATAGCCGCCAGTACCATGCCCATCATGCCGCCCAGTGAAGTACCCAGCAGGTCATACTGTTCACAGCCAATCTTGGCCGCCAGCACGGTGAAGTCCATATTGTATTGCTGAATCTGGTAGTCCTCATGATCCGGTAACCAGTCGCTACGACCTCTTCCTACCGTATCAGGACAAATTATGCGGCGCTTTTTTCGGGTGCCGCCCAGGCAGTTGGCAATGGCATCAAAATCATGGGAGTTGCGGGTCAGGCCATGCAGGCAGAACATGGTTTCCTTGCTGTCCTCACTGCCCCAGTCCTGATAGAAAATATTATGGTAGCTTTTGGAATTGATACACAACGCAGACCCGGTACGAGGGGCTTCGACATATTTTTCCTGATCAAATTTGCCTTTCAGAACTACTGCTTCACTTTTTGCCATCTGGAACTGCTGTGTGACTTGATAGGCTCATCAAGTATTGATTGTTTATGAATCACCGCGCCAGTTGTCGAGGCAGATTCACGCCGGATACAAACTTTTAATCTGTCACTTATACGAATTATCGAACCCGGCTGGATGATGGGCAGCTGTGGTTCGATCTGAATGCAACTCGTCGCTGAATGGCATCTCGCTCACTTACACTTGTCGTTTTCTTAATTCTGCCCCGAATTTGAGTCGAATAAAAGGGTCTCGGGTGTAATGAACCAAACTTTTATACAAACGCTTGTCTATGGATGAAATCATGTCGGTATATTCATCCTGCAAACTTTCCTTGATCTCGAAACCGTCGTAGAAAGCCATTATCTCAACCGGTTGGTTAAATGACTCGCAAACCTCTTCGATGCGCTGTTTGATTTGCAGAATTTGCAGGCGTGAAGTCAGTTTCAGGGAGCGTAGATTGATAATCAGCCGGCCCTGCTCCATGTCCAGTGAAATGCGCTGTTCCATGGGCATTTCGGTACGTGCCTGCTTGATCCCCATCATTTCATCTTTAAAGATGCGCACATCCATAGGCCTGACATTACTGATGTAAGGCATGAAATCCATATGGGCAAGAATGTCGCTTTCTACATCGATTCCCGGGGCCACTTCGATCAATTCCATACCATTGATACCCACACTGAAGACGCAGCGCTCAGTAACATAAAGCACGGGCTGGCCGGTTTCGCGGGCAAAATCCCCGGAAAAGGTAATATGCTCAACCTGGTCGACAAACTTCTTCACCTTGCCTTCCTGCACGATGCGCAGCTTGCCATCTTCCACCGCGACTTTCAGCCCGCCGGCGGTAAACGAGCCGGTAAGCACCAGACGCGAGGCATTCTGGCTGATATTAATAAAGCCCCCTGCACCCGCCAGGCGTTTGCCGAATTTGGAGACATTCACATTGCCGTATTTATCCGCCTGTGCCATCCCCAGGCAGGCCATATCAAGCCCGCCACCGTCATAAAAATCGAACTGGGTATTGGTAGCAATAATGGCATCGGGGTTGAGCGAGGCGCCAAAGTCGAGCCCACCCTGAGGCATGCCGCCAATAGTGCCGGCTTCTGCCGACAGCGTGACCTGATCCAGCAGGCCTTCTTCAGCCGCTACCCGGGCAACGCCTTCCGGAATGCCAATGCCCAGGTTCACTACACCACCTACGGGCAATTCCATCACCGCCCGGCGCGCCATGATCTTGCGCTCATCCAGCGGCATGATGGGCAGCTCTTCCAGCGGCACGCGCATCTCACCACTGAACGCATGTTCATAGGGCGTACCAAAAGTCTGATGATGATTTTCCGGTTTTGATCTGACCACACAATCCACCAACGCACCCGGAATAAGCACATTTTTCGGCGCCAGTGAACCCAGCTGGGCAACACGCTCAACCTGCACAATCACCACACCGTCAGAGTTATGGGCCGCCATGGCAATGGAGGTAACATCCAGCTCCAGCGCCTCGCGTTCCGAGGTGATATTACCGTTGGCATCGGCAGTGGTGCCACGTAGAAGACACACATCAATAGGAAAGGCTTTATAAAATAACCACTCCTGACCACGAATCGTATCCAGGTGCACCAGGTCTTCCGTGGCACTTTCGCTGATCTTGCCGCCGCTAATGCGCGGATCAACAAAGGTACGCAAACCGACTTTGGTGCGCAGCCCCGGTTTACCGCCAGCAATCACACGAAATAACTGGGACACACAACCCAGCGGCAGGTTATAGGCTTCAATTTTGTTTTCCACCGCCAGCGCCGAGAGTTTCGGCACCAATGACCAGTGACCACCCACTGCGCGCTTCACCAGTCCTTCATGGGCAAGACGATTGACGCCTCGGTCCCCGCCATCACCCGGCGCCGCTGCAAATACCAGCGTCAAATCACGCGGATGCCCGGTTTCCAGAAAACGTTTTTCCAGCGCAATGATCAATTCTTCCGGTGTCCCGATCCCGACAAATCCGGAAATGGCCACGGTGTCCCCATCACGGATAAGGGAGATTGCATCTTCGGGGGATATTATTTTTTGGACCATGGTTTAAATCTGCAACATCAGTTAATTTTTTAAAACAGTTACAAGTCACAAGTTTCAAGAAGAAAAGTCTCAAGTTTCAAGTCACAAGTCACAAGTCACAAGTCACAAGGACATTGGCCTGCCAGTATTTTTTATCATTACATGGTTTTAATGTAAAAATCAGAACTCCACTTTAAACTCTACCTGCACTTCTTGTAACTTGAAACTTGTAACTTGTAACTAGCAGCCTGCGGCTGCGTCACTGCCGCTCAATAAGCCACTGCGCAATACTATCACCCACCAAGCCCTGCAGTTTACTGCTGACATAGATGCCCACATGCCCGGCAGGCAGACATAAATCGGTGTAATCGTCACTACCGGCATACTTGCCCAGGGCGGCGGAACACGGGGGCGGAATAATATGGTCATGCTTGGCGAAAATGTTTAACACCGGCATGGTGATATTGGCCAGATCCACTTTTTCTCCGGCCAGTTCAAACTCGCCTTTTACCAGTTTGTTTTCTTTATACAGATCAATCAGCCACTGGCGAGCGGCGGCTCCGGGATGGTTGGGACGGTCCGCCAACCATTTTTCCATGCGTAGAAAATTCAGCAGTTTGTCATCGTCGCTGGCGGCGTTAAGCAGATCCAGGTTGTACTTGGTCATGGAGCGTATTGGCGTCATTGATGAAAACACCGCGCCCATTAATTCACCCGGCAGGTTGCCAAAGGCATCGAGCAGCCTTTCAATATCCTCGTCTGCCAGGTTACGAATCCACAGGTTGAGGAAGCCATGACTGGGATCTTCATCTTCACTATCGGCAGCAAAATCGATCGGAGTGATCGAGAGGACCATGTTTTTAACTTTTTCAGGGAACATCGCCGCATACATGGAGGTGAAGGTGCCCCCCTCGCAGATGCCGAACAGGGTAAGCTGATCAATACCATGGCGTTCACACACCGCATCGACACATTGATCCAGGTAATGACAGACATAATCATCAAAATTCAGAAATTTGTCAGCGCGGCTGGGGTAACCCCAGTCCACCACGTACAAATCAACCCCACGCGCCAGCAAATTGCGCACCAGGGAACGGTCTTCCTGCAGATCAATCATGGTGTAACGACCAATCAGCCCGTAAACGATAAGCACCGGATCGGTTTTGACCTCGGTGTTTTTATCCAGCGCTTCATAATGATGCACCGTTACCTTGTCAGAGGCAAAAATCTGGGTTTTCGGGGTAGCGCCGACAGCCACATCCTTCATATCCAGACGCGAGATCGCTTCCGCCCCCCTGGCAATGCGTGAACTGAAATCCATCATCGCCGAGTAGGGTTCAAACATCTTGTCGAGGTCTTTTTTCACGTGGTTTTTTTGCCTGTTTTTCAAAAATTAGTGTTTGAGTTAGTGCTGTATTTATTTTTTATTCACGCTTACATCTTTCTATTTCAAGCGCGTGCATTCTGTATTCGTTATCTAGCGTTGACCGTGCCTGGAATTCTACGTCGGATGCGCTGCGCTTATCCGACCTGTTTATCCTGTAAAGTATTTTGAAGCTCAGCCTCCTCAATGAGTCCCGGTTTTTGCCTGAAGGGTTTTTACGGAACTCTTTTCACTTTACGATTTATTCTCGTCGGATGCGCTGCGCTTGTCCGACCTGTTTATCCTGTAAAGTATTTTGAAGCTCAGCCTCCTCAATGAGTCCCGG
>CBFIIQ010000070.1:0-8925 GCA_965662685.1 Pseudohongiellaceae bacterium | reverse complement strand
AACTATCTGGGAGATAGTCATCATGCCCCATGTGTCCTTCAACGGCAGATGCTGGAACAGAAATTAGGAAAGCAAAATCTCTGGAATCCCCCGTAACATGGCATATATCCACGGTTATACCTTTACCCTTTTTACCATTGTCATCACGTCCTGCCAGGGCCTGTGTGCCGAAAAAGGACATCATCATCGCAACCAATACGCTTACTAATATTTTATATTTCATAGTAATCACCTCAATAATTAAAACTTTCTATTACGTATAAGTCTTTATATTATCTAAACTCCCAGTTTATACCTAATGAATAACCCTCAACAACGGGAAATTCTCCTGTCAGCGGTTCCTCGCTTCAAACCAGAATAAAGCGGCACTTTGTCATCCGTTGTATTTCAAATCCACTGGCTGTTTCTGAAGACTTTCCCGCACTACTTTGGTTACTATAACGTCTAAAACAATAATCAAGTTGATAATAATTTAATAGAGGGGCTCCCATGAAATTAGCAATTTTATCTTTTTGGCTGGTGTTTTTAATCGGCTCAGGTTCATTATACGCCCAGGACGCCCTGCCTGATGATGTCCGCCCCGATACCCTGTCCCGGCTACCCCCGGTAAACCCGGATGAGCTGGATGATTATGGCAAACGAGTTTATGACAAAGTGGTAGGACTGGATAATACCGGCCCCGTCTACGGTCCCGCCGCCTTTTCAGTGCATATGCCGCTGGTGGCCGATGGCATGGATCTGATCAACCAGTATCTTCGCTATGAAAGCCTTATCGGCCGCGCCAATATCGAAACGGCTATTCTGGTCGCAGCACGGGAATTTGACCAGCAGTATGAATGGGCTGCGCATGAACCCTTGGCGCTTGGTGAAGGCGTCCCCCAAAGCACTATCGACATCATCAAGTATCATCGTGATCCTGCGGGTCTGCCTGCTGCCCCTGATCTAATCATTCGTTATGGTCGTGAATTGCTCAGGGAACACCGCCTCAGTGCTGAAACCTGGGCGGAAGCTGTGTCACTGTTCGGGCAACAAGGTGCCCTGGAGATTTCTGCCATAATGGCCGATTACGCCATGGCGGCTATTATTCTCACGGCAATCGACCAGCATATTCCCGCAGACCGCCCCGCACGCATGCCCATCGAATAATATTTTTCTTTTCTTGTGCTGCTCCAACTCAGTCTGTATCATCTTTGTGATACAGTTGAGCCGCACATTAATCCAGAAAAGAGCCCAAATAACCATGAAACTTGAACTCGATCCAACTGCCCCTACACCGGTTTTTCAGCAAATCATTGACCAGATTCATTTCCAGATAAATACCGCTGATCTTAAACCCGGTGAGAAATTACCCAGCATCCGCTCGCTGGCAGCTGAATATGAGCTGGCCACCAATACCGTGGCTAAAGCCATGCGTCAGCTGGAGTTTCGTGGGCTGATCGTGGCTCAGGATCGCAGTGGCTATCATGTGGCTGAATCGGTTGCCGTTAGCGATAGTGCCAGCCGCTACCAGGCTCGAGGGGTCTCATCTGACAAAACCGAAGTACATAATGTAGTCGATCACCTGGATCATGGTCTGTTCAGCAATGCCTTTTGCAAAATTACTGAAGATTACCTCACCGGCAACCCCGATCAATGTAATGTAATTCACGCCGATGGGAGTGGTACCAAGTCCATCATCGGCTACCTGGCCTACAAGGAAACCGGCGACACCAGTGTGTTTCATGGCATTTCACAGGATTCGATCGTGATGAACCTGGATGACCTGCTCTGCGTTGGCGTTAATGGGCGCATATTGATTTCCAATACCGTCAATCGCAATGCCCTTAACTGCCCCGGTGAAGTGGTCGGTGCCCTGATAGAGGGAAGTGAAAAATTTCTTGCCCAGCTAAGGGATTTTGGCGTCAATATCTATAGTGGTGGTGGAGAGACAGCTGATGTGGGTGACCTGACCGGTACCATTGTTGTGGACAGTGTTGCCGTCTCCGTGATGAAGAAAAAAGAAGTTATTAGCGGCGAGCAGATTCAACCCGGCCTGGTGATTGTCGGCCTTTCCTCTACTGGCCAGTCCAGTTACGAGGATAAAGAGAACAGCGGCATAGGCAGCAATGGCCTGACCAGCGCCAGACATGACATGCTCAGCCATTATTATGCCGAGAATTACCCGGAATCTTTTGATGGCAATGTCTCCAGGGAACTGATGTATTGCGGCCCCTATAAACTGGAAGACCCATTACCGGATTCATCTCTGAGTGTTGGGGAAGCGCTGTTAAGCCCCACTCGCACCTATGCCCCGGTCATCTATAAATTACTGGATGAACACCCCGGCCTTATTCGCGGCCTTATTCACTGCTCCGGCGGAGCCCAGACCAAATGTATGAAATTTGGCGGCAGCCCCGACTCTGATAATCCAGACAAAACCCTGGATGGAAAAACGGTCAACGGTATCCACTTTATCAAGGACAACCTGTTTCCAACACCGCCCATCTTCAAGGCTATCCAGAGCGCGTCAAAGACCCAGTGGAAGGAAATGTACAAGGTCTTTAACATGGGGCACCGGATGGAAGTCTACTGCGAAGCCGAGCAGGCTGAGACAGTGATTGCGGTGGCCAGCAGTTTTAATATTGATGCGCAAATAATCGGGCGCACGGAACCCAGCACTTCCGGAAACCGGCTGTCACTTACCCAAGCCGATGAGGTATTCGAGTATCAGGGCTAATCCGTGCCAGTAATTACCGGGCTTTTTGCTTCCTTGCCCTGCTGCTGCCGACTCAATAAAACACTATGAAAAAAGCAACACTGAAAACTGATAAAGCCTGGAAAAATGAATGGTATGACACCAGCGCAACTGACGGACGTTTTGTACGTCACGACTCCCTGTTTCGTAACTGGATTACCCGGGATGGTCAAGCCGGCCCAAGCGGTATTGGCGGCTTTAATGCTGAACCCGGACGCTATCACCTCTTTATTTCCATGGCCTGTCCCTGGGCCCACAGAACGCTCATCACGCGCAAACTGAAAAGACTGGAGAGCATGATCAGTGTTTCCAATTCCCGCTCCTATATGGGCCCGGACAGCTGGACCTTTGAACCCGAGCAGGGACGCATTTTTCTAGCCGATGGCGCTCACAAGGACGATGACGAATATATCGAGCATTTGTTTGAGCTTTATCGACTGGTTGATCCTGATTACTCTGATCGCGCGACGGTACCTGTGCTATGGGACAAGCAACGTCAAACTATTGTCAGTAATGAGTCTGCTGAAATCATGCGAATGTTTAATAGCGAGTTTAATGATTTTATTGAAAACCCTGTTGCCAGAGATCTGGATTTATACCCGGATAACCTGCATAAAGACATTGATGCCCTAAATGACTGGATTTACCCGAATGTGAATAACGGGGTTTACAGGTCAGGCTTTGCCACTACCCAGGAAGCCTATGAAGAAGCTGTACTGCCGTTATTTGAAGCACTGGATAAGCTCGAGGAAAAGTTAACCAGCAAACGCTTTCTATGCGGAAACAGGCTTACCGAAGCAGATGTCAGGTTATTTCCCACCTTGGTACGTTTTGATTCTGTCTATGTTAGCCACTTTAAATGCGCCCTTAAACGCATCAGGGATTACCCAAATCTGTGGGGCTATACACGCGATATCTACCAAATGCCGGGTATTGCCGAGACAGTTGATATTGAATACAACAAGGCGCATTACTACGGCAGTCATGACACTGTTAACCCCACTCTTATAGTCCCCATTGGGCCGGAGCTGGACTTTATGGCGCCTCACGAACGTGAACAGTTGGCCGGTTAATCTATAGCGCAGGTGTAGTTCCGCCTTTCTGGCAATCCCGGCAGCACTGCCCTACAATTCTTCAACTTCACAAACCTGTGAATTCATTCTCAAGCTTAATCCTGCAGGCCCGCGCCTTAATGCTTAAAGACTGGCAATACAATCCCGCCACCCTGATCGTGCTGATGAAAATGGCCTTACCCATGGTCATATCGCAGGGCGCTTTTGCCATTATGATTTTCACCGATCGCTGGTTTCTTGCGCAAATCAGTCCTACTCATATGGCCGCAGCCCTCGGTGGCGGCGTAGCCTTCTGGTTTGCCATTTCTCTTTTCAATGGCATTCTTGCCTATGCCAATGCTCTGGTTGCACAATATCTTGGCGCGGGTGAGTTTCATAAATGTACACTTGTCATCAGCCAGGGCGTTCTTATGTCCCTTGCCTTGATACCGGCACTCTTCATTATCACCTTGCTGCTGCGCCCGATGTTTGCCGGTATGGGGCATGACCCGGCTCAGGTGGAGTTGGAAGAAATCTATTTCAGCATCATGATGGCAGGCGCCGTGTTAAGCCTGATCAAGGTATGCCTGTCATCTTTTTTCTCGGGTATAGGCCTGACCCGTGTTGTCATGACTTGTGATGTTATTGGCATCCTCCTCAATGTACCGCTTACCTGGGCACTGGTATTTGGCCATCTCGGCTTGCCTGAAATGGGCATAGCAGGAGCTGCATGGGGATCAATCATTAGTACGGCATTCGCTCTTGCCATTTATCTTGTCTATTACCTCAGGCGTGAATTGCGGGAAAAATTTTCTACCCTTAAATCCTTTGTTTTCGATCGTGGCATCACTCGCCGATATCTGCGTCTGGGCTTTCCTTCCGGCATGGAAATGTTTCTCAATATCGCGGCATTCAATCTGTTTTTACTTATGTTCCAATCATATGGCATACCGGAAGCAGCCTCTGCCACCATCGTTTTTAACTGGGATATCCTCTCCTTCGTTCCCCTGTTGGGTTTGAATATTGCGGTGATGAGTCTGATTGGTCGTTTTGTAGGCGCCGGCGACATGGAACGGACAAATCAGGTCACCAGTGCCGGCTATATCCTTGGTATCGGCTATTCACTTTTTCTTGCCACAAGCTTTATCATTTTCCGCGACCCGTTTGTTGAAATGTTTATTTTTTACGAAGACCAGGCAGAGGAAATTCGTGAACTGGCGCGCTTTATGATGATCGGTCTAAGCTGTTATGTTCTGTGTGAAGGCGTACTGCAAGTCGCTGCCGGAGTATTACGCGGCGCCGGTGATACGCGCTGGATTATGTTTGCCTCAACCTCACTGCACTGGGCCATGCTGGTAGCACAGTTTTTTGTGATCAAAGTCTATAATTTCGGCCCTGAAGTTTCCTGGATAGGCTTCGTATTAATGGTTTTGGCGATCTGTATAGTTTTTTTGGGAAGGTTATGGAGTAATAAATGGCGAGAGCCTGACAAACTGAAAGCAGTGATGTCGGAATAGTTACTTTTCCGGACATATACAAAAACGTTTTTGCCTGGATAAAATATATTTCAAGAAATTATAGTAATATTTATAAAAGCGGAATGCGCAAAACCACCATCACCCCTTTGTCTTCAATCAGATTATCCGCTTCGATATAGCCCTTGTGAAACTCTGCAATCATGCGGGCGATATGCAGGCCCATTCCCAGATGTGGCTGCGTCTTTTTCCCTTCCGGCCTGAGTGAAACCATTGAATCAAAAATTCTGTCCTTCATTGTGTGATCGAGGTAAGGGCCGGAATTGGCAACACTCACTACTGCTTCACCATTGTCAGCATAACACGCCACACGGACAGCTGAGTCCGGGGCAGAAAACTCAACCGCATTGGCTATCAGCTTATCCATAAGTTGTGCAATATAGTCAGCGTTACCCATGATGCGTACCGGGCTCAATGAAATTTTGCTTTCAAATTCAATCCCGGGATAAATCTGCTGATATTCCTGTACACAGGCATCAATGACTTTGCCAATATCAGTTTCTTCCTTGTCTGACGATTGCAGTATTTGCTCCAGCCTCGATGCTTCACTCATATTGGTAAGGATCAGATTCAGGCGCGAAATCCCTTCCTCTGCACGTTGAATATAAATCTGCGCATCTTCTTCTTTTGAGACCAGACTCAGATTTTCCAGTGAGGAACGCACGACGGTCACTGGTGTCCTGAGTTCATGGGACAAACGCGAAGACATGTTTTCAAGATAATGGGTGTACTGACTCAGACGATCGACAATATTCGCAAAGGAGCGCGACAAGTCGCCTATTTCGTCTGCGCTGCGTGATGCTGCAATGGTATTGGTAATACGTCCAGAATCGTCGATAATTTTTTCTGCCTGATTTCTTAAACCACGAATTCGACTGGATAGACTGGTAGCAAAAAGAAACAGGGCCGTCATCGTCAATAACAGAATCCCCAGCATGGTATCAAACAGCGTTTCCAGCGCCTGATTTCGAAACGTCCTGATTCCATTCATGTTCTGGTCTACGATAACTGCGCCCAGCACCTGACCTTCTGCAACGATCGGATAGGCCGCCTCCAGAATTCTTGTTGTGTTGTTATCCAGAGCACGATAACGGGTTGTCGCCTGCCCGGTTAAAGCTGGCACCAGGTGATCACCATCAATGAGGCCATCCTGATAAAGTTCATCTACGAATTCTGTTGTTGGTCGGGTAAGTACCCGGTAATACAAGGGATGCAGGATAGTGTCTTCAAGCCAGCCAAGAAAGTCCTTGTCTTGCTCACTACCTTCTTCAGACAGTAGTAATCCTGTAGCGGTCTGAATATCGCCCACACTAAGTAAAACGCGCTGGCTTCGGTCAACTACCTGAACACGGGAATTGGCATAACCCATGCCGGCAACAATGCGGTCAATTTCTGGAGTTGGTCGTCTTAATGATCCCAATGCTTCCGGGTTGCTACTGGCGGAAGTAGAAACAATCGCTGCCACTGAATGTGTTTCCGGATTATCAACGTCGTAGACAGATAAGCTCATTTTGTTGCCAATCATGTCCAGGGGGAAACGTAATTCCATCTCATAACCTTCAGGAATCCGCTGCCAGCGCCCACTAATTCGGGGTTCATATTCCAGGGCTGAGAAGTCTGTAATATCGCTATCGATACGAAAAGGATATATCAACTCATCGTCATATGGCGCTATGACATAGCGCTGAAAAACGCCGTCACGATTAACTAGTGAGATACGCAGGGAATCACTGCGATCTACCCGCAAACCTTCACGGCTTCTATAGACGATGTGCTCATCAAGCACTCTCAAATAGGCATAGAGAGCCTGGTTATGCTCTCCCAGCATCAGTCTGAAACTTAGCGGGTCACCCTGATTTTCAATACCGCGAAAGCTGCTTAATTGATTTTCGGGATTAGGAATAAGACTGGATTCACGGTAATGCTGCTCGTATTGCTGATAGCCGCGCCAATCCTGCAAACTGCCATCGTCTACACTCAGGGTCTGAAAAACCGGATAGACGTAAAGATCAAGATTATCCTGTGCTCTGCTATAAGTGCTTTCATTAAAAAGTTCCGGCCGCTCACTCAGTGCTGTAGCCAGCGCCCTGGCGGTTCCAAGAACCGTTTGCTCCTGCCCGCGACTCAGGTACTGTTCCATTTCCAGGATATAGCGATAACCAAGAAAAGGGATCACCAGCAGAAAACTGGAAAGTAAAACCAGTTTTAAGCGAATACTGATTAAATGCCTGAGAACTCCCGCCATATGGATGCTTTACCCTATGGGTTGGTCCAGCGATAACCCATACCATAAACCGTTTCAATGCAGTCAAAGTCAGCATCACTCTGGATGAACTTTTTGCGCATACGCTTTACATGGGAAGTAATTGTACTGTTATCAACAAATATTTTGGACTCCTGCATCAGGGCATCACGACTTTTTACATGGCCGGGAAACTTGACCAGGGCATGTAACATCCAGAATTCAGTCACCGTCAGCAACACTGTTTGTTGTTTCCAGCTTACTGTCAGTCGACTAAGATCCATCACCAGATCCCCTCTTTCCAGCAAGCTTTCCGGGGACGTGGGCTGATCCATGGCATCCTGACGCCGAAACAAGGCGGCAATCCTGGCAGTCAGATGAGGCAGGCTGATATCTTTGGTCAGGTAATCATCAGCGCCCATGCGCAATCCGCTTACAGTATCAATGTCATTATCTCGAGCCGTGAGAAAAATAATGGGCAAGGTTAATGACATGGAGCGCAAAGATTGGCACAGGATAAACCCCCCATCAATCTCCTCTTCAAGACCAATATCTATAATGGCAAGATCAGGCAGGCGCATGGCAAAAGCTTCCTGAGCTTTTTTTCTATTGGGATAAGTTAATACTTCATAGCCCTGCTTACGCAGGACATCCGCATAATTTTCCCGAATGGCGGCTTCATCCTCGACTATAGCAATGCGTTTACTCATTGGGCTATTCAATGCCTCACTGTTTTAACTCTAACAATATGCTTGTAACTCGCTGCTGCGGCCCAGCAGGAAACAAGTTTTTGACTATACCTGAATTCCCGCTCCGCTTGCATGACTAAAGTCTGCCAAGCGCGTATTGCCATAATCTTGCCATAATTAATCAGCACACAGCCCTCTTTTGTTCCCAGAAAAGCTAGACCACGGTCGTTAAATGACAATCAAGGTAAAAAACAACCGATAGTAAATTTATTAAACAAAGTTTTCTGGAGAAAAAGAATGAGGCAAAAAAAATCAATCATCGGAGTTATAAGCAGTATTGTCCTGATGAGCTCATCAATTTTGTTGTCAGCGCCCCTACTCGCAGCAGTTGAACGCAGTAGCGGGTTAAATGAGAGCGAACGAATAAAACATGAAGCCACAGGCGTTATCAGTGGCGCCGTTATTGGTGGCATCCTTGGCGGACCGGCCGGGGCAATTTTAACTGCCGCCTTTGGTAGCTGGGTTAGCGACAAAACCATTGCTAAAAAAGAAAATACTTTTTTATCCGAGGAGTTAATTCAACAAAAACAGGAATTGATTGCCTTGCAAGCGGACTATCGTGCTTTGGAAGCACGCTATCAGGTTGCAGAGCATGAATCACAAGCATTGCGTT
>CBFIIQ010000069.1:0-9356 GCA_965662685.1 Pseudohongiellaceae bacterium | reverse complement strand
AAGTCATCAGTTTTTCGATAAAGTTTTCCACAAACAGATCACTGCGCACCATTAATATATTAAACAGGCCATCCGGGCCACTGAAATCGGTACCGTCCCAGAAAGTTGCCGCGGTATTCACCGGGATGCCTCTGGTCTGATCGCGGAACTTGCCGATAGCATCGAAGTTTTCCAGAGCAAAACCAATGGGATCCATCATGTTGTGACAGGACGCACAAGCGGGATCAATACGGTGCTGTTCAAGACGCTGACGTAGAGTTGTCGGAGCCTCTCCTGCCTGGGCAGTTTCTTCAAGATTCGTTTCCACTCCCGGTGGTGGCGGTGGTGGTGGCGTTCCCAGCAGATTTTCCATTATCCAGGCCCCCCGGATTACCGGTGAAGTACGATTTGGTGCCGAAGTGATAGTGAGAATACTGCCGTGGCCCAATAATCCATGTCTTCCGGTTCCCGCTAAATCAACTTTGCGAAAATGGCTGCCTCGAATATTGGGAATACCATAATGTCGTGCCAGACGTTCATTCACGAAACTATAATCAGCAGTAAGCAGCTCAATTACCGGACGATCTTCAAGAATTACTGATTCCAGTAACAATTCCGTTTCACGGCGCATTGCCACTTGCAGGCTACCATCAAAATCCTGCGACGTCGGATTGACGCTATTCAGTTGTCTCAGGGACAGCCAGGAAGCAGCAAAATTTTTGACCAATGAATCTGCTTTGGAGTCCCTGAGCATTCTTTGTATCTGTTGTTCCTGAACCCTGCTGTCTGCAAGAGCGCCTGACTTCGCTGCGGCCAGCAACTCGTCATCAGGAATACTGCTCCAGATAAAAAATGATAATCTCGAGGCCAGTTCATAAGGCTGTAGTGCGTAATTCTGTCCGACATCGATTCCTTCAGGCTCGCTTTCAAAGCGAAAAACAAACATCGGATCGACGAGAATACGTGCCAGGGCATATTGAATACCCGTATCAAAATCCCGCAGTTCACGACCATCCCGATAAAACGCCAACAGCGTATCCATGGCGCGCTCACTCACCGGTCGCCGGTAAGCCTTGTAAGCCAGGTTTCCCAGGATCTGACGGGCACAGGGTTCTTCTGCTGAAACACTGACAGGAGTGCAAGTGAAAATTGCCTGACGACTGGGGGTGTCTCCAGTTCCAGAAGGATTTAGCGGGCCATTAATAGATACCGCACGTACCGAGGTACTGTTCGACCAGACTGTATGCAGATCATCGACTCCGCGAGGTGATTGGGTTTGTACAAAGGCCGCTTCAATTTTGTGAGGACCGGCGCTTATTTTCAATCTAACCTGGCTGGAGGCCCCGGCGGGAAGTAGAGCAACGCGTTCGCCATCAATAACCAGCTCAACTGGATCTTCTATACCAACAGGGTCGAGGGAGAAAGCGGCGTTGGCACCAGTGCGACTGATTCTGAATTCATATTCTGCATCCAGCGGAAAAACATGCTCGAAGGCAGCACCACCTCGGGTGCCCAGCGTGATACCTTCCAGATGTGCTGATTGATCCTGGCGGTCTGCGCGATAGGTATCGGTTCTGGCGCTGGCTGTCATATCACCCACAGCGAGACGACTGACCTTGTTCGCTGCAGAAATATAGGACTGCATCAATGCCGGGGACACACTCAAGGCACTGGCGATATTATCGAAACCCTCGCTGGAGTTGTCCGCAGGAAACATCTCGACCGCATCTATTGGCAAGGCCAGGAGATCACGAATGGCGTTCTGGTATTCAGTGCGATTCATGCGATGTAGCAGCGGTGCTCCGGTATTGGGACTATCACTCCAGGCACTATCAATAGCATGGGCCATATCAGCAACAAATGCCTGCACTTCATTATTTCCTGGTCGTTCTTTTCCCAGCGGCGGCATCATGCCGGCCTTGAGTTTCAGCAACACCTTTTCCCAGGTCTCTGCATCACTTAACAGATCGTTTGTATCCAGCAAGTCAAAGGCAAGACCACCAGCGAAATCATCAAAGTTATGGCATTCACTGCAATAGTCTTCAAGCAGTTGCAGATGCTCAGGCTCTACGGCATCGGACTGACCATAGAGCGTATTGGTCAACCCCAAAATAATTAACGCCATACCAGGCAAGCGCGCCTTTTTTAAAAACACCCGGGCCTTTTTCATATTAGTGCTCATAGGGTATGCCGGCCTCGTCCATCAAGGCCTTTAACAGGGCAATGGTTTCAGGTTTTTGTTCTGCGCCTACAGCAGCAAGGAAAACACCTTCCGCCCAACGCAAGGCGCTGCGACCGACAGCGTCCTGAGCATCCAGCTTCGCGCCCTCATCAGCAAGATATCGAATAATGTCATTGGAACCCCGATTGGCAGCACCAAGCAAGGCCGTCAATCCCATGGAATTGCTGGCATTAACATCCCCTCCCAGGGCGACGTTAAGCTTGACGGCCTCCAGTGAGTCTTCTTCAGACACGGTATAGGTTTGCGCAACCGTCCAGTTAACACCAGCAGCAGCCATCAGCGCTGTAGTCCCCTCGTAGGTAGTAATATGTGGATCAGCATCATACTCCAGCAGCATGGTCATAACGGGAATGTCACCGGCCAGTGAAGCTCTGACAAAAGGGGTCTGCCCGGTCATGTCGACCCAGGACACATCGTTCAGTGAATACAACCATTTCTTTTCCGGCGGCCATTCCTTGGTGCGGGCATTCACATCAGCCCCTGCATCAAGCAAGCGGTTGATCATGGCAAGAATTGGTTTTCTGTTAACACGGTTATCCTGCGGATCATCTTCCAGGTCACTGTTCATATCCAGATTGCGATAATCCACGGCGGCAAAAAGGGGCGTGCGGCCATAAAAGTCATCAACATTCACCAGGGCTCCGGCATCCAGTAACAGCTCAGCAACAGCAAGCTGGTTATTTAACAAAGCCATAAGCAAGGGGGTAATTTCATTGGCTTCCCTGAGTTCAAGATCTGCGCCATTTTCAACGAGCAGTCTTGCCGCATCGAACTTGCCATCACGGGCGGCATATAACAGCGGTGTCATTCCACCTTTGGCGTCATAACGCTCACCGCGATGGGGAACGCCGCTACGATTGATACCCACCCCTTCCGAACCACAACCGGTCCCCTTGCAGGGAGGAATATAGGCGGGAACAGGCCCCAGACGGGTGCGTGCATCAACATTCGCACCATGCCGAATGAGCATATCAATAACATCATCATGCCCTTCCCGAACGGCTATCATTAATGCCGTTTGCTGAAATTCAGGATCCCGGTAATCAACCAGAGCTCCGCTGGCCAAAAGCAGATTGACGACTTCAGATTTGCCGGTATGTACCGCGGTCATCAATATGGTTTCACCGTTTTCCGACAGGGTATTGGGATCAGCCCCTGCGTTGAGCAGCCAACTGACTATTTTTTTATTACCGTTCTGGGCCGCCAGAAACAGGGGCGAGATACCATTGCGATTCAGCACAAGGGGATCTGCACCGGCTTCCATCAATAAGGAAACGGATTCCTGTTGATCGCGCAGCACAGCCCAGTGCAATGCAGTGGTGCCATCATTGAGACGGCTGTTCACATCTATGCTCTGTTCAAGCAACTGCGTAATTTCATCTACCTGTCCTTTTTCAGCCGCACGAGCGAGTTGCGCATGAGCATTGACATTGACTGAAAAAATCAATGACAGGCAGGTGCAAATGACCAACGCCACTTTAGGTAGGCGTACCCCTGAAAAATATTTCACATTACTTCCCAAATCTTCCTCCGGGAAAATTACTGTATGTCTGCAACTGAATGTAAATTAATAATCTTATACGGGCTCGTTATTACACTGAAAAAATAGTGCATATTGCTTGCACATTAGCCCAAAAATACTGCAACGAATGCCCCTGCACTATATAACAATGCCTATTGATACCTCAAGAATGCTTGATTGCCGAAACGGTAAAACTGACCCACAACCCTGTCGACTTAATCTTTATACAGACCAGCCCTCTGTTTTAGGCAGTAATTACAGATCACGCGGTCAATAAAACCCGGTTGCCTGCAGAATTGATTCTGCTACATTACACGTCTATAACTACGCGCGTTGCCAGCAGCAACAATTTTATCTTTGAAGTGACATTTCTAAAATGTCATTTCTATTTCCGGAAATATTTTAGAACATCACATGCAACTGAATCTTTTCTATAAGCATAAACTGGCGCCCAAATTAGTCCTGGTATTTTTACTCGCCAGTGTCTTTCATTATTCCCAGGCACAACCCAGAGAGTTTATTGAAGGTGTCCATTACCAGGCGTTGAAAAATCCGGTGCAAACAGAAACCGATGCCGACAGAATCGAAGTACGGGAAATTTTCTGGTATGGCTGCCCGGAGTGCGCCACCCTGGAACCTGTCATGACCGACTGGGGTGAAGGCGTAAGAGGCGATCTGGTATTACATCGAATGCCGGCGATCTGGAATGACATAATGGCATTGCATGCACGAATTTATTACAGCGCCATAGCCGTTAACGCTGAAGACACTATTCATAGAGAGGCTTTCAAGGCAATACATAAGAACAATAATCCCCTGCGCACCGAGGCCCAGATCAGGACATTGTTTCTTGCCAGCAATGTGGCTGCTGAGGAATTTGATAAAGTCTGGAGTTCCGCTGAAGTAAATTCACAGGTAGAAAATGCAAGACTACGTACTGCTGAATACGGCGTAGACAAATTACCCAGCGTTATCGTTAACGGCCGCTTCGAAGTTACTCACAATAAAGCCATCTTCAACCATATCGAATTGAACATTGCGGTGAATATGCTTGTTCGACGTTTGCGCGACGAACGACGAACAGATTTTTAATTCGCCTCTTTTCCGTCCCCCCCGCCCGCTCGCCCTCAATCAGCTACTCAGTCTGCTGTGATTTCAAACGCAAACAGGGCATTGCCCGGTCGACCTACAATGCAGCAGTTACCTGACAGCATATAAACCATACCATCTACTACCACTGGCCCCGATGCATCAAAGGATCCGCCTTGTGCCTCTACACCATTGATAGTGTCGAAGGCCGGATTACTGTCAAACGTCCACAATACTTTACCGTCCTCGGCACTATAGACCCGCATGCCACCGTCGGCTGAGCCACTAAAGACCGCCCCTGGAACTGCTGTAACAGCCGCAGACTGGGTTGCACGACAACCACGACCCGTCTGGCAAAGCAGGTCCTGCGGAGGCGCAACCCAGACCCCCTGACCACTGGCAAGCTCAATACCGTGAACACCACCAGAGTCGGGATTACCGTATCCGCCTACGCCAACATAGGCCATGCCATTCGCTACTGACATCCCCCACCAACCACCGGAGGCACTGCCAGGCGCAACATAATATTGCCAGACAAGTACCCCGTTATTGTTCGGATCAAGTGCATGGGCCATGCCGGACTTCTGCGGTATAACAAGTAATTCCCTGCCATCAGACGTTGAAGTAAGGATGGGTGAAGCAGAAAAATCCACATCCGGACCGAGCTCAATGGGACAATTCGCGCTATTGTTATCACCGTTACGACTGCAGCCAGTGATAAATGCATCATTCGGCGTCATCTGATTTACCCAGACTATCTCCCCGCTTTCCAGATCCATGGCGATTACCGCATCCGAGGTAATTGGAGCCGGGTCACCATAGGCATTACCCGTAGCGGTATAAAGCAGACCCCGATCTGGATCAATAGTCGGGGCATTCCAGATGCCCGCGCCGGATGGTCCATATAGCTGGACCCCGGTATCACTAAGTCCGCGCGGCTGAGGCTCATCCATGGTGTAGGTTTTCCAGAGTATCTGCCCGCTGTTGGCATCAACCTTGGTAATACTGCCGCGAAAAGTACAGCAGGGGTAATCAGGCCCGGAGGAGTTGGTTTCTTCCACAACTCCTGCAGACGGTATGTATAGATTGCCTTCAAACAGCGTGACGGAACCCGTGCCACGCACACCGGGATGATCTTCAATTCTCGCAACCCAGATTTCTTCACCATTTTGCGCATTCACCGCATAAACATTACCGCGCAGGTCCTGAAAGAAAACGGCATAGCCATCACCCCCTTCAGGCAGGTTTATCGGGCCGACAGACAAGGCACTACGCACGCCATTGCGCGGCAGATAGGTCCAGTAAGTACAACCGCTTTTTGCATCCAGGGAATATATGGCTCCAGCTTTGTTGCCAACAAACAGGCGACCGGAAACCACTACCGGTTGTGCACGGGGCTGATCTTCTCCTGGCAGGCCAAACACCCATTTCAGGCGTAATCTGTGAATATTGTCAGCACTTACACCAGCGTCCAGCGCAGCGCGGGCATTACGATGATCACTGCCCCAACCATTCCAGGCCGGTGACAGCGCAGGATTTCCCATCGGCGGATTATCTGCACACAGATTAGTCGTCATAGTCAGATTCAATTCAGACATGGGGCGACCAGCAATATATTCTGAGAGTGACTGCATCTGCATATTGGTCAGACCAGATGCCTGGATACGCATAACTCCCTGGGTCAGCACACGATAGATAGTTTCGGGTGGCTGTTGTTCCAGAACTGCTCTTGCCGGTGCCCTTACGGCTTCATTAGCAGGGGCTTCATGACAGGCGGCGCAACGGGCGTTATATAATTCAGCACCGTCCTGAGCCAGTGCAATCATTGGCAAAGATAACAATAAAGCAAGTACAAGCCTTTCAAAAAGACGCCCGGCAATACCAAAACTTTTCATTCTTCCCCCTCGGATCGGCAAGCCTTTGTGCCGCTGAATTCCCATTCAATATTTAACTAACGAATCTATGTTTGCTGCCAAAGCTTACCAGACCACTATGCCTAAATGTTGTGTTTTTTGCGTTTTGCAGCTGACAGGCTTCATGCTATTCTCATTCGCTCACATTCCCACCGCCAATAAATAAAGCCTGGATTTGGGGAAGATCAGAGGGAAAAAATGAAAAAAATCACTACATTGTTCACTGTTGTACTACTCTGTATAACTGCGGGTACCGCGCTTGCTCATCATTCCTTTGCCATGTTTGACCAGACCACCAAGGTTGAGTTCACCGGTATTGTCGGCGAAGTACAATGGACCAATCCCCATGTCTGGATCATGGTTGATGTGCCTTCAGATGATGGCACTGACATACGCTGGGGCGTGGAATTTACCAGCAAGGTACATCTGACCCGTCGCGGCTTTTCTCCTGACCTCTTTTCTATCGGGGATGAAGTCACCTTTTCTGTCAGCCCCTATGCCGATGGCAGTCCCGGCGGCAGATTCTTTTGGGTACAACTGGCGAACGGCACCTATTATTGTGATGTCGGTGCAGCTCAACGTGTGTGTCAGGAAAGAAACTAACTCCGTCTTGTGACAAACCCATTACCGCAAATGCGTTACCTAAAGCCGAAACAGCCTTATGAAAATTCTCTCAGTAACAGCTAATACATCGATACCTAATACAATATTCAGCTGCGCCCTTCTCCTGGCTGCCCAGCTTGTGAGTGTCGCGGCACACGCTCAGGATGATGTTGTTTATCCTGCCAACGCCAAAGACGCCAGTTATGCCGAACTCGACCAGTTACCTGACTGGCGCGGGCTCTGGTTTCCTGCTTTTGGCCAGGTCGGCGGGGGGGAACCAGTGCTGATTGGTGAAGCCAAGGAAACCTGGGAAATGCATCAGGCCAGGCTGGCAGCGGATCCCAACTATGAAGTCCCGGAAACTTCCAACAATTGCGAACCTGACGGATTTCCCTACATCATGAATTTTCCCTACAGCCTGGAGTTTCTGTTTACGCCAGGAAAAATTACTGTGATTCAGGAAGCACTGATGCAGGTACGCCGGATATTTACTGACGGACGACCGATGCCATCCAGAGATGAACTGGACGCTAATTACTTTGGCTATTCACGAGGACATTGGGATGGCGACACTCTCGTTGTCACTACCATCGGCACCCAACCCGGCCAGCGTCTCGGTCGGGCAGGAATCACTAACAGTGATCAACTCACCGTGACAGAACGAATTTATCTGGATCCGGAAGATGAAGACCAACTCCATCTCGACTTTACTTTCGAAGATCCAAAGGTTCTCGCCGAACCCTGGCACCTGACCTATACCTACCGCCGTGATCGCACCTGGGAACAAATTGAATATATCTGCTCCCAGAACAACAGACATATTCTTGATGCTGATGGCCAGACTCTTCCACCCGAGGAACTGCGTTAGTAATTAGCTTGTCACAGATTAAGCCCGGTATCAGCCGGGCTATTTATTGTTCAACTAATACTGCCTTTATCTGATTTCCAAAATGGTTTTCAGAATTAATCCTTTTCATCCGCCCTGACGTAATAAAGAACCTGTACCTGCTGCAATTAGCTAGCAGTTCTGCGGATTGATAAGATAGGCTTATGTCACTAAAAGAAAAATTCCAGCAGACCCGGCAGGTCTCAGAAAACCTCTGCACACCTCTTTCCATAGAAGACTATGTGCCTCAGGTGTTTGACTATGCAAGCCCACCGAAATGGCATCTGGCTCATACCAGCTGGTTTTTCGAAGAAATGATTCTGAAAAACTTTCTGCCCGGCTACCGAGAGTTTGATCCCCGGTTCGGCTTCCTCTTTAATAGTTACTACAATCATGTGGGTGAACGACTGGCCCGATCATCACGCGGTGTAATTACCACTCCCGACATCGAAAAAGTTTATCAGTACCGACAATATATCAATGAACATATGCTGGCTCTGCTGGACAACTCACCAGCACCGCAAGCCGAAACCCTGACCACTTTGGGCATCAACCATGAGCAGCAGCACCAGGAACTGTTGCTGACAGACCTGAAGCTTACCCTCGGGCATAATCCTGTCCTTCCGGTATATAACGAGTCTGCCAATCTGGTTGACGACAGCAACCTGGAAAGCGGATTCGTTGAAATAGAGGAAGGTCTATACGATATCGGCTATGACGGAAACGATTTTCATTTTGATAATGAGTGTGCCAGACACAAAGTTTACCTGAATCCATTTCAGCTCAGTAAGGCACTGGTCACCAATGCGGAATATCTGGCCTTCATTGAAGATGGTGGTTACGAAAAATTTCAATACTGGCTTGATGATGGCTGGCATTGGATGAAAGAAAACAGAGTCGAGTCTCCCCTCTACTGGCAACAAAAAAACGGTGAATGGTTTTACTATACCCTGGCCGGCCTGCAACCAATAAACCCTGATGCAATAGTCAGCCATGTGTCTTTTTATGAAGCCAGCGCCTACGCCAGCTGGAAAAATATGCGCCTGCCTACAGAGTTTGAATGGGAGATAGCCTGCAAGGATTTCTCCTGGGGCAAGCGCTGGGAATGGACAAATTCTGCCT
>CBFIIQ010000068.1:0-9507 GCA_965662685.1 Pseudohongiellaceae bacterium | reverse complement strand
TGGGCGCATTGACTTCGACATCACCGATAATCTTGAATTCAATGTTGGCCTACGCTACACCGATGAAAAGAAGGATATGACAAGCCGTTTCTCGGAATCTGTGCCGACACCGGGTCCCGGTGATGTCAATGTTGATGCTATTTCGGCAGCGCTGGGCATTACTGGTGAACAGGCCAAGGCGGCGGCAGGGGCTCCTCCAGGTGATGGTACCGGTGGCACCTTCAACCCGGCATTGGCGGCACTGGATCCAACACCTTTTTTACCGGCACTTAACGTACTTTACACACCAGGTTGGGCCAACTGCAGCGTGACAGAACGTTTTTGTCCGCGTCCGGATATCAATGCTGAACTGGATGATAGTCGGGTTACCGGGAATGTCGGGCTGTCATGGCGTCCGGATGACTCCAGCTTGATCTATGCATCATATGGAACCGGCTATAAATCTGGTGGCACCAATACAGACAGGATAGGGCTGGGTTTTGATACCGTATTTGGATCCGAAGATACTGAAAATTTTGAGATAGGAATCAAAAAGGACTTTGTAGACCAAAACCTGCGCATCAACCTGGCTTTGTATGACATGCAGGTAGAAGATTTGCAGACCAATACTTTTACCGGCACAGCGTTTAATTTGCAAAATGCCGGCCGCGTCGATGTGCAGGGGGTAGAGGCGGAAGTCTGGTGGAATCCCACAGAGTCCATTAGTTTATTCCTGACCTATGCCTATACCGATGCCAGTTTTGAAGATTTTGCCAAGGGTAATTGTCAGATTTCAAATATTTTCCATACTGGCGATCCCCTGGAAGCCTCTCAACTACTTACCCAGGGCTTTTGTAATCGTAGCGGTGACCGGGTTGGTGGGGTCGCAGACAACTATTTTACTCTGAATGCCAGCAAGACCTTTCAGTTTGGTGACGGCAATGAATTGTTGCTGGGTGCAGAATATGTCAGCTATACGGATATGCTGATGAATAACAATAACGATCCATTTTCAGAACAGCAAGGCAGGGATTTCCTGAATCTGCGTGCAGTATTTCGTATGTCCTCAGGCTTTGAAGCGATGCTTTGGGGGAGAAATATTAATGACGAACCATGGTTCGGCACTGTGTTTGATACTCCTCTGCAGGATGGAAAGTTGAGCGCTTATCCACGTGAGCCCAGTACTTATGGTTTGACATTAAGAAAAGTGTTTTAGCCTTTATTTGCCTGATAAAATGAAAAAGCCCTGCATTGATTGCGGGGCTTTTTTTGGGTTTATCTTTTTGCTTTTTGGACGTCCATGTTTTCTATTGCAGGCCTAGTCGTCAAAAAAGTATTGATTAAAAAAACCAACGACTCTTTTCTCGTACTCTTCCGGCATGGCAATATCAAAATCGGCATGACCGACACCTGATTCGAGCCATAACTGTTTTGGTTCTCGCGCCGCGCTGTATAGAAGCTCACCACTGACGCCAGAAATCACTTCATCATCGAGACTATGAATCACTAATACCGGTCTTGGACTGATGCTTGGTATCCATTTTTTAGCATCAATTTCATTAATACTGATTCCCAGATCAAGCTCGGCCCAGAATTTAATCAGTGGTGCGAAAGGGAATGGGGGGAGGCCGGTATAATGAGTGACACTGGTTTCAATGGTGTCCTGCATGGAAGAAAAGGCGCTATGAGCAACAACAGCACTGATAATTTCATGATCTTTAGCATATTGAATGACCATGGAACCACCCAGTGAGTCCCCCAGCATGCCGATTTTTTCCGGATCAATGCCCGGTAATGTCAGCGCATAGTTGGTCCAGGCATCAAGGTCTTTCATTTCCTCAATACCAAACGTGATGTTCACGCCCGGGTTAATGTCATGGGCGCGTACTGAAGTAACCAAGACCCCGTAACCGGCATCGATAAACATCCGCGCTTCCTCCAGATGGCCAATGCGGTTCCACTTATAGCCATGCTGCATGATGATCAGGGAAGAATTTTGACCTGGCATATACCAGCCATTAAGGATGAGATTGTCGCTTGTAGCGACCTGAACGTTTTCATAATCCAGACCGAAATCTTCTGGAGTTTTGTCCATTACAGAGCGTTCCAGCAGGGGGTTGTTGACCAGGCTGCGGGCTTGCAGGAAGGCTACAACATTTATTATCGCAAACAAAAATACGCCGATCAGCGTAAATAGCCGCAAGGGTTTTTTTAAGGTCATGGCCATCCAGGTTATATCCTGTCTTTATCCAGGGTCAATGAAAGTTTCTTTTTACAGGCTATCATACCAGCATGGATTGTTGTTTCGAGGTTTTCCTGTGTCAGTGAAATTCATCCTAGATGATTGAAATAGCAGGATAATTAATAGCAATTTCCCATGGAGAGTATATAATCAGCGCCTTTTTGTTGCCCTCCCATGGGGTATTATTTCCAGTCTCCGGGTAACTGATTTTAAAGAAATTTGTTACTGAAAATTTTACAGCGATTAGTGGAACAGCACCGTCATGAAAAGCGCCGAAATCCGCCAGGCATTTCTTAATTATTTTGCAGAGCAGGGGCACGATATTGTTGCCAGCAGCTCCCTCGTGCCTGGCAATGATCCTACCCTGTTGTTTACCAATGCCGGGATGGTGCAGTTCAAGGATGTATTTCTGGGCCAGGAAAAAAGAGCCAATAATCGGGCTACCTCTTCCCAGCGCTGCGTCCGGGCAGGTGGAAAGCACAACGACCTGGAAAACGTCGGATACACCGCACGTCACCATACCTTCTTTGAAATGCTGGGTAATTTCAGTTTTGGCGACTATTTCAAACGTGAAGCAATTCGATTTGCCTGGGACTTCCTGACCAGGGAATTGGGCTTGCCTGAAGAAAAGCTCTGGGTGACAGTGTTTGAAGATGATGATGAAGCGGCTGATATCTGGCTGAAGGAAATGGGCGTATCTGCAGAACGTTTTTCCAGAATGGGAGAGAAGGATAATTTCTGGGCGATGGGGGATACCGGCCCCTGCGGTCCCTGCAGTGAAATCTTCTATGACCATGGTGAATCCGTCCCCGGAGGCCCGCCTGGCAGCCCTGACGAGGATGGTGACAGGTATATCGAAATCTGGAATCTGGTATTCATGCAGTACAATCGTTCCTCTGACGGAAAAATGAGGCCCTTGCCAAAGCCATCGGTAGATACCGGTATGGGGCTGGAGCGTATTGCAGCTGTTATGCAAAACGTACACAGTAATTACGAAATTGATCTGTTCCAGCACATTATTCGCGAAGTGGCTCATCTTAGCGGTACCAAAGATCTGAACAACAGCTCACTGAACGTTATTGCAGACCATATCCGCTCCTGCGCATTTCTGGTGGTTGATGGCGTTATTCCTGCCAACGAAGGCCGCGGCTATGTGCTGCGCCGTATTATTCGGCGGGCTATTCGTCATGGTCATAAACTGGGTATCAATGAGCCTTTCTTCCATAAACTGGTAGCACCGCTGACAGAAGAAATGGGCGCAGCCTATCCGGAGCTGGTTAGCAATAAAACCCGTGTAGAAGAAACCTTGCTTGCTGAAGAAAAGCAGTTTTCGCGGACTCTGGATAATGGCATGTCAATTCTGGAGAAAGCTATTAGCGAGCTTCAGGGCAAGGTTATTCCCGGTGAAACCGTGTTTCGCCTCTACGATACTTATGGTTTTCCAGTTGATTTAACCGGGGATATAGCGCGCGAACGCGGGCTTACGCTGGACATGGATGAATTCGAAGCAGAAATGGCGCAACAAAAAGCCCAGGCTCGCTCCGCCAGTCAATTTGAAAGTACCGAGGCACTCGATATCCAGCTTGAAAAAGCTACCGATTTTGTGGGGTATAACTCGCTGGAAGCTGAAGCTACTGTTCTTGCCTTGTTTCACGAAAACCAGCCCGTAGAAAAGCTCGTCGAAGGTCAAACAGGTGTTGTCATCCTTGATACAACGCCTCTTTACGCTGAATCCGGTGGCCAGGTGGGTGATTGCGGAACGCTTAAAAACACGAAGCTGAATTTTACGGTCAAGGACACGCAGAAGCAGGGCGAGTATTTCCTGCATATCGGTACTCTTGAACAAGGTGAAATGGCTGTGGGTGAAACACTCACTTGCCTGGTAGATAACAGTCTGCGCCAGCCTATCGCCCTGAATCACTCAGCAACTCATCTAATGCATGCGGCATTACGGCAGATACTGGGGACTCATGTACAGCAGAAAGGCTCGTTGGTCAGTCCGAGGTATCTGCGCTTTGACTTTTCTCACAACCAGCCGGTCAGCGAGATTGAGTTGCGTCAGATAGAAAGCATGGTCAATAGTGAAATTCTGGCCAATGCAGAAGTGGGAAAGCAGGTTATGTCCATGGATGATGCCAGGAATAAAGGTGCGATGGCTCTGTTTGGTGAGAAATATGGAGATGAGGTCAGGGTCGTCAGTATGGGGGCCATGACAGCGCAAGGCACTGAATTTTCGATTGAATTGTGCGGCGGTACCCACGTCAATCGTACCGGTGATATTGGCTTGTTCAAGATAGTCCAGGAATCAGGTGTTGCTGCTGGAGTCCGCCGTATTGAGGCAGTGACCGGCAATGCTGCAGTGGCTTTTATTCAGGACAATGAAAGCAGATTAAAGCAGATTGCCGGGGTTTTGAAATCAGGAACAGATGTGGTCGTGGAGCGGGTAGAGCAGCTCACTGCGGCCAATCGGCAGCTGGAAAAAGAGCTGGATCAATTAAAGGCAAAACTTGCCAGTTCACAGGGGTCAGATCTTGCTTCACAGGCACAGGAGATCAATGGCGTAATGGTACTGGCTGCTATCGTTGAGGGGCTGGATAGTAAAGCGCTGCGCGAGACGACAGATCAATTGAAAAATAAACTGGGTAGCGCCGTGGTTGTGCTGGCTGCAGTCAGTGGCGACAAGGTAAGTCTGGTGGCCGGGGTGACCAGGGATGTTACCGACCGGGTTAAAGCCGGGGACCTGGTAAACGAAGTTGCCCGGAAAGTAGGTGGAAAAGGCGGCGGCAGGCCAGATATGGCGATGGCCGGGGGGAATTCACCGGATCAGCTGCCGGAAGCAATTTCACAAGTAAAACAATACGTTACCTCTCTTTTATGACGTTTCATTTTCGCAATAGCCATTGCAAAAATAAAATTACAGTTAAAAAGTAACTCTAGTTTGCAAGCACACAAAGGTTAGTGTCAGTATTATGTTGATAGTTCAAAAATACGGTGGAACTTCAGTGGGTTCCGTCGAGAGAATCAGAGCGGTGGCAGAAAGGGCTGCGGCCTGCAAGGATCAGGGTAACCAGGTAATTGTTGTGGTTTCCGCCATGAGCGGAGTCACCAATAACCTGACTGCCATGGCCTATGAACTGCAAAAGCAGCCATCTCCTCGTGAGATGGATATGTTGCTCTCTACCGGTGAGCAAACAACGATTGCCCTGTTGAGCATGGCTCTTCAGGCAATAGGTTGTCCGGCTCGCTCTTATACCGGAGGGCAGGTAAGAATACTCACTGACAATGCACACACAAAGGCAAGGATCCGGGAAATTGACAGCGATAAAATCCGTCATGATCTGGATCAGGGCAAAGTGGTCGTTGTTGCTGGATTTCAGGGAGTTGATGAAGAGGGAAATATAACTACTCTGGGAAGAGGTGGTTCGGATACCACGGCAGTAGCGCTTGCAGCAGCTCTAAAAGCTGATGAATGTCAGATCTACACCGATGTTGATGGTGTCTACACAACCGATCCCCGCGTAGTTGAAAATGCCAGACGACTGGACAAAATCACATTTGAAGAAATGTTGGAAATGGCCAGTTTGGGGGCAAAAGTTCTACAGATTCGTTCTGTGGAATTTGCCGGAAAATACAATGTGCCGTTACGGGTACTGTCTTCGTTTGAAGATGGCCCGGGTACGTTAATAGTCTCAGAGGAAGATTTAATGATGGAAATGCCTTTAATTTCTGGCATTGCGTTCACCAGGGATGAAGCCAAATTAAGCGTAGTGGGTGTACCGGATGTTCCAGGTATGGCCTTTAAAGTGTTTGGCCCGATCAGCGATGCAAATATAGAAGTGGATGTTATTGTCCAGAATATTGGTGCCGATTTAACCAATGATATTACTTTCACAGTGCAGAAAAAGGACGCAGAAGCTGCGACCCGAATTCTGGAAAATACTGCGAATGAAATGGGCGCCAGAGGTATAAAAGTTGATGATAAGGTGGCGAAAGTATCACTGGTAGGCGTTGGAATGCGCTCTCATGCCGGTATTGCCAGCCGTATGTTTGAAACATTGTCAAAGGAAGCGATCAATATTCAGCTAATCACCACTTCAGAAATCAAGATTTCTGTGGTCATTGAGGAGAAATATCTCGAGCCGGCAGTAAGGGCTTTGCACGATGCATTTGGTCTGGAAGCAGCGCCAAAGTAGCCTGTATAAGCAATAATCGCCAAGCCATGAATGAGGTTGGATCATCGTAGTCCATTTTTTAATGTTCAGCGTAGAAAAGACTTCAGTAGATTAGCTTGCAATACCCCATGGACAGTCAGGTTCTAAATTATTTGACTGGATATGGAAACTTAGAGGAACTAGTAATGTTGATTTTAACCCGCCGGGTAGGCGAGACACTTATGGTTGGTGACGACGTCACAGTAACTGTCCTGGGTGTGAAAGGAAATCAGGTACGTATAGGTGTGAATGCACCTAAGGACGTTGCGGTTCACAGGGAAGAGATCTACGACAGAATCAAGAAAGAAGGGGATTCTGATACTGAAAGCGATGATGACAGTATTGGTAACAGCTGAATTTGATCAGTTAACAGAAAAGTCCCTGAATTAGACTTTCAGGGTATTATTTGTAAAGAGAGAAGGCAGGTATTTTAAAGGAAACAATTTCCTTAAATTTACCTGTTTCAGGCTCCACCAATCCCATATGTGTATGATATGATTGCGCGCTTGCTGATCAGGCGATGCCAATGCTGTTTCCAGTGGGCATGGTCTTTTAAAGCGAATACAAATATTTGGAGAGGTGGCCGAGTGGCTGAAGGCGCGCCCCTGCTAAGGGCGTATGGGTTAACACTCATCGAGGGTTCGAATCCCTCCCTCTCCGCCAGTATTATAAAGTATAGCTAAATCAATATGTTGCGATAATGCCTAGCCTACCTTTTGTAGCAGGCATTTGTAGCAAACTCTTCTATTTCATCATCTTTATCATCGCTTATCTTGCTTCAATAGAATGCCTACAGATGCTTGGCTGCGTCTTCTGGTGGACGTCTAGAGCAAGGGGGGCATCTTTACCCCCCGGGGGCTGGGCGCTTGCCTTGCTACATAGCACAGTATCTGCCCAGATACATCAGAAGCTATTTTGAAAAAAAGAGCAGGCTTTGGAGTCTGCCCAGTTGCTGCTTTCGGCCAGAAATGTCTTCCAAGAATTAGGTAGTACATTTGAGCACCTAATCAATATTCCTCATGTTCTTTGCTGGATTTTCTTCTACCTCAAACCCTCTAATCAGCATGCAATTCCTTACAAATCTTTACAATAAAACCCAATCATTAATCAAAGGTTGTTGATACGATCCCGTTTTTCAAAATTATCACACACTCGACACTCTCTTATGCGAAAAGTCCTTAGGTCAGGATGGCTTGTCTATCTGACTGCTGACACAAGGACAAAAGCATGTACTTATTTAAAACCCCTCTTAGCCGCTGGGAATCTTTTCTTCTTTTTAAGTTAACTCTCATCTTGCTAATGAGCGGCCTGCTGTTCTCTGGTCAGGCGTTTGCCGTAAGTGATGATGGCGGGTTGTTAGATTTTAATATTAGTGGCAGCGATGCCACTATCACTGGTTTTACTGCAGGTACGAGTACTACCACCCTAACTATCCCTGCCACTGTCTCTATCACTGACCTGTCTGCGACTATTACCTATACCTATAGCGTGACGAGTATTGGGGATTTTGCTTTTGGCGGTAACAACCTGACCTCCGTGATTATCCCGAACAGCGTGACGAGTATTGGGGATGGTGCTTTCGATTCCAGCAATCTGACCTCCGTCACCATCGGCAACAGCGTGACGAGTATTGGGCTTTTTGCTTTCTTTAACAACGACCTGACCTCCGTCACCATCCCCGACAGCGTGACGAGTATTGGGGATTTTGCTTTCTTTGATAACAAACTGACGGGCACCCTCACCATCCCCGACAGCGTGACGAGTATTGGGAATTCTGCTTTCGACCTCAACAACTTGGCCTCCGTCCTGTTTGAGGGGAATTACAGTGCGTCCTTCGGCAGTCGCGCCTTTTACAACAACCCATCACTCACCCCTATCAATGCCTATACTGGCTCTACTGGCTGGAGTGGAATTAGTTTTACTAACGGTCTAACTCCAGTGCCCGTTACCCTCATAGCGCCTCCAGCGCCTCCAGCGCCTCTCATTACCGATGCCCGTCCTACTGCCGATGCTGGTGGCGATATCACCATTGAAAGCAGTGATGATTTCGTCACCGTCAGGCTCGATGGCTCCGCGTCCACGGATGAGGAGGGAGCGATTAAGAAATATTTTTGGTTTGAAGTACGTGATAGCGTGAGCTATTTCATCACCAGTGGCGAGTCTCCACGCATCACGCTGGAAAATGGCAAGACCTACAGATTAAGACTTCAGGCAAGAGACTCTGTCGATAATAAAGATAATGATTACTTTACGGTAACCCTGAAAAAGCTGTCTATGCCTGAGGTGCCCCAGCAAAGCCTGTCTAAAATCATACGCACGGATGGTACTGAAACCGGCTCATCAATCTCTATCGGTGCCTCTTCTGATGGCGGTGAAACCTCCAACACTGCATTCACAGTGGATGATGACGTAACACTCACTGCAAAGGTCTATCCAGACTCTGATGATGTGGGTAAAGAAGGTGAGTTGTATGTTGTGATGAGAAGCACCATCGATGGCAAGAGCGTGTTCAGTGCCTTAAATCAAAGCGGTAACTGGGAAATCTGGAATCTCAGCCTGAAGTCATTGCCTGCTGCACAGTACGTTGAGTATCTGGAGTCGGTAGAGGAGGTGTTGATTTATTCAGGGGCATTGACCGCTGGCGATCGTGCATTCTATGTTGGCTATTCAACCTGGCCTTTCCCTTTTTATGGCTGGGCTGTTACCACCAACCTGTCACCGTTTAAGATTACTGTGTCAGAGTAGCCTCAGCACTAATTAAGACATTAACAAGCCCCGCCCAGTGCGGGGTTTTTGTTGCGTTAAAAATAGCGCCTCCTTCACCAGTACTTCCCTACCATCAGCAGTCTTTTATTATGACCCCCTGGTTTCTTATTTCGTGGGTCATTAAAGTATCTGTTGGGGAGTTGAAAGTTAATTTTGCGATAAGGTTAATCTGTTCTTTATTAGCAATTACTTTTGTACTATTTCTCATTCGTATTTTTTTTGCAGTCCATATATACGGCCAGAAGAGAGGCGGGTTCGTCGCTGTCGTTGTAGCCGTGGTGCACGACATGCATGGCTTCCATGAAGGTG
>CBFIIQ010000067.1:0-9599 GCA_965662685.1 Pseudohongiellaceae bacterium | reverse complement strand
GTAGCATGCTGCTGATCCTGACCGGCATGACTGCCAATGCACAACTGCCTTCGCCAAATGCAACCGGGATAAGTTCCGGCCATACCCATCTGATCGTACCCAATGTCGCCAAACATCGGGAAATCTGGAAATTACTGGGAGGCGTTGAGCGTTCCTCAGGGCGACTGCAGACACTGATGTTTCCAGGCATGTTTATCCTGTTAAGAGAAGGTCAACCCACAGCTTCTTCCGTGAATACCACAGCGAATCATATTGGTTTTAGCATAAATGATTACAGCCTATACAAGGCTAAACTGGAAATGGTTGGTGCCAGCTTTTACCTTGATGATGGTGAAGGTCAAATTATTGCAGACCTGCCAGATGGTGTGCGTATTGAACTTGCTCTGGATGCCGAGCAGGACTTACCTATTATGTTTCATCATACCCATCTTTCACCTGTCGATACCGAACAACTTAGACAATGGTATGTGGATGTCTTTGGAGGAGAAATGGGAGAGCGGCGCGGCATGCCATCGGCTGTCATTCCCGGTGGGCGCGTTGATTTTCTTGAGAATCCAGACGGCGACCCCTTGCCTACCCAGGGCACAGCTATTGACCATATCGGGTTTGAGGTGGCAGATCTGAACGCCTTCGCAGAAAGGATTAGCGGTATGGGCATAAACTTTAACCGCGCCCCGGAGTGCATCGATGCCATCAATTTATGCATCGCCTTTATTACTGACCCTAAAGGCACCTATATTGAACTGACCCAGGGGTTGGCGCGTTTAAAATAACGCTAGCAAGTAAAAAAAATATTAAAAGCCTTCAAGGATAAATATTTTTTAATATTATTTTAATCCGCAGATTTTTCTCCTGCGTAAAAATTTCCGCATTTCAACGTAGGAGAAAGTAATGAAGCACAATACAACACTTCTAAAATTTTTTGCTGTGAAAACATTTCTGTTTTTTTCAGTTCCTGCTTTTTCACAGTCGTTTTATATCTCAGGTTCAGCAGGTCAAAACTATCAGGATGATACATCCAACAACGGCACATTCACGTCCGCCTTTACCACTGGCGCAGTGACCGGTGTAACACCTCCCCTTAACATTCCTGCAGGCAACCCGGTTACCTGGAAAACCGATTACGACAACGGTAATGTATTCAACCTTGCTATAGGCATGAGCAGAGACAACTATCGATTTGAACTGGAATATTCACAAACACAATTCGATGTAGACAGCCATCAGGGCGTTAGCGTGGCAGGCATTGAACTTTCCACTATTGATGCAGGCGTACTTATTTCCGGTAATGCAGGTGATCTCGGGGTTTCAACAGCGGCTTTGGTTGCAGCAGGACAGGGCGAACTGGAAACTTCAACATTGATGCTGAATGCCTACTACGATTACAAAACTGATTCCGCCTTTACCCCTTATGTAGGTATTGGTATCGGCACCGCTACTACTGATCTTGAATTCAGCCCTTCCGGTGTCGGCATCATTAGTAATGACGATAATACTTTTGTCTATCAGCTTATCATTGGTGCAAGCTATGCCTTTAGCGACAATCTTGGCGCCTTTGCCAGCTATGTCTATCGCGATGCTGATGAAGCATCACTGGATGCTTCTCTGCTGCCAGCGCGCTTTGACATCAACAATGAGTCGAGCCTGCTGAATGCTGGTTTGAAATTTTCTTTCTAATATCAAGCTCAAAAAAAAGGCCAGCATATGCTGGCCTTTTTTGTATATGGTTTTATAAATCCGTGTATATTTTTTCTAATTATCAGGCAAAGCAAAAACATACACACTGTTGCCATTGCCATTATCCAGATTCAGTTTTATTGGCCCCATTGAACCCGTATTAAGACCTGGGTGAGACAAATTACTACCTGTTATGACTGCCACATACTGTCTACCATCCACTGCATAGGTAATATTGCTGGTAGAAATGGGAGCATTGAGTATGGTTTCCCAAAGTACTTCGCCGGTATCCAGGTCCTGAGCCCGGAAGCGGCGGTTAATGTCGCCCCAGAACAAAAGGTCTCCGCCAGTCGTTAGCACCGATGAAGTGGTGGGAACCGGCCCGGTCACCCAATAGGTAATTTCTCCAGTTTCCATATTCACCTTGGCCATACCATTCAATTCTTCCGGAGGTACCCCTGGTGCCGAAATACCAATCCTGCTTTGTGGCATGGCCGGCATTGATTCAGTAGCCGGTGTAGCCGAGGTCATGTTCAGGCAGTTTTTGATATAGGGAACATACATGGCATTGCGTTGCGGGTTATAGGAACCAGGCCAGTATGAGCGCGTATTGAAGTAACAGATAATGCGATGAGCACCCGGTTCATCCAGTATCAAATCCCGGTTGATCATGGTGGCACCGGTAGCGACATCAATGTCCTCGATAAGAAAGTTTTCGGTCTCTTCCGGAAACGGCATGGCCCAGAGGAACTCACCAGTATATTTGTCCAGCACCCAGAGCCCACCGCCCTCACCTACATTCACAATCACATCGCGTTCCTGGCCACTCACCTCTGGATTAATCCACTTTACATGGGCCGGATCAGGGTTTACCGGGGTACGAAAAATGATTCGTTCCTGGTTCATATCTTCATCCCAGTCATCGCCCGGCAAATGCTGGTAGTACCAGTTGAGGACGCCGGTGTCAGGATCTATGGCAAGGGTAGAATTACTGTAGAGATTGGCAGGTGCCGAATAGGACACAGCACCCGGATTACCACCGTGGCGTTCATAGCGGGTATAGGGTGAAGGATTGGCCACACTCCAGTAAATCATGCCGGTTTCTGCGTCATACCCCCCGGGTAAACCCCAGGTCGACGCAGTTCTTTCTTCAAGCGGCACCCCGGCCCAGGTGTCATAACCGGGCATTTCTGTGGGCGCCTGGGCTGTGAAAAATTTCCATGCCAACTCGCCGGTCAGGGCATCGTGAGCAGAAATAAAACAACTGGCACGGTCTCGACAGGTCCCCCCTGCCAGCACCTTGCCTTCAATCACAATGGTGCCGGAAGTTATGTCTCGGCCCGTGGGTTCACTGCGCCAGCGTTCCTCTCCGTTCACCGCATCAATGGCAATAACCGAACCATCAGAGGCACCAAAATAAATCATGTCCTCAAAAATAGACATGGTCTTGGAGCGACCCGCACCTCTGCCCTGTACTTCCGGAACATAACGCCAGATGAGGTCACCGGTAGTGGCATCCAGAGCCGCAATGGAGCCATCGGGCAGCGTCAGGTACATAACCCCGGCATACACTGTTGGAATGGTTTCGGTAATGCCATCGGGCAAACCAAGTGACCAGGCCAGACTGAGCTGGGCTACATTATCGCGATCGATTTCATCAAGCGGACTGAAACGCTGGGCATCATAGGTGCGAGAGTACATAAGCCAGTCTTCGGGATTTGGATCGAGCAACATCTCGCGGGTCACCGGTCGATAGTTTTCAATGGCGGGGAGGGACGACAAGGCATTAAAGGAGGTGCTATTTAGCCCATCTGTCTGATTAAAATTAATAGCCAGAAACCTGAGATATTCGAGCAGTGCCGGCATTTGCGCATCAGATATCACTAGCGGAGGCATACCCTTTTCAGGATTTCCTGCCCTCAGAAAAACAGCCAGATCCTGATTGCTTTCCTCGGCGACACGGCCCAGCATAGAGGGCGCTAAAGTACCCCCCTGACCGTTTGATCCATGGCAATGGGCACAGATGCCATTGTAGATTTCCAGGCCTTCAGCCACTTCCTGCGCAGACACGGTGAATATCGGGAAACAGAGAAAAACAAAGAGTAATGATCGACGGATGAGTGAAGCCATAGTGTTATCCAATGCGCTGAGTGATTGCTGAAAACTATCGAGCAACGTCGTCTAAAATATTATTTATTCAAACTGCCAGTTATTAACCATCTGGTACCTGGCCGTTCTTATTCTTTTAAATTTACCATCTTTGATATCATAAATACCCCAGCTGACTATTCGCAATACCTGCCCCTTTTTTAGAGGAATTCCCCAGAAACTGTCGTCCCAGTCAGCAATGACTTCAAAGGTCGTGGGAATCTCAACAGCCAGTTTGTCGCCATCCCGGATAAAAGTTGTTACCTCCACTTTTTCACTGATGTACTTTTTCACCTCGGCATAAAAATCCTTGATGCCCTGGGCACCACGAATTTCAGAACCACTGAGCTCAAGAACCACATCGGGATGATAAAACTTGATAAAGGAAGAATCGTTGGCATTAAAGAGCGCCAGGTATTCGTCATAATCCGCCCGCGTCATCCCATCTTCTGCAGCCATTATGCTGGCGGAAACCAGAAGCAATAAAGCAGTAAATACATTAACAACAAATTTCATCTTTTCCCCTCTAAAAACGGATGTAGCAAATATCCCTTGCATGACACAAAATATCTTTGATGCTGGGCGTTAAAAGCTTGCCATTCAAATGGCTTTTCTTGTTTTAGTCTTTTGCAACCTTCAGAATTAGCAATTACTTCCTTGTTACTTTGGCTGAGTAAAGCCTTGATAAAGAATACTGCCTTTCCTTCAGGACTGGGGATTGTTGATGAGATGATCAATCAACAAAACCGCCTCTTCAAAGGTTTGTACAACGCGAATATTAATGCCCTTGAAGTGCCCTGCGGTTTTAAACATTTTTGAAATCGCTAAGCCGTATACAGTACCAGTGACAAAAATAGTCCCCAGATAACCTTTGCTGTTGGCAAGTGCTTTGTATTTTCCCAACAGACTGTTACTTTCGTAATAACCAAAATCAAGCGCTTTGACCTCGGTAAAATCAACTATCTCGTAAAAGGAATCATTGAAATCAGGATCCATTTCAATATTATGGATATAGTCCACCACCTCGCCCAAAGTCCCCTCGCCAAGCATGCGGCAATGAACATAGTGCTTTTGTATATTTTTGGTATAGCTAACAGGCATTTGGCACCTTTGGTTTAGTTGATAAATCTATCAGGTTCACTGCCTGTAGTCACTGTAGAAACCACGCTTTTCGGAGCTACAATCCCCCCTAACTGCAGGGAGTAACAGGTAATATATAAAAGCAGTAGAGGTGATCCTTGAAATACAGTTACAATCCCGGCGTATTTAGGAAAAACAGATGCCTGCAATACTGTCGAGAAAACGACACGGAAAATCTGTATATGTTTGATTACTAGGAAAATCACTATGGCTATATTCACACACGTAACACTTGGCACCAACGACTATGACAAAGCAGTCACATTTTATGATGCCGCTTTAAGTGCACTGGGCATTGATAATCTGGGCAACCTGCATCCAACCGCCATGATGTATGGCAAAGGATCACCTGAGTTTGTCGTTCTTACTCCTTCAGATGGTAATCCAGCCTGCCATGCCAATGGTGGAACTACCGGCTTTGCTGCTGAAAACAGAGCCCAGGTACATAAATTCCATGAAGCCGGACTGGCCGCTGGTGGATCTGATGCCGGTGAACCGGGTCCCCGCAGCTTTGCGCCCAACGCATATGCTTCTTACCTGCGCGATCCAGATGGTAACAAAATCTGCGCCTATTCATTTTCAGAAGAATAAGTCAGCTTATGAAAAGGCCGGCAATTTTACCGGCCTTTTTTTTTAGCTATATTCCACTTTAAGTTTACCTACCCTGTATGTATCAGCTTGTAAGTTTTCAGGACAAGCATTAATCTTGGACATCACTACACTGGTCAACAAATAACATCAAAAATTCAACAAGGGGAACCACATGTGCGATGAAAGAACTGAAATTGAAAATGCTGAATTCCTGAAGAAAAAATCCAAAGTCACGCGCCGCAAATTCAACAAGCTGTCTGCTGGCGCCGGCCTCGCCATGATGCTGCCACCAGTCGCCAATGCCCAGGATGTTGTCTCCAGCAATGTGGAAGTGACAACACCGGGCGGCACGTCAGATTGCTTCTATGTGCATCCTGCCAGTGGCAGTCATGCGGCAGTACTTATCTGGCCGGATATCTTCGGTCTGCGTCCTGCTTTTGAGCAGATGGGTACACGCCTGGCGCAATCCGGCTACTCGGTATTGGTAGTGAATCCCTTTTATCGACTGACCAAAGCCCCCAGCTCCCAACCAGGGGCCGATTTCAGTGATCCTGATACGCGCAATATGCTGATGTCCCAGATGGGTTCGCTAACTCCGGAAATCCAGTTCCAGGATGCCGAAGCCTATGTCACCTGGCTCGATGCCCAGGATGAAGTTGATACCAGTCGCGGTATCGGTACCACTGGCTATTGCATGGGGGGTTCCATTGTCATGCGCACTGCGGCAGCGATGCCCCATCGGATAATGGCAGGTGCTACTTTTCATGGGGGTAACGGCATGGCTTCGGATGCCCAGGACAGTGCTCACCTGCTTATTCCACAGACAAAAGCACATATGCTCCATGCATTGGCCGCCAATGATGACGCCCAGGCACCCCAGATGAAGGAAGTTCTTGCAAAAGCCTATGAGGATGCCGGGATTCCAGCAGAAATCGAAGTCTATAATGCGCAACATGGCTGGTGTTCGCTGGACTCCGCTGTCTACGATGAAGGGGAGGCTGAAAGAGCCCATGGCCGCTTGCTTGCACTTTTTGAAGAAGCACTGGCCTGATTGAAATAAATTAGCCTTGCCGGTTTGAAGCAATATTAATAAGTACGGCTTTAGCTTACAGTGGGCAGGCCCTCAGCCTGCCACTGTAATAAACCACCTTTAATATTGGCGACTTTATCCCAGCCATTTTGCTTGAGAATATTGGCCGCTAATGCCGAGCGTTTGCCTGAACGACAGAGAGTCATGACTGGCTTTTCTTTTGACAACTCTTCCAGACGATCACGTAACTGATTAATCGGGATAAGGATGGCCCCTGCCACCCGCGTGCTTTCTTCGTCTGTTTCCACTTCGGTACGAACATCGAGAATATTGACCTTATCCAGATTTTCCGCGACCCATTGCGGGGCAATCTCAAAACTTCCGCTATAGGTTGTGACAACCGGCGCCCAGTCAGGTTTTATCGGTAAATGTTCTGCGGCAGGCTCTCCCCCTCTGATATTGCCAGGCACAGCCACATCAATCTGCTTTGGATGCGGTAACTGCATATTTTCCATATAGCCCACAAAATCACCCTCATTAGCCAAGCCGCCCAGTCTGGGATTAAGGGTTTTTTCTTCGCCAATGGTACTTGCAGTGCGCCCGACATAATCATGGCCCGGATATACCAGGCAAGGGTCAGGCAGCAGAAACAACTTGTCATGGATGGAATGAAACAGTTTTTGTGCTGAGCCCTGTTGAAAGTCGGTACGCCCGCATCCACGAATCAGCAGGCAGTCGCCGGTAAAAACCATGGTCTCATCATCAAGTACAAAGCTGATACAGCCATCGGTATGACCAGGAGTCTCTTTTACTGTCAGGTAACGCTTGCCGAAATTAATAACATCATTGTCTGCGAGAACTCTATCAAGCTTTTCTATGCCCGAAGCCTTTGATGCCATCAGCGCTGAACCTGTCGCATTATTCAAAAGCCAGGCACCGGTCACATGGTCTGCATGACAATGGGTTTCCAGACAGGCCAATAACGTTAATTGCAATTCGTTGATTAGTGCCAGATCACGTTCATGCTGCTCATAAACCGTATCGATAAACACAGCTTCGCGGCTTGCCTCGTCTGCCAGCAAGTAGGAAAAAGTACCTGAAGTTTGATCAAAAAGTTGTTTAAATATCATTTGTTATTATCCCGCCCTGCTTTGCCATAACGCACCCAGTTAAAACATGCTTCACCAAGTTCCCGGGTTCCAATCTCGATATACTCATTAATATCCTGTTCGCTGAGTACATCCTTCCAGCGCTTGTTGGTTCCCTTGTTAATAAAGGTCTGCGCGCCACCTTCAAAGATATCACCGCCCATGGGGGTGACATGAGCCGCATTGGCCTTCATCCATGCAAACGTGGAATGCTCAACAATCGCACTCCATTTATCTTCTTCTGGCTTAATATCCAGGAAATTTGACAGTCCTTTTATTTCTCCGGCCAGATCCTCCTTCAGATCATTGAAATGCACCAGCTTCATATTCGGGAGGTTCCTGTACTCCCACCAAGACCTGACATTTTCCCAAAAGGACCACATCGGATATTGATCCCGGACAAATAGTGACCAGAATTCGTAAGGATCTGCTGGCGGTCGCTCCAACGCAGGGCCTACCCTGCCGGGGGTTTCATTGATCATTTCATAAAAAACATCCATGGCATTAAATAAATGGTTATGCAGGCTCCAGACAATATCCGGTAAGTCCCTCGCCACATAGATATATTTCGCTGCAGGGTGAAAAACCAGTGCATCCAGAGGCAAGTGTGTTTTGATAAAACGACGGTTGTCCTGGGCCGCCAGCATGCCCAGCTTCTCTTCCCCGGGAATAACCCTGATATCCAGCCAGGGTGAGTAATCATTGGCAGTTATCGCGGCATCGCCATTGAATATCAACTGCCCGATAATCTGCTGCATCCAGGTGGTTCCAGCCTTGGCATAGGTGCCGATAATGATGTCATCGTCGCGGAATTTAAATTCATTCCAGATGGTTGAATCCATATGATGATTTTGCAGCTCACGTTGTTTTTGTGGCCACTGAATAGAATCATTCATCAATAATTTCTCGCTTCTATTTTTTTGTTATATTTTGTCTTTGTTATTGTATATTTAGAAAATTATTTCTATTTCGAGGTATCTTTGAAGAGTCGCTCTTTTTCTGTGGCCAGTGTAGCGTTGATATCATCACCAGCCTTAATAGCAACCATCGCATCAAGCATCTTGCGCGTTTCTTCGCGGCTGTTAACCCGGGGAAAGTCCGACTCCGGAATATCAACTGCCAAAAATCGGCACAGGGGAGCCCAGCCTTCTTTTACATCAAACAGTAAAAGTCTGTCAGCAGGAACCTCGGCCTTGATTTTCGCTTGCCTTTCATTGAAATAATTAATCATCCAGTCGCGATCAAACATATGCGACTTGTAGTCTTTCCACATGCAAGTTTGGAAAAAGTCTCGCATCGGACTGTTTTCCATCCAGGCTGTAGCATCCGGTGACATTATGGTGCCATTAACTGAATCAAACCAGCTCTCGGCTGAACGTGTTGATAAAATCACTTTGGCGCCAGGAGCATAAGCCATCTGTTCGCGCCAGAATGAACAGGAAGGATAATCGACAGCAGCCTGGTAGCCTGCAAAAATCGCCTCCCAATCCGGTTTTCCCCTGCCGGCTTCAACCCACAAGGGAACACGTTGTTCAACGTGAGCCAGCACTTCACCCATATGATAACAGGGGCCAAATCCCAATTGCTCAAGAGCCAGCTTGAGCGATGCTGTCCCTGTTCTGCCCAGCCCTGCGCCAATTACTTTCAATGCCATTGACAGCGCCTGCTCTCGCTTCATCCAGATTAAATTTAAGTTTGTCGTCAAATCAAAGATACACGGTATTGCCAGAAAGAAAAGTGTCAATCACAGGTCTGTTAGAATATATCGCGGGCATGGACTTTCAGTATAGTTGCCCCTATGCTTTCCATTCGTTTATACATTCACCGCCATATTTAATTTCAAGTTGAAAACACATACTCATGAA
>CBFIIQ010000066.1:0-10105 GCA_965662685.1 Pseudohongiellaceae bacterium | reverse complement strand
CCAAGTAACAATGACGTTCCCCTGTTCGCTGTGCTGTTTGGGCAGGCAGAGGAGTTCTCGGGTGATGAGGATTATGATTCTGAAGCGGTGATGGCGGCTATCAGGACTGCACTGAGGCCGTATTTTCAGTGAGACTTGGCTGAAATATTTTGAGTAAGAGAAAAATCCAATTCCAATTTCATGTTTAGAGTTAGAGCAAAAAATTTTCTAATTTACATAATCTTGGAATTTTAAATTGACCCCAATTAATTTTTATTAGTTCAAACGATAAGTAATTAAATAATAATGATGCAAGAATGACATCGTTGGGGAAAAGTAGAAAAAGAAAATGTTGAACAGTGAGACATAACGAGGTGCAATAGCAGGATAGTCCTAAACAACCCAAAAATAAAAGGACTTATCATGAACGCACGAAAATTATTTATCTCCATAACATTAATACCAATACTATTTTTTTCTGGAACTGCTCAAGCTGGGGATCTGGCGCTGGTCAGGTTTCAAAAGGCTAATGATCAGGAGCTGCAACAAACAGAAATTAGCGAGAAGGGAACGCAACGAACTTTTCGAAATATGTTGCAAAAAGGTGATAGTGAAAAGGATATCCGTGGACTGTTTGTACAGCCTGAAATCTCAACAACCGAGTCTAAGCTTAATCCTTCGCTCACATTTTCAGCAAGCAAAGCATATTTTCCTATTATTTTGGGTATGACCCAAACTCTTGGTGTTACTTTTTAATTTACCGCCAATTCCAATCTGGAAACTGATGAGCCTAATGAAATGCTCAAAGACTTTCTTTTTCAGGGTGGTGATATGGATTTTAATTTGAATTTGAATTGGGCGCCCGGTGACTGGGCTTTTCAGGTAGCTTATGATTATTCGCTATTGTCAGCAGACGAACTTTCAGTAGATACAACAGTTAATGAAATTGATGCTGAAATTCAAAGTTTTAATGTTTCTGTAATTTATGATTTTAGTGGCGTCCTTGCCAAAGTTGAATACAGGGATTTTGATCTAATTTCTGAAGCAAATGAGAATGAGTTTGCAAAATTAATTGATGGAGAAGAAAGTCTGATCATAGGTCTGTTAATGCCACTAACGTTTGAAGATAAAAGTTATTTATATAAATTTGAAAGGGCGAGGTCATCAAAACTTGATGAAGGTCTCTTCCGGATTGGATTTGAAACTTCATTTTAAAAAAGTATGTAAATGTCCTTACTGTAATGCAAAGCCCCTTCCAAGGGGCTTTCTAAATTGGACACTAATACTTTGGGTCAGAGTACAAATTATTCCAATTTAAATAAGCTAAATAGTCAGGGTCAGAAAATCCTACTCTGACCCTAATTATTCCACCCCGGAAAGACTTAAAGATGTACCTCGCCTGCCACAGGATTAATTTCATGGCGACGGGATTTAAAGCGCCATCCTTGCGTGGTTTTCACATAAACATCATGATACAGGCCCAGCTGTCCCGCCGTGTCTTGATTCAGAAAGTTGCCCTTGTTTGCCGGGTAGATGGCATAGGATGTGCCCCTGGCACCATCCGGGTGGGTATCAATGACCAGACTTTCCGATAAATGCAGGATCCAGGACGTGGGTGTGTTACGGCGGGATTCACAGTCGGGTCCGCCGGCGATAGCGATCAAAGCCTCCCGGGTATTGCGTACCGAGGGCATGCCGTCTCCCTGGTCGATGACGTATTCGCCCCCTGGTATAAAAAGGTCCGCAAAGCTCTGCCCGGCGTTGGTACAGTAATCAAGATGAAAATTAAGCCGATTGACCAATTGCTGAATGGCAATGTAGTCAGCTGGTGATAAGGATGTCGGAGATGCGGGGTTCGAAGATAAAGAGTCCGAAGATAAAGACTCCGAAGACTGAGCGTTAATCTGACCGCTACCCAGTAACAGGATACTCAGAAAGAGGGAGCCAGCGAGTGTGTATGTTTTTGTTATTGTTGTCATCGCCCGATTGTCTCAATCATTCCGGTCGTAAATCAAATGCCTGAAACTGCATGAAAACCGCAGGAAATCAGTAGAGCCATATCACCCTGATGCCGGGGAACACAGACAGCAGGGGCTGGTCTTGCTTAGTCTGTGCCGGGCGCTTGCTGAATCCGTTTTAATCTGCCTCTTAACTCCGGGACAAAATACAGGCATTATTGGCTGACAGCTCAGGGTTGCATCACGGCTTTGGTTAATACGGTGATATAAAGGAACATGTACAAGTCACACTGCAGGGGCATCGGCATGAGTCAGCATTTACCTGGTGATATTCCTGCTGGGTGCCTTTACCGGCTGGTTAGGTCGTGCATTGCACATGCTACAGGCTATCGGGCTGGCACCGAGGGCAAAAATACAGGCGTCTGCTGGCCACAGTGATTTTTCGGATACTGATATTGCACTGCCAACATGGCTGGTCTTCCCTGCCAAAAACCCAATGCCGGTATACCTTGCGCTTCAAACCTTCTGCTTTAAACTGTCTGACCAACTTCAGGTCTAGAGTGATGCCATTATGCTCATAGGATTGCCTGGCAAGTGACAGGCTGGCTTCAGCTATTGCAACCAGTTGGCTTTCACTGCAGTCGCAGGGTCTTTTATCCGGAGAGAGACCGGCAACGAATAGTATTTCGCTGCGCAAGTAGTTACCAACGCCAGCTTGAAACCCCTGATCAAGTAACAGTTGGCCCAAGCGACGCCTGGCGAAACGCTTGCTCTGGCACTGAGCAATTATATCCCCGTGGCATGCTGACATGATGTCGGGACCAATCCGGGACAGGAAAGGATGCACGGCGATGCCGTCAGCTTCAAGAACCTCAATATCCGAGGCACTGCACAGGAGGGCAGAGTGGGTGGCATTGTGTAGAGCCAGGCGTAATTGCCGTCGGGTGTTTGGCATACTACCACGGGGTCTGATCATCCAGCGCCCATAGAGCTGGTTGTGACTGTAAATGCTCAGCCCGCTACTGGTATGAATTAACATTGCCTTGCCGCGGGTTTCTACAGCAATGACCTGTGCACCGACAAGAGAGTCGGAAAAAGGCTTCAGGTGGTCAAAAGCAAAAAACACCTCATCCAGGACACGATGGGCCAGGGCTTTTTCAACCACATCCGCTGCTTTCCTTATTTCCGGCCCTTCCGGCATAGTTACCACTCCACTAATTCTCGTTGTATACGTCAATGGCAAGGCGATGGATTGTTCCCTTGAATCTGAACCTGCAAAGTCAACGTACAAAGCTAGTCTTAAGGAGGGATCAATTTATGCCAAACATTCAATCTTTAAAAAGTACTCTTGACAATATCAGACGGAATAGTATCGGCTCGCTGGCAGCCTGGCACCGCAAGGATGCCATTATCAATATTACCGACCTGCGCCTGCGGACTTACATTGGCTTCAACCCGGAAGAGTTAAACAAGAAACAGGATGTGGTGATCAACTGTGAACTGCATTACCAGGCCGAGCAGGCCTGCATCAGTGATGATGAAACTACCGCGCTGAATTACAAAATCATTACCAAGAAAATTATTCAGCATGTGGAAGAGGGACAGTTCCGCCTTCTGGAAAAGCTGGCTGAAGATTTACTGCAGATCATGATGGAAACTGATCAGGCAACCTGCGTGAAAATGCGTGTGGACAAACCACATGCCCTGCGATTTGCCGATTCGGTTTCTGTTTCCCTGCAAGCCAGTCGCGACTTATGAATGGCGAAATCCTGATTACTGGCGGAGCCCAGCGCTTTGGTAGAGCTTTGGCGCTGGCGCTTAATGAACAGGGTAACCGGGTTATTATTACCTATCGCCAAACTCGCGATTCGCTTCTTAAGCTGGAAAATGCCGGCATTCAATGTTTGCAGGCTGACTTTAGCAGTGCTGTAACTACGCAGGCTTTCATTCACAGGCTGCGCGAAAAAATCACATCACTGCGGGCAGTTGTCCATAACGCCTCGGACTGGTTGCCGGAAACCCCGGATTGCAATCCGGCCTGGGTGATGGAAACAAACTGGGCAGTTCATGTCCTGGCACCCTATCTAATGAACCTTGCTTTGGCAGACCTGCTGAAAAAAGGTGCCAGCCAATACGGGCAGGCCGATATTATCCATCTCTCTGATTATGTGGCGGGTCGAGGTAGCAAAAAACATATTGCCTATGCGGCCAGCAAGGCAGCGATGGAAAACATGACCTTGTCCTTTGCCGCCAGCCTGGCGCCGGATATCAAGGTGAACAGTATTGCCCCGGCTTTACTAATGTTCCGGGATCAGGATGATGGAGAATATCGTGAGCGTGTGGCCAAAAAATCCCTCTTGGCCCCTGGTCCGGGAGCGAGGGAGGGTATTGCCACAGTGCAGATGTTGTTGTCCAGCCGCTATATCACCGGGCGATCCATTCCACTGGATGGTGGAAGACATCTTAAAAACGGGTGAATCCGAAGTATTATTTATTACGTAACTTGTGCCAAAACAATTATCTGAAAAAAGTTGGTGACTATCATGAATAAAGTCGTAACCAAACCCATTATGCTGTCGCCTGCACAATTTAGCGAAGCAGCACTGCATGTCCGGGACGCCCTGGTGGGTAAAGGCCTGGAAACTCCGATGATTCCGCAGAACCTCAGTAACGAGGAGAAGTACAGCCGAATCAAGGAGTCCATGACTGATATCATGCTGGCCCTGGGTCTGGACCTGGGTGATGACAGCCTGGAAGAAACGCCTCACCGTATCGCTAAAATGTATGTTCAGGAAATTTTCTCTGGCCTGGACTACGCGCATTTTCCAAAGATAACGGTTATTGAGAACAAAATGTCTGTTGACGAAATGGTCAAGGTCAAAAACATCAGCTTGACCAGCACTTGTGAACATCATTTTGTGACTATCGATGGCAGAGCCCGGGTGGCCTACATTCCCAAAGACAAAATTATCGGTTTATCCAAAATTAACCGCATTGTGCGCTTTTTTGCCCAGCGTCCCCAGGTGCAGGAAAGGCTGACCCAGCAGGTGCTGGTAGCCCTGCAAACCATATTGGGAACCGAGGATGTTGCAGTCACCATTGATGCAACCCACTTTTGCGTGAAAGCCCGAGGTGTCATGGATGTCGGCTCAACCACACAAACCACGGCTCTGGGCGGTGCTTTCAAGGCCTGTCACAGAACCCGTGATGAGTTTCTTAACTGAACGCTATCTCGTTTTTGATTGATGGTCCTGTCAAGGAAATCAGAGAAATCACTACTGACACTGATCGGCTTGTCAGCCTGATAGGCTTCGATTCGATTGCCAGTGACGAGCTTGGGGATGGTGAAATAGTCGAATTATGATGAGTATTGCTTTACCAGGTGCTTGAAGGACGTTTCCTGGTAGAGAGCCTGCCACCTATCGCTGGCGGTTCCATTGAAATGCTGACTGGCCCATTGATTTCCCTTGTAGAGCTCAACATCCGCAACCGATTTATCTGATTTACTTGAAAATTTGCCGGATAAATTACGGCTAAGCATATAATACCTTGCTGCTTATACCGCAATATTTTTCACTTTCCCCCGATTTTCCAGCATAATCTGCTCCCCGCTAATTCAACCTGACTTACAGATTATTTATTTTCATATGGTCCAAGATACTTCGTCTCTACAGTCTCGCTCAACCTAATGGTCTACCCATATCCGAGTTGGTAAACAGACTGGCTTATAGTGTTTTCATACCCAGTGCTAATTACGAAAAATTCCGAATTGGCTGGGTCGGTACGCTGTGGGATGCTGCAACTGCCATTTAAGACGCCAAGGCAGGAGCAATGTTGTCGCATGTGATTTGTGGCTAGGAATCAAGGGGGAATAGGTTAAAGCAAAGTCAAGGGATCAAGTAATCTGACTTCTTGATTTCTGTTGTTACCTTCGGTCAAAAACGGTAACTGGGACTGTTTCAGGTTAGGTGCCAGGTTTTGTCTGAACTATTTCGGAGTAGGCAGTTGAAGAACGACTCTGGCACCACCTTTTATTGCTTTTATCGAATAGTTAACTGATATCTGTTTGGCTCTTCTTTTTATGTTAGAGGTTCCATTACCCTGGATTATACTGTTCGGCTGAAAACTTTTTCCTCCAATATTAGAAATAACAATATAATGGTCTCCGTGTTCATTTTTGTGGGCTTTTATAGAAATCACAGAGCAACGAGCTCTAACAATTGCATTGTGTATGCACTCCTGCATGATCCTGGCCATATTTAGTGTGAATTTTCTATTTGCTGAAGAATAATTGGCAATCTTCAGCAGATCCCATTTGTAGCGAAACCCATTCATAACTAGATTTTGAAGAACTTGTATACGTAGAGATGATAGAGTAAAAAAAAGAGTGCTGTTGTCAAAAGCATTAGTGTCCAGAATTAGTCTTATTTCTTGTGTTGCAAATCGACTCAATTTGTTGATGCTTGATAGTTGTTGTGAATAATAATATTTTTGTTTTTCAATATCTAATATTCCATTTGTATTTTTTTGTTCGATTTCTGTTAACAGGTTTATGCCTGATAGATAGCTTAATACGCCATCATGTAAATCAGAAAGTATATCTGATTTTTCTTTTGCTCTTAATTTATCTTCAGTCAACAAAATAATTTTTTGGTTTTCTTCATTTATGCGTTTTTTTTGTATAGTCACCTTGTGACTTATAATTTTATTAATTCGAAATGTGTCAGAATTTGCCTTGAAAATATTTAAAGCTAAGAGCCCAACAAAAAGGATTAATAATAATGCTGGTAAGTATGTAGAAAGATAAAAATCACTCTTTAAAACTCCGATTTTCAATAATATATCAGCCAAAATAATGACGACAACTGCCAGTATTAATGAGTGAATCAAAGAACCAGAAAGAATTAATTGGGAGCTTATTTTTTTAATCGAACACAGGGTATAGAAAAGCAGGCACATTGATAACGTTGTAAATAATAATAAGTTTACGGATTGCATAAATGTAACTGCCAATTGGGTTGTGAGTTTAATAAAAATATAAAACGTTATGCTAACAAACCATATTTTGTAAAGAGGCTTGTATTTATTATCTAATATTGATGTTCTTAATATCTCGATCAAAGATAAAAAAATTAAAATGAATAAACTCCGATCACTATATCCTTCACTATTATCAATAATACTCTCATAAGCATTCAGCATACTGACAAGCAAAATGAAGTTTAAAAATATGAGCGGAAATAAAGAAATTTTTTTATTTGAAAATAAAAAATACACCAGCATTAATATAAAGATAGTTGCTACAGCACTAATATTGATAATTGAAATATTAACTGGCGAGAAAAAATATGGTTCGCTCAAAATATCATTCTTGTTTCCTATATAAGCATTTGATGCCATCATGAAATTACCACTAGAGAATATCTCCATTGATATTGACTCAATGACTGAAGAGCTAATCGGTTCAAATGAAAAAATTAAAGGAGATTTTGTATTGGTTGGCAGAGTTTTTGGTTTTAAGCGCTCAAATACAGGTTGATTATTAATCTTGATAGTTAACGCGTGTGAGATATTTGGGATGTATATTGCATCGACAATTCTGTTAGACTCTAGTGTATCCTCGAGAAAAAATATTTCGCTTTTTTGATTGTAAAAAATACTGTATTCGGAAAATGGTAGCAATCCAATTTCTGAACTTTTTAAATGTAACTGCTCGAAATTATTATATCTTGATAATTCAAGTCTGTTTAGCGTGTTTGCAAGTAGCGTAATACAAATAATAATTGATATGGTAAATAAAAAGGTCAATGCACTAGGCTTCTTTAGCCAACTTTTAGTCATGCCAGTATTCCAAGTATCCTTGCTTCATGTATAGCCTGTGCTTTATTCTTTACCTGTAATTTTCTATAGATATTTCGGACATGGCTAGGCATAGTATTCTTTGATATTTTTAACATCCGAGCTGTTTCTTCATACGACATACCAACAGCAATTAACTCCAATACCTCAAGTTCTCGTGGCGTTAAATTACATTTTTCTCTCTCTATGTCATTTTTTAAGTGCGTAGCATCTGCGTTTCCAGAATTTAAGTGAGTTAGTAGAGTTTTTGCGATAAAGGGCGATATGGGTGAATTGCCTCTCAAGGCATCTTCAATAGATTCAATTATTAAAAATTTGTTGTCATCTTTGTGCAGATAACCGACTGCGCCTGCTATTATTGAATTCAAAATTGTCTTTGAGTCACTAAGGTTGGAGATAACCAAAGCGACCGCTGAAGGATTCAGACTAGTAAAGCTGGATATGGCGTCATTGCCGGAGCCATCGGGAAGATCAAGGTCTGCTAGCAATATGTCAGGTAATCTTTTATCTATTTTCTTTTCAAATTCATGAAGAGTTGATGCTATGTCAAGATTTCCTATTTTTTCCCAATCTAGCAGTACCGATACGAGTACATTTCGCATCAGGGGATCATCTTCGAGGATTATTACATCGTGGGCCATACAGATTTATCACCACAAAAAAATTCCAATTCTAACGAAAATATATTATCAGACGATTAATCAAGTGAAGAAATATGTAAATATTTGTATAGTAATTTGCGTCTTTCCCGAATCCGTACTACGTTTATGGGGTTGTCATTGTTCAACTTATCATTTAAGTTTTCTTCCGTTTAATACGTCCATCTCTTTTAATTTCTGAACAAGGTAGTTTGGATTTCCAGTCCATCCTATTGGGTTCCGAATATTTTCACGAGTTGGTTCAACGACGTATGAAAAAATTTCTACGGCTTTCTATGATCAATAACAGGTGACCTGAGTGTTATTACTGATTCCAGTTTTGAACTTGATGACTCATTGTCAATCATGAGCGTAGTACTAATAGTACTAATGTAGTACTAATGGGACACCCACTCTATTAGTACTAATGGTACTAATGCAGTACTAATGGGACACCCACTCTATTAGTACTAATGGGACACCCACTCTATTGCTCTCACCATTAAAGCTTCCACTTGGGCGCGAACTCTTTCACTTACCCAGCGAGTTTAGATCGAGAGATCGATTTATCAGACAGGGGCTATTCCAGGCAGATCAGCCTGCAGTCAGTGAATGGTTGATCAGGCAGCCACTGATTTTGACTGCTGTCTTTCGTGGGCTTTCAGACGTTCCAACCCATGAATAGTGTTGATGCTCCGTTTCTGGATTTCCAATGCCAGGTATTCCCACTCCATGGTGTTCAGCTTCAGTGACTTGAGAATCCCGGGTTCTGTATTGACAATAAATCCCCGCTTGTACTTTCTGACGATCCTGCCGGTCCAGTCCACCAGTTCTATGTACTCTTTCAGGTGAAAGGGAAGCCTTGTGACTGGCTCATCGTGGGTTTTGCTTTCGGAGAAGGCCATCAATGTCGGTTTATCCTTCAGGGACTGCCCTGCCACCTCTTTGATACGGTCCTGGATCGAGGTAAAGATGGAGTCGTTCAGGTCGCGGGCTATACCGGCTCTGACCGGGTTCAGGTCCACATAGGCCATCGTGGACAGTAAGGCTGTCACGTCCAGCAAAGCCTTGGACTTGAAGCGTCCTTCCCAAAACCGGCCTTTACAGTTGTCCTCGGCATTGGCCTTGCGGGCGATGAATTCATTCAGGCAGGCCATAAACCAGCTGATACTCGACAGCCTGTCTCGCCATGTGTGCACGATTTCCTGGACCTGGTCTTGTTCTGCGGGTAGGAGCGGTTCCCCGAGGTGGTGTCGCCTGACCAGATCAGGCCCTTTATAAAGGGTCAGCCAGCGGCTGATTACTTCGTCATCAGACCACTGACGACTACGCTGTAAATCCACATGCAGCACCAGGTGGTAATGGTTGGACATGACGGCATACGCGGCGATATCAATGGCAAAAACGCTGGACAGAAGCTTGAAACGCTTCACTAACCAGGGCTTGCGGTGGTTAAAGGATTTGCCCGTAAATCGATCTTGTCCGCACAGAAAGGCCCGCCTGACACAGCGGGAGATGCAGTGGTAATAGGGCGTATCCTCCGGGGAGATGAGTGTGGATCGGGGTCGGGTCATATTCAGTTCTGCTTGGGTGCTTATGACACAGGGTAGTAAAGAATGGGGGGATTGCCAGTAATGTGGGTGTCCCTTAGGAAATGTGGGTGTCCCTTAG
>CBFIIQ010000065.1:0-10222 GCA_965662685.1 Pseudohongiellaceae bacterium | reverse complement strand
CGTCATCATCGTCGCTATTGCCACCGGCACTATTGCCGTTATTGCTGTTGCCGTTTGAATTACCGCTATTACTGTTATTTCCGGAAAGTGAAGCAACCTCTCTAACGTTGTTCAATGGATTAACTTGCGGATCGACATTGGTACTGCTGGTACCACCGGTAACAATACCTCCAGACTCTGCATCACCACTACCTGTCTGCTCTCCAGGTGTTGTGGCTAATGCACTATTTGAAGAGGCTAAATTTTCAGCAGTATTTGTCGGTACCGATTGTCCAAAGTCTTCCTGATTGGCAATGTCTTCCTCATCAAAGGTTTCAAGCTGTTCTGATTCTTCCGTTTCAGAGCCATCCGGCTGCGTTGAGCCTGCATTATCATTTTCATCGGATTCACTTGCGGCGGCTACCTGCGTTTCTTCTTCCTGCGCCCCACCCTCATTTTCTCCAGAGTCATCGTCGGAGGGCTCTTCCTGACTTTCCTGCCCCAGTGATACACCAGCATTGCCAAGCTGGAGCGGTATTTGCAATAAACCCACAGGAGCCTGCCCCCGGCCAGTCCGGCTAAAGTCAAAATCAGCACCAAGACCCAAGTCTATAATACCGCTGGCATTAGAGACTGTTGTGCCGCCATCCGACACGCCCGTGAAGAGGACATCCGCAATATCATCTATGACTGCAAAATGGGTTGTTCCCCTCACGCCGATTGAAGCAAATTGAGTATCAACCCTGTATTCGTCATTGCTGTCTTCTCCAATTACCCCGTCTATGGTGCGAAAACCGCCTTTAACAAGATTCATCACCGCAGTATCAGCTTCACCTCCGACACCATCAAAACTGTATTCAGTAAATGTAAATTCGGTATTTTCCTGCAGTCTGATAATGGCAGAGTCAACAAGACGAATCTGAACAAAACCATCTTCTCCGGTGATAACGGTATCCTTTTCCCGCAAATCCGATCGACGGTCCAATATTCTTGTGCTACCAACCGCAGAGAGAGCAACAACATCTCCGCGTGTCAGAATTACTGTCCCAATCACCTCAGCTGGATTTTCCTGGGCGCAAAGCGACGCGCTGACGAGCAACGAAACAGCAACGACTAAACTGTTTAAGTATGTTTTGTAGAGTGTATTTTTCATTTTTTCCTGATCCGTACATCCCTAACCTGGTAAAAAACGAAATGACCAGAGAAGGACTAAAAATTTTACTAATCAGTTATACGAGGAGCTTCTTGTTCTCAGACGCTCTGCGTACAGACCCATAGCCTGCTTATTATTAATATCATTATGCTATTAAGCGAAAAAGCTAAAAATCCAGACAGGTCAACACCTTACTCGCGCAAGCTAAAACAAGTCAAACTATCTGTTAAAACTTGTGAGCAGCATCACAGTTTGCCTCAAATACATAATTAGACCTATTTTTACATATTTTTCAATGTTTTATGGATATCTATTAATGTATTTTATTAGGTTTAAGTGTTATATTTCAGGAATAAATGCCCTAGACAAATCAATCATTTCAAGCTATCGACTCTGGTTTCGTTTTAATTTCACAATGGGTAACTTTGAATTTCACCAATTTTTGAACCAGCTCCTCTTGTAGATAAAATCTTAAACAAAAAAATTACCAACTTTGCCATTCAGGTTCATATCCAAGGGTAAAACAGACGGATAGATATGGAACTGAGCAATTTCAGAGAAGCGTTATTTACAAGTCTATGCGGCGCATTAAATTAAGTGCGATTAAGCCCGAGATGTGATTTACTCGTACCGTTTTGCAGGCATCTGTCCTGGACAATAATAAAAATCAACCAACCAAAATAAATACTAATAAGGGGATTTCTATGTCTCAAAATGATTCTAGTAACTGGGATACCAGTTATGAGTGGAAAATAATTTTACTGCTGAGCCTGACCTTTGGACTGGTAGGTCTGGATCGCTTTATTCTACCCGTGATCCTGCAAGACCCAAACTCCACCATGGGCATGGATCTTGGCTTGACCCCTGAAGATGGCGGCGTTCTGGCCGGTTATCTTGGCATGGCCTGGGGGATTTCAGCATTTGTGATGGGCTACATGGCTGACAAACTTGGACGTCGCGCCGTGCTGGTACCAGCAATCCTTATTTTCTCTCTGATGTCTGCCTTTAGTGGTATGGCAACCTCCATCATGATGCTGGTCATCGTCCGGGTCATTATGGGCCTGGCTGAGGGCCCTGTTGCCTCCACTGGTGTTGCCGTCGCGGTTGAAGCCTCCAAGCCTTCTCGCATGGGACTGAACAATGGCATTTTCCAGTGCATGATCTCCCTCTTCGGTCTTGCTCTGGCGCCTTTCATCGCCTCACGCCTGCTGGCCATCTATGAATGGCATATGGTGTTTATGCTGGTCGCCATACCCGGAGTAATCATTGCCATTATTATGTGGTTTGTTATCCGTGAACCGCTAAAACAAATGGCTAACAAACCCGGTGGTGAAGCAGCCCCTGAAATGTCAATGAAATCTGTGCTTGGCATGTTTGGGCATCGCAATGCCAAAGTCGCGCCATTAACACTGATCTGCGCCATGGGCGGCATATTTGTGATTGCCGCATTGCTGTTTGCCTATCTCACGGCTCCCGAAGTTGCCGGCGGTCTGGGGCTGGAATCATTTGCCGCAGCCAACGTATTTACCGCGGTGGGTGTCGGCGGCGCCATTGGTCAGTTCGCCATGCCTGCGCTGTCAGATATATTTGGCCGTAAAATTACCACACTTATCTCTTATATCCTGGCGGCGGTTTTCCTGTTTACCTTTTCCCAGGCTGGTCCTGAGAATACAACGGTTTTATGGATTCTGCTGTTTTTCTCTTCCCTGTTTAACTTTGCCGCGCTGGCGATTCTGGCCGGCCCGGTCGCAGCAGAAGCTGCCCCTCCTGGCATGCTCGCTTCCATGGCAGGCTTTGTGATTTTTGCCGGTGAGTTTATCGGTGGCGGTATCAGCCCGATCATTGCTGGTGGTCTGGCAACTGACTATGGACTCCGGGCAGCGATTTACTTTGCTTGTTGTGGTCTGGCACTTGGTTTTGTTGTGGCACTGTTTCTGGTTGAAACGGCCCCCAGCAAGCTTGCCAAACTACATGTGGGCAAGGAAGAAGCCACACCGCCGATGTAATATAAAAGCAATTGAAAGACAAAAAAAGCCCCGGCAATTGCCGGGGCTTTTTTTTGCAACACGCTTATTATTTACCTATTCGGGAATATAATAGGCCATGCCGGACATAAGCAAGCGGGCTGTTCTCATGATGGCAGTACTTTTAGGATCCAGTTTTTCAGGATCATCACTGAGCTCCACTTCTACTGCCAAAGCGCCGGTGGGATGTTCCACATAACAAAGCTTTTTCTCACCGCCAGGAATAACAGCAATATCATTGCCTACAGCGCCCACTGTAGTAGCGCCTACTGCTACACTGGCAGCAGCCAGCACACCTACGGCATCATGTACCCGATGCGGAATAAAACTTCGGGTATTAATCAGTCCGCCGTTTTTCGGGGTTGAGACAATGGTCATTTTCGGAACTGTTTTCTCTTTCACATCGCCCAGATTCATCAGCGGACCTACTTCAAGGCGAATAGCTTCAACACGATCTTTCAGTGCCTGATTATTTTCCAGATCCTGAATATCCTCATCACCCTGCAGTCCAAGAGATTGTGCAGCAATCATCACAACCGGCATACCGTTATCCACCATGGTGACAGGAATCCCGTTAATGACGTCCACCGGGTTGCCGGTGGGGAAGAGTTCGCCACAACTGGAACCGGCCACACCGACAAACTCAATCATGATCGGGGCATGGGTACCGGGTACACCGTCGATGGCTGCGTCGCCATCATATTTAACCTGTTTACCCGGGGTCTGAATACGCTGACGCGCAATACTGGCAGTATTTTCCATATAGACGGAAACCAACGTTTCCCCGTCCTGAGCGTCCACCAGACCGGTTTCAATAGCAAATGGCCCTACTCCTGCAAGAATATTGCCGCAGTTCTGAGCGGTTGAGGTCCGCGCCTCATCTACAACCACCTGAACGAAAAGGTAATCCACATCGATTCCTTCACGCTCTGACTTCTTCACAATGGCCACTTTACTGGTGAGAGGATGGGCCCCACCTACCCCGTCAATCTGACGACTGTCAGGCGAGCCCATAATACGCAACAGGGCTTGCTCACGGGCAGCTGGATCAACGGGTAAGTCAGCATCGACATAATAGGTCCCTTTGGACGTGCCACCACGAAATAACATGCAGGGTATGGCGTTTTGCATTCAATTCACCTGATCAGAAAAACGAGAAACGCATTATCTGGTTTTATCCGTCAGATTGAAACTCCTGCGCCAGCCTCAATTACCGATTGCCAAACCGCTTATTCAGAGGATCCGGCAAAAACTACAGGCAAATGAGATTTGAGCATAACCCTTTCAGTTCATATAATGAGCCTCCATTTTTATCAGCAGGAACTTTCGATGCATAAACCCGTAGCTGTTCGTAATATCCCCCGTGCAGATCAATCTGTTATTGACGATTTAGGATCAATGGGCGTTGCCACTGTCCATGAAGCCCAGGGCCGTGTTGGCCTGATGAAACCCTATATGCGTCCTGTCTATGACGGAGTGAGACTGGCAGGCAGTGCGGTCACTATTCTGGCTCAGCCCGGCGACAACTGGATGGTGCATGTGGCGATCGAATTGTGCCAGCCCGGCGATATTCTGGTGGTGGGTCTTACCGCCGACAGCACCGATGGTTTTTTTGGTGACCTGCTCGCCCATTCCTGTATGGCCAGGGGCGTCAAGGGCCTGATTATTGATGCCGGTGTGCGTGACACCCTGGACCTCAAGGAAATGGGCTTTCCGGTTTGGTCTAAAGCTATTCACTCCAAGGGCACTGTTAAGGAAACACTGGGTTCAGTGAATATTCCGATTGTGTGTGCCGGCGCCATGGTTAACCCGGGTGATGTGATCGTCGCCGATGGCGATGGTGTCTGTGTGGTAGAGCGCAAACATGCGCCTGCAGTATGCGACAAATCCAGACAGCGTGAAGAGGCAGAAGTCGCCAAACGTGAACGTCTGCTGGCAGGCGAGCTCGGTCTGGATATTTACAATATGCGCCCGAGGCTGGAAGAAGCGGGTCTTGTCTATGTAGACTCGCTGGAAGATCTCAACAAATAAATTCTATTTTTTCAGGGGAAGTTAAATGAAAGTATTAATGATTGGACACGGGGCCTTTGCCCAGAAACACATGGACGGTATCGACAGGATTGAAGGTGCCGAAGTGGTCTCCATTTGCGGCCGCCGCGATGAAGCTACCAAGGCCGCCGCCGAAGCCCGGGGCATTCCCCACTGGAGCACGGATCTGGATGAATGTCTGGCCCAGGACGTTGATTGTGCCATTATTACCTCCGCGACCCAGGTCCACGCCGAACAGGCTATCAAATGTCTGGAAGCCGGCATCCACGTGGAAGTAGAAATTCCCATGGCAGATACTGTGGCTGATGCACGCGCCATTTGCGCTGCCCAGGAAAAAAGTGGCCTGGTAGCCATGGCAGGCCATACCCGTCGTTTCAACCCTTCCCATCAGTGGGTCCATAACAAAATTAAAGCCGGTGAACTGAATATCCTGCAAATGGATGTACAGACCTATTTCTTCCGCCGCAGCAATATGAATGCCGCTGGCGAGCCACGCAGCTGGGTGGATCATCTGCTTTGGCATCACGCCTGTCACACTGTTGACCTGTTTCAGTATCAGACCGGCGAAGTAGTCAGCGAATGCTTTGCCCTGGAAGGCCCCCATCACCCTGAACTCGGCATCGCCATGGACATGTCCATCGGCATGAAGGTGCCTTCCGGTGCCATCTGTACCCTGTCACTGTCATTCAATAATGACGGTCCACTGGGCACCTACTTCCGCTATATCGGCGACAACGGCACTTATCTTGCACGTTATGATGACCTGTTTACCGGTGCAGAAGAACAGATTGATGTGAGCAAGGTGGATGTCAGCATGAACGGCATCGAACTTCAGGATCGGGAATTTTTTGCGGCTATTAAAGAAGGTCGTGAGCCTAATTCCAGTGTTGCCCAGTGTCTGTCTGCCATGGAAACTCTGGATAAACTGGAGCAGTGCCTGAACGCGCAAAAATAATCCACAATATTATCGGTTATCGGCGGGAGACAGGCTTACCCTGTTTTCCGCCTTTCAAGTCAATAAATCAACAAAACAATGAGGTCATAATGCAAACCCGTAAAATCGGCCCTTTTGAAGTTAAAGCCATTGGTCTTGGCTGCATGAGCATGTCCCATGCTTACGGCACCCCGGATATCGCAGAAGCGGAAGTCGCCCTGCATAAAGCCCTGGATATCGGCTATGACTTTTTCGATACCGCGGCCCTCTATGGCTTTGGCAAGAATGAAGAACTGCTGGGTCGGGTGCTCAAGGATCGTCGCAGTGAATATGTACTGGCCAGCAAGTGCGGCATTTTTCTCGACCCAGAGGGTGGCAAGCGCAAGATTGATGGCCGCCCTGAAGTAATTCGAAAGACCTGTGAAGACGCTCTCAAACGTCTGCAGACCGACGTCATTGATTTGTATTACCTGCATCGCTGGGACAAGAGCATCCCGGTAGAAGAAAGTATCGGCGAGATGTCGCGTCTGGTGGAAGAAGGCAAGGTTCAGAGCCTGGGTATTTCCGAAGTCTCCGCCGACACCCTGCGCAAAGCCCATGCGGTTCATCCGATGGCGGCGATTCAGACAGAATATTCCCTGTGGAGCCGTAACGCAGAAATTGCAGTACTGGATGCCTGCAGGGAACTGGGTATTACCTTTGTCGCCTTCAGCCCACTGGCGCGCGGTTTTCTGACCGGCAAGCTCACTGATCCGGCGGCGCAGCTGGAACAGGGTGATTTACGTTTAAACATGCCCCGCTTTCACGCGGAAAACTATGCCAAAAATATGGAACTGTATGCCCAGTTCGCAAAAATTGCAGAAGACGTTGGCTGCACCCCTGCTCAGCTCTCTCTGGCCTGGTTACTGGAGAAAGATCACGCCATCATTCCGATTCCCGGCACCAAGCACACAGAATATGCGATAGAAAACTTTGGCGCACTGGAAGTATCACTGGATGCCGCAACCATGAGCAAGCTGAATGAGCTTATCAACCAGCAGACTGTCGCCGGTCCGCGCTATCCTGCCGGAGTTCAGGTAGAAATTGATACTGAGGAATTTACATAGGACTTTAAGAAGTTCTCGGAACAGGACTGAAAGGGCTTGTTAAAGGCCTCTGCAAAAAAGCGATTCAACTTCAGGAATCACGGCTCCCGCTCTTGTCGTTAAGACTCGCCAGCGCCGCAACAATGTCTGCGGCGTTTTGCTCTTTACTGCTCTTGATGTCTTTTCGTTTCTTGCGGATTTTTCTTTCCGGGATAGCAAAATCTTTACGAATAGAACTAATGATATTATCAGCGTTCTCCTCGTTCTGTTTGAACTGATCCATCTTCGCCGCTAAAAGCGCATTTTTTTCCTGCCGGGTCAGGTGATGTTCTTCCGGTAGGCCTGCCCCGCAATACATGCAGCGGTTGGAAATACTCTGCATGATTTTACGGCTGCATTGAGGACAAGCATTTTCATTTTCAGACATTCACAGGACTCCGGTTTCAATATCCGCAGAATAATTTAACTGCTGTTTTTAAACAAGGCAGCGCCGCTCACGGCAATATTTCATTTCCCTCTATGCGTTCCCCTGTAAACGTGATCTGGGTATACTTTTGCCTCACTCAAGGAGACCGTAATGAGATTAGCCCACCGACTTACTTTCTTATCTGTACTGGCCTGCTGTCTGGCGCTGCCCGCACAGGCGCAACGTCCTGATCGCGAACTGATCCCGCTTAATTCCTATACTCTTGAAGGCTATACCCCGGTGGATGTCAGCGAAGCTCTCAACCTGCCAGAAAACTTTGCCTTTGCCCGGGTCTCCGGCATAGTCATCGACAGCCACAAGGACATGCTAATCCTGCATCGCGGTGAAGATCCGTTGCTCAAGTTTGATAACGACGGTAACTTCCTGCGCGCCTTTGGTCCCCGTGACACCTGGACTTTCAGCCATGGCCTGCGCCTGGATAGTGAGGAAAATATCTGGGTCACCGATATCGGTACTCATGTAGTGGTGAAGATGGACAGTGAAGGCAATCATCTGATGACGCTCGGCACCCCCGGAGAAAATGGCCTTTGGGATGAGCGTGCCGGCACTCACCTGTTTGACCAGCCCAACGATATCGCCTTTGACAGTGAGGGCAACTTCTATATTGCCCAGGGCCATGGTCGCGGCGAACCTCGCATTCTGAAATTTGATGCCGACGGCAACTTCCTCATGCAATGGGGCAGCCGTGGCACCGGCCCCGGTGAACTGGCCGTCGCCCACGCTATCGAAATCGACAGCGAAGATCGCCTCTATGTAGCCGACCGGGAAAACTTCCGCGTGCAGATCTTTGATAGCGACGGCAACTACCTGGATGAGTGGAACTACAACGCCATGATCTGCGGCCTTTACCTCCACGACGACGGCGTCATGTACATGACCTCAGGCTTTGACGGCGAATGGGGTAAACTGGATATGAAAGGTAATCTGCTCGGCACTCTTGGCCGACCTGGCGATGGCCTGGGGGAATTCGGCGAAGGTCATTACATGGCTGTGGATGAGCATGGGGATGTTTATATTGCTGATGCGGTAAGTAGCCGGGTGCATTTGTTCAGGAAAGACTAATACTCAAAGCGTTTCCTATATAATCTGAAAATTCCCTGACTTATTGGCAGGGAGTTTTGCCACTAATTCGAATTGTTGAGAAATTATGGCAACCGGTTTTGCCATATTTTACTAGTAGTAGTGTATGTGGCACTCTTTGTGCTCTCATCGTTGTTTCCTTAGGGGGGAGTCCAACATTGAAACTTAGTCCGTTACTGTTTACTGCATTATTCCTGTCCCTGTCGAGCCTGGCGCCACTCAGCCAGGCCCATCATTCCTTTGCCATGTACGACCAGAGTGAACTGCGTACCCTGACCGGGCGCCTGACCCGTTATATTACCGGCGCCAATCATGCCCAACTGATTTTTCAATTAGTGGATGAGGCAGGTGAAGCCCTGAACGATGAAGATGGCAATCCCCTGCTTTGGGGAGTAGAAACCGGTCCGGCAACACGTATTGCCAGACAGGGCGTGACACCGGCAAACTTTCCCATCGGCAGCATTATTACCGTGCAGCTCAATCCGCTGCGCAATGGCAAAACCTTCGGCGCCATGCCAAATGGCACTCCCCTGGTCAATTGCGGGATGAGCATGCCTGAAGGCGGTTGCACTCCTGAAACAGGTACGGTCTACCTGTCAGCCAATAACTGATAGAGGGAATACCATGCGCCTGACTGTTTACCTTTCCCTTTTTGCCACCTGTTGCGCCTTTTCAATGTCGAGCCTGGCACAAGCCCCGGCGGATAACCGATATGACAATGCAGAACCACCGCCCGGCATAGAACCCTTGCCGGTGGACATGTTTACTACAGAGAATTTTTATTTCGACAGAGAATACTGGGAAGATCCCCGCTATACCCGTTGTAATACCCCCGCCCAACTCACCAATATGTGGGTGGCTGGCCGGGTCGGTCATTGGGGCGACTGCAGTTTCGGTATCAGTGCGCAGGCTATCTTCAGTTCCTATTCCTACAGCACTGCGGAAGAGCATTACCGCGATCTGATGGCCAGGGCCAAAGAGAAAGGCAACTACAATACCCACACCCGCGCCACGCTGCCGGACTGGGACGGCTGGTATTTCCGGGGCTCTTTTTCCAATGGACCTGAGCAATGGACTAACGGCGATATTCTGCAGACGTCCACCATGGTTTCCCTGCTCACACCCGAATACCAGCAACGCATGACCCAGATGAACTACCACGAGGCCGTCAACAATGCTCCGCAGTGGATGGCCTCGTTCTGTTATCCGGAAGGCCTGATGCGCTGGTGGTATGTCTGGGGCATCCGGGATATGGAAGTGCTGGTGACACCAAATCAGGTACAACTACTGGCCGGCGTGGCCGACAACTTCATCCGCAAGGTGCTTATTGGTCAGGAACATTCCACCCTGATTCCCCAGTGGTATGGGGAAACCGTCGGGTTCTGGGACGGCGATACCCTCATTGCCTGGACCGCGAATGTACAGGGCTGG
>CBFIIQ010000064.1:0-11590 GCA_965662685.1 Pseudohongiellaceae bacterium | reverse complement strand
AAGTTACAAGTCACAAGCAAGCCACCGAAGGTCGCCATGACGGATGGCGCTGCGCTTATCCGAACTACAAGTCAAACCAATCCACCACGCTGACTGCTCACCTTTATCCTTTATCCTTTATCTTTTTTCTTGTCTCTTGTCTCTTGCCTCTTGCCTCTTATTCTGTCGCCACGTCGCGATGAAAACGTCGATAAATAATCGGCAACAAAAACAGCGTCAGTAACGTGGAACTAATCAGCCCACCAATCACCACAATTGCCAGTGGTTTCTGAATTTCGGAACCCGGGCCAGTGGCCAGTAACAAGGGCACCAGACCTATGGCACAAATGGATGCCGTCATCATCACCGGCCGCAGTCGTCTCAAGGCACCTTCCCTGACTACGCGGGAAATTTCCAGTCCCTTTGATACCAGATAATTGAAATGGGACATCATCACCACACCGTTGAGTACCGCAATGCCGAGCAAGGCAATAAACCCCACTGAGGCCGGCACCGAAATAAATTCGCCGGTGAGCCATAAAGCAATCAAGCCCCCGGTGAGGGCAAAAGGAATATTCGACAGGATAATCAGGGTTTGTTTAATAGAGCGGAATGTCAGGAACAGTATGAAAGCAATAAGTGCCAACGCCACCGGAACCACCAGGGATAACCGCGCTGCTGCACGTTGTTGATTTTCAAACTCACCACCCCACTCCAGACTGTAACCTTCCGGTAAGGCGACATTATCGGCTATAGCCTGCTTGCCCTCTTCAACAAAGCCCACCAGGTCACGACCTTCCACATTGGTTCGAACTACCGCAAAACGTCTGCTGGATTCTCTGGAAATACTGACCGGCCCTTCCACACGTTTGATAGTCGCGATTTCTGCCAGTGGCACAACATCGCCATCGGGGAGATTTATCAGATTGTTACGCATCAACTCCAGACCATCACCTTGCATAGGGGCAAAGCGCAGCATAAGGGGGACCCTGGCACTGCCTTCGATAACTGTGCCTACTCTAAGGCCTTCAATTTCAGAGCGCAGTCGAGTCTGCAATTCATCAGCATTAAGCCCGAGCTGTCCTGCCCGATAACGATCCACTTCCACCTGCAGATACTGCGCGCCTTCGTTAATGGTGGCTATAGTGTCCACACTACCGGGCACTGATTCCATGGCCGCAGCAATTTCCTGTGCCTTCTGATTTAGCATATCCAGGTCAGTACCGAACAGTTTTATCGCCACATCGCCCCTGGAGCCAGTCAGCATTTCTGACACGCGCATATCGATGGGCTGGGTAAAGCCGTAGTTGATGCCCTTGAATTGCTCAAGCACCACACGCAGCTTTTCTTCCAGTTCAGGTTTTGAATCAGCTTCCCAGTCATCGCGCACTTTTAACTGTAAAAACATATCGGTTTCATTAAGTCCCATCGGATCCATGCCGATTTCATCAGAACCACTGCGCGAAACCACGCGAATTACTTCCGGCACGTCCTCCATAATGGCCTGCTCAACCAATTGCACCATGCGGGTCATGGTATTGAGGTTCACTGAAGGAATGGATTCCAGCTGAATAATGATGTCACCTTCATCCATGGTTGGCATAAAGGTTTTACCCACAAAAGGAAAAAGCAGCACCGTGACAATCAGCAGTGCGCCGGCTATTCCCAGCACATAGACAGGATAATCCAGCGCTTTGTTGAGCAAGGGCTTATAAATTTTTGACAACGTGCGGCTTAACCAGGGATCGCCATGAGCATCGGCCTTAACGGCAAAGCTGGCGATGACCGGGATCACGGTCAGGGACAGGACAAGTGACCCGAGCAGAGCAAAAACAATGGTCAGTGTCACCGGCCCAAACAGCTTGCCTTCCAGCCCTTCCAGGGTCAGCAGTGGCAGGAAAACGATGACAATAATGATAATACCGGCAGTAACCGGCACCGCCACATCTTTTACAGCCCGAAAAACGATGTGAAGTCTGGGTAATTTCCCGCCGCTCTCATTTTGTTGATGCAAGGCCGACACAATGTTCTCCACAATCACAATGGATGAATCCACCAGCATGCCGATAGCTATCACCAGCCCTCCCAGACTCATCAGGTTGGCAGACATAGCCATGGTATTCATCATCAGAAAGGTAATCAGTGCCGACAGGGGCAGCACTACGGCTACTGTTAGCGCCGCCCGTACATTGCCCAGAAACAAACCCAGCAATACCACCACCAGTATCACGGCTTCAATCAATGCCTTGGAGACAGTGCTCACTGCCCCCTCGATCAGGACACTGCGATCATAGAAAATCTGTGTAGTAGTCCCCTCAGGATAACTGGTAGTCAGTTCTTCAAGTTTAGTACGCACGCCTTCCACCACTTCTCTGGCATTAGCGCCTCGTAGTCCGATTACCAGGCCCTGAACCGCTTCCGACTGACCATCGGCGGTAACAGAGCCGTAACGCTCAAGTTGGCCCATGCGGATGTCAGCCACTTCTGACAACGGGATTGCCTGTCCAAGCGCATTTTCCACCTGAATATTGTCTATCTCATGCAGCCGGGTAATCGCCCCTGCCACTCTTACCAGAATAGCTTCTTCGCCCTGATCGATACGTCCGGCACCATCATTCTTGTTGTTCATTTCCAGCGCTTCAATAATATCGACATTGCGTACCTGCAAGGCTGCCATCTCGGCGCGCCGCGGAATAACCTCATAGGTTTTTACAAAACCGCCCAGTGAATTCACATCAGCCACACCGGGAACCGTGCGCAGGGCTGGTCTTATGGTCCAATCCAGCAAAAATCGTTTTTCTTCCAGAGACAAGATGTCGCTCTCAACAGTAAACATGAACATGTCACCCAGCGGGGTACTCATGGGCGCAAGACCACCACTGATATCGCCGGGCAGAACATCCCAGACATTATTGATACGTTCGGTCACCTGTTGGCGTGCCCAGTAGATATCCGTGCCTTCTTCAAAGTCCAGCGTGATAGAGCTCAGGGCATATTTTGAAATAGAGCGCAGAATGTCCTGACGCGGAATACCCAGCAGCTCCACCTCGATGGGTTGCGTGATCAGGGATTCAACTTCTTCAGGCGTCATCCCCGGCGCCTTGATAATTATTTTTACCTGGGTCGGCGAAATATCAGGAAAGGCATCAATGGGCAAAGTAACCAGTGCCCTGGTACCAAAGCCAACAAGAAGTAATGCCAACAGGCACACCATCAGGCGTTGGCTAAGAGAAAACTGGATTAACTGAGTGAACATGACGCTGGGGAAACTCCTGTATTACTTGCACGCTTTTTATTGAGTGTATCGGGCATATACGCTGACTTGGGTCTGAACAACAATGGCCTATTCGCCACCCAGCCCCAGTTGTATACCCTTGAGTTGAGCGGCACCTCGAGTCACCACTTCGCTACCGGCATTGATACCCTCTTGCGCCAGATAGGCACTGCCTACCGCAATCAGTTCCAGGGTTCTGACTTCTACCCCATCGGCGCGGCGGACAAAAACCTGGGTTAAATCGCCACTGTGAATCACTGCTTCACCGGGTATCAAAACACCGCCTCCCCGTGGCGTTAACACCAGGCTGACTACCTGCCCGGGAAGCCGCGCTACAGGCTGATCAAACTCGGCATAGACATCAATCATCTGGGAATTTTCATCGGCGGCATAATCCTGTTGGCGCACCGTCAGGCTATGGTTGCTGTCTGCCAGAGAAGCCTTTTGTCCGGATTGCAACTGCTGCGCAAGCCGCGCGGGTAACTGGGCTCTTAGCCAGAGATTACCGCTATTAAAGGCAACCAGTTCGCTGTTATCGGCAATATAGGCACCGGCATTTTGGGCCAGATGACTGACCGTGCCGGCAATCGGTGAACGCACATAATACAGTCCAAGGCCTTCGCCGGTTGCGAGTAAGGCCTGCATCTGAGCATCGGTGAAGCCGGCAAGTTGCAGTCTTTGTCTGGCGGCCTGGTCATTAATCCGGGCCTGCTGATAATCTCGCCGGGTCTGGATCATGCGCTGCTCGGAAATCACGCCTTCTGCCAGCAACATTTCATCCTTGGCCAGATTGAACCGGGCTTCTTGCAGTGCACTGTCGGCCATAATCCAGGCCTGCTGGATGCCCAGTAATTCCTGGCTGTTAATAATGCCAAGCAATTGCTTTTGCTCCACCTTGTCACCGGGAGCCACTTCCCAGCCCTTCAGAATACCCTCGTAGCGGGCAGTGATAGCCGATACCGAGAGGGGTGAATTAATAACCGTGGCAGGAACCCGCATACCGGTATTGCCATCCATATTCCGCACCGGCGTAAATTCAATACCAAAGCGGGTCACTTCATCATTGCTCAAGGTAATCTGTTCCTGGGCATTCAAGCCCATGGCAAGCAGGAAACTGAAATACATCACTCCCATTTCCAAACACTTCTTCATGGTAATACCCCTATAATCTGGTTGAATTCTGTAATTAATCGCTGTTTTTCCAGCAGTAAAAGACGCAGTGTACGATCACTTTCCTGCGCCTGTTGCTGGGCAATGACAACTTCGGCCAAGGTAGTTTCCCCGACCCCGAAAGCTGTCATTGCCATGTCATAGCGCTGGCGACTGAGATCCATCTGGGAGCGTCTCAGTGGTTCTTCTTCTCCCACAATAAACAAATCATGTTCCACTTCGTGAAGCGCGGTGTTGAGCTGAATAAAACTGTTCTGAAAAGACACTTCGGCATCTACCTTGGCACGTCTGGCACTGCTGCTTTGGGCAGAGACAAATGAGCCACCACCAAAAGGAATGCTCAATTGAATACCAACGCTACTGATGGAATTCTGAAAACGATCGCCTCTTTCACGGCGCGTGCCGATGGTAATAGTTGGATTCCCTTTGGCTGAGTTTTCACTTTGCTGCACATTAGCATCTGCGAGATTGATGCTGCTTCTTAAATACTGCAATTGGGGGTGTGAATTCTCAATTTCTTCCCGGGACGTCAGTACTTCCGAGTAGGCTTTTGCAGGACGTATATCGAGCCCCGTCAAGGTCTCATAAATTCTTTCAGCATCAACCATTGCAGCTTCAGCCTGGAGTAGATCCGCCTGGCTTTCCACCAGCAAGGTTTCTGCCTGCATCAATTCCAGGCGTGCCACTTCCCCTGCTTCAAACAGCGTCAGGGTGACATCACGCAAGCGCATGGCATCTGCCACCACCTGATTCTGGAGCGCTATACCCAATTCAGCTTCCGCCAGGGCGGCCAATACTGATCTGACTCTACCGGCAATAAGCCATGACAGTAACTGCTTCCACTGCTCGACCTGACTGACATAGCCTTCCCCTAGAGCCCTCGTGTCACGGCGCTGCCCCGGACGCCACAAGGGCAATTGCACGCCATATTCAAATTCCGACAGGCCCACATTATCCAGGCGACTGTCGTCGTAATAATTCATTTGCAGGCTGGGTCTGCCGGCTATCCAGCTGTTGCCGGTAGCGCTATAACTTTCTGCCTGATCTTCCCGTACCGGCGTTTCCATATACTCCGGACTGTGTTCAAGGGCACTGACAAAAATATCAGCAAATGCAAGAGTCTCACTGGTGATTAAATGTTCATGAGCCATCTGGGCGGATAAAATTGGAAATGGAAAAAGAAATACCAGACAAGCGGTAATTCTCCACAGGCACGTCGAGAAAGAGAAAATTTCTTTTCTGGGGTAATAAGTAATTAACATTGGTAATACTCGATTTCAACGAAGGCCTGTTTATAAAACAGGATCGTCTTGAATGGGGCAAACCTGGCGTCCGGCAAGCTTCAACGTTTATTATCAGCAGTAGCATTACTCAAGACACAAAATACAGTGCCAAGTAAAACGCTAAAACGATATACAGCCTTTGAGATGGATCAAACAGATGCCAGTAGCTTTAATATCAGTAGTGATCTTCAGATCCAGTAGTAAGAAGCCATGGAGAATCTGTTACTGACAATTCGTTTCCATACCTTGAGAATTATCCTGATACAACAATTTACTGGCACAAGGTAATACATAATCCGGCACCTTTGCTTTTTCCATGTTGTGCAGATCAGCACGCGTTTCTTTAGGAATTCTTACGAAATATAATTATTTTAAATACCCCCCGAAACCTTTAAACAAAAGGAGGGTTGTTCAAATACACAGCTCTATATGGGATAAATTGTGAAAGCGTTTAACAGCCATAGACATGTAAATGTTTTGTGATAACCTGATAATTGAAAACTTACAAAATTTCTGATTTCTTGATAAAAATCAGCTTATTAGGGGAAGCCAGGTAATGACTTTTCGTTCAACTACAGCTATTTTTTTGTTGGTAACTGCATTATCAGGCAGCCAGGCCGTTCTTTCGCATCATGCCTTTACCGCACAATACGATGCCGATGCCCGTAAAGAAATCACTGGCGTGGTAGTCAAAGTGGAATGGTTAAATCCACATGCCTATTTTTATATTGATGTGGAAGATCCTGAAACCGGTGAAGTATCCACCTGGGCATGTGAACTGGGCTCCCCGGTTTCAATGCAGCGACAAGGCTGGAATCGGGAATCCCTTGTTTTGGGAGATTTCCTGATTGTAGAAGGTGCCCTTGCCCGTGACGGCAGCTCTTCCATGAGTGCCAGCTCGGTTGTTATCGAAGATACCGGTAAACGTCTTTTTTCCCGACAGGAAAATTAACCAATAAAAATAATTAGAATAAGAGTAGTAAGACAAACATCATGAGAAAACTCACTTCGTGTTTAGTGCTTTTAACGAGCATACTGAGTGCCGCTGTTTCAGCTGCCGAATATAACCCCCGGGGACCGGCGCCCAGACTGGCTGATGGCACGCCTAACCTGGGGCCTCAGGAAGATGGACTGGGACTGTGGGGACGTGGACCCGGCCCGATGGTTGCAGGCGCGGATTACCCGCCACCTGACGAAGTCCCGTTCAAGCCATGGGCACGGGCGCTCTATGATTATCGTCAGGCCACTCTGGCTAAAGACGACCCCCATGTACGCTGCGCCCCCCCCGGTGGACCGCGTCAGTTTGCCGTACCATTCGGTTTACAACTGGTTCAGGTTCCTCATATGAGCAAGATTTTTATTCATTCCGGCGGCTCAACACGGCCCTGGCGTGAAATCCATATGGATGGCCGCGGTCATCCAGACTATATTAATCCTTCCTACTTTGGACATTCGGTAGGACGCTGGGAAGGCGATACCCTGATCGTGGATACTATCGGCTTTAATGAGCGCTTCTGGATTCACCGTGAAGGCTACCCTCATACCGAAAGCCTGCATTTAGAAGAACGTATTTCACGCCCGCAGATGGATACCCTGCGTTATGCAATCACCATCGATGATCCCGAGGCTTATACTGCACCCTGGTCAACGGTCTGGACCAAAACCTGGGAGCCGGATCAGGAGTTCATCGAATACTTCTGCCAGGATAATAATATTGACCAGTTCCACATGATGGGCAATGAAAGTCTGGTGCAGTAAACAGCTTTTACTTTTTATAAAACATGAACAAAAAAAGAGGCCTGAGGGTCTCTTTTTTTTCACTGGTTTAATCTCTGTCAATCGCGAAGTCAGGAAGCAGCGGGTTGCATTGACGCCGTGCCGGGGTCTTCCTGCTTGCGTTTACTCGGTGGTGTCCAGTAACGCGGCTTCAGTGGCAGCAGACATATCCCGGCGAGTATGGCGACACCTGAATACAGCACAAAGCCGAAGGTATAATTACCATTAAGATCGTATAGATAGCCAAGTAATGGCGGACCTGCGGCAAACCCCAGATTTACAAAAACAGACACCACTCCGATAGTCATGCCCAGGTTACGGGGCCCCAGATAATGCTTGGTGATCACAGGTGCTTCGACAATCATACCGCCATGGGCAACATTACGCACGATCAGGAAAATCGCCATAGTACCAATACCGGTGACTGGCAGCGCCAGAATCACCGATGCGCCAAGCATAAAATAGAAGAAGCGAATGCCGGGAATGGAGAAGCGGTCATAGAACCAGCCCGAGCCCACTTTCGAGGCAATGGCCAGAACGCTGACAAGGCTCACCAGCCAGGCAAAATCACGATGATTGAGTCCTCGGTCTGAACGCAAAAAGGTGACATAGTTTTGCATCAGCGCCTGATCTACCGCAGACACCAGGAAAATGGCAATTGCAAGAAGCCAGAAGCTTTTTTCCTGGCAAACTTCCTTGAAATGTCCCCACATGGTCAGGCCATCTTTATGGGCTGCGGAACTGGCATTGATAATATCCTGGGTCTTTCCGGTTTTTGCCATAAATATAATCCACAAGGGGGTGGAGATCAGAAATGAACCCAGACTCAGCGTAGCAAAAATTTCGCGCCAGTTAATTCCCGCATCAAGCAGAGGTGACCAGATCAAGGGCATGACCAGTTGTCCTGCACTGGTGCCGCCCAAAACAATGCCGATAGCGATACCCTGATTAATATCAAACAGTCGTGACACAATGACTTTCATGGCTGCAACAATCGAGGAAGCAGAAAGTCCCAGCATGCCACCGGCCAGGTAATAAACAGGAAGATTGGTTGCCGCAAGAAACATCAACATGGCGAAACCGCCACTCAGGGCACCCAGTAAGACAGACACCTTACCACCCACCCGGTCAATCATGATCCCCATACCCAGGGCCGCCAGAGCGCCCACCAGAAACTTCGCCGTGGAAAGCAGATTTACCTGGGCATTACTCCAGCCAAATTCATCCATGGCAGGACGATAGATCCAGGGCAGGGAAAAATTTGGTACACCGAAGGAAAAAAATACCAGCGAGAAGGCAATGACAAGTACCACCCAGTTTTCTTTCATTTCCTGCATGGTTGTCATGACTAATTTCCCCCTCTCTTATTAAGCCGTTAAAGTCTCGTCTATTCGCGAGTTACTTTAAAAGGATAATTGCTACCGGCTTGAGTCCAGGTACCCTCCAGATATCTGTTGCGAGCACCAATCTCGTGCAGTGTTGCGGTAAACTGGACGGCGATATCATCGCGCGTTATGGCACTGGCGGTAACAGTCCAGTTTGGGGCATCCAGAACAGCAGCGGAAAAACGGAAGGAGCTGCGACCCGGATTGATCAGGCCGCTGATACTATCATCCTCATAATCCATGATAATCACCAGCGCCTGGCTGTCACCTTCAACATTAACTTCCCCGCGCCAGGTACCTTTCAGTGGATGCCCTTCCTGGGCACTGACCTGCACGCCCAAAAGCGCAGAAAACAATGTTGTTAAAGATAGAACTATGGTCTTAAATTTCAATGCCCGTCCCCCGGATACAACTACTTCGAATATTTTTTTATAATTTTCCAGCGATCTTATCACAACGGTTATAAGCGTCATCATTATCATTAAAGGTGCACCGTTTTTCTAATTCTGACCAGACATATCAGCTCCAGCTAACAAAGCCCTGGGCAGTTCCCGTGCCTGCCTCACTTCTATAGCAGGGAATATAATCAATAGTATCGCCTTTAAGATCGCTATCAAAAAGAGCGCCAGCTGCAGCAATCCAGTTACGGTACTCGGATGTTCCCTGCATCAGGATATTCTGTGGAACAGTGGTAAGGAAGTGTTTATCCCGGGTTTGCAGGGAATTCAGAAATTGCTGATCCAGATCTTCATCGATAGTGAAATGGCTCATCCCTCCGGAGCCAAAAACCGCAACCTTTAAATTACTGTCCCACGCCCTGATACATTCACCGACCAGCTGCCCCATTTCAAAACAGCGCTTTGCCGTGGGCTGATTCGGTGGAAAAAAAGTATTGCTGATAATGGGCAGAGTGGGCACTGCGGCATCTTCCATGACCCTGCGAATCACCCAACTGAAAGCATGGGGAGTCCCCACATGATGATGGTTATCACCCATGTCGGGCCATTCACTGGATGTTGCAAAATCAAAGCCACTGTCCAGCCCTTTTTCAATGACCTTATGCGCCAGTTCTGGCAATCCTGGCCAGATCACTTCCTGTTCAGGGCGGTATGCCCACTCACTTTCCTTAATGCCAATTGGCAGTTTTGCCGATTTTTCTTCCGGTAAGGGTTGCTGCCAGAAAGTATCGCCATGATAAACGGTGAACATGGGCTGCAGACTTGGCAGCACCAGCTCGCGCTGGTCATTCCCCATGATAACCGCCACATCCGGTTTCACCTGCTTCCAGATTTCAGCAAGTTTTGCCACGCCAGACTGACACCTTGCATGGCGGCGAGTGCGCTCTTCCAGCGTAAATTGTGTGGCAAAGTTTTCGTCTTTACGCAATGCTGTTAACTCTTCAAAGGAATACTGCTTGCCCCTAAACCAGTGAGGTATACGCTTGTCATTGATGACACGAAGCATCCACTCTTCCGGTGTAGTGTTAAGGATAGGACCATGAGTGGTCCACATGCCCAGGACTATTTCAGCCATTCAATTGCTTCCATTTTAAAGCGATTAAAACCTTGCCAACTTTTTCAATCATCTGTGAAGATATAAAATTTACTTGCAAAAATTAATCGAGAGTTTTAGATATCAAGGTTAAATACTTTTTTGGCATTACCGGAAAATATTTTTTCCTTATCGACATCACTTAACCAGTCGATACTGTCAATGACCGGTACCGTTTTATCATAGCACTCACCAGTCTCGTCATTTAGCGACGAACCGACACCCGGGCATTCGGAGCCATAAAGTACATTATCAACCCCCACTACCTTGATCAGCAGTTCAAGGGCGTCCTTGCTGTATAACACGGTATCGAAATACATGTTTCGCATGCGATCAACAAACAGTCCCTTGCTATCAGCCCCCTGGGCACCGGAGCGGACAGAGCCGGCATTAAAGCGGCCTATCTGGTAAGGCATTGCACCGCCGCCATGGGAAACAACAATTTTAAGCTTGGGAAAATCTTCAAACACTGTTGAGTTAACAAAGCCATAGACTGCGGTGGTTTCTTCATTAACAAAGTAAAGGCTGTAAGGTTCACGCTGCGGATTGCGTGAACCGGCGGTATGAATATGTAGTGGCACATCAAACTCACAGGCCTTTTCATACAGCGGATACCAGTAACGATCGCCCATGGGGGGCGCCTTGTTGCCATCATTTTCATAGGGATCAGGATTCAAAAGAAAGCCCTTGAAACCATATTCCCTGACGCAGTGTTCCATTTCCTCAAACACGACGTCGACCGGTTCTCCCCCCTGCTGGGGTAAACCACCCACGCCAAAAAACCGGTCCGGCATCAGGCGTACACTGTCGGCAATAATCCTGTTCACTTCATGGATATACCATTCCACCAGATAGCCGGGCTTTTCGGAATGCATGGTCTGGAATGGGCGCGGTGAAATCAGCTGCATATCAAGACCGTTGTTGGTCATATGCTCAAGATGCCCGCAGGGGGCCATCTCTTTCTTATTCCAGGCCGCCATAAGCTGCTCATCGGTATACCTGACGGCGCCCCGGCCATGGGAGCCCCGGTGACTGACGAGGCCCGCTTTATATATCGCTAACTGTGGTGGTGATGAAACGTGTGCATGACAATCAATAATCAATGGTATTCCCCTTGTAACTTGTAACTTGTAACTTGTAACTTGTAACTTGTAACTTGTAACTTGTAACTT
>CBFIIQ010000063.1:0-11704 GCA_965662685.1 Pseudohongiellaceae bacterium | reverse complement strand
TGGGGTGGGGAAGATATTCATATCGGTTTGTATGATGAAACCGATAATATCCCTGAGGCCAGCCGTAAAACGGTGACCACGATGGTTGATAACCTGCGAAGTCTGAATGACCGGAGCAGGGTAATAGATCTTGGGGCAGGATATGGCGGATCTGCCCGTTTTCTGGCCCGGCAGGCTGACTGTAATGTAACTTGTCTGAATATCAGCGAAGTGCAGAACACTCGTAATCGTGAGTTAAATATACAGCAGGGCCTGGATCAGAAGGTCGATGTTCGTCACGGGAGCTTTGAAGAAATTCCCTGCCCTGAAGCGTCAATAGATATTGTCTGGTCCCAGGATTCTTTTTTGCACAGTAGCAAGAAAGAAAAAGTGTTGAGCGAAATCAGCAGAATCATGGCGCCCGGGGGAGAATTGATCTTTACTGATCCAATGCAGGCAGATAATTGCCCTGCAGGCGTTTTGCAGCCTGTATACGACAGGTTGAATCTGGAGTCTATGGGCTCGTTTTCTTTTTATCGTGACGCCCTTGAATCACTTGGCTTTGAAGAGACCAGGGTTATCGATTTAACACCTCAGTTACGTAATCATTATGATTATGTCAGGCAGAATTTGCAGGGGCGCTATGAAGAGCTTGTTGCCAGTATCAGTAATGAGTATATGGACAACATGATTTCAGGCCTTGAAAACTGGGTAGTAGCAGCAGACAAGGGTTATCTTGCCTGGGGTATTTTGCACTTTACCAAAGTCAGCTAGGCAGTCCTGATATTTTGGACCAGTCAACGCAAAATAAGGTCGCAGCCAAGTCGCATTCTGCCAAAGGCCTTTCAACTGACCCGCTGATATTCTTTTCCGTATTGGGGATGGTTCTGCTTGTTCTGCTGGCGACCATTATTGATCGAGAGTACACCAGTAGTTTTCTTTTCAGTTTGCAGGATGCGATTGTTGAATATTTTGCCTGGCTATTCTCCCTGACAGTTAGCGGTTTGCTGATATTTGCCCTGTGGCTGGTGTTTTCGCGCTATGGACAGATAAAGCTGGGCCCTGATGATAGTAAGCCTGAATTCAATACCATTGCCTGGATATCGATGTTATTCAGTGCCGGTATGGGTATTGGCCTGGTCTTTTTTGGTGTCGCAGAACCCGTGCTCCATTATTTAGCACCGCTCCAGGCTGCGCCTGAAACAGTTGCCGCTGCCAGAGAAGCGATGCGGCTTTCAATTTTCCATTGGGGGCTTCATGCCTGGGCGATTTATGCCGTGCTTGGCATGGCGTTAGCCTACTACCATTTTCGCTATAATCAACCGCTTGCCATGCGCTCCACACTGGCACCTTTGCTGGGAAGACAGACCCATCGCTGGCCAGGGAAGCTCATTGATATCGTCGCCGTGCTTGGCACACTGTTTGGTTTGGCAACCTCCCTTGGACTGGGAGCTTCCCAGATTAATGCGGGGCTGGCGGAACTATTTGGAACTGCTGTCAGCATCGATACGCAAGTCATCATTATTGCTGTGATTACCTTGTGTGCCATGAGCTCCCTGGTTCTGGGGTTAAAAAAGGGAATACGTCGGCTGAGCGAGTTTAATATGCTGCTCGCCTTTCTGCTTTTGTGTTTTGTGCTGATTGCAGGCCCGACATCAGCGCTGTTAAGAGGCTTACCAGATCTTTTGGGTAATTACTTGCAGGGCTTGCCTGGGCTAAGTCTGAGTACGCATCCTTTCAGGAATCTTGAATGGCAGAAGTCCTGGACGATTTTTTACTGGGCCTGGTGGTTATCCTGGTCACCCTTCGTCGGTATGTTTATAGCACGTATTTCCCGTGGCAGAACTATTCGCCAGTTTGTGTTGGGTGTACTGGTCATTCCGACGCTTCTGAGTCTGGTCTGGTTTGGTGTCTTTGGCGGGGCTGCTTTGCGAATCGAGCTTTTTGATAGCGGGGTTAATATGCCGGGCCTTGGCGATGCTGTTCAGGAAAATTCAGCAACAGCAATTTATGCGCTGCTGGCAAACTTTCCGTTTTCGGGCGCGGTGAATGGTCTGGCAATTTTTCTGGTCGCCGTGTTTTTCATCACATCATCTGACTCAGGCTCGTTTGTCATCGACATGCTGACTTCGGGAGGCAATCCCAATCCCCCGGTTGCACAACGAATATTCTGGGCCTCCATGGAAGGGCTTCTGGCCATAATTCTGCTCATGTTGGGAGGCCTGAATGCACTACAAGCGGGCGCTGTTAGCATGGGTTTGCCCTTTTGTCTGATTATTATTGCTGTGGTGTGGTGTTTGTTGAAAAAGCTCGCGATGGAAGGCGAAAATTCAAGTATTTAAATAGTACTGTTCTACCCTGAGACCGAAACTCCCGTGATTATTCCTGCCCAGGCGCACCATATAAGTGCGGACGCACCATTATGCGCACCAGTGTAAAGCGATACCCCCTATATTTACAGTGTCACACTCTGAGTATACATGCCTAAACGAATAAAACCCCAATAAAAACAATGCGATAGTTAAGTTGGCAAGATATTTGCTATGTGAAGAGCAGGAAATTAATGTTTTCCTGGATAAAAAATACATTTTACCAGTCTTGGGTTTCAAGATTCTTTAGGAGAAAAATATGAAAAATTCGCTGATTAAAAAGCCACTGGCTGTAACAGCTCTGACTCTCGCAATTGCTGCAGTTTCAGCACCTTCTTATGCTGAACTGTCTGGCAACGTAAGTGTTACCAACAATTACCTGTGGCGTGGTCTGACTCAGAGTATCAACGAATCAGCCGTACAGGGTGGTCTGGATTACTCAAGCGAGTCAGGTTTCTATGCTGGTACCTGGGTTTCCAATGTTGCTTATGATTCTGATGATGCCTACTCTTATGAGCATGACATGTACTTCGGTTTTGCAGGCGAAACTGATGCATTCTCTTACGACGTCGGTTACCTGTACTACAACTATGACGAAAATGCCGGCTATGACTTCGGTGAAGTATACGGTTCTATCGGCCTGGGCAATCTTGGTTTGACCTTGTACTTGCTGACCAATGCAGAGCCAGATGAAGGTCCGGGCGAAGACTTTGGTTTTGGTGCCGCTTCTTACACCTCTATTGATTACACGATTCCTCTGGCAAGTGGTGCGGAGCTTGGTCTTCATGCCGGTTTCCATGAAGGTGATTTTGCGTACTCATTTAATGGCGTAACTGATGATTACTTCGATTACAACATCAGCATTTCTAAAGACGGTTTCAGTGCCATGGTCTCCATGACTTCACTGGGCAGCGATGATGATGGTGACGGTTTTGAAGATTATGCAAGTCAGCCAGCACGTGATAATGACGAAATCAAATTCGCTGTATCTTATGGCGTAGATTTCGAACTGTAATTCGAATCATAATAGTTTCGAAAATTAAAACACCGGCGCTGGTAACAGCGCCGGTTTTTTTTTGCATGGCATAACGGATTTATAAAGTTTTTGTAAGGCTTCGCTAAAACTCGGCGTTGATAAAATAATCAGCTGTTTTTGTCTTTATAACTTAAGCCTTTTTCAATACAAAAAAAGCCCGGTTGATGTAACCGGGCTTTGATAATGTTAATAAGCTTTAATCAGGCACTGGCCAAGGCATCAAAACCTGTACTTGAGTTTCCTAAATCAGCCAGCGCTGCTTCCAACGCTTCTTCCCGGGTTTTATAGTGATTACTTGGATCAATATGCTTGTCAGCTTCAAGTGCGCTTAGAGTATCTTCAACCTCTTTACTCATGCCGCATGGATAAACCCTTCGTTTTGATGCGGAGGCATCTCTGGCCACTGTTTCAATAGCCAGTGCAGCTGACACATCGAGAAAGGGGACGCGGGAAAAGTCGAGGATAATGGCCAGTGCGCCGCCCTCAAGCTGTGAGCGGGCATGATGACCAAGGTCAGCGGCAGCGCCAAAGCTCATGGGACCGGCAAAGTCAAAAATATTTACCTTGTCGCCGAGAATATCCAAAATTTCAATTTCACGATCAGAGGCGTTATGACGGATCATATGGGTCTGATGCAGGCGTTCCATCTGGTCCTTTGCCACCTGTTTCACAAAAGCGATAGAGGCCAGAATGACGCCTGCAGCCACTGCCGTAATGAGATCAACAAAAATAGTCAGACCGACAACAATTATCATCAAGGCCAGATCCCAGCGCGGGCCACGATGGGCATTCTTGAGGTAGTTCCAGTCAATAATATCCAGCCCGACCTTGATCAGGATACCCGCCAGTACAGCGTTTGGAATATAGCTTGCGTAGGCACCCAGGCCAAGAACGACTCCAAGCAGAACCAGCGCATGAATCATGCCTGAAATTCGGGTGCGCCCACCGGTACGAATATTGACAACAGTTCGCATGGTTGCACCGGCTCCAGGTGCGCCACCAAATAGTCCGGCAACAGCATTACCAATGCCCTGGCCAATGAGCTCCTTATTGGAGTCATGACGACTACGGGTCATGTTATCGGAAACCAGTGAAGTCAGCAGACTGTCAATAGCACCCAGCAGTGCCAGTACAAAAGCAGCTTCTGCGACGATGAAAAATGAAATGGTGGAAAATTCAGGCAGATGGATTTGCGGCAGACCCGAAGGAATATTACCTAGAATGGGGGCGCCACCAACAAAAAGGCTTATAACGGTACCAATAATTAGAGCGGCCAGTGGGCCAGGGATAAATTTTCCCAGTTTAGCTGGCCACTTATAGGCTATCAGTAAGGTCAGTGCGCCTATAATCAAGGCAACAAAATTAATATCCAGCAGAGCAGTGGGCGTATAAAAAAGAGCATCCACGGTACCGGCAGGAGCGCTGTGACCGAGCATTGGGCTGATTTGCAAAATAATAATAATGCCACCTATTCCACTCATAAAGCCACTGATCACAGGGTAGGGGACAAGGCGAATATACTCACCCAGCTTGAACAGGCCCAGAGCAACCTGAAACAGGCCAGCCATCATGATGGCTGTGAATATAAGGCCGGTGTTGCCCATTAGATCGGGATGCGCGGAGATACTGGCAGCCAGGCCGGCACAGACTACGGTCATGGGACCGGTTGGGCCCGAAATCTGAGGCTCCGTCCCGCCGAAGAGGGCGGCAAAAAAGCCAACAAAAATAGCACCATAGAGACCGGCGATAGGTCCCAGTCCAGACGCTACGCCCATTGCCAGGGCAAGAGGCAGGGCGACTACGCCTGCCGTTAATCCGCCATAAATATCGCCGCGAAGATGACTTGTATCCAGCTTGATCATTTAATGTTTACTCCTTTCATTCTAAAGCCTGCACGGGGAGGATTATAGTCTCTCGTTACGCCGTTTTACTGTCTTTTTTTTGCTGCGAGTTGTACCAGTCTGCTACCGGTATGAATGCATTTTTAGTGGCATCAAAGCAGGTAACGCCGCCTTTGGCGATATCATAGACCCACGCGTGCAAGGCGATATCACCAGTGGCCAGTTTTGCGGCAACACTTGGATGGGTTTCCAGATGCTTTACCTGCAACATGGCATTCTCCTGGATCATTTCCAGCGTATGGTCATCACACAGGTCTCCATGACGGGCTTTTACCCGGGCAAGAGCTGCGCTGCTATGACCAAGCCAGTTGGAGACGTGAGGCAGGGTCTTGATTGATTCGGGGTTCATGGCGCCTTTCATTGCACCACAATCACTGTGGCCACAGACGATGATGTCTTTGATGCCCAGCACGGCTACCGCATACTCAATGGATGCTGTAATACCGCCAGTATTCATGGAATGTGGAGGTACAATATTACCGGCATTACGGCATATGAACAGGTCACCTGGTTCGGTCTGGGTAATCATACAGGGGTCTATTCTGGAATCGGAGCAGGTAATAAACAGCACCTCGGGAGACTGCCCGGTTGCCAGCATTTTGAATAATTTTTCCCGTTCCTTGAAATCCTTATTCTGGAATTCAGCAATACCTTTAATAATCTTTTCCATAGTCTATCCCTCAATCTGTTTTAAGGCTTGCACCTTATGTAATTAATATGAATGTCTGGTTTGAGAGTTTAGCCATTATTAGTTGACTTGTTTTTATTGTTTTTATCTCTGTATTGTCAATATAGTGAAACTTATTTAATATAAATATAGAATTAGTGATAGGAAAACCCTTTCATGATAAACCTATGGCATCCCAGGTAACAGGCCTATGAATGATCTGAATATTTCACTCAAGCAGCTGCGCTACTATCTCGTAGCTGCCAAACATAATAGCCTTCGAAAGGCCGCACGTGAGCTTATGATCAGTCAGCCTTCATTGAGTGCCCAATTATTCAAGCTTGAGGAATCGCTGGATGTTGACTTGTTTGAGCGCTCTCGCGGTGGGGTGAATCTGACACCAGTGGGCCGGGACCTGTTAAAGCAGGCCCAGCAAGCTGTCAACGCGGCTGAAAGCTTTATTGATGCTGCTAACTTTGTTACCAAAGGGCCGAACGGAACCTTCCGCCTTGGCGCAAGTACAACGCTCGGTCCTTATGCCTTGCCGTGGATACTACCACAGGTACATAAAAAATATGGCGGGGTTAAATTCTTCGTCCGTGAAGAGGTGCCTGATGCTCTTGCCCAGGGGCTATATGGCGGACGCTATGACTTGATTCTGACAACCTTGCCGCTGAAAGAAGATGGTATCACTGTGATGCCTCTTTTTCAGGAGCCTCTTTATCTTGTGATGAATAAAGGGCATCCGCTGGCAAAAAATAAATCTATTAAAGGCGATCAACTGGCTGGTTTGGAAGTACTGACACTGGAAGAGCATCATCTCTTATTTTGGCAGGTGGAAGATTTATGTAAGCAGTTCAATGCCGAGATTCTGCGCGATTATGAAGGCACCAGCCTGGATTCGATACGACAGATGGTTTACATGGAAATGGGCGTCGCCTTTCTACCTGCACTGTACATTCGTTCGGAAATACTCGACAGGGATGAATTAAGTGTCGTTAGTATTGCCGGCGAGCCTATCACTCGCGTGCATGCTCTGGCCTGGCGTGATACTTCACCATTGCGTAGCTTCTATCGTGAACTTGGGCAATTCTTCAAGACTGAATTTGAAAACCAGTTTGGTGAGGATGTGGCAATGTTGAAGGAAATGTAGGAAATTTTAGATATTAAAGGCAAGGGGAAAGATAAAGGATAAAGGTGGGCAGTAAAGGGGAGGTGTCAGGCTATGGCGCCTCTCTGGTTTGAGTTATCTGCAGGTCGGAAAAGCGAAGCACCATACAACGATGTCCTATTCAACGCGGATATATGTAGTGTGAATTCGAGAATAAAAAAAAGGCCCCTGGGGGCAGGGGCCTTAAAAAATAAGAGACTTAGGGGGTCTCATTAAGGGAAATAAAGATGTCACTATCATTAAGGGGGGAAATGATATTTACCATCACTATAGGTAATGCAGATAGCGTGCCAACATTTCAAAAACCTCTGAAAGGCAGTAATTACGTGGCTTAATTCTTCTGACCTGGAGTGGTTGGCATTGTGTGCACTATTAATGCGCACCAATTTAAAGCAATCTTTGGCTTGCCTTATGTAAGATGCACCAGTATCGCAATGCAGATTAATTTTGCAGTCATTCCCAAGGGGGTTGATTGCCATATTTTCGTTTCGCAGACACTTTGTCAGCGGATAGTTATATAAATGAAGTTTCATTTTTAGTAACATATGCGCTTCGTTTTTATCCATTCGTCAGGGGATTTCAGTAAGCAATGCTAACCTTGCGTGGCGCCCCAGCCCTTTCTGCTTTTTCCAGACAAAAGTTGCTCCAGACCATCCAGACCACTCTTCCTGCGGTGAAGGCAATTGATTCCTGCTACTACCATTTTGTTGACCTGAATTCGGACCTCGACTCTGCAGAAAAGACCTTGCTTGAACGTCTGCTGACTTACGGGCCGCGTCTGGAAGAAGAGCCTGACGCTGCGGAAAGCACCAACCGGTTATTTTTTCTGGTGACACCCAGACCTGGAACCATTTCACCCTGGTCCAGTAAAGCAACCGACATAGCCCTTAATTGTGGCCTGAAAAAAATTAATCGTATTGAACGAGGAATTGCCTTTCATATTGAGACCGATGGTGGGGTCGAGGAAAGACAATTGCAGTCCTGCCTCTATGACCGAATGACCCAGGCAATATTGGGCTCACTGGAAGATGCAGCATCCCTGTTTGCGCATTCCAAACCCAAAACCCTGGCCGAAGTGGATATTCTTGGTGGCGGAAAAAAAGCACTGGTAATTGCCAATAGTGACATGGGCCTGGCATTGGCTGAAGATGAAATTGACTACCTGGTTGATAGTTTTACCGAACTGGGCAGAAATCCCAACGACATCGAACTGATGATGTTTGCCCAGGCTAATTCTGAACACTGCCGGCATAAGATTTTCAATGCCTCATGGACACTGAATGGCAAGAAACAGGAGCATTCCCTGTTCGCCATGATAAGAAACACCTATGAAAATAATTCTATCGGCATTCTTTCAGCCTATAAGGACAATGCTGCAGTATTCGCAGGTTTTTCCGCAGGCAGGTTTTTCCCCAACCCGATAGACCGGCAATTTACCTATAAAGAAGAAGATATTCATGTCCTGATTAAAGTTGAAACACATAATCATCCTACCGCCATTGCTCCTTATCCAGGGGCTTCTACCGGCTCTGGTGGCGAAATACGGGACGAAGGGGCAACGGGCATCGGCGGAAAACCGAAGGCAGGTCTGAGCGGCTTTTCAGTCTCCAATCTGAAAATTCCAGGCTTTGAACAGCCCTGGGAAACGGACTATGGTAAACCTGGTCATATAGTTTCAGCACTGGATATCATGCTGGAGGGGCCTATTGGAGGAGCTGCGTTTAATAATGAATTTGGTCGGCCTAACCTGTGTGGTTATTTCCGCACCTATGAAGAAAAGGCACCCGATGGGGTGCGCGGCTACCATAAACCAATAATGATCGCTGGCGGTCTGGGTAATATTCGTGACAGTCATGTACAGAAAAAAGAAATCCCGGTTGGCGCGAAGCTTATAGTACTGGGTGGACCTGCGATGCTCATTGGTCTTGGTGGTGGTGCTGCCTCTTCCATGGCCTCGGGAGCAAGTAGCGAGCATCTTGATTTTGCCTCGGTGCAACGTGATAACGCTGAAATGGAAAGGCGTTGCCAGGAAGTTATTGATCGCTGCTGGGCTATGGGGGATGAAAATCCCATCAGCTTCATCCATGACGTTGGTGCAGGTGGCCTGTCCAATGCCCTGCCTGAGCTGGTAAAAGATGGTGACCGCGGTGGCAAATTCCACCTCAGGGATATCCCCAATGCAGAACCCGGTTTATCGCCTCTGGAAATCTGGTGTAACGAAGCCCAGGAACGTTATGTGCTGGCAGTAGCGCCAGACAAATTGGCCCTGTTTGAATCCTTTTGCAGCAGAGAACGCTGCCCGTTTGCCGTCGTTGGTGAAGCCACCGAAGCGCATCACCTGACTCTTGAAGATTCTCATTTCAACAACAAGCCTATTGATCTGCCCATGTCAGTACTGTTTGGCAAGCCGCCAAGAATGCACCGGGATGTGAGCAGTGTTAAACCAGCACATGCCCCTTTTGAATTGGCTTCGATAGATATTAATGAAGCTGCTGAACGTATACTTCAATTACCCGCAGTAGCCAGCAAAAGCTTCCTGATTACCATTGGTGATCGCTGCATTACCGGTATGGTTGCCAGAGAACAAATGGTAGGGCCATGGCAAGTTCCAGTGGCCGATGCTGCAGTAACTGCGCTCTCCTATGACAGTAATTATGGTGAAGCCATGGCCATGGGCGAAAGAACTCCGGTGGCACTTATCGATGGACCGGCCTCAGGCAGAATGGCTGTAGCAGAAGCAATTACCAATATTGCCTGCGCGAGAATTAATCGAATCAGTGATATTCGTCTGTCTGCCAACTGGATGGCGCCTGCAGGTTATCCGGGAGAAGACGCCAACCTTTACGAAACGGTTAAGGCCGTCGGAATGGAATTGTGCCCTGAGCTGGGGATCACCATTCCGGTAGGGAAGGACTCCATGTCCATGCGTACAGTCTGGCAGGAAAAAAGCGACACTGGCAGTGAGGAGAAAAGTGTTACCGCTCCCTTATCTCTTATTATTTCAGCTTTCGCTCCGGTACTGGATATTCGTAAAACATTAACGCCGCAGCTGCGTCTGGATAAGGGTGACTCAAGACTTTTCCTGTTGGATCTGGGGCTTGGCAATAACAGGATGGGCGCCTCGGCACTGGCTCAGGTATACAAGCATATTGGCAACGAAGCCCCGGATGTTCACAGTGCCAGCGATCTGAAAGCATTCTTTGCCCTGATTCAGGATTGTCTGCAGGAAGATTTGTTACTGGCCTACCATGACCGTTCTGATGGTGGCCTCTTTGTCACTCTGCTGGAAATGGCCTTTGCTGCGCATTGTGGCCTCGACATTAGCCTTGATGATTGCGCCAGTCAGGGCCATGCAATGGATACCCTGTTTAATGAGGAACTGGGCGCTGTGGTTCAGGTCAGTGAGGCCAATCTCGCCCGCTTCAGGGAGCTGGCAGAGGAAGCCGGCTTACTGGATATCCTTTGTGATCTCGGTACTCCATCGATCCATGAAGCCGTTAATTTTTCACTGGCAGGCGACACCGTAATCGAGAATACCCGCACCCATTTCCAGCGTCTGTGGTCAGAAACCAGTTACCGGCTTCAGTCCATTCGGGATAATTCCGATTGTGCAGAGGAAGAATTTAGCGGCATCCTTGATGCCGATAATCCAGGTCTGCAGTCGAAACTGACATTCAATGCTGAAGAAGATATATGTCACCCCTACATTGCTTTAGGCGAACGTCCGCGAATCGCCATTCTGCGTGAGCAGGGTGTTAATTCACAAATGGAGATGGCGGCAGCTTTTAATCGTGCGGGATTCGATTGCTTTGATGTCCACATGAGCGACATCATCGGTGGAGACGTAACACTGGATAATTTCAATGCTCTGGTGGCCTGTGGCGGATTTTCCTATGGTGATGTTCTGGGCGCAGGTGAGGGCTGGGCAAAATCCATTCTTTTCAATGCGGCAACGCGCCAGCAGTTTGAAAACTTCTTCAGCAGACCTACTACACTTGCACTTGGTGTATGTAATGGTTGCCAGATGCTATCCAATCTTCACGAGTTAATACCCGGCTCACAGCATTGGCCCCGATTTGTTCGTAACAGATCTGAACAGTTTGAAGGTCGAACAGTACTGGTTAAAGTAGCAAATTCACCTTCCGCATTTTTCAGCGATATGACCGCATCGGTCTTTCCCATTGCCTGTGCCCATGGCGAGGGGCGTGCTGAGTTTGCTTCTCTGGAGCAGGAAAAAGCAGCATTACAAAGCGGTAATATTGCTTTGCAATTTGTTGATAATTACGAAAACATCAGCGCTACTTATCCTGGTAACCCCAATGGTTCACCTGAAGGGATTACCGGCATGTGTAATGCTGATGGTCGTGTCACCATCATGATGCCGCACCCGGAAAGGATATTTCGTGCCGTGACCAATTCCTGGCGGCCGGACGAATGGGGGGAAGACAGCCCAACCATGAGAATGTTCAGAAATGCCAGAGTCTGGCTGAACTGATTATTCTTCTTTCTTTTTTATTTAACTGCGCGAACCTTTGTTCAAAAGAAAAAACAGACTTTTATAAGTTTCAATATCTGTATTTT
>CBFIIQ010000062.1:4353-11720 GCA_965662685.1 Pseudohongiellaceae bacterium | reverse complement strand
CGAACCGTTTATCCAATAAAGGATAGTTGCTGTAACTGGAGAAATATGACTCCGACACCTATTTCCTCGTTTAACAGCCAGTGGCACATCGAATTCGGCCACTTTTATATTGCCCTTTACAAAAGTCCCTGGCGGGAAATTTCCGCTGGTATTGTCCAGTGCTACTCGTGCAGTAAAGAAATATGACTCCGACACCTATTTCCCTTTTATCCTATAAAGGATAGTTGCTGTAACTGGAGAAATATGACTCCGACACCTATTTCGACCTTTTCTTTTTCTCGCTTTTTCACCTTGCACCAGTGACTTCCTGCAGTTTTCTGTGTTGTTGTCGCTCTGGAATTCTTTCTGCTGTCCTTGGTCTTGTGGAAAGAACACGGTACAAGACCGGCTTGATGCCTCTGCCGGGCTTCAAACACCAGTCAAATCAAGGGGGTGAGTCCGGGTCGGCATGGGAGTAGAAAGGAAATACTGAGCTCAATGGCTCAGCACGGTCACCTTCCCCGATTGGGTATCAAAAGCGGAGACATTGGCCAGCTCTCTTTCCTTGTCCGACTCCGTTGACACAGGTGACTCCTGTTCAATCACAGAAATACGGCCGCCGAAGCCTTCAATCGCCTGCGCCAGTGTGCTGCGGACAATGCCTTTGTCCAGGGTAGTACAGGCGTATTCAAGGCGCCTCAAAAGGTCCTGCAATGTCTCCCAGTCGAGGAAATTCTCCTGAGCCATAAGTATTTTGGGGTGGGCCGTACCAGCGACATTCCTGCCAATGAGCAGTTCCTCGTGGAGTTTTTCGCCCTCTCGCAGGCCGGTAAAGCTGATCGGTATTCCCCTGCTACTGCAAGAGCAACCCTGACCGGGGCAACTGTCACAGACTTCATAGCCCATAAAGGCAATCATCTTGCGGGCCATATCGGTAATGTTAATTGGAGTACTCATATCGAGAACAAAGACCTCTCCTCCTCTGGCCAGAGAGCCAGCCTGGATGACCAGCTGGGCAGCTTCCCGTATTGTCATAAAGTAACGTGTGACTTCCGGGTGAGTTACTGTCACAGGGCCACCATGTGCTATCTGCCGCCTGAATAGCGGGATGACCGAGCCGGAAGACCCCAGTACATTGCCGAACCGGACAATGGAAAACCGTGTCGCGCTGTCCCTTGTATTCATAGCCTGCAGGATCTGTTCAGAAAAACGCTTGGTCGCTCCCATGACATTGACCGGCCTGACCGCCTTATCCGTGGAGACAAGAATGAAATTTTCCACCCTGAATTTCTCGGCGGCACGCGCAAGCACCATCGTGCCGAAGATATTGTTCTGTACACCGGCAATCACATTGCGTTCAAGCATTGGAACCTGCTTGTAAGCTGCTGCATGATAGATAGTGTCAATGCTGTAGCGACTGATCACTTTTTCCACGAGGGAAGTATTGCGGATTGACCCAAGAATGGGCACCAGTTTGATGGGGTCGGGGTGCTGTGAACGCCGAAAATACTCATTCAACTCACTTTCAATATCATAAAGTGCTAACTCGGAACGCTCGAAAAGTACGATACAGCCGGGATCAAGTGAAGCCAGTTGTCTGCAGAGTTCCGAACCTATGGACCCACCTGCGCCGGTCACCATAACAGCCTTGCCCCGGGTGCAGGCCTGCATCAAGCGGGTGTCGCCGGCAATTTCCTTGCGGCCGAGTAAATTTTCAATCAGTTCTTGCAAATCATCCATCCGTGCGGGTCCTGTTTTTCTGAAAGCCGGCGCATTGTTTCTGAATAGTGTGAAGATCACTGAGGCAAACAATGTGTCCTCAACTCACTATTGTAGGATGCGGGTGTTAATAATGGATAAAGAGGAAATAGGTGTCAGAGTCATATTTCTCTCAGCAGAGTAAAGGAGGGACGCTTGCAACTTAGCAACCTAAAATAACGCAAAATATGTTTTTTAAAGTTGCTAAGTTGCAAGCGTCCCTATTCGCTTGAATAGAGAGCTGTTTAATTTGTTGTGCCTGTAGGGCGCCTGCCACTACCTTCCATATTTCTCAGACTGTCTCCCAGATCAGTGCGCATTTCATTAGCAAGTGCTTCAATTGTAGCAATCACCTCAGGGTTTTTCGCAGCGACATTATTTTGCTCACCGACATCATTCTCAAGGTTATACAACTCGATGCCTTCTACCTGTAGCGTTTCATAAGAACCCAACTGGCCATCCTGTCCGCCTGGGCGACCATTCATACTTTGGTAAGAGTGGGGGTAGACAAGTTTCCATTGATTATAAAGAACGCCTTGTAGCTGGTTATCCGCGAAATAGAAAAAATAAGCCTCCTGTGGGCTGTCCTGGCTTTGACCGCTCAGTAGATCCCAGGCATCCACGCCATCAATCTTGCGCGCAGGCAGTTCTGCTCCTGCAAGACGTGCTAGTGTTGGGAATAAATCGATACTCATTAACGCAGTATCACTGACATAAGAGGCTGGTATATGGTCTGGCCATCGTGCTATGAAAGGCACACGGACTCCGCCCTCAAAGGTTGTGTTTTTACCTTCCCGAAGTGGGTCGGCTGAACCGGCATGGTTGCCAAAAGAGAGCCATGGGCCGTTATCGGAAGTAAAAATAACCAGCGTATTCTCGTCGATCCCTTCTGATTTCAGGGCGTTGAGTATTGCGCCAACCGACCAGTCAAGCTCGGCAATAACGTCTGCGTAAAGACCCTTGCCGGTGCTGCCACGAAATGCTTCTGATGCAAACAGGGGAACATGTGGCTGGGGATGTGCGAGGTAAAGGAAAAATGGTCTATTCTTGTTTGCCTTTATAAACTCAATGCTCCTTGAGGTGAGTCTCTGGGTCAGGGCAGACTGGTCGTCCAGTGTCTCGATTATGCTTTCATTTTCATAGAGCGGAAGGTCATCAAAATTGAACCTGTCCTGCATAGGATGCAGTGGCCACATATCATTGGAATAGGGGATACCAAAGTATTCATCAAAGCCATGGTTGTTGGGCATGAACATGGGGTCGCTGCCAAGATGCCATTTGCCAAAATGCCCGGTGGAGTATCCTTGTGTTTTGAGGATCTCGGCCAGGGTGATTTCACTCAATGCCAGCCCTTGCCCGTCGCCGGGAAACAATGCTCCCTGTATACCTGCACGGTTGGAATAACTGCCGGTAAGCAGTGCTGCCCTGGAGGCGGAGCAGACAGGTTGGGCTACATAAAATTGAGTAAATTTTGCACCTTCAGCAGCCATTTGATCAAGGTTGGGTGTCTGTATGTCAGTAGAATTGAAAGGATTGATATCGGCATAACCCATATCATCGGTAAAAATGATAATAATATTGGGTTTGTAGATTTCTGCTGAAATCGATACAGCTTGTGATTGATCTGCCAGATCACAGGAAGATAAAAATAGTAATGCAATTGTGAAAGTCAGGAAGCGATAGAAGTCCTTCATGGATGGATTCCTTAATGTCGTTATCACAAGAAAGTATCGTAAAACTGATATTAATGAAAGACGGCGATAAGGCGTCGTTAATAAAGTTATTGGTTTTTCAATCCCTGAAGTAAAAAAGGTGGTGTGTAAGCAAGGATCCAGCTGAACCAGAAGAATAAAGTGCTTTTACTTTCTATGAAATTCAAATTAACCTGCCTCTTTGATTTCGAACCAATAATTTTATGAATAATAAATACCAGAATACTGTGCTGATCACCGACTATGCCTGGCCTGATATCGAGATTGAAAAAGGAGTTCTGGAGGCAGCCGGTTGCCATGTCATCGCAGGTCCTCAAAACCCTTCCTCTGCGGAGGAAATTGAAAATTTGGTACAACAACATCAACCGGATGGCTTGTTGTTTTGCTGGGCACCGGTATCCGAAAAAGCCATAGCCGCTTCTCCTCGTCTGAAAATTGCGGCGCGTCTGGGCGTAGGCCTGGATAACCTGGCTGTGGATGCCTGTACCAGCCGTGGTATCTGGGTCACGAATGTTCCTGATTATTGTGTGGAAGAAGTGTCGGATCATGCAGTGGCAATGCTACTGGCATGGGCCAGGGGCTTGCTGCCTTTTGATCACGCTGTGCGCAGCGGTAAATGGGAGCCCGCTGCTGCCCGGTTGCGCCGGGTAGCCGACATGACTGCGGGAATTGTCGGTTATGGCCGTATCGGCAGACGCACTGCAGAAAAACTGTCGGCATTCGGCGTTGAGCTGCTTGTCCATTCGAGAACGCGGCCTGCCGATGGGGCTGTCACATTTTGTGAATTATCGGAACTGGTAAACAAAAGCGACGTGATAATCCTGCATGTCCCTTTGACTTCAGAAACTCACCACTTGGTCGATGCCAAATTGTTGGCTAAAACCAAACAGGGTGCATTATTGATCAATGTCAGTCGTGGCGGTGTAGTAGATACTGATGCGCTCATGGCTGCAGTCAAGTCCGGTCAGCTGGATGCTGTGGCACTTGATGTACTGGAGAATGAACCTGCTGTGCCAAAGGAATTGCTTGAGCATTCCAAAAATATCTTCACCCCACACGTGGCTTTTTCCTCAGAGGCTTCTTTAATTGAACTACGACGAAGGGCTTGTGAAGAGGTAGTCAGAGTGCTACAGGGCAAAGCACCGAAAGAGGCTAGAAATACACCGCGTCTAAAACCGATAAGTTGATCCTAAATTTCGACAAGTTGTGAATGCTGTCTGGATAGTCCCTGAAATACGCAAATCTCCCCGAGGCAATATGGTGGGCCCACCAGAACTCGAAGCGTTTGCCCTGTAAAAAATAGTTGCTGTAACTGCACTGTTGGGAATACTAGATACTTGCAGGTTGTTGATGAGCAAAAAACGGATTATGAGTTAATTGGTTAAACTTTATATCTATAAAAAATCAATTAGATAACTCGCTATAAATATTGGTGTGTAAGCAAGTGTGTAACATGTAGGAGCAGGGTTGGTTTAAATAACTGGTTGAAAAATTTTGGCTGAAGATTGTTTCAGTTCATTAGATTCTCCCTTTTACAGGTAATATATTTCCAAAAATAAGGGAGCCCTATGGGCTCCCTTATAGTGTTAGCACTATTAAACTACCGCGTGTTAGAAGTTAACTCTTACACCAGCGGTGTAACGACGTCCGAGGACATCGAACAGACTGGTATTGGTCTGCGTTACAAATCCGGTGAAGGCACTGAAATATGGCGTAACGGGCGGGTTTTTATCAGTCAGGTTGGTGATGTTGCCAAACAACTCCACTGTAACTCCGTTGCTCATCTCATGAGCATAACGCAGATTCAGGTCCACATAGAATGCTGAATCTACCCCATTATCAGAGATGTCTACGCCTTCAACCAAGGCACTTTCATTGACACCCTCGCCGATATAACGTCCCTGCAGGAAAGCAGAGAAAGGACCGAAGTTATAGGTGACATTACCAGTCCAGCGCCATTCCGGCAGTGCGTATGCCGCACCATCAGATTGCTGAATGCCTGTCTGGCCAGCACGATCAATCTTGGGTGCGCCGGCATTTTTCTCGGAACGTTCCCCAAGATAACTGCCGAATAATCTGAAACCAAGACTTTCAGTATCGCCGCCGATCCAGTCCACATCAGTGCGGTAAGTGAACTCCATATCCACACCCTGGACAATGGATTGGTCGACGTTAACGAAGACATCTCCAACCAGTACCAGGCGGTTATCATCCGGGTTGCGGGTAATCAGGCTGCACAGGTTCTGAGCACCAGCCTCACATTGGTTGATGACAGCCTGTACACCAAGCTGCCCAATGGCACCATCGATCTCGATATCATACCAGTCAATGGACATGGAAAATCCGTCCAGGAAAGAAGGCTGGTAGACGAATCCGGCGGTAAATGTGTCGGCTTCTTCCGGTTCCACCAGAGGGTTGCCACCGGAGAAGCGAGTAACGCTATAGGTTTCACCACCGAACTGGGGATCCATGATGGTGGCTATACCACCAGTCTTGTCAAACCGTTCAGACAGGTTGGCTGCACGCACATCTCGGGAGAATGTACCACGCAGGCGCAGTTCATCGTTAATCTGGATATCCAGTCCGCCCTTGTAGGCCCAGACTTCACCACTACCAGAGTAGTCTGCCCAGCGGGTAGCCAGGCTCAGGTTGGCCGATTCTATGGCATCACCGCCATTGATCAGGGGAATCAGGGTTTCAGCAAAGAGCTCGTCAACCTCGATAGTTCCCTGGATGTTTGAAACCTTTGAATACTGCATACCGACGGTGTTCAAACAGTCAGGAACACTGACACCGCGCAGACCTATGGATTCATCGTTACAGGAAACCGGGCGGTAATTGGTATGATCGGACGCGGCATTCGTTGTTGGTGCATGCACAATCTGCAGGATTTCCTCTTCACGATTGGTATAACCAACCGCCAGGGAAATCGGGCCTGGCGCCCAGTTCTGGAAAACCTCGCCGTTGGCTGAGATCTCAAACAATTGCTGATCTATGTTTGTGTTATAGGTTTTTGCAATGCCGGATGTGTAGGTAGCACTTTGGCCAAGATCAAAGCCTGTATCCGCGAAAAAGAGCGGAGTTGTTATAGTCTGGCCCGCCTCGTATCCCATGACATAGTCCAGGGCTTCGGGTGAAGCGTTACCACGACCAAACAGGTTGATTGGCTGACAGCCCGGGAATGCATCGCCGAACAGGCTTACTCTACATACTGTATTTCCAGTGTTCGGATCCACAACAGCGTCAAAAGCTGCATGGATACGATCTACACGAAGACCATGCTGGTACCAGCGCCTTTCGTTCTCACCATCCTGGTAGTAAGCATCAACGGACCAGCCATCAAAAGCGCCGCCCTCTATGTCCCAGTTGAAACCGACTGTAATAGAGGTCATTTCGTTCTCATCCCAGATCTGGGACTGGCCACCGGTATCTTCCAGGGCGCCCATGCGCTTGAACGTGAATGAATTGATGCCTTCATTCATCATAGTCTGCCTCAGGTCATCCGACAGAAAGGCGTTGTCCTGGAAAACTGTCAGTGCTGTCGGTGTGCCATGAAAGGAACCGCCAGGAGAATTCCAGCGACTTGTTTTGTTGGTACCTTGCATGAACTGACCAAAAACTGAAAAGTTATCAGCGACATCATAGTCGCCATAAACAAAGATGCTGTTGCGATCATTGTCTGGAGTCAGCACCGGCCTGTCCGCCCCCAGGTCGTCACCGCTACCGCCATTTGTTATGGAGTGTCGGGCTGGTGGAATAGCAAATGGGAATGCCGATGTATCACTGGTAATAAAAGGTGAGGTGTTGGCATTGCGATCAAACGCCAGGCCATGGATTGAGGTGCCGGGAGCAGAAATCATTCCATCAAAAGTGGCATTGCGTGAAACCACATTGGGAAGCACCTGCAAAACGCCGCCT
>CBFIIQ010000062.1:0-4343 GCA_965662685.1 Pseudohongiellaceae bacterium | reverse complement strand
ACAGGCACTGTGCCCCAGGCCTGATACCAGTCGCGATCTTTGTAGCTTAATACGCCATCGGATTCGTAGGAATCGAAGCCGATCTGGACGTGGCCGCGATCACCGATATCCATGCCCCAGGCTATAGATGCTTCGTAATTGTCGCCATCGCCTTCAGCGGTAGTTCCTGTCTGTGCATGAGCAGAGAATCCTACATAATCCGTATTTAGCAGGAAGTTGGTTACACCTGATACCGCATCTGTACCATAAGCTGCCGAGGCACCGCCGGTCACGGTTTCCACACTGCGGATCATCGATTCAGGGAAGAGGTTGACGTCCACACCACCAAACGCTGTGGAGGAAATCATGCGACGTCCATTAAGCAGGGTTAGGGTGCGGTTGATACCCAGGCCACGCATATTCAGGACCCCGTATCCACCACGAGTAAACCAGCTTTCCGGTGAATTGATGGTCTGGTTTCCAAGAAACTGAGGAAGTGCGCCGATGGCTTCCACCAGATTGCCGGGTGCCATAGCTGATAGTTCTTCTGAATTGACATTAGTGACCGGTGTTGGTGTTGTCATACCGCTACGCTCAATGCGCGAACCCGTAATCATGATTTCTTCGATTTCCGCGTCCTGGGCCGTTACTGTTTGAGTACCGGCCAGGGCGAACATGATTGACAGAGCCAGTCTGGATCGGCCTGTTTTCAGCTTCGGGTGTCTGTGTTTTGTTTGATGCATCTTCGATTTCTCCTTACTATTATTATCGTTATCGTTATCGTTATTGTTATTGTTATATAGCCAGAATCTGCTATTTCCACGACTCAAAACCAACCATAACATAACCCCTGTATATTTATGGTTTAAATTATTTACTATAATCCCCAGTATTTATGTTACAAATTATTAAAAACTGGTTCATGGATGGTAAATATTTGTGCTGTCATTGCAGTATCGGGGCAGGATAGGCGAATTACCTGATTAAAGGTTGAATGCTACTGGCGAACAGAAAATCGGGCCAGTTCCTCATGGGGAAGCATCCAGTCAGGGGCCAGTTCTGATGCCCTGAGATAATCGTAATACGCTTGTCGGATATTGCCGCTTTCTTCATGGGCAACGCCCCGGTTGTAGTAGATTTCGGCGAGTTTAAATGTGCCTGTATCCTCTGAAGGGATGCCAGTTAGTTCAAGGCCTCTGTTAAACACGGCCAGGCTTTCCTCCCAGAGTTGAAGGCGTAACAGCGCCAGTCCGAGGTTAAAATGAAATTGGCCAGATTCTTTGTTCAGTCTGACAGCTTCATTGAAGTCTTTGACTGCAGCAATATAGTTCTCATGGGAAAAATATATGACTCCCCGGTTATTGTAATTAAGCGCCCGGTTTTCCCCTTCTTCCAGGATGGCCCGGGTACAGCTTTCTATTGGATCAAGGCTCAACCGGGAGCCGGTGACAAGGGTTTCCTCAGGGCGGTCTGTCAGGTGGGCGGCATTGGCACAATATTCGGTATAGCCCCCTTCAAGGAAAATGACCTGGGCATGGCCTGCAACTGGGAATATAGCCAGTATGAACGACATGACTGTGCCTTTTGATAAGAAGCGGTGAGCCTCGATCATACTGCACCTCCACCAAGTGTTTTTTGTGTCTCTGCCGGTCCTAAATATTTCTGTGGGGCTGGCATGTTTTCAATCAGAGTTGTCTACGCAGGGTTCAGGGCAAATACATTTTCAAAGTTCGTGATTGAGCATTATTAAAGTCTAAGGCTATTGACCAGTAGCTTAGGTTTTTCTTTCCAGGTATAACCCGGGGTTGTATTCCTGCTCTAAAAACAAGATACACTGTTAACGGTCAAATACAGAAAAATTTCAGGACTTTGGGGGGAAAGAATGTCTAATGCGATTGGAATCAGGGCGGTGGTGCTGAGTGTTTTTTATATGACCTTGACCGCCTGCTCCCAGGAGTCAACTGTTGAAACGTCACCTCCCATGGACGAGGAAACTGACAGCCGTCCCAATATCCTGCTGATTATGGCGGACGATCTGGGCTATGCCGACCTGGGCGTGTTTGGCAGTGAAATCCCTACCCCCAATCTGGATGAACTGGCCAGAAACGGCATGCTTCTGACGGATTTCTATGCGAATGCAACCTGCTCACCCACCCGGTCGATGTTGATGTCGGGGACTGACAACCACCTGGCAGGACTGGGCGGAATGCGTCAACCTCCGGGCAATGCTTACGAAGGGCAGCCAGGCTACCTGGGATACCTGAATTTCAGGGTGGCTTCCCTGGCTGATCTGATGACCGATGCTGGCTATAACAGCTACATGACCGGTAAGTGGCATCTGGGCAGGGACGTCTTCAACGGTCCCCTTGCGCGAGGGTTCAAGCGTTCTTTCATTTCTCTGGACGGGGCTGCCCATCTTGGACCCTGGTCCTGGACCGGGCCGGTCAATGCCGATTACCGTGATGGTGAGGAAATTGTCCATGTGGGTGATGATTTTTATTCCACGCGTTTTTATACCCACCGAATGATGGAATATATTGAGGAAGACAGGCAGGACGGTAAACCTTTCTTCGCCTGGCTGGCCTATACAGCACCACATTTTCCAATCCAGGCACCAAAAGAATCCATTGAAAGCTTCAATGGCTGGTATGACGAAGGGTATGAAGTGTTGTACCGGAACCGTTTTGAAAAACAAAAAGCATTAGGGCTGATACCCGATGAGATTGAACCGGCCGGTCCGGATATATTCAAGAACCGCTGGAATGCACTCAGTGACGAGGAAAAGCAGTTTTCAGCTCGCAGGATGCAGGTGTATGCCGCAATGGTCAGTGATCTGGATACCTACGTGGGTGAGATTGTCCAGTACCTCAAGGATATTGATGAGTTCGATAATACTTTCATCATGTTCATGTCTGATAATGGCGCTGAACCCGAACGCCGCGATCTGGCAGAGACCTATCAGCAATATGTGGGAACGGCCTATGACCATAGCCTGGAAAACCTTGGGGCCGGGAATACCTGGATCATGTATGGCCCTGACTGGGCAACAGCGAGCGCCACACCGTTTAGGGAACATAAATTTTCCGGTTTTGAAGGAGGTTCCCACGTCCCTGCTTTTGTTCACTTCCCCGCAATGGTGGCTCCGGGCGCACAAAGTGATGGCCTTGGTACGGTCATGGACCTGATGCCCACATTCCTGGCCCTGGCCGGAACCGAACATCCAGGCACTCTCTATCGTGGCCAGGAAGTGTATCCCATTAAAGGGACGTCATTACTCCCGATACTTACTGGTGAAAGCAGCGAAGTGCATGATGACGATTATGTACTGGGCTGGGATATCTGGAGCTATGACGTCAAGTCTTTACGACAGGGTGACTGGAAAATTGTCTGGAATGAAGTAGAGGATGGAACCGTTGAGAATCTGTTGTTCAATGTTACGCAGGATGTCTATGAACGGCAGGACCTGAGTACCACTTATCCTGATAAATTTGCAGAAATGCAGGGGTTATGGGACCAGTATGTTGAGGAAAACGGCGTCATTAATGAATGATTATTATAAAGGAGGGACGCTTGCAACTTAGCAACCTAAAATAACGCAAAATATGTTTTTTAAAGTTGCTAAGTTGCAAGCGTCCCTATTCAATAACTGAAAGCCGGCACATTGTTTCTGATCAGTGTGAAGATTACTGAGGCAAACAATGTACCTTCAAGTCACTATTGTAGGATGCGGGTGTTAATAATGGATAAAGAGGCTGTACAGGGACAGCCGGCAGCGAGAATCACCTCTCAGGAACTCGTCAGGCATAGCCGTATGGCCACTGCACAGCGATACATTGATGTCAGTGCTGATCAGCTTGGGTCAGCCGAAGAGCTAGCTACAGTGCAGGAGGGTTAATAGAGAGCCGTAAATCAAGGGGCCAGATCACTTGAACTTTTTAATTCCGGGATCTAGTAACCTGGCATCTTGATTTCAGTCATTAAAATCCAGACTGTATTCCAACAGTAAAAATGTTATTTCTAGAAGTTTGGCTAGACCAAGAAGTCCCAACAACACTGCCAGGGTTGCCACCGCTCAGAAAATTCAGCGGCACCCATCCTTCTACACGAATTAGTTCTGCAAAAAGATTGACGCCTGGAGTTAAATAATAAGACGATCCAAGTACTAGCTGATCTTGTTTCTCCCAAGGAGAGCCCGAAGCGCCGGCATTGAAACGACTAAATTCGATAGAGAAATCTACAGTCTGAGGTAAACCAACATCAGAGGAATATCTTCCACCGAGGGTAAAAGTTACATTTTCTTCTGCAGCAAATTGAGGAATGTAGGGATTAGCGGTGCCTGGCCAAACATCCAATGTTTCTGCATA
>CBFIIQ010000061.1:0-12453 GCA_965662685.1 Pseudohongiellaceae bacterium | reverse complement strand
TGTAACCGACCGCCAGATCAAGGAGTTTGTAAACGCTGGTGCAGGCTCATTTGAAGAAGTCTGCAAGGAACTGGGTGTTGCCAGTCAATGTGGCAGATGCAGTCAGCTAGCCCAGAGCATCGTGGAAACCAGCGTTAAGAAAGCCCCTTTTGAACCCGCTATGTGAATCCATTATGTAAACCGGCAATCCGAACCTGAGCCCCTGGCCGACTTTGCAACTTCTCCACTACGGTAAGCACCACCCCTTTTTACATTGCTAAATAAAAATACGATCAATAAGCATTCGTATTATCTTTTTATTCATAAAAATTAAGCACTTAAGCCCTCTTAGGCTGGACAAACCGGTCCCATGACGCGACAATGGCGACCACTATGGCGCAGCCATTTTCTCCATTTTTATACAATACAGCAGGAAGAACATATGAAAGGCGACAGCAAGGTAATCGAACATCTGAACAAAATACTGGGCAATGAACTGGTAGCCATTAATCAGTACTTTCTCCATGCAAAAATGTTTGAAGACTGGGGCCTGAAAGAACTTGCAGAGTACACCCGTGAAGAGTCCATTGATGAAATGAAACATGCGGATCATATTATTGATCGAATTTTGTTTCTTGAGGGATTACCAAATCTGCAGGATCTGGGCAAACTCCATATTGGTGAGCATACCGAGGAAATGCTGCGTTGCGATCTGGATCTGGAAATGCGTGCCATCCCCGATTTACGTGCCGCTATTGCCTATAGCGAGGGCGTGCAGGATTATGTCAGCCGCGATCTGTTCCGAACTATTCTGGATGATGAAGAAAAGCATGTAGACTGGATCGAAGCCCAGCTCTACCTGATCGAAAATATCGGTATTCAGAATTATCTGTCGGAAAAGATGGACGAAGGCGGAAATTAATTTCCATTACATATTAGACACATAAAAAAGGCAGCTTCAAGCTGCTTTTTTTTATTGCTGTTTTATTTCCGGTTTTTCTCTAAAAACCTGGACACTTTTTTGCGGGTTCTCAAGCCAGAGTTTTCGCCAGTGCAAATAGGCAAAAATGGCGATCACCAGGTAAACCGCAAAAAGCAGCGCGGTGAGATACAGGCCGCGATCAAGGTAAAGATAGATTGAAACGGAATCTATTACTAACCAGTAAAGCCAGTTTTCCAGGATTTTCCATATCACCAGGAAAGTAGTCAGTACACTGGCCCAGGTAGTAAAAGCATCCAGAAAAGGCCAGGCGGCCGCAGTGTAGCGTTGCATAAACCAGCCATTTAGGCCGGCAAGCATCAGGGCGCCCAGAATAATGCAAATATGCTGCCAGTAAGCCAGCGTGCCAATAGACAATCCATCATGCCTGCTACCCCCGTAACGCCATTCATACCACCCTACAACGGCCATCACCGCATAAAAGATGTTAAGCATCGACTCCATCAGCAGGCTAACATCCCAGAAAACAAAGGTGTAAATGGCAGCACTGATGAAAGCGCAGGCCCAACAGGCAATGTGTTCTCTGGCCGCCAGTAAAAGATAGGCAATAGCCAGAACTACGGCGACTATTTCAGGGAGTGCCATCAATTAGTCCAGTTCATGCCCCGGAATGAACTTGGCCACAAATACCTGCCTGCCATGGTTATCATAACTCCAGGCAATCATTTCCTTTAGAGTATCCATGACAACCCCGTATTCCCCATGTACCAGAGTTGAGGTAGGGAAGGTGCTGATCACCATGCCACTGCGCTTGTTGAGCTCATCAATAAAAGCCTTGATATGGGTTTTATAATCTTCCTTGAACGGATACATACTCAGTTCCACGGTAATCTGCATATTCTGTTTCCAAAAGTTAATGTTTTATTTGGGTCTGCCAAGGAAACCGGACGTTTCCATTTCAAGGGTGTAAATAGTCATGGCAATATTACGAATGCCCTCCGGCGTAGCCCATGACTTACCATCAGCGCCAATAGCACCCATCGACGGCGCATAGAGTGTTTTTTTATCCGGCCCGGAAAAGGCAATGGTAATTGGGCGTCGCGGTGTCGGGATAAGACCTAGATATTTCCCTTCCTCGTTAACAACATGAACCCCTTTGTTACCCGTAACATAAAGTCGCCCTTCATTATCAATGGCCATGCCATCGCCGCCGTTGTCACCATCAAGGCTGGCAAAGATGCGACGGTTACGCGCACTACCATCCCGGCGCACATCAAAAGCCAGAACTTCAGTATTATTGGTCACATAAAGTACATCGCCAGCTCGGTTTAGCATAATGCCATTGGAAAAAATATTTTCATTTGCTACTACCTTGATTTCACCCTCGGCACTGACATGCCATGCACCACGGGAAGTAAAAAAAGCACCCCCCCTGCCATCGGCGATAAGATCATTTACTCTGCCCAAAGGTGTGCCATCTGCAAAGCTGTTTGCCAGCAGACGATATTCCGGTGCAAGTTGTGCAATACGTGTCAATTCATTACAGCCCGCTAATTCGTCATTCAGAGGCTCACTGCAGGCACGTTCCGCAATAAATAGACGTCCGTCATTATCAAGCGACACGGCGCCACCGCCATTAGTGCTTTCAAAAAGAGTATATTCATTGCCGTTGATCAGTTTCTTGACGCTATCGGTCTGTTCCTGAGCAAACATCACGCCGCCATCGGCGGTGCCGACAATGCCATCTGCTGTTACATAATCAGCCCAGGTCTGCTGCCATCTCAGGCCTTCCCCGACGACGCCTGGAATTGCCGAAATCTTGACTCTTTTTTCACCGGGCAACACTCCCTTGGCCTTGAAAATAAAATAGGTAATCTGCTGACCGTCACCAACAAGTACGTAATGCGGCAAACCAGCAGGAATATGAACCACATCTCCTGCACTAATGGCACGAGACACGCCTCCGTCGATGCCGGTACCACGAATTTCACCGGGTGAGAATTCCGTTGGATCAACAATACTACCGCCGGTAAAAATAGTGGCACTGCCATCTGTGACAAAATAAAGGTCTGCCCATTCCGCATGCAGTTCTGAAAATCCGGGCCCCGCCTCCCGATGCACCATGGCCGCGTAGTAGCCGCCCTCATTAATAATATTATTGAGTATGGCTGCATTATTGGAGCTAACCTGGCTGGAAAGATTATCGCTGAGTTGATCCAGATCTGCGGCGCTCCAGAAATTCTGCGCCAGAAGTGCCTGGGAGAAAACCAGTAATAAAAACAAAGTCAGATTACGCATGAGGGAACTCCCTTTAATAATTATTATTGCTATTTATACGAAGTCAGGCGGAGTCTACAAGGGCTTCTGGTCAATTACTACGGATGATGAATCGCTTAAAAGCAGCTTTTTGCTATGCTGTTTCCATACGATATTCAATATCACACCGACAATCACCAGAGCCATACCCAAATAGGTCAACAGGTTAAAGCCTTCACCGAAAATGATATAGCCCAGAACAATAGCATAAATAATTCCCGTGTAATTAACGATGGATACCGTTGAGATTTCGGCCAGTTGATAAGAGCGCGTCATGAAATACTGAGCCACCTGACTGGTAATCCCGACCATAAACAAATAAAACCATTCCCGGCCTTGTGGCTGCACCCAGAACAACAGACTGGCGATCGCTGTCACCGGAAGACAGACCGCAGGAAAATAAAAAATAATCACAAGAGGATGTTCGCTGGTGGACAACTTTCGCACACAGTTATAGGCAATACCCATAAAAAGACAGGTCACCAGACCCACGCCAAGATGAAACAGGGATACCCTGGCATCAAAGCCCTGGATCACCAGAATGCCGGCAAAACTGGTTATAAAAAAAAGTGCCTGTATCGCGCTTACTTTCTCTTTTACAAACCAGATACCAATCAAGGTCGTCGATATCGGCGCCAGGTAGGTCAAGGTGGAAGCAGTTGCCAGGGGTATTTCCCGGACCAGCCAGAAGTTTAGAGACAGGGCTATCACGCCGGCGACACCACGCAAAACAAGCATCGCCTTGTTATTGCCCCATATCGATATGCGCGCCCGCTTTAAACCCCAATAACAGAGTATCAGCGCAATCACTGCACGGAAAAAAATGATTTCCAGGGCGGGTATGGAGGGCACCAGTTTGACGAAAACCGTCATCAGCCCGAACACAAAAGTGGCCACAGCCATGTACCAGACGCCACGTGCATTATCAGACATAAGTGGTTTTCTTGGTGAAAAAGAATGGCGGATTGTACGTAACCCGACTTCCCCAGGCAAAATTATTCAGTGCAAGGCAAGAAATCAGATTTGCATGGGAATATTGAACTCCCCAGAGCATACTCCTTCAGGTCTGGCAAAATGGTTTGTTTTTTTACGCCCATAAAAAAACCGGGATCATTGCAGCTCCCGGTTTTTTTGAATCGATCAAGGCTGTCAGGCTTGCTGTTCCTGCCCATCTCTTGCGGCGGCAGATTCATCAAGCAGGGTTTTTAGTTCACCCTTCTGATACATATCGGTCATGATGTCGCAACCGCCAACCAGTTCACCGTCCACGAACAGCTGAGGGAAGGTTGGCCAATCAGATACTTTGGGGAGATTGGCACGAACATCAGGATTACTGAGAATATCGACATAAGCAAACTTCTGGCCACAGGCCATCAACATCTGTGTAGCCTGGGCAGAAAAGCCACATTGTGGCTGATTGGGGTTACCCTTCATATACAGAATGATTGGATTCGTATCAATCTGGTCTTTGATTACGCTTTCGATGTTGTTTTCAGTGCTCATGGGAATTCCTGAGATTAAGGGATTTAATACTGTTTGAAAATTGTCGTTAGTCTTAAATCGGGTTTAGTGAGTAATGATGGACTACATAGTGGGTCTATTTTACTTCATTTCAAGTGTATACGCAGCGAATAGTGCTACGGTTTACCCCACCCTCCCCCTCCCGGGGTTCTGATGGTGAGGCAATCCCCGGCCTGAACGGCGACAGAGATTTTACCCGGCAGCGTTTTTCCGTTGAGAAAGTTTTCTCCTGCCTGCCCGGCTTCCCCTCCCTGCAGTCCCCAGGGGCAATGACGCCGTCTTTCCGTTGACAAACTTACCTGGGCCGCTTGCAGAAATTCGTATTCGCGCACCAGTCCATTGCCCCCCGGGTGTATGCCGGCGCCCCCGCTGGATTCGCGTATAGCATACTGTGTGACCCGAATCGGGTAATGCATTTCAAGACTTTCTATGGGCGTATTCAAGGTATTGGTCATATGTGAATGCCTGGCACTGAGTCCATCGAAGTCCGGACCGCCACCATGACCGCCCGCCAGAGTTTCATAGTAATCCCAGCTGCGACCGGGCCCGCGCTGGCCCATGGCGATATTATTCATACTGCCCTGACTGGCAGCCGCAATCCTGTGTGGCAGGGCTTTTTCCAATGCGCCAAGTACCGTATCTACAATGCGCGATGAAGTTTCCACATTACCTGCGGCCACCGCAGCTGGGTGGCAGGCATTCACCAGCGATGCCACAGGTGCTTTTATTTTGATCGGGCTAAACAGGCCGGCACAAGCCGGTGCATAATCAGGCATCAGACAGCGAAAAACGTAAAATACGGCTGCAGCAACAACCGGTAATGGGCAGTTTATATTTCCCGCCACTTGTGCGCTGGTGCCTTCGAAGTCCACCGTGATGCTGGACTCGGCAATCTCCAGCGTGACCTGTATCTGAATGTCGAGTTGACCCAGACCATCATCATCCATAAGATCAACAAACTCATAGACGCCTCTGGGGATCTCAGCCAGGCAGGCTAGCGCCACACGTCTGCCATAGTCATTCAGTTCTCCAAGTCCTGCCTGAAAGACGTCCGGCCCAAGCTGGCTTATCAGTTCCTGCATGCGCTGCACACCGGTTTTCACCGAGCTCACCTGTGCCGCCATATCTCCATCCAGTTTGTAGTCGCCCTGTTGGCCATGAATGGCTTCCAATGATTGCCAGAGCTGACGATTCAACTGTCCCTGCTGCAACAGCAACTGCGGTGAAATGATTATGCCCTCCTCCGCCAGTTTACTGGTGATCGGCATGGAACCGGGGGAGTCGGAGCCAATATTGGCATGATGTGCCCGATTTACCGCAAATGCCGATAGCTGCTCACTAATAAAGACTGGCGCGACGATTGTGACATCAGGTAGATGAGTACCCCCCAGGTAGGGATCGTTCAGGACCAGAACATCATCGGCATGCCATTCAAACTGCTCAACAATGTCCGCCATGGCATAGGCCATACTGCCAAGATGGACTGGAATATGCGCCGCCTGCGCGCATAACAGCCCATGCTTATCAAACAGCGCACAGGAAAAATCGAGGCGATCCTTGATATTGGGAGAAAACGCAGAGCGTTGCAGCACCGCTCCCATTTCGTCACAAACAGCTTCCATGCGGGAAGCGAACAGGCTTAATTCAATGGCATTCATGGTTAGTGATTATAAAGATGCCAGGCCCAGGAACGAAGGAAAATCCTCCTGCGCCGGTCTCAATTCATTGTGTATTATTTCCGTCACTGCAAACCCCTTACAATAAATTGATAAATCCTTTATTAACGATGTGGTGTTCTGATTTAGGCTTAACTTCACATTACCTTTACTTGCAACTTGTGACTTGCAACTGGAGACTTGTGACTTGTGGATGCTTTCATTAAAATCGCACTCTTTCAGGGGTGGCGCTTGCTGCCCTTTTGCTTTTCTTAGGTTTAAAAAACCGGGTGTGCGAAATCCCGTTGTTCAAACTTTTCAGTGTTGGAAGATTAATATCAGGAAGCAGTAAATGGCCAATTCAGACGCCTTGATGAAGACCTATAACCGAATTCCGGTGGATTTTGTCCGCGGAGAAGGTTCATGGCTCTATGACAGTGAGAATAAACGCTACCTTGATGCCATTAGCGGAATTGCCGTGTGCGCCCTTGGTCATAATCATCCAGGCTTTATCAAGGCAGTTCAGCAGCAGGTAGCCACCCTGGTTCATACCTCCAATCTCTATGGCGTGCCATTGCAGGAAGAGCTTGCCGAAAAGTTATGTCAGGCATCGGGTATGAGTAGTGTCTTCTTTTGCAACTCCGGTGCTGAAGGTAATGAGACCGCCATCAAACTAGCGCGAATGTTTGGCCATAACAAGGGCGTTGATTTGCCTGGAATTATAGTGATGGAAGGCGCTTTTCATGGCCGTACCATGGGCGCCTTGACGGCGACCTATAGCAGTCGCCATCAGGGCGGCTTCGCTCCTTTTCTGGAGGGTTTCTACCGAGTGCCCTTCAATGATATTCCTGCAATCGAGGAATGCGTAAGGAACAATACCAATATTGTCGCAGTACTGGTGGAGCCGATACAGGGAGAAGGCGGCATCTGCATTCCTGATTCTGATTACCTGAATAAATTACGTAGCCTCTGTGATGCAAATGACATGCTGTTAATGCTTGATGAAGTGCAAACTGGCAACGGTCGTACTGGTAAATATTTTGCCTACCAGCACAGTGGTATCCTGCCGGATGTGGTCTCCACCGCAAAGGGCCTGGGTAATGGTTTTCCTATTGGCGCCTGTCTTGCCAGTGGCAGGGCCGCAGACATTTTTCATCCGGGCCATCACGCCACCACATTTGGTGGCAGCCCGCTGGCCTGCGCTGCAGCATTGGCGGTTAATGAAGCGTTACTGACGGAAGGCTTGCTGGAAAATGCCAGGGTTCAGGGTGACAGAATTAAATTTGGCCTGAGCATGCGCCTGCAAAGCTGCCCTCATGTGGTGGCAATTCGCGGTAATGGCTTGATGATTGGTGTTGAACTGGACCAACCCTGTGCCGGGCTGGTGGCGCTGGCCAGAGAAAAAGCACTGCTTATAAATGTCGCTTCGGGCAATGTCGTTAGACTGGTGCCACCGCTTACGCTGACAGAAGCAGAAAGTGATTTAATCATAGACACAATCAGTGAACTGATTGAGGATTTTGGAAAATGAAACCCAGACATTTTCTGACCCTGCTTGACCTGAGCGGGCAGGAATTTAAAGACATTATTGACCGGGCCTGCGAGCTCAAGGCCATGCTTGCCCAAGGCGCTCCCCATGAACTGTTGAAAAACAGGGTACTGGCGATGGTATTCGAAAAATCGTCTACCCGGACCCGGGTATCTTTTGAAGCCGGGATGAACCAGATGGGCGGCTCGGCCATCTTCCTGTCACCCCAGGATACCCAGTTAGGCCGCGGTGAACCGGTGGAAGATACTGCGCGCGTACTTTCGGGCATGGTAGACGCCATCATGGTACGCACCTTTGAACATGAAAAAATCGAGCGCATGGCTGACTATTCTTCGGTACCGGTGATCAATGCCCTGACTGATGATTACCATCCCTGCCAGTTACTGGCTGATATGCAAACCTATGTCCAGCATCGCGGCAGTATTCAGGGTAAGACCGTTACCTGGATTGGTGATGGTAACAATATGTGCCATTCCTATATCAATGCCGCGCGCTTGCTGGATTTCGAGCTTGTAGTCGCCTGTCCTGAAGGTTATGACCCCAACCCCGAGCTGGTTGCAGCTAACAAGGATCGCGTCAAAATCGTTCGCACACCGGAGCAGGCCTTGCCAGGCTCCTCTCTCGTCAGTACTGACGTTTGGGCCTCAATGGGACAGGAAGATGAAAGAGTCCGTCGCATGAAAGACTTCGACGGTTTTGAAGTGACCCTGGAGCTGATGAGTCTTGCCGATGAGAATGCCCTGTTCATGCATTGCCTTCCGGCCCATCGTGGTGAAGAAGTCAGCGCTGATGTGATTGATGCTCTGGACTCGGTCGTTTGGGAACAAGCGGAAAACCGTCTTCATGCTCAAAAAGCGCTACTGGAATTCCTGCTGTGTTGAAAGTAGCAGCTCCAGCCCGCATGCATTTGCTCGCTGTCCTGCTCATGGTACGAGTTACAGGTCAAATGGCCTGATATGACGGCACTCCTTGAAATTCATAATATAAATTGTCGCTATGATGATCAGGTGATCATTGACGACCTGAGCTTTAACGTTGAACAGCATCAGATCGTCAGTTTACTCGGCCCCAGCGGATGCGGGAAAACCACAGCCCTGCGCGCAATCGCCGGCCTGGAAAATATTTTTGCCGGCCAGATCCTTCTGGATGGTGTATGCCTGAGTACCTCTGCGAATGTCCTGCCTCCCGAGCAGCGGGAAATAGGCATGGTGTTTCAGGATTACGCGCTGTTTCCTCACCTTAGTGTTAGTAAAAATATCGCCTTTGGCCTGCATGGCAGGGACAAGGCGGAAAAAAGTGCTGTTGTTGAGTCCCTGCTGGGTCTGGTTCATCTGGAAAAGCATGCAGACAAATATCCACACCAGTTATCCGGTGGACAGCAACAGCGTGTCGCGCTGGCCAGAGCGCTGGCACCTGACCCCAAACTCCTGCTTATGGACGAACCCTTTTCCAATCTGGACAGTGAAATGCGGCGCAACCTCAGTCGTGAAGTCAGGGATATTCTTATTGAACGCAAAATAAGTGCAATCCTGGTCACCCATGACCAGGAAGAAGCTTTCACGGTAGCCGATGAAACGGGGGTCATGCTGGAAGGCAATCTGCAGCAATGGGGAAGCGCCGAACAATTGCGTGAATCTCCGGCCAATGAATTTGTTGCCCGCTTCATTGACAGACAAAAATAATTGCGAAAATTTTTTTCCTGAATATTGCGTGTTGTTGACCAAAAATTCGAAAAGCCAAAACACTATATGTAGTGTTTGTTAATTATCTGAAATGCGCCCTGATCTGGTGCAACTACAAGCCACGAAGATCCTCTGGCACCTGTTTTTACAGACTTTCCCGGTTTTAGCCTTCCAGGCTGATTATTCTTATTTTTGCACCCTGCTGGTGCAATGACACAATGGCCTCTGTATAACTTCAAAACCATACCCGGTAATACCCACTCTATGCACAACTTATCCCCATGAATTTCACACATTATTGGCTTGCATAGGGGAAAATATACCTGATATAGTGCATTAACAATTTTTTTCCACTACATATTGTGCTTTAACGTTTTATTGGCTAAGCTGATCTGGTGTCGAAAAACCAACAAGATCCACAGCTTAGCCAGATAAGTTAAGAGTGATTTGAAGAAAATTGACGGTTTTTGACTGTAATTTGGCAGCAACAAACCAGTAGAAAAGCAGCAATAACAGGGGATGAATAGGTTAAGTAGGCGCAGCTATCAGGGCAAGTAATCCAGGTTTTACCCAAATAAAACCCTGAAATCAGCCTGAAAGCCATCTAACTGACACATCTCAAGCACCCGTCAAAGCTTATCCACAAGCCAAAAACGGGGTTACGGGGGATTTCGCTCAACCACTACATCTTGTGTTTGAGAAATCCGGGCTAAACCAGCCCCTTTGCGGTAAATCATACCGGTAAAAGTCATTAGTCATATGCACGGCATAAGTACAAGATAAGTACGACTATTGGACTATTGGACTATTGGTTGAAGAGTAGAAGAGTAGATGAGTAGTAGATGGTAGAAGATGGTAGAAGATGGTAGTAGTAGATAGCTAGCTTGAGAACAGACAGGTTTGAAATTTTAAGCACCAGGGCCCACAGGAAATAGTTAGATCCTGCCTGATGCAGGTCTGGCTGGATCTAAGCCCTGTTAAATGCAGCTATCGTTCAATGTTAAATAATGAGACTGCAAAACAAAGTCAGCATAGCCAGAAGTTGTAGTGAGATTCATTAAAACCGCTGATCGATAGCTGATCGATAGCTGACAAATAGACAAATAGACAAATAGACAAATAGACAAATAGTTGACAGGTAGCAAAAAAACAAAGCAGCACATAATTGAAGTACACGAACAGAAACAACAAATAACAAATAACAAATAACGAAAAGATTATCCGGAGTCATCAATGCAAACAGAAGTAGAATCAGCCACCTCCCCTTCCCCGACGGCCACGCCAAAGCAGGACACGTCAGACCATTCAATAAGCGCAATGGCTCCGGGTACTTTGCGTGTTATCAAACGCAATGGTGCGGTTGTCGGATATGACCCTTCTAAAATTGCCGTGGCCATCACCAAGGCTTATATCGCAGAGGAAGGTGGCACCGCCGCCGCCTCTTCGCGTATCCACGAAACTGTGGAAAAAATGATTCTTGAAATCAGCGAAACTTTCAAGCGTCGCATGCCTTCAGGTGGCAGCATACATATCGAAGAGATACAGGATCAGGTAGAACTGATGCTGATGCGCTCTGGCGAGCACAAGGTTGCCAGGAGCTACGTTATTTACCGTGCTGAACGTGCCCGCGAACGAGAAGTAAAACAGGCAGTCCCTGCCAGCGAAGATCAATCGGACCTCATGGTAACCCTGGATGATGGATCCAGTGTACCGCTGGATACCGCGCGTATTCGCACTATTATTGCTGAAGCATGCCAGGGGCTCGATGACGTTAATGGCGATGCTATCTATCAGGAAACCCTGAAAAATCTCTACTCAGGCGTCAAATTTACTGACGTCCAGATTACTCTGGTTATGACTGCCCGTACCATGGTGGAACAGGAGCCCAACTACTCGTTTGTGGCTGCACGTCTACTGTTGGACAATCTGCGCAGCGAAGCCCTGACATTCCTCGGCGTCGCAGATAATGCCACCCAGTCTGAAATGCACTACAAGTATGCCTCTACCCTGCGCCCCTATATTGAAAAAGGCGTAGAGCTGGAACTGCTCTCCCCTCATCTGCTGGAATACGATCTGGACAGACTGGGTGAAGCCCTGAAGGCCGATCGTGATGAACAGTTTACCTATCTTGGCCTGCAGACTCTTTACGACCGCTACTTCATTCATAGCGAAAACACCCGCTTTGAACTGCCACAAATATTCTATATGCGTGTTGCGATGGGCCTGGCCTCCAACGAGGAAAACCGGGAAGAACGGGCTATCGAATTCTATAACCTGTTATCCAGCTTTGATTACATGGTATCAACGCCGCAGCTATTTAATTCCGGCACCCTGCGTCCACAATTATCCTCTTGCTTCCTCACCACAGTGCCTGATGATTTGAGTGGTATATACGGTGCTATCCACGACAATGCCATGCTCTCCAAGTGGGCCGGTGGTCTGGGCAACGACTGGACTCCCGTGCGTGCTCTGGGTGCCTACATCAAGGGTACCAATGGTAAATCACAAGGCGTTGTTCCCTTCCTGAAAGTGGTCAACGATACGGCGGTCGCGGTTAATCAGGGCGGCAAACGCAAAGGTGCGGTTTGTTCCTATCTGGAAACCTGGCACCTGGATATAGAAGAATTTCTTGAACTTCGCAAAAATACGGGTGATGACCGACGTCGTGCCCATGACATGAATACGGCCAACTGGGTACCAGACCTGTTCATGAAGCGAGTGTTCGAAGATAAAGAATGGACGCTTTTTTCGCCAAATGAGGTCCCTGACCTGCATGAACTTCATGGCAAGGCCTTCGAAGAACGCTATGAG
>CBFIIQ010000060.1:0-12994 GCA_965662685.1 Pseudohongiellaceae bacterium | reverse complement strand
AGTCTCAAGCAGGCGACCAAAGGTCGCCCCGTCGGATGCGTCCCTGCGGTCCTTATCCGACCTACAGAACTACAGAACACCCTTGAAACATGGAAGAGTGGTTGTTTGTCTCTTGCCTCTTGCCTCTTGTCTCTAATCCCCTACCTCTGCCTGCACCGCCCACCTTTTTCTTTTTTCCTTTTTCATTTTTTGAGACTTGAGACTTGTGACTCTCCCCTGTTATAGTAAACGCCTTCCTAGGGGGTGGCTTTACGGCCTGAGATCAAACCCTTTGAACCTGACCCGGTTAATACTGGCGGAGGGATAGGCAGCAACAGACCTGTATGTGTTTGTTACTTTTTCATTTCTCCTATTCTTTTTTGCCAGTTTTCTCCCGGTTCTGATTAACAGAATTACCGGAGTAAATATGGTTCCAAATCTAAAAATACTGGCCCTTTTTCCCTTGTGTTTTTTGTCCTTGCAAACAATGGCTCAACCCATGCTGGAAGAAATTGTAGTGACGGCAGATTATCGTCTTAATCGTGTCGATGATATTCCCGCCAGTATCAGCGTCGTGGATGCCGATACCATGGCCCGAAGAAATGCCCAGCACCTTGAAGATATTCTTCTCAATACACCCAATGTGAATTTTGCCTCCGGTGGATCACGGGCACGATTTATCCAGATACGTGGAATCGGTGAGCGTGGGCAGTTTTCCGAACCACTCAATTCCTCGGTGGGCATGCTAATTGATGGCGTAGATTTTTCCGGCATTGGCAACGCCGCAATGCTTTATGATGTGGAACAGGTGGAAGTTCTTCTGGGGCCCCAGGGAACGCGTTACGGCTCCAATGCGCTGGCAGGATTAATTAATCTGCAAACCCGCGCCCCTACTACTGAATTCAGTGCGGGATTACAGTTACAGGCAGCCAATGCCGGAGAACAGGGTGTTGCGGGCTATGTATCCGGTCCGGCCACGGATGACCTTTTCTATCGGCTATCAATCCAGCAACTTGAAAGTGACGGTTTTAATCAGAATACTTTTCTCAATCGCCCTACTAATCAACGTGATGAAACAACGCTTAGAGCCAAGTTTCGCTGGCTGATGACCAGCACGGAAACTCTCGATTTCACTACCGCCATGATTGACCTGAATAATGGTTATGATGTTTTTTCACTGGATAATACAAGGGACACATTATCTGATGAGCCCGGCTTTGATCGTCAGGATTCAAAGCTAGCCAGCCTGAATTTTTCCAGTAGTCGATTCGATAATTTTTCTCTTGACGTCATTGGCGGCTATGCCCGCTCAGACATTGCCTATGGCTATGATGAAGACTGGGTCTTCAGTGGCTTTCACCCCTTTGAGTACTCGTCTACCGACAAGTATTTTCGTGATCGCGAAACTGTAAGCGGGGAAATCCGCCTGCTGTCGTCCGAATCAGGGGCTTTGCTGGGGGGCAGGACAAGTTGGGTAGCCGGTATTTATTCTCTTCACCAGGATGTGGATCTTGATCGTAACTACACTTTTCTCGATGACATCTATTCCAGTCGTTTCATCATAGATCGCCTGGCTTTTTATGCAGAAACCAACACAACAATATCCGATAGTTTGTCACTGGATATCGGCCTGCGCAGTGAGCGGTTCAGTGCAGAGTTCATGGATTCCAATGGTCTGCTATTTTCTCCTGATGAGAATTTGCTGGGCGGTAAAATAAGTCTCAACTACCAACTCTCTGACAGCGGCCTGCTCTATTTAAGCGCCTCCCGCGGATATAAAAGTGGCGGATTCAATACTGACGGCAGCATTGATGCAGACCTGCGTGAATTTGATTCTGAAACCCTGTGGAATTATGAGGCCGGGCTGAAACAGTCATTCCTGGCAAACCGGTTTAATTTACGATTGGCCCTTTTTTACATGGACCGGACGGATGTGCAGATAAGCAGCTCAACTGTAAGAATGCGTAATGATGGCAGTTCCGAATTTATAGACTTCATTGGAAATGCAGCTGCCGGTACAAATAGCGGTGTTGAAGCTGATGTGCAGTGGGCAATAGCGGAATCAATAACGGCTTATGGATCCATTGGCTTACTGAATTCACGCTATCAGAACTTTATTAACTCTTCCGGCAAGAATCTTGATGGCCGGGAGCAGGCCCATGCACCAGGGTATCAATTCACGCTAGGCTCCAGTATTGACATCAATAGCGCCCTGTCTCTCGATATCAATATACAGGGACGGGACAGCTTCTATTTTTCTGACAGTCATTCAGAACAGTCCAACAGCTATGTTGTCATTAACACCAGCTTGCGCTATTCGCGGGATAAACTGAGCCTGAATCTGTGGGCACGAAATCTTGGCGATGAAGACTATTTTGTTCGTGGCTTTTATTTTGGCAATGATCCAAGAGACAACTACACTGCCAAAGGTTATACCCAGTTAGGTGAACCCGCACGCTACGGACTAACCATGAATTATGATTTCTAGTTGCGCAGTATTCATCAATTCACTGTGCTGCTCGATCTATGGGCCGGTCTCTACTAACCACAAACCACAAAGTACAAAGTACAAAGTACAAAGTACAAAAATAGACCCATAAAAAAAGGGACTTTCGAATACCAGTTGCTGGCTATCGAAAATCCCTTATTACTATCAGGCAGCGCCTGATTGCAGGATTGCTATTTAAAGAACTTTAGCAATACTTCGCGCCAGGTAATCAATGTTGGCATTGTTGATGCCGGCTACATTGATGCGCGATGAACCTACCAGATAAATGCTGTACTCATTGACCAGCGTAGCAACCTGCTCTTTGGACAATCCCAGGAATGAGAATAGTCCTTTTTCATTCTGAATGAATGAGAAATCTTTCTCCACGCCAATTTCTTTCAGTTTTTCTACCAGCATTCGGCGCAAACTGTTTATACGATCGCGCATTTCGGTAAGCTCATCATTCCACACCTTCGTCAGCTCAGCATCATCGAGAATCATCGCGACCAGAAAAGCACCATGAGCTGGTGGCACCGAATATATCTCTCGTGCTGTGGCTACTACCTGACTGGCTACTGCCCGGCAAGTTTCACTATTGGAAGTAATCATGGTAACGGCGCCCACGCGATCACGGTACAAACCAAAGTTTTTTGAGTAGGAACTGGCAATAATAAGCTCTGGCAGTTTCTCTGCCATCAGACGCATGCCGTATGTATCTTCATCGAGGCCATCGCCCAGGCCCTGATAAGCTACATCAATGAAAGGGGTAAAACCGTTTTTTAACGAGAGATCCGTGACCGCCTGCCACTGCTCCTGATTGAGGTCAGCACCACATGGGTTGTGACAACAACCATGTAACAATACCAGATCACCCTTTGTTGCGTTCTGCAAAGAGTCCATCATGGCATCAAAATTCAAACTATGGGTTTCATAGTTGTAATAGGGATACAGCTCAAGCTTCAGCCCACTGGAAGATAACAACGGTACATGATTGGCCCAGCTTGGATCGCTGACAAATATTCTGGTGCCTGGCGCATTGTTGTTAATAAACTCTGCAGCCAGTCGTAAAGAGCCTGATCCACCGGGAGCAAGCGTGCAGCTACTGCGACCATCCCGCAGCACCGGATGGGCATTACCCAGTAATATCTCGCTGGTATATTTGATATAAAGCTCCGGACCCGCCTGCGCGATATAGGCTTTGGAATCTTCATCATCGCACTTCCGACGCTCGGCAGTTTTCACTGCTTTCATGACCGGGCAGTTTCCACTCTCATCCTTATAGACGCCAACACCCAAATCAATTTTATCGGGATTAGTATCTTTTTTATAAGCTGCAGACAGGCCCAGAATGGGATCAGGTGGTCGTGCTTCAATGGAATCAAACATAGCAATGTCCGTAGATAATCATTAAATGTATTGGTGATGAAATAACGAAAAGATTATATCAGGAAGTATTTTGCCATGCTTTCAAATACAGCAAGAAAAACTCTAAATAGCACCCAGTTTTTTTAATTCACCGGCTACAGTCTCGGCTATTTCTGTATAGCCTGCCTGATTGGGATGAACAGTATCTGATTTCAAGGCCGGTTGGGACAACACATCAGCTATAAGATCCGGGATGAGTTCAACTCCTGTCTCTCGCGCTACCTTCTCATAGACTTCATTGCCACTGAGAAAAATACCAGGACTTGGTACCCCCAACAGCAGGATCTGAATTTCTCGCAGTTGTGCCATGGTAATCATGGCTTTAAGGTTTTCTTCCAGTTGCGCCAGTGGCAGCTTGCGCAACAAATCATTACCACCGTGGCATAGAATTAATAGCTCAGGGCGATACTGATCAAGCAAGGCTGCAAGTCGCTCACGACCCGCATTGCTTTCTTCCCCCGATATGCCCGCATTGATAACAGGATGACTGATAAGACCTGAGAGTTGTGCCGGATAACTGCCCTGTTCAGGGGCGCCATTACCTGCTGTAAGACTGTCACCAAATGCAAGAATTGAGGCCGCCCCGGACAGAGGTTGTAGTGGCGGCTCGCCGCTGCAGGCAATCAGAAGTAGCAATGCCTGGCAGAAGAACAAAAGCTTCAGCAAGGCAGACCCTGCATCAATTACCGGGTTTTTCATAGCTCAACAAGCCTTTGGCTTCATGATAGTTAAGGGCGTTGATGCCCGAAAGCTCCATGGAAAGTCCCAGGGATTTACCAAGTATATAAGCCAATATACGGCTGTTATAACCAAGTGCTGCTTCAAAAACCGGCAGCACATCGGCTACCGACTCTGCATTTTCAAGCGCCAGCTGCAACTTTCCCTGTTCCTGCTCAATATGCTGCATGAAAACCTCATCATTGGCCATTGCAGGGGCGAGAGACATAGACCAGGTACGGTCCTCATGCAGTACACATTCGCCGATATAACGCCCGCGATAAGGCGTATGCCACTCCTCCGGGCTAACCATCAGCAGTTTATAGCGGCCATCTGTCTGATAAAGGTAATACAACCTGCCTGGCAGCGGGTTAAAACGTATATCACTTTTCAGGACAAACATGGAAGTAAACAGTTCCATCTGTACCTGATCAATTTTTTTAGGTGGTAACAAACGGTCCAGACGATGCCGGTCCAGTCCCTGTAATATTGGAACCAGACCTTTACCTTGTGGGTTTGGATTAACGGGCATAAGCAAAAGTATACTTCAAACTATTGTTGCCAGTTACGGGCAACGGCATTGTTGGTTGAATGTTGTACGTTATGATTCCCCTTCTGTATCATGCAGCGAGTAATCCATAGGGGGAAAACATGGATCCACAGGTTCTTTTTCAGACAATTATCATTCCTTTTGGCCTGTTCCTGATCATGATGGGCCTGGGGCTGACTTTGTCTATAGACGATATCCTGCGCGTCATTATTATGCCCAAAGCTGTGCTTATCGGGCTCACGGGTCAGTTAATACTATTGCCTTTAGTGGCTTTTTTACTGGCTTATTCTCTCAATACTGCACCGGTTATCGCGATTGGACTGGTTTTGTTATCGGCCTGCCCGGGAGGTATCACCTCCAATGCCTACGTGTTTGCCAGTCGGGGCGACATCGCCCTGTCCGTTACCCTGACAACCATTGCCAGTTTGTTTACGGTTTTCACCATGCCGCTAATCGTCTGGATTGGACTAACGGTCTTTGCAGATAGTTCTGATATCGTAAATGTGCCTGTCAGTGGCATGATGCGAAGCCTGGCTCAGCTCACCATACTGCCGATCTTTATTGGTATGGTGATACGCAAATTCAAACCTGACTTTGCTGTCAAAATGGTAGAACCGGTTCGAAAAATGGCTATTGCCATTTTGATTATGGTGATCGTTACCAATACCTGGTTCAGCATTGAGACTTTGAAGCTTTATATCTTCCAGGCTGGAATTGCTGCTTTGCTGCTCAACGTAATTTGCATGTCCATGGGCTACGGCATGTCACGTCTGGCCAAACTCGATACCGACCAGACAATTTCCATTACTTATGAAGTGGGCCTGCAAAATCTTTCCCTGGCGCTGGTGCTGGCCAACACCATTCTCGGCATGCCGGATTATGCCGCAGTGACCCTTATTTATGGCTTCTTTATGAAGATTTCAGCACTGAGTTTTATGGCTTATGCTAAAAAGTTAAAAGGCATAGCAAAAACTGAGAATGAAGCTGCTCCGGCTTAAGAAAAGTCTTAAGAGGAAAGATAAAAGAAAAAGGATAAAGGATAAAGGTGGGCGGTGCAGGGAGGCGGCAGGGAAAATAAGAGGCAAGAGACAAGAGAGGATGGCTGGTGGTTCTGGTATGAGATTGGGGACTTGCAGAATATTTTACGAGTGGCGCCTAAGGTTTGATGCCTGTTTTTTTTGGTCGGATGCGTCCCTGCAGTCCTTATCCGACCTATAGTACTTATCCAATAAACCAGAATTCTGACCTTCACTGGTCACCTTTATCCTTTATCCTTTATCCTTTTTCTTTCCTCTTGTAACTTGTGACTTGTAACTTGAGACTTTATTTTAAAGTCCTTCGTTCATTTCCTTCACTTTCTGTTTAAGCTCTTCCTTGTAGGCAAAAAGTTTTGCTGCCACGTCCTCATCAAACGCCCCGATTATTTCTGCTGCCAGTATGCCGGCATTTTTTGCACCGTTGAGGGCGACTGTTGCTACCGGCACACCATTGGGCATTTGCAGAATGGATAGCACTGAATCCCAGCCGTCTATCGAATTACTTGATTTAATGGGTACGCCAATTACTGGCAAGGTTGTCAGTGAAGCGACCATACCGGGTAAATGGGCAGCGCCACCGGCACCTGCAATAATTACACGCAAGCCCTTCGATGCAGCCGTTTTTGCGTAGTCCACCATAGCTTCAGGAGTGCGATGTGCTGAGACAACGGAAATTTCAGACTCAATACCGAATTGTGACAATGCATCGGCCGCCTTTTTCATAACATCAAGGTCAGAACTGCTGCCCATGATAATCCCAACCTTGTGCTGCTGTGTTGCGCTCATGAAATCACCTTTATAACTTTCTTTACTTCTTCCACTTTCCGTTTTAATTCATCCGGGTTTTGGTCAATGATGGTTACATGGCCCATTTTTCTTTGCGGACGGGTTTCCTTTTTACCATATAAAAAGATACTGGCGCCCTCAATAGACAGCAAATCATCCAGCCCTTGGTACTTCGCCGGACCAGTATAGCCTGCTTCGCCAAGCAGATTTACCATGGCCGAAGGCAAAATAATATCCGTAGCACCAAGGGGGAGACCAAGAATAGCTCTCAGGTGTTGTTCATATTGAGAGGTAACGTTGGCATTAATGGTCTGATGTCCGCTATTGTGCGGACGGGGTGCAACTTCGTTCACCAGCACGTCACCATCACGTGTGACAAACATTTCCACGGCCAGCAGTCCTACCAGACCAAAACTTTCTATCACCTGATGGGCAATGGTCTCTGCGCGTTTTTCAATCTCGGGAGAAACCTCGCTGGGGGCGAAAAGATAATCTACCAGGTTGTGTTCCGGGTGAAAGACACATTCCACTGCCGGAAAGACCGATACTTCACCCTTACTGTTTCTGGCAGCTATCACAGAAATTTCACAGGCAAAATCCACCAGGGTTTCGAGCAGTCCGGGCGCATCAAAGCATTTGTCTATGTCCGATTCATTCCTGATGCGCTGAACCCCGCCACCGTCATAGCCGCCCGTACCCAACTTGTTAAACGCAGGCAGAAAATCAATATGCTGTTTGATTGCTTCGCGATTATCTACCAGAACAAAATCAGCTGTTGGAATGCCATGTTCACGATAAAACATTTTCTGGCGCCGTTTATCCTTGATGATGTCGATAATGGCAGGCTGTGGATAGACCGTAAGACCTTCTTCCTCAAGCTTTTTCAGGGCTTCCACGTTTACATTTTCAATTTCGATAGTGAGCATATCGACGCTTTTACCGAACGCATACACGGTATCAAAATCTGTTATATCTCCAGGCTTAAAGGTGCTGGCGAGCAGACTACAGGGAGCATTGGTGTCCTTATCGAGGACACAGGAATGGAGGTCGAAATTTGTACAGGCCTGTATCAGCATACGACCAAGCTGGCCGCCACCGAGAATGCCTAATTTGAAGTCCTGATAGAACGCTTTCATAGGGTCTCTAGGAGAGTCTTTTCTTGAGGAAAGCGGCGCATCATAGCATCCCGAACACAGGAAGAAAACAACTAAAAGCCCTTGATTCTATTATGTTTTATGGGGTTATTTCTGGCAATTGGGATAATTCGATACGAAACAGGTCGCGTTGCTCGTTGGTAAGCAGCAAGGTTGTGTCATTATCCCAGATTACGCTTTCCACCTGGTCGACAACATCAGTATCCAGCGCATAACGGCGCGCCCTTGAGGATAACCAGCGATCACCCTGTTCAGGCTTGTCAAACAGCCACAATGCCTCATAGGAAATAACTGCCAGTGTCGTGCCGTCCGGTGACAGTTCTGCCCCGGTCACGGCAATCATTGCGTCATTGCTATCTACCAGTGTGAGCAAATTATCACGTTCCGTGTATTGCGTATCCAGACGATATAGATTCGCACCGGCTTCCAATTGCAGACCAAGTCGATTGCGGTGCTTGGTGATCAGGTACAAGGTACCATTCACATTGAACAGCGCTTCACTATCGAAATGTTTGTCTCCTGTGCCGGGAAACTCCATTTGCTCAGGATAACTTACGGGTAAATACTTGATAGCCGCAGACTGGGTCGAGGCGGTTGGATCAATTTCACTGAGCATATAAATGCCTAGATCACGACGCGCATTAAAGTTGTTTCCAGTGTCGGCTACATAGATATGATTGTCATCGGCGGTCATCGATTCCCAGTCAATGTTTTCAGTGTAAAGCACTTTAAAACCCTGCCACTGTTTTTTTCCCGCTTCCTGTTCTTCACCGTAATAGGAAAATCGTGAATAGGTGGGAATAATATTTTCGCCTTTGCCATTGAGAGCAAAAATCCTTGCCTCGGCACCACTGTCATTGATAACCCAGTAGGTATCCGCATAGGAACGGCTCTTGGCCATGCCACTGATTTCATTTAAGGGTTTTGCGGTGATCCTGGCAATTCGCGCAGGAGCAAAACCACTCGCCGCCCAACCCTGGGCTGCGAGAACAGTAATTGCTGCAACTATGATTCCAGCAAGACTGCTGGCAACGAAATAGCCAGGCTTGTTTTTAGACCGTGCCATATGCTTTATCTTCGCCAGGCAAGCAGCCTATTCATGCAGTTCGGCGTCATCTTCGGCTTCAGCTTCCGGAGCAGGTTCTGGTGCAGGCGCTGCTCCCCGGCCGCGGCCGAATGGATTGGGTGGTGCATTTTTAGCCTCGTTTGCCAAACTTACCACGTAAGCACGAATCGCATCAGCGTCTTCGGGGTTCAGGTACTCGGCGAAAGACACCATGCCATTATTCTGCAGCGCACCGTCTATGACGATGGCATTGAACAGGGCAGAATTATTAAGCGCTGCAGCTACTTTCAGGTCAGGAAAAAGACTGCTGACCCTGCCATTATTGCCATGGCAACTGGCGCAATGCTCATTGTAGTGCGTCTCACCCTGTGCCAGTAATTCCGGGCTGCCATAATTTTCCGGCGGATTAAGTTCAGGTGGGGTATAGCTGATCATTTCCGGCAAGCTCGCCGTTCCACCAATTTTATAAACCAGCAGGCGCGCATAATTCGGCGCCCAGTAACCAGCTCCACGACGGCTCTGCCCTGCTACTACAGCAATATACTGTTCACCATCAATTTCGTAACTTGCCGCGCCGCCAACAATGCCCGACTGGGTATCCGTGGTCCAGACCTGGTCACCGCTATCCGCGCGAAAGGCAGAGAATGTGGAATCAGAGGTCCCCTGAAATACCAGGTTACCGGCAGTAGTCAGTACGCCTGAGCGGGAACCACCCTGACGCTGCTGCCAAACAGGTTCTTTAGCCACGGGATCCCAGGCCAGCAAATAGGACCCTGCCCCTTCAAGTTCCGGTGCCGGATCCTGCGGCCGTTTGCCAACATTGATCGAAAGCAGTTGATTACCCATCTTGGCGCCAGCTTCTGCAACCAGGGGGAAACTGCCATAGTTGGTCGGGATATACATGTACCCGGTATTCGGATTAAATGCCATCGGATGCCAGCTGTGAGCGCCACCGGCCGAGGGTACAACATGAAAACCACGGTCGCCGAAGGCACCATAATTGGCTTCCGGATTGAGCACTGGCCTGAAGTTTTCATCAAATCCAAGCATCCAGTTCGCCGTCGGCACATAGAGGTCAGCAGACAGAACTTCACCTGTGGCAACTTCAATAACATAAAACACACCGTTCTTTGGTGCCTGCATCACAACATGGCGTTCAACACCATCAATGACCAGATCTGCAGTGACCAGTTGCTGGGTATTGTCAAAATCCCAGCTATCTTCAGGGGTTGTCTGATAATGCCAGCGGTACTCACCGGTGCTCGCATCAAGCGCTACTATCGAAGCTGTGAATAGATTATCACCACCGCCCGGAGAACGAATTTCGGCAGGCCAGGGTGCGCCATTGCCAGTACCAATAATGACCAGGTCGGTTTCAGGGTCGTAGGTAATGGCATCCCATGGTGTACCACCACCACCGGTTTCCCACCAATCGCCATTCCAGGTATCCGCAGCCCATTCAAGCTCCGGCTGCTCAAAACCCAGTTCAGGATTACCCGGTACTGCCCACCAGCGCCATAATTCTTCGCCGTTATTGGCATCGTAAGCGGCCATATAACCACGCATATGAAATTCAGAACCGGCTTCACCAATAAAGATTCGACCATTGGCGATACGCGGAGCGCCTGTTATAGAAAGCTGTTTTTCACGATCCGTTGCCTGTACTTCCCAGACCAATTCTCCGGTCGCCGCGTCCACCGCAACAAGTCGCCCATCAAGCGTGCCCCAAATGACCATGCCGTCCCAGGTAGCGACGCCACGATTAACGATACCGCAACACAGATTAACCGCCCATTCCCCCGGTACCTTGGGGTCATATTTCCATAATTGCTCACCGCTTTTCGCATCAAAGGCATAGACCTTGCTCCAGGGTGAAGAAACATAAATTCTGCCATCTGCCACTACCGGAGTGGTCTCATAACTACCACCGCGTTCAGCCAGATCGCCGTACCAGGCAAGCTCCAACTGGTCAATATTGTCAGCCGTCACTTGGTCCAGAGGGCTGTAACGTTGCTCACTGTAATTATTGCCATAGGAAGCCCACTGGTTTTCATTATTGACAGCAGGTGCAGCGGAAGTCGCAGCCATAGGTGCAGGCATGCTGGAAGTAACGTTTTCCTGAGCACTATTATTGTCGGCAGGCTCACTGCAACCCACCAGAGTGGCAAGGATGGTTAAACAAAAGGTATTGATATTAATCAGCTTTCGCATGAATGAATTCCCCTGATTTTTAAAGCGGTGTCTGGATTTGACCTGTAATAGTACAGGCGAGCGAACACCCAGTGCAAACAGTTCGTGTAGACGGATATATTAGGGGGCCAGTTGTCTTTAGCTTTCAGACAAAGACAAGTGCTTGTTGTTAATCACAGGAATCATTACCGCAGAACCAGGATTAAATAATCCGCCTAGAAACCCATGGCCTGGTTATAGATATAAACCGACAGTGCCTTGATGGTTGCTGCATTTAATGTCTGGGACCAGGCGGGACAGGATTCTGTTCGGCCATTGGCGATAACATCATAAATTTCGTCACGTGCTGACCCAAACAGCCATATATCATCGGATAAATCAGGCCCACCGAAATCTTTATACCCGGCACCATCATCACCATGACATTCTGCACATAGCGGACTCAGACCGGCCACTCTTTGTACCGCATCAGTGTCGTGGTCATCACCGCTTATGCTGTAAACATAATCGACCAGATCATTTAGTTGCTGCTCGTTAAAGCCAAGTTCTGAATAACCGGGCATTTGAGAAAAACGGGTATCCGGGCAGGCACCATAGCGTTTAATTTCATCCGCGCACTGCGTGTTACGCACACCATATAAAATCGTCTGCATAATTTTAAACACTGCTTCAGACTGCGTCATTTCAAAGCCGGTTACCCCCCAGATCCAGTCATAATCCACCAGGTTTGGCACGCCTTTCTGACCGGCAAGATTGTCGCCATGGCAGGCCGCACAATGAGTACTGACAGCCTCCTTTGCCAGGCTTTCCATATGCCCTTTAAGTTCGGCATCGGCGGCGATCATGTCCGGTGAAGCGACCAGCAAGGCCTCATCCAGATCTCTTTGCGCGAACGCAACTTGAGAGCCAAGAACCAGAAGGAGTGAAAAAAGAAAACATCTGACTGAAGAAATGTTCAGTTGCATGCCATGCTCCCGAAAAGAACAAATGATCGAAGTTTTAATTTAAGTGATAGGCAGACTTTGACAAAGCGCTAACTTTGAAGTGTTTGATTAGCATCAATAAGCGAGAAAGAGAATATTACAACAGACAGGCTATGACAAAATAAATAGTAACTAGACAGGAGCCAAGTGCCAGCTGTAAACCACTCGCCCAACTTGAGATCAGGCTTTTAATCCCCTGAGCACAAAATCGATATGGGTTTGGGCATAGGCTTCAATATCCAGAGGAGAGTGCGATTCAAACTGCAGACGCCAGATAGCACTTATCATGGCCGGAGCCATCAGTATCTGGGTAAATTCTATGGGAAAGTCATCCCTGAACTCAGCGCTTTCGACTCCTTTTTTGATAATGCTTCGCAACAGGTTCTGGTTACTGCTGACGATTTCCCGAAAAAAGAAATCCGCCATATCCGGAAAATGCGAAACCTCTCCCATGATCATGGCGAGCAGTTCTGGCATCCTGTCCTGATGCAAACCAAGATACATGCGCTTTAAATGGATCGTCAGTAAATCAGTAGCGCTTCCCTTGAATTCAGCAGCGTGAATTTGTGCCGCATCGCGCATGGGAAACAGGTTCTTTCTGACAACTTCCTGAAAAAGA
>CBFIIQ010000059.1:0-13893 GCA_965662685.1 Pseudohongiellaceae bacterium | reverse complement strand
TAGTCTTGCCATTTTCCACCTCCTGGCACATGATTGTGCCTTAATGAGATGGTCCGTCAAAGTGGGGCCAGACCAGAAAGCAGACAAAAAATCACTGGAATATTGAAATATTAAGTAAGAATTTGGTGGGGCATGTTGGGTTCGAACCAACGACCATCGGATTAAGAGTCCGGTGCTCTACCAACTGAGCTAATGCCCCTTTTAAGAAAGGTTTACTTAGTTACAACAGCTACATCATCTAATCTGCGGAGCAGGCCTGACGGCCCGGTGCGCATCCCGGCATCAATCACAGATTGAGGCGTTCGGACTACGCTCAACGCTGTCGCGTTGAAAACGCTTGGCCTCACCCAACTGAGCTAATGCCCCGCTAAGTTTTACAACTTACACAAGTGCTCGGCATTATACCCGATTTTTCTTTTTAGTCAGTGCTATAACCGTAAGTCTTTATCGTCGCTTTCGCTTCACTACTTTTCATGAATTCCAGAAACTCCAGTGCCGCCAAATTCCCACTCCCCCTCTTCAACAGCACCATATCCTGTCTAATCGGCTCATAAAGATTAGCGGGTATTATCCAGCCGCTGCCCTGTTGAATAGTGCCGTTTACTGTCACCTGGGAAAGTCCCACAAACCCGGCCTGGGCATTGCCGGTATTCACAAACTGGTAGGTCTGGTTGATGTTTTCTCCCATCACCAGTTTGTCACTGTACTCATGCTCCAGATCCAGCGCCTGCAGTACCTGCATTGCCGCAAGGCCATATGGCGCCAGTCTTGGATTGGCAATGGCCAGCGGTTTAATTGGTTGATTTCGCAGATTCGCCGCGTCTGTTAAAACCAGGTCTACATTGGCAGACCATAACACCAGCCCTCCCCTGGCATAGGTCGACCGTGTCCCCGCAACCGTGTGTCCTGCCTGCTCCATGGCTTTGGGTTTAGCCTGATCAGCAGACATAAACAGATCAAAAGGGGCGCCATTGAGTATTTGCGCATATAACCTGCCGGAAGAGCCATATGACACTCTGACCTCATGGCCACTGGCTGTTTCAAAACCGGAGACCAGCGCATCCATCGCCCGGGTAAAGTTTGAGGCTACGGCAATGGTCAGCTCCTCGGCACGTAACACAGGGCTGCCAAGAGCCAGCATCAGCACTAAAAGTGATATTTTTTTACTCATGGGAAATACCATAGCAGTGACACCCCAAAGAGAAAAGGTTTAAGGAGCCTCAGATTAATTATTAGGGACTAGACAGGATCTTCTGACCTGTTTACTCTTGAACGCCTGTGAAAAGACCATAAGAAAAATAAGTTATATTCTTGGGGGAATTAACGTGTTGACCAGCTACTTGCGCCAGTCATTTATTACCTGCTCTATTACCATCGCCTGTCTGCTCTTGATGATTTCCAGTGCCAATGCACAAATCGCAGGTTTTACCGGCCAGGTACTTGAAACCATCCCGCCGGAAAGGGAATTTTCCAGCTCCGATGAGCATTACCAGTTTCTGCTGGACAAGGCCAATGGTGGCAGCCGGCATACCTGGGAAACCCTGCCGCGCTGGGATGGCTTGTGGTACACCTCTGGCAACAACAGTATGGATGCCTTCATTGATGGCGGACTTCGTGGCGGCACAGTCAAAGAAGGTGTCCTGACTCCTGCCTATGAGGCGGCCTACAAGGAACGCTGGCGCCAGCAGCAGGAAGAAGGCCAGGTGCGCTATGACCGTCTGACTCATTGCGAACCTGCCGGCATGCCACGCTGGCTGCTGGAGCCCTACAACCATGAATTTATCAACACTCTGGATCAGTCCTGGCTGATCAATGACTTTGCCAACGGTATCCGTCGAGTCTATATCAACAAGGAACATACCAACCTGGCGGAGATGAATGGCAGTCACTCCTGGTTTGGCGATAGTGTGGGTTTCTGGGATGACGACAAGCTCATCATCCATACCAAGTATCTGAGACCGGCAGACTTCACGCGTTGGTCACCCATGACCAGCAACCAGCTGGAGCTGGTAGAGACCTGGGAATTTAAAGAATTTGACGATTTTCCAAGATTGGTGGTTCAGGTCACCATGTATGACGAGCATGCATTCCTCAAACCCTTGAGCTTTGTATACGCTTTCCGTCAGGCCACCGATCTGGATGAAATTGGCTATCGCATACAGCATTGGGAATGTGAACAGAGCAGTAACTCCTATCTGGATGAAAACGGCTTTACCGACTTTTATCTGCCTGGTGAAGCTGGCTACAAGGATCCCCGCGGGGCCACCTTGTTTCCGGAACTACCCGGACAGACACCTGATCCTTTATCCGATCCGGTGTTGAACCAACAATAAAAAATATTTTTTATATATTTAAAATTTTCAGTCATTAGAAATACCAGAAAAAATATACATAGGGGATCTCATCATGAAAAAAATTAACCTGAAGCCGGTGTTGCTCGTCTCTTGCCTCTTGTCTCTTGCCTCTGGTGTACTGGCGCACCACTCCTTCAGCATGTTCGACCAGGACATCGAGATGATTGTGCAGGGCAAAGTCGCACGCTGGGCCTTCAATAATCCTCATGCCTGGCTTTATGTGAATGTGCCTGGTGATAATGGTGAAGTTATTGAATGGGGCTTTGAAGGAGGTGCACCACCCTCCTTAATTCGTAATGGTATTACTGGCAGATCGTTTAAACCCGGTGATGAAGTGACTGTCATGTTCAGCCCGCTAACCGGTGGCCGCCCAGGTGGCGCCTTGTGCTGGATCAAAATTGAAGATGGTTCCTATTTAAAACCTTCCGATGGCGGTTGCGGTGCACGCGATCCCGAGAACATCAGTCGCTGGGAAAAATGGATTGAACAGGGGTTTACCAGCAGCACCGAGGCACACGCCGCTTCCCTGTAGCCGGTTTGTCTAACCCAAAAAAAGGAAGCCAGGGCTTCCTTTTTTTATGACCGAATAATTGGAACAACTGATCAGGGAAAAACCCCTCTCAGTAATTTTGCTTCAGCGACTCGCGATATCCCTTCAATCAATGCCGCGGTACGCATATCAATACCGTCACGCTGGCTGCGCACTAAAGTACGATGAAAAGCATTTACCAGTATCTTGTGCAGGCGGTCATTGACCTCTTCCAGGGTCCAGGAAAATTCCTGTGTGTTTTGCACCCATTCAAAATAGGATACGGTAACACCACCGGCATTACCCAGGACATCCGGCAAAACAAAAATACCCCGTTCGGTCAGCATGCCGTCAGCTTCCAGACTGGTAGGCCCATTAGCCCCTTCCGCCAGTATTTTACACTTGATATAAGGCGCATTGGTGGCGGTAATTTGATTCTGTAAGGCACAGGGCGCCAGAATGTCACATTCCAGTTCCAGTAATTCCTGATTATTGATTTCATCGGCTTCCAGGTAGCCTTTTAGCGTGCCATTTTGTTCCATCCAGCTATCGATGTTTTGTAGATTCAAGCCATTACTGTTATGGAGGCCACAGCTGACATCGCTGATACCAATAATGCTGACCCCCAGTTCATTAAGAAAATGAGCCGCATGGCGCCCCACGTTTCCGTATCCCTGGACTACCGCAGTGGCCTTGTTCAATTCAATACCCAAATGTTCAGCGGCCTCCCTGATGAGGTAAACCAATCCCCTGCCAGTAGCCTCTTCCCTGCCCCGGGAGCCTCCCAGCACAACGGGTTTGCCGGTAACCACTTCGGGAATGGCATAGCCATGTTGCTGGCTATAGGTATCCATTATCCAGGCCATGGTCTGGGCATTGGTACCCATGTCCGGCGCGGGGATATCCTTGTCCGGGCCAATCATGCTGCTGATTTCCATGGTGTAACGTCGAGTCAGGCGCTGCAGTTCCGGACGGCTCATCTGTCGCGGGTCGACTCTTACTCCACCTTTGGCACCGCCAAAAGGTAGATGCATAAGGGCACATTTCCAGGTCATCCACATGGCTAATGCCGCCACTTCACCGAGATTTACCTCTTCGTGATAACGAATCCCGCCTTTGGTTGGCCCCATGGTAAGAACATGCTGAACCCGGTAACCAAATACCGTTTCCACTTCTGAATATTCATCCATTCGACAGGGGAAGCTGACAATCATGGTACGCTGGGGAAATAGCAGGCGATCCCTGATATTTTCATCCAGGCCCATTTTTTGCGCAGCACCCAGAAACTGACTTTGGGCCAGATTTAGCATAGCTGAATCCCATTCAGCTTTTGGCAGTTCTACAGCCGGTAAATTTTCGTTACTTGAATCAGGTGTTTCTTCACTCATCTTTCTATACCCTTTGTTCTGAATTCAGGCTGCCCGCTCTTTCTTACCTGGCTATTGTTTAATTGTTGACCTGCTTTCATCCCTTATGTCTTGAAACAATCTACTTATTATTATTTTTTTATTTTTTATTTTTTATTTTTTTTATTCTGCAATCCAATTTTCGTCCAATGGTAAAATTTTAAAATGAATTACGCCGTACAGTATTGAAATCAGCGGCATCAATAAATTGAAAAAACAAAATGGCAGATAAACCATGGTGGGCACACCCAATGAAGCAGCCATATACGCACCGCAGGTATTCCAGGGGACCAGTGGTGAAGTGACCGTGCCGGCATCTTCAATTACCCGGCTCAGATTAACCGGAGCCATATTGTGGTGACGAAAAGCCACCTTGTACATTCTGCCGGGAATGACTATCGCCATGTATTGATCTCCCGCAATGATGTTAGCGCCAATACAGGTAATTACCGCAGAGGCAATAATAGTAGCTGAGGTGGTGGCCCACTTCATGATTTCCCGAATCAGTTTAACCAGCAGGCCAGTCTGCTCCATGGCGCCGCCAAAAAAAATGGCGCACAGTATTAACCAGATAGTGTTCAACATATTCGCCGCGCCGCCGCCACTGAGCAAATCATCCAGTACCGGATCACCTGTGCTTGCTTCGTAGCCAGCAAACATCAATGTCCAGATTACCTCTAGACGAGAATCAGTGCTGACAGTTGTGTCTGCACTGACAGCCGGCGCCTGAAAAATCCAGGCAAACAAAATACCGGTTAACGCGGCGATTAAAATGGCAGGCATGGCCGGTACTTTTTTCCAGGCCAGTATAAATAGCAGTAACAGCGGCAGCAGGACATACCAGGCAATAGTGAAATTGGCATCCAGCACGGACATCATGGTTTCCAGGTCATTCCTGTCCGCTGACGGTTCTGCCAGCAAACCCAGCACGGTAAACAAAAGCAGCGCAATAACCAGAGCCGGAACAGAAGTCCAGGTCATATGACGAATATGGGTAAACAAGTCGACCCCTGCCACCGCCGGTGCCAGATTGGTGGTGTCTGAAAGTGGTGACATTTTATCGCCGAAGTAGGCACCGGAAATAATGGCACCGGCACAGATTGCCGGCGACAGGCCCAGACCTATGGCAGTACCGATCATCGCCACGCCAACACTGGCGGCCGTCGTCCAGGAACTGCCAATACTAAGAGAGACGATGGCACAGACCAGGCAAGCTGCTGCATAGAATATATCCGGGCTTAACAACTGCAGACCGAAATAGATCATGGTCGGTACTACGCCACCGGCTATCCACGCAGCAATCATGATACCCACCGCCAGCAGAATAAAACTGGGGGCAAACACCACCGTCATGCTGGCATAGACGCCCTGCTCCATAGCGGACCAACGCTGGCCATTTTTCAAGCCGACCATTAACGCCAGGCATCCGCAAAACAACAGGATTATCTGGTTAGGTCCATAGGAAGAATCTTCGCCGAAAAAACGTACAGAAAGAAATAGTCCAAGAATAAGGAAAGCAATAGGCAACAAGGCATCAAAAAGAGAGGCACCTTTGTCTTCAAACATACTGGTCTGTTGATCAGTCACTGTCTGTTACCTGCTCGCTTTAATCCAGGGTATGGATGACCAGCCCCGACTTCAGTTTTGGTTCAAACCATGTTGATTTCGGTGGCATCAATTTACCCGCACCAGCCACATCCATCAGTGCACTTACCGTGACCGGGTAGCAGGCAAAGGCCGCGCTAAACTCTCCACTGTCCACTGCCTTTTCAAGAGCCTGCGCGCCTCTTATGCCGCCGATAAAATCAATTCGGGCATCTTTTCTGGGATCATCAATGCCCAGCAAGGGAGAAAGGACGCTGCTCTGAAGAATCGACACATCTAGTCTGGCTACCGGATCTGATGACTGAGCCTGTTGTGTTTTACAGCTCAAAAGAAACCATTGCTGCGCCAGGTAAAGACCGAATTGGCCGGCTTCTTCCGGCATAACCGCAGTATCAGACCGGTGAATAGTGAAATCGCTTTCCAGAGCCGACAGAAATGATGATGAATTATATTGGCCCAAATCACGGACCACCCGGTGATACCCGAGTACGTGTAACTGATCATGGGGAAACATCACGCCCATAAAATAATTGTAGCCTTCATCACCCTGGTGACCTGGATTCTCATCACGGCGAATGGCGCGATAACGCGCTGCGGCAGCAGAACGATGGTGGCCATCGGCGATATAAAGAGTATCTATTTTGTTGAAGCCAGTGCTGATTTTTTCAATAACCTTGTCATCTGTCACGGTCCAAAGCTGATGCTGCACACCATCACTCAGAAAATCATAGACCGGAGTGTGTTGAGCACATTGGGACATGAGGGTTGCCAGAGATGCTTCGGCCTTGTGGGTTAAAAACACAGGACCGGTCTGGGCTGCCAGTACCTGCATATGCCTTGCACGATCATCTTCTTTTTCAGGTCGCGTTAACTCATGCTTCCTGATCACCCCGCTTTCATAATCATCAACACTCACCAGACCAACAATGCCGGTCTGGCTATGCTGACCTGATGCACGGCTAAGGGTTTGCCGGTAGATATAAAAGCTCGCACTGCTATCTTTCTGCAATGAGCCTTCTGCAAGAAAGCGCACAAGATTTTCTCTGCCCTGCTGGTAAACCCTGTCACTGTGAGGGTCAACATCAGGATCAAAATCAATCTCGGGTTTACTGATATGTAAAAAGCAGTGGGGATTGCCCTGGGCCAGTTCCCTGGCCTCCTCACTGCTAATCACATCATAGGGTGGCGCCGCCACCTGAGCTGCCAGTTGCGGCGGTGGTCGCACACCAGTAAAGGGAAGAACAAATGCCACCGGCTGGAGGCCTCCTAGCTAATACCCAACAATTCAACTTCGAAGATCAGTGCCTGATAGGGACCAATAACACCACCGGCACCATTGGCGCCATAGGCAAGCTGATAAGGGATATACAGTTTCCACTTGTCGCCGACTTTCATTAATTGCAATGCTTCGGTCCAGCCAGGAATAACACCACCCACATTAAATTCGATAGGCTCACCACGGTTGACCGAGCTGTCAAATACGGTGCCGTCAATCAGGGTGCCATGATAGTGAACTTTGACGGTGGAATCTGCATCAGGAGACTCGCCCTCACCGGATTCGATAACTTCATATTGCAGTCCGCTGCCAGTAACCGTGATTTCATCACGATCGCTATTATCCTTGAGGAACTGTTCGCCTTCCTCTGCCTGCATACCTGCTGCCTGGTTTTGCTGTTTCATCAGGCGCGTGTTGAGGTCATCAATAGCAGCCTTGATCTCATTTTCACTGACCCGGGTAGGGTTTCCTTCCAGTACGTCTGCTATGCCCGCTATTACCGCTTTCGGGGACATACCATCAAATGGCTGGCTCGCCAGTTGCTCACCTACCTGTCGGCCAATACCATAACTGGCTTTTTCATCAATCGTTGTAAATTCTTCAGACATACTTCATTTCCAGATAATTATGGGTTAGATGCTGATTTTAACATGGAACGGCAAGAGACTCTCGGACTGCTTCAGCCTGTATTGCTCATAATCCGTAATTTTTAGTGGTTTCCATTTCGAATCATGAGTTCACGCGGTTATGATTGGCAGTATTGAGCATTTTGCAGCTTCAGGTCATCCCTTGAATTACGAGCAAGCCAAAGACTATTTACTCAGCAAGCCGGAGGCCACACTGGACTATCCTTTCGGGCCGGATACAGCGGTATTCAAGGTTTATCACAAAATGTTTGCCACCCTGTCCATGACAGATGGCAATGTGTATAGCAATCTGAAATGCGATCCCGAAGAGGCACTGATGCTGCGCGACCTGTTTAGCGAAGTAAAACCGGGGTATCACATGAATAAAAAGCACTGGAATACCCTGCATCTTGATGGCAATTTACCGCAAGGCGAAATAGAGCGCATGATCGATAATTCCTATACACTCGTGGTGAAAAGTCTGACCCGATCAACCAGGCAGGCGCTGGAAATTAAACACGGTTCCCAAGCTATTTACCGTTAGGCAGTCAAGTCATTGAAAATCAGATTTACAATTATCATGGTGATCCTTGCCGCTATCTGGGGATCCTCCTTCCTGTTTGCTCGAATTTCTGTTAATGAATTTGGCGCCATTCCCCTTAGCGCCGTCAGGTCCCTGATTGCAGCTTTTACTCTTGTACCAATAATGCTCTGGGCGGGACAGTGGCAACCCTTCATTAGCAATCTGAAACATTTTGTGGTGCTGGGACTGATCAGTACGGCACTGCCCTTTACCCTTATCACCATCAGCACCCAGTTTTCCACCGCAGGTTTTGCCTCCATTCTTAATTCACTGACGCCGATTTTAAGCGCCGGTATTGCCTGGGTCTGGCTGAAAGAATATTTATCCGTTCCCGCAGTCATGGGGATTGGGCTGAGCTTTATTGGTGTACTGGTGATGATTACCGATACTCAATCTATAAGCTCAGAGGTAATCCTGCTTCCGGTTCTTGCCGGCCTGGGGGCAGCTTTTTTTTACGGCCTTACCGGCAATTACTCGCGCAAGTTTGTGCCTCATGTTCCCCCCATTGCCCAATCAGCGGGTTGCCAGGTATTTGCTGCTTTATTCCTGATTCCCCCGGCAATCTTTCTCTGGCCTGACCATTCAATCAGTACACAGGGCTGGACCAATGCGGTTATTCTGGGGTTAATGTGTACCAGCCTGGCTTTCATTCTGTATTTCTACCTGCTGGAAAATATCGGTGTCGCACGCACTGTTATCCTGACTTATATGATTCCGGTATTTGGCATGTTATGGGGATATTTATTCCTGTCCGAGACAATCACCCTTAAAATGAGTAGCGGTGCCGTCCTAATTCTTGCCGGTATTGCCCTGACTACCGGCCTGATCAAGCGGAGAAACAAACCAGCCTATGAAAATTAGTTTCCTTGCCTCCCATGGTGGCTCATCAGCACGGGCTATTATTAAAGCCATCGCTGATGGTGAACTGAATGCCGAAGCGGGTATCGTGATCACCAATAATCAGGACTCGGCTATTCACCAGTGGTGTATGGATAATAATGTCCCGGTGTTTCATATTTCCTCCCTCACTCACCCGCAGCCAGGCGCAGCTGACAGCGCTATTGTGCATACTTTAAAGCAGGCCAATACTGACATTGTGGTGTGCTCCGGTTATATGAAAAAAATTGGCCCGGGTACGCTTGCCGGCTATGCTGGCCGCATTCTGAACATTCATCCCGCACTATTACCCGCCCATGGTGGCAGCGGTATGTATGGCGACCGGGTGCATGCGGCGGTACTCAAGGCTGGAGAAAGCGAATCAGGCGCAAGCGTTCATATCGTCGATGAGAATTATGATGAAGGCCCTGTCATCGGACAATCCAGGGTGGAAGTAAGGCCTGAAGATACCCTCGAAACATTGCGGCAAAAAGTGCAGGCTACAGAGTCAGGACTTTATATTGATTGCCTGAAAAACTTTTTAGCTGAAACCTCTTCCTAACCAGCACTTTCTTTTTGACAAATACTTTTAACTAAATAATAAATAGTATCTACTCTCCATGCTATGTTGAGACGCGGGAAATAATGATATGAGCAATCAGATAAGTACTGCCAAATGTTTTGTCCATGGTATTACCCTGGATGGCGACGGCTCCGGGGCAGCCACGGAAAAATTTGCCAGAACGGATCAACCCACCTGGCTACATCTGGATTATTCAGAAAGTGATTGTGCCGCCACGCTTAAAGCACTTGAGCTGCCGGAAAATGTCATTGATAGTCTGGTGCGTCAAAATACCCGTCCACGCACCATCGTTGAAAAAGAAGGTTTTCTTATATTTCTACGCGCGGTCAATCTCAATCCCGGTGATGATCCAGATGATATGGTCTCTCTGCGCATATGGCTGGAAGACAATCGTCTGATCACAGTCAGACAACGCCGGGTTTTTTCCATTCAGGATCTACGAAAAGAGCTGGAAGCTGGTAAAGGTCCAAAGAATATCCAGGATTTATTCAATACCATCGTGGAAAGACTGGCCGACCGCATTTCTGAATACGTTGATGCTATCGAAGAAAAAGTGGGTGACTTTGAAGATTCTATTGAAACGTCCAATTCCAATGAAGTGCGCGTTGCTGTGTCTTCTTTACGCAGACAATCAGCTCAGGTAAGGCGCTATCTTGCTCCGCAGCGCGATGCACTGGATTCCTTTTACCGCCAAAGCAAAGACTTTCTGAATGAAGAGCAGGTATATGACCTGCATGAACAGGCGGATCGCATCGTGCGTTACGTGGAAGATCTGGATCTGGTACGTGAACGCTGCCTGGTACTACAGGAAGAGTTGATGAACAGGATTGCCCAGGAACAAAACGCGCGCATGTATGTATTGTCTATCGTCGCAGCAATCTTCCTGCCTATCTCTTTTGTAACAGGACTGTTTGGCATGAATGTCGCTGGATTACCGGGTATTGAAACCCCCACCGCCTTTAATCTTGTTGCTGGCAGTATGATAGTGATCGTGGCTGGTATCATCATATACTTCAAAACCAGAAAGTGGCTTTAGTATTATCCTAACAATATTTTTTCGGAATTTTGCAACCTATCGGGTGAAATTCCCGCTAGAATAAGTCACTGAATTCACTCGTCCTGAAACTCTTTTTTTATGAATAACGAAAATACCAATAGCCCGATTATTGATGCACTGGAACAGAAAGAAGAAGAACGCGTAGTGCATGCCCACGGCAGCTTTCCCTATGAAATCCTAAAACAGCTGGAAGCCGTACTGCCCAGCTCCATGGAAAATACCGCAGAGACCGGCTGTGGGCGTTCCACCATTCTATTTTCCAATATTTCGCAAAATCATATAGCGTTTTGCATTGATGATCATGATTACAAGGATCAATCCAGCGTCCTCTATTTTGAAGATTCAGAAATGGGAATCAAGGATAGAGTAACCTGGGTATTTGGCCCTACCCAGCAGACACTTCCCCACTATAGCCACAACTGCCAATACGATTGCGTGCTCATTGATGGCCCTCATGGCTATCCATTTCCGGACATGGAGTACTATTTTTTCTATCCTTACATCAAACCTGGTGGCTACCTGATCATTGATGACATCCATATTCCCAGTATCGGCAGAATGGCGGATATTCTGCAGGAAGATGCCATGTGGAATTTTGTCACATTGATTTCAACTACGGCGGTGTTGCAAAGAACCGAGGCAGAAGAAACGCCGACTTTCGGTGATCACTGGTGGACCCAGGACTACAACCGCCGTCGCGTTAATCCCGAGATGGAATTTTTTCTGAATGATGGAAAGAAGCTGGAATCCTTTGCCAGCCGGAATGCGAGACGGGAAAACAGGGAAACAGCCCAGAGACCACTGGGTATTTTTCACAAGATCAGGAATCTTTTTGGATAAGCTCCAGTTTGCCGTCCAGGTGCACATCGCGCTGTGGGAAAGCAACGACAATACCAGCTTCATCAAAAAGATCTGAAATGGCAAAGCGTACTTCAGACCTGACTTTACGCAAATCCTTTTCACCACTGGCATCGATCCAGAAATAGGAATCGAAGATCAGCGCGTTGTCGCCAAAATCTTCAAACACCACCACCGGTTTGGGATCATCGAGGGTATCAGGATGATCATCGGTTGCTCGCATAATCAATTCTTCTACCTTCCTGATGGGCGAGCCATAGGCTACGCCGACCCTGACAATAGAACGTGTTTTTTTGTCAATCAGCGTCCAGTTCACCACCATGTTTTCCAGCAGGTGACTATTGGGAATTAAAAGATGGACACCATCGGTGCGACGCACCCGGGTGGAACGGGTATTAATGGTTTCTACTGTGCCCTTTACATCGCCTATTTCCAGAAAATCACCAATACGAATGGGACGCTCCCACATCAATATCCAGCCAGAAATAAAATTATTAATAATATTCTGAGCACCAAATCCAACACCAATAGCAATGGCACCTGAGACAAAGGCAAATGCACTAAGGGGAACCTGCAACAGATCAAGAATCAACATCGCAAGTACGACCAGTGCCAGAATTACGTAGATACGCTGCAGCAACAAAATCATATCTGGAGGTAATTCTGATTTTTCCAGCCGCATGGCAAGAAAGTTATTCGACTTCCTGAATAACCAGACCGCTATCAGTAAAAGGAACACAATCAGCCCCACCCGGCCAACGGTATAGACCTGATCATTAACGGTAAAAAGTTGATAGGAAGCGAATTCCTGAATTTTTTCCATAACACGCTACAGTGTAATTAAGACACCATGAATAGTAGTGTGCTGAACCATTGATCGCAATCACTTATTGGAATAGCGATAAGTCATTCTCAAGTGGGAAACACATCTTTTAAAAGAGAAATTTAAAAAGTACAAGAGAGCAGCTTTCAGGATTCAACTGTGAATGCCATAATCACCAAATCGGTTTTTAACTTTGTTTCCATCTATGCCAATAAGCATTATTACCCACAGTGATTGCCTCTTGCATGACCCTGGTGCCGGACATCCGGAAAACCCCCAACGCCTGGCAGGCATTATGTCAGCACTGCAGGCCTCGGATATCTCTGCCATGCTGGAAGTTAGCGAAGCACCATTAGGCAGTGATGCTCAAGTTCTGCTGGCCCATGATGAATTTCATCTGGAAAAAATTCGCCAAACGGCGCCGGATGAAGGGGAAGCCTCACTGGATGCCGACACCCATATGTCACCGGGTTCTCTTAATGCCGCATTGCGTGCTGTGGGCGCAGTTTGCCAGGGCGTGGATAGCCTGATGGCTGCCAGGGCCGAAACCATATTTTGTGCCACACGCCCGCCGGGGCATCATGCCACCGCGCACCAGGCGATGGGTTTTTGTCTGTTCAACCATGTTGCCATTGCGGCACTTTACGCCCGACAGAAATACAATCTCCGCAGAATTGCCATCGTGGATTTTGATGTACATCACGGCAATGGTACACAAGACATCATGCGCGGTCAGGATGGCATATTCTATATTTCCACCCATCAGAGTCCGCTATACCCGGGCAGCGGTGAGATCAGCGAAAACCGCAATAACAATATTCTTAATGTGCCACTCCATGGCGGCACTGGCCACAACACCTATGCGTCAATTTTTGAAGAGCAGATCATCCCGGTGCTTGAAGCCTGGCAACCGGAACTACTGCTGGTCTCTGCCGGCTTTGATGCACACCAGGCCGATCCATTAGCCGGTATGGCCCTGACCGATGAGACCTACCAATGGTTGGGTTCACAATTGAAAGCGATCGCCAACACCTATTGTGGCGGCAAACTGCTGTCAGTTCTGGAGGGAGGCTACAATCTGGATGTACTGCCTGGAAGTGTTATCGCCTATCTTCAGGGAAATCTGGAAAGCCCTTAATCAACCGATTTTTTTTAAAGGGACGCTTATTTAAAGGGACGCTTGCAACTTAGCAACTTTATATTTCACTTAAGTTGCTAAGTTGCAAGCGTCCCCATTTCCCCCTATTTCCTACCAGTAAATTAATCAACCGGCTTTTCCAGCTCACTGATCGCTTCCACGATATTATCCATGCGACT
>CBFIIQ010000058.1:0-14137 GCA_965662685.1 Pseudohongiellaceae bacterium | reverse complement strand
TTAATGATGAAATTTTACCGATGTATTTTCCGCACCATTGCACATTCATAAAAAAGGCCAAGTATTGTGCGGAGCAGCATACTGGATATGCCCCGCCTGCAGCAAAAAATGACGGCAACACCAGGACAACACTCAGGAATGCATCACTTTGTCGACTATGGGGTAAACAACCATGAGCAGAAGCGCAACAAACAACAAATCTCTGTCAAAACCATGCTCAAGTAAAAACTGATCAGACTGCAGCACTGATACAGTTAGTACAATAGCCGCTGCAATAACAGCGCCCCCCCTGTTTATCAGCAGTATTGCGATAAACAGCCCGGATAGCAGCAAAAGGAAGGCCTGCGGTTGCATACCGACGCGCAGGAATAACTCTGTTGCCAATGCCACACCCAGTGTTGCACCCAGAACAAGTCCCAAAATTATTGTTTTAATCATATCGGTCGCCCCGAACTATGGCTTGAAAGAGGGGAAAACCCGGATTTACGCTGTTTTCTGATAGTCAGAACAGATCATGGCACAGCGCATTTATAGGGAAATCAGCCCTTTAGCCTGATTACAAAACAGTTGGTTAAACTGCCAACAAAACCGCAATAATGTTGCTATTCGGCAACAATTCTCAGGAGTTGTTCGTAGTCAGTTAGGCCGAGAAATATCTTGTGGATACCATCCTGCTTCAAAGTCCTCATGCCGTCCTTGATGGCTTGCGCCGTCAAATCCGAAAGGTCAGCTTTCTTGTAAATCATGGACTGAAGCTCATGAGTGCCTATCAGCAACTCATGTACACCGGTTCGTCCCTTATAACCGGTATCACCACATTCATCACAGCCTACTGCGCGACATAACTCCATTTCATCGGGATTAAAACCCAAAGTTTTGAAGTCTTCTGTGCCGTACTGCTCAATTAGGTGATTTATTTCTTTTTCATCAGGCTTATAGGTTTCTTTGCATTTACCACAAAGAGTTCTCATCAGGCGCTGGGCCAGAATGGCCAGCAAGGCATCAGAGAAGTTGACAGGATCAAGCCCCAGGTCCAGCAGACGTGTAATGGTCTCGGGGGCTGAGTTGGTATGGAGGGTTGATAATACAAGGTGACCGGTAAGTGAGGCTTCAATACCAATAGCAGCGGTCTCGTGATCACGCATCTCACCAATCAGAATAATGTCCGGGTCAGCACGCAGGAAGGCACGCATGGCCGCAGCAAAGGTAAAACCGATTTTTGGTTGCATCTGTACCTGCTGTAAACCAGGCTGGGTAATTTCTACCGGGTCTTCGGCAGTCCAGATTTTTCTGTCCGGTTGGTTCAGATGTCCCAGTACAGCATGTAGAGTTGTCGTTTTACCCGAACCGGTTGGCCCTACCACCAGCAACAGACCGTGGGGATGTTTGGCGGCTTCAAGCAAATTTTCCATATTTTTTGGAGCGAGATTCAGTTTTTCCAGAGGCATGGCAGAACCTGCAGCCAACAAACGCAGAACAGCACTCTCACCGTTCACCGTGGGCACAGTGGCAACACGAAGTTCCAGTGCTCTGCCGCGGATCTTGAGCTTACATTTTCCATCCTGTGGCAGACGGCGTTCAGAAATATCCAGTCTGGACATTACCTTGATACGGGCAATTAATGCTCCGGTATGTTCCGCAGGAACTTTAAGAATTTCACGACAGATACCATCAACGCGCACCCTGACAATACCAGGGTTTTTATCCTTGCTCGGTTCGATATGAATATCCGAACCACCAAGCCGGTCAGACTCGACAATGATCCGGTTTACCAGTTGTATAATCCCTGATGCCGCAGCTGCACTTTCCGAATCGTCCCTGTCATCTTCGTCATCATCAACCTCAATTCCGCCTTCTTCCTGGAGACTCTTGAATACATCATCAAAGCCTTCCTCAAGCTCTTCTTCGTCCTCCGTACCACCAAGATATTTAAGGATATCCTCGGGCAAACCAATCCTGAAGACATAATTCTTGGCATTCAGAATGCCCTGGATTTCCATGATGCGCTGGTAATCACTGGGATTACTGATAAGAATGGTCACTTCTTCCTTGCTACCAGCGATGGGAAGCCAGAGATTGTTTCTTAAATAACTTGCGCCCAGATTTTCCATCAAATCCATAGGCAGAGTGATATTGGGATCGAACTTCATGTAAGGCACACGGTAGTAAAGTTCGAGGGACTTGCCGATTTCATCGGGCTCTATCTTGTAATCTTCCATGAGCATCTTGGTGATAGTGCCACCATAAAGGGCTACACCTTTCTCGACTTCGTCCAGATCTTTGGCAGTAAGTTTGCCTTGCTGAACAAGGTAGTCGTAAGGACCCTGGGTACTCTGGAATTCGGAACGGAACTGTTTTGCCAGCATCTGGGCCAGCATCTGGGCGTGTTTGAGATCTGTATTGGTAAAAACAGGATCATCCTTGAGCCTGATCAACTGAACAACACCAAGGAGAATATCGTCCTTGATGGGCACTACAATCATGGATTTAAAAAACAGGCCCTGGGACTCACTAAAACTTTTATCCCATTGCAGGCGAGCATGGATTTCGCTTAGTTTTTCTGCATCATAAACATCTTCTACCAGAATCGGTCGCTGACTGAGTGCGACATATCCTGCCAGAGAGGTGGGAGTGAAAGGCACTCGAATTTCAATATCATCATCACCTTCGTGGGGACGAATATCACCCTTGAAACTGGCAACTATCTCTCTTCCGTTTTTATCACTCTGGTAAATCGTAAATAGCTTGGCGCCCATCAACTCAAGAATGGTCCCTTCAACCTCTTTCATCGCTTTCTTGAGGTTTTTGGCAAACTTCAGCTGCTTATACAGCGAGGCCAGGTGCCTAACGAAATCATCTTGAGCGGGAATTTCTGCAACCTTTTCGGCCGGCTCAATAAGCACGTCTTCTGTAGATGTATCTTCTACCATTTTTACTGTCTTTACTTGTTTTGATATTGCTTATGGTTTTCGCTTTATTACTACTTCTATTTTTGAGTTATTGCATACCGACAATTTAAACAAACATTTACCGGAAACCGAACATCGGAACAGATCCAATAACACAATATGCCATTACCCAAGGTCATGGTTCAAATCAGAATTACTTTAATAATTCTCTTTAAATACAAGGGATAAGAGTCTGAGCTCTCAATACTTTATGCTAGAATCGCGAAAGTATCCATTAATTTGATAAAGATTAACATAGATTGCTACGGATTAGTCTTCAAAGCGCCATCTCAACCTTCCTGAAAGCGTTGTTATATGCAGGGCTTTTTCTGGTGTCTGCGACGCTTTATGCTGACGAATATCCAGGCCTTGATCCAGTGCAAGTCGACTGGTTAGGCGATCAGATTTTCAAAAATGAATGCAATCGCCAGCCTGGCTGCCTGACCTCCTGGAATCAGGGTGAAAACTTCCCCTCTCTTGGTATTGGCCATTTCATCTGGTACCAGGCCGACCAGGAAGAAATTTTCGAAGAAAGCTTTCCAGACCTGTTGCGTTATTTCATTGCACAAGGGGTAACGATACCAGCCTGGATTGAAAGCGAAAATTTTGATTCTCCCTGGCACAACCGGGACGAGTTCCTGGAAAATATTGACTCCGAACGAATGCTGGAATTGAGGAGATTTTTAGCACAACATACAAGGCAGCAAACCCGCTTCATTATTAATCGCTTCGATTCTGCCCTGGACAAAATACTCGACACTGAAGTTTCTGCGACGACACGAGACCTGTTGCGGGAAAACTTTTATGCCGTCGCCAATGCTGCTGCGCCCTATGGCTTATATGCCTTGATTGATTATGTTAATTTCAAGGGCACCGGCACCTCAGAACAAGAGACTTACCAGGCACAAGGCTGGGGTTTAAAACAGGTTTTACTTGGTATGCAGGCGTATGATCACCTTGCACCAATCCAGGCTTTTATTGAGTCCGCAAGGCATGCGCTGGAGAGACGGGTAAAGCTTGCGCCCATAGAAAGAAATGAACAACGCTGGCTAGGCGGCTGGAATAATCGACTGGATACCTATTCACCCTGAACTGCTGGTATTAACAAAAAAGAGATCAAGTTAAAAATGGCTTACGAGCGAAAAAACATAGAAAACATGGCAGCCTATATTCCAGGAGAGCAAATAGACTCACCTGGCATCCTGAAACTCAATACCAACGAAAACCCCTATCCACCAAGCCCCAGGGTTGCAGAAGCACTTGGCAATTGTGATGTCGCCAGGTTACGTCAATACCCACCACCGACGGCGCGCAGTTTGCAGGAAGCGATCGCAGCCAAACACGGACTTTCTCCGGAGAATGTCATCGTTACCAATGGCGGTGACGAACTCCTGCGTATGACAATTGCCACTTTTGCCGACTGTAATGACAATATTGCTGTAGCTCGTCCGACCTATACACTTTATCAGGTCCTGGCAGCCGCACACGGTTGCAAACTCACCAATTTCGAATTGAATGAGGACTGGAGCCATCCGGAAAACTATGCCGATTTATTGAATAAGTCAGGGGCTAAAGTATGTTTTCTGGTGAATCCACATGCGCCTTCAGGCACGCTCACAGCGCTTGATCAAATAGCCCTGCTGGCGGCTGAATTTCAAGGGGTACTTCTGCTCGACGAGGCCTATATTGACTTTGTTGATCCGGCTATTGCCTATCAATCCGAACGCCTGCTGGAAGAATTCGATAACGTTCTCATTTTGCGAACTTTCAGCAAGGGTTATTCCCTGGCCGGCCTGCGTATGGCCTATGGCCTGGGAAATTCCGCCGTTATTTCTCCGCTGATGAAAACCAAGGATAGTTACAATACTGACCTGATTTCCCAGACCCTTGCCAGGGCTGCAATTGAAGATCAGCAGTATGCTGAAGCGAGCTGGAAAAATGTCCGCGTTGAACGTCAGGTCGTTACCGCTGCATTGCGCGAGATGGGCTGCATAGTACCCGAGAGTCAGAGTAACTTTGTTCTTGCTACCATGCCAGACGGCACGTCAGCAGAGAAGGTTTATCTGGCATTAAAAGATCAGGGCATACTGGTGCGTTATTTCAGTAGTGAAGAAGGCCTGGAAAATAAATTACGTATTACCATTGGCACGCCGCAAGACAATCAACGTCTATTGTCAGCCATGTCCGCTTTGCAGGAAATGTCCTAGCTTTTTATGAAGAAAAAAATGAACAAAAAAACCCGGAATGTTGTTTCGGGCATCATGGTAAGCATTGCTGCAATTTTTGCTGTTATTAGTTTTACTGATATTCCCGCAAGCGATGTTTGGAATTTCGTACTGTCTACTGTTATTTTTTTTATTGGGATTGTCTTGCTGGCACTGCTGGCCGTTAGCATCTTCAAACTTTTTGCCTGGCTAAAGAATTTTCTCTTCAAGTCTGAGGCCAATGATGAAATCGATCATGCTCAGGATCAGAGCCAGGGTTTTTCAGAAGATGCTGATCATTCAGACGGTGTTAATGACAGTAATGAAAAATGAGAGAGGGAATATACATGCCCATCTTCCCTGCCAACAATAGCAGGATAATAATCTTTCCTTTCTGCGACTTTTTCAAAGCCAAAACTCTCATATAAACTTTTTGCCGGGCTGTTGGATGCCCTTACCTCAAGGTAAATCTTTTCCATATTTTCAACTTTAGCCTGCTGTAATAGAAATTTCAGCAGTGTTCTCCCTACTCCCTGTTTTTGGAAAGCAGGCCTGACGCCTATATTCAACAAGGTCCTCTCATCCAAAACGCTTGTAATAATCGCAAAGCCGATGATCATTTCACGCCCTTCATAACGTCTACAGGCTACCCAGCCATGATGTCCAGCATTGAAACCATCAAGAAACTGTAACAGGGTCCAGGGATGGGTCTGGCAATCAGCTTCTATTTTAGTAACCACAGGCAGATCAGCCTTGGTCATTTTCCTGATTCGTAAATTGTGCATGTTGAAAGCGAGAAAACGCCTAGTGGCGTATTTTTCTGACAATACTCCAGATCTCTTTTTTCAGCATTGGCGTGTGCAGCACCTCATCCAGACTCCGGGCATAGAAGGTTTCCCATATCTGAGATTCCATTTTGAGATGGCTGCCGGGAGGCGGGGAATCATTTGCCGTGTCACTTGCCAGCGTTTCCGGATTTTGCGAAAGCTCCTGTTCGTGATTATCCCCACTAGCGGCATTACGGTCTCCTTCCTCCGAAGGAATAAATAACCGGCTGACGACCTGCTCTCCCATAATAAGCAGATTCTTGAACTGCCAGTCCTCAAGCTTTTGTTGCAGAAATGCAATAAGGGCTGCAGCTGCTGCCGACTTGCTGTTATCCACATACTCACCCTGCACCATCGGCCAGTGAAAAGGTTTTTCATCAATTAATAGGCTTTGTGTATCCACTCCGCTGGCCTGCAGCATGTTTTGTAATAGTGCCATATGCTGACGTGATAATTGTCCCGGACCAAAGTGCGGCATTGCATTCAAAATAGCCAGATTTTCATTAACGCGTATACAAAGTAACTGCAGACGAATGTCTTCCAGATTGGCTTTCTTCCTATTCGCGGCATTGCCCCCTGTCTCGGCTTGATCTGGGGAGGTGTATTTTTCAGGAGACTTTACTGTTGCAGCCAGGCCGGCCGAATCAGCTTTTGGCCGAGGCTCTGATAACGGTACTATCGAGTCATTGGTAGCTTGTATATGTTTTTGAATTACGCTGCCCGTTTCAATTATCGGGGATTTTTCTTCAGGGGTTTGTTCAGCAATAGTCGATTGGCTGACGGGCTGTGGCTGCGTCCAGGACTCAGGCCAATCACAGGCCTCTGGTGGTGGGGCTGCCGGCAGGATGAAACGCGGGAAGTAACTTACTATTCCCAATGTTTCCAGATATTCCTGTCGCAAATCTTCCGGTAATGACAACTTGCTCTCCCAGCATTTTGCTGTTTTTTATTGTCTCTGCATTCTACCGATCTATTGCTTGTTTGTAACGATCCAGGCGTTCCCTGTAAGAATTAAGAATTTCCCAACTTCAGAAAAATAGAGAACTACTTCACGTTTTTGTCCACGCTTGTCAACCGATGTTCTACCCCGGCGTTTTACACAGTGAACTGAATATTCCGGCCGGTATTCAATTTTAAATTACTTAATGAATATTTTACTTTAAAAGGAGTACGCAATAATGAAACTCAAGAGTCTGGTTGTACTAGGTACCACAGCAATTTTAAGCGCAGCAATCTGGCCGGCCGCAAATGCACAGGAAGGTGGCCCAAGATTTAGCAGGGACATAGAGAGTGTCCAGGTCACTGCACGTCGCGGCGGAGAGCTTGTTCATTCTGAACAAGGCCGCCATCGTCGTGGTCGTCCCGGTGGCAACCCGGAAAGACTAATAGATCACCTGGATAGCAATGGAGATGGCTTTGTCGATGAAAATGAATTCATTGATGTACGCCTGGCTCGGGTTGACCAGCAATTTGATCGCAAGGATGAAAATGGCGATGGACTTATAAGCGAAGAGGAAGGCAGACGCGAACGTCCCGATGATCGTCCAGACATCGAGCGGGAAGCTGTCATCCAGTGTGTCAGGGAGACTATTGCAGACTGGGAAGGACCAGGAGATGTTGAGGACCGTTTTGACACCGTTGACCTTGATGGCGACGGCTTTATTGACCTGGGAGAACTCAGCATGGCTCTGGAAGAACGTGCTTATAGGCTTTTCGACAGGATTGACAGCAATGATGACGGGCTGATCAGCCTTGAAGAAGTCGAAGCCAGTCAGGAATATCAAATCAATGTGCGCAGAGTAATCCGTGCCTGCATTGAGGAATTAAGCGATCCTTTCGAGGCAGACTTGTAAACATGCATTTCCCCTTCTGACAGGTTCGTGACCTGGTCAGGACTAGCCGGGCCTCTGGCCCGGCTTTTTTATTGCCTGCTTTTTTCTTTTCGGACTTTTCTCAAACCCTTGCAGTGTTTATTATCGGCTTTCAATGTAAGGAGAGCAGCATGAGTATCACCCTCGATAACCCACTAGTTTCCAGCGAATGGCTGGCTCGACATCACGATGAATCTGATATACGGATTCTCGATTGCACCTTGTTAATGAAGCCCAATGAAGATGGTAGCTATGGCTTTGTATCTGGGGTCGAACAGTGGTCAGAGGGTCATATACCCAATAGTATTTATGTCAATGTCAGCGACGAGTTATCTGATCCCGATCATGAATTTACCTTGATGATGCCCAGTCCCGAGGCATTCGCTGAAACCATGAGGGATAAAGGCATTGGAGACAATACTGCTGTAGTTTGTTATGACCGCAGTAATCATGCCTGGGCTGCAAGGGTCTGGTGGATGTTACGCGTCTGTGGTTTCGATAATGCTGCGGTACTGGATGGGGGCTGGAAAAAATGGCTGGCTGAAAAAAGAGAGGTCTCTACCCGGGCAACCCAATATGAAAAGGCAGAAAACTTTAGCGTAACTCACCGCCCCGAACTGATGGTCGACAAGCTGTCAGTGAAAGCAGCCTGTAATGATGCTGAAACCTTACTTCTGCATTCACTTCCACTGCCAATGTTCAAGGGTGAAGTCAGTCCATATCAACGCGCCGGGCGCATACCCGGCAGTAAGAATCTTTACTGTGAGTCCCTGATCGACCCCGTCGCCAATACTTATCTGGATAACGCCGCCATAGCGGAAAAGTTTGCCCCATTGGCCTGTCTGGAAAAGCACAGGGTAATTACTTATTGCGGCGGCGGCATCGCCGCCAGTGCCAATGCGCTCGCATTAACCCTTTTGGGGCATCAGAACGTGGCTGTCTATGATGGTTCTTTGACAGAATGGACCGCCGATCCCACTATGCCAATGGAGACCGATACAGGTATCAGTTAAACATTTCCTGTTCAGGGTGGCAGTGAAGCCAGATAGGCGGAAATGTCTATAATATCGTCTATGGTAAGACTTGCCACAACAGCGGCCATGAGTGGCGACCACAGCCCCTGGCGACGACCATTTTGCAAGTCAAATAGCTGTCTGGCTATATAACTGGGAGATCGCCCGGCCAGTGAAGGCACCGGTCCAAGACCTTTCAGCTCGGCGCCATGACAAGTACTGCAGGTAGCGGCTCCTTCACTACTGGCGCGTACCAGTCGTTCCCCCCTGGCAATACTTCCTGCAGGCACATAAGCGATAAATCCTGAATTGTCATCGCGCAACTCTGTGCGCTCAAGATCTTCGGGCATTTCAAGAATGCGCTTGCCAATGGGCTCATTCCCTGCACCCGCCTTCTCAACATACATCCATCCTGCAACGACTGTTTCGGGTACACGATCTGTCTCGATGACACGGATCCATTTTTTCGGCGTGAGACTGGAAAAATACGCCGCGGCCACTGCAACCTCCTCCTCTGTCGCATTGGCACCAATCGCCTGCATAGCCGATGAGGGGCCATGCAGAGGCTCAGAGCTTCTGCGCAGACCATTCCGCCAATCCGCCATTTGCTGCATGATGTACTGCTCTGGCAGACCACTCAGATTGGTATTTTCAGGCCGTCCCTGGCCATTGGGCAAATGACAATAACCACAGGCAAAAACCAATGGCTCTCGCCCTCTGGCGACGATTTCTGGCATCTCGGGATGATTCTCAGGGTGCCAGTCAGGAGGACGATAAAGATTGCGGGGATTATTGAATACAAATTCAAGGTCAGATCCAGGAACTGTTCTGGGCACATTGAATTCAAAAGCTATTTCCACATCGGGGGTATTTAAAGCATAGGCCCAGGGCATAGGTGTATTTCCCTGAGCGGATAATGGCTCGGCTGCCTGAGCCAGATCGTGACAGAGCAACAGCACAAGTAGTGATGTCATAGCTATTATTATTTTCATAAGTGACCTGACTTACTGTAAGCACACTGGTTAAAAGCCAATTTCTGGCAATCTTTTCATATTGTCCCTATAGATCTGAACGATAAGAGCGATCATCACAGTTATAGGGCTCCCAGGGATAGCTTGAAATAAACATGGTATCGCTACCACGATACTGACCTTCGAAATACAATGGGTCCTGCGCCACATAGCTTCGATTCAGGGAACCATTGTCGGGATCCAGACTGAATCTTTCCACCACTGTTAACTCCTGACTATGAGGCGTTCGCGTATCCGCCAGCAATATCCCTTCCTCGAATCCCTGCGTGTAAACTGTAAGCTCATCACTTTCCCAACGACCAATGGAATAGCCCCCCCGGCTGGGCGCGATGTTTTCCGGAAATTGCGTTTCGTTCAGATGAATGGTGCGCTCAAAAATCATCGTGCCGTAAATCAATTTAATTTCATTTTCTGTCTGCTCAATTCGGTTTACCGGATTATCAAAAGCCCAGTCCCACAGAATATTGGTAGTCTCGCAACGAAGCCGGGGATTATCGGTTGAAGAGCCATCGAATCCGGCTATTGCCTTCTCACCGGCTTCAGTGAGGGGGAGAATACTGGGGCGCTCCCAGGTCGTTGCCAGGGGTGTCCGGGAAAACGACTCAGGTGTTCCACGCGAACCCTGAAAGGCGCGCGCCCCGGCGGGCAATTCACCTGGCTCAAATTGGTCCGCGACACTTAGCGGGACCAGCGTTCCCTCAAGACCCCGTGGGTCAGTCATAACAACCTGTTCTGCTGCCCAGTCACCATTTATATCCGGATCCCCATTGCCAAGCCGGCTTATCTGAATATTCTGGCGCAGGTATTTTTCAGCATCAATGATTTGTTCATAGCGGTCCAGACTCACGCCGTTGGCAAAAGTTATGGTCCCGGTATAACAGGTGTTTTCCTCGAAACGATCCGGTGATCCGGTAATAGTGACTTCAGCCCCTATTTCAAACATGTCCCGGGTCCAGCCTGAACGGCGTAGAACTGTTCCTCCCCTCAGTTCGCATTTCCACTGTGAAATACTGCCATCGCTATTCAACACATCCAGGTAAATCCAGGAATGTGGATTAATCAAGGCGATATCCGTTACCTGCCCTTTCACACTTATATCGACGTTCAGATTAAAATTTGCCAAACCATGATGAGCGAAGCTGATGGCCGGGTTAAGCAGAACTGTAAACAGAACCGACAAGCGTAATTTCTGCATAATTTGCATAAGGAGTACTCCAATTTTCCACATGATAAGACAAGCATAGGAAAGCCAGGAAACAAATACAATGAATCTGAAGCCCTTTGCTTCGATAACAATACAAGCTCCGGGAGGCGATGGCCAACAGAGGCAGAAAGCCGGGAAAAAAGATCAGGGCCAAAAAGCCTGACCTTTAAATAGGTCGCTTATATATACCGCATTCTCGGGGGAACCTCGCACTTTCCTTGAATTACAGACAATGCTCCATTATTCTTCTCCGCTCCAGGGGGGGTAGTAAGATGTATACACTTTTTAAAAGCAGAGTCAGGGGTCTGTGCACGCTGATGGCTCTATTCACGCTGACGGCTCTTTACCGGCTGAAGGCTCTTTATAAGCTGACGGCTCTTTATACGCTGACGGCTCTTTATACGCTGACGGCTCTATTCACACTGACGGCTCTGCCCCTTCCCATTCAGGCCCAGCCAGCCGATATTGCCCACCAGGAAGAATTCATAGAATCCTATTGCGTCGAATGTCATAACTTTGAAGACTGGGCAGGCAGCCTTGATCTTGAGGGCGTCAATCTGGCCGACCCATTAGCCGATGCTGAAACCTGGGAAAAGGTAATGCTCAAATTTCGTGGCAGTCTGATGCCACCAATGAGCCAACCTCGACCCGACCCCGTGCAGCAGCAGGTTTTTGTTAACTATCTGCAGAATAAAATAGATACCGCTACACTGGCCAATCCAAACCCGGGGCCGTCTTCCCTGCATCGCCTGAATCGAACCGAATACGGCAATGTTATTCGTGACTTGTTGAACCTGCAGGTAGATATCAGCGAATACCTGCCTGCAGATGATGAAGGCTATGGCTTTGATAATATTGCCGATGTTCTGCGCACATCTCCATCCCTGCTGGAACAGTACCTGGTGGCATCACGGAAAATTTCCGAGCTTGCCGTTGGCGACCCTCGCCAGGACGCCCTGTCCAAGGTTTATAAAGTGGCACCTGATGCTCCGCAAGGACAGCATCTTCCGGGTCTGCCCATGGGCACACGTGGCGGCATTCTTATCGAACACAATTTCCCCCTCGATGGCGAGTACGAACTGCATTCCTATCTCACACGAAATATTGTCGGCTATATGACGGGTTTGGAATGGCCCAATGAGTTTGAAATCAGCATCGATGGTGAGCGTGTATTTCTGGCACAGGTTGGGGGTCCTGCGGACAACCTGAGGTCTGATGAAAACTTTGCCGAAGCCGCTGACATCATTGACCAGCGCCTTAAAACCCGCATACCCGTTACGGCGGGCCTGCATAAAGTCGCCGTTACGTTTATTCAGAAAAATGCCGCAGAAACCCATGAACCATTGGAGCTGCATACCCGCGATCTGGATCTGCAGAATATGAATGGGCTGCCAACACTGGATTATGTGGACATTATTGGCCCCTATAATGTCACCGGTCCAGGCGACACCCTTTCCCGTCGAAAAATATTTTCCTGTTACCCGGAGCAAACCCTGGAGGAAAGTGGCTGCGCCACTGAAATACTGGGTCGCCTCGGGAAACTCGCCTATCGCAGACCACTAACCAGCGAGGACTATGCCTTGTTTGGTGATTTCTACTTGCAGGGCTATAGCCAGGGTGGATTTGAACGAGGTATTCAAACTGCCTTGCGCTTCATCCTGACCTCGCCAGAATTTCTTTTCCGCAGTGAACCCGACCCTGACAATGTTGCCCCTGGCGAAGTCTATAAGCTCGATAATCTTGCACTGGCATCGCGCCTGTCATTTTTCCTCTGGAGCAGCATGCCTGATGAGGAACTGCTTGATCTGGCCGCATCTGGCCAGCTTGATGATCGCAGTGTTTTTGATGCCCAGGTAGAACGCATGTTACGCGACCCCAGAGCCATTTCACTGGTCGATAACTTTGCCGCGCAATGGCTGTTTCTGCGTAACCTGAAAAGTGTCGCACCCGATACCAGAACCTTCCCGGACTTTGACAACAAATTACGTGATGCTTTCCGCACTGAAACCGAATTGTTTGTCAGCGAAATAATACAGAACGATCATTCAGTACTGGACTTGCTGACAGCAGACTGGACCTATGCAAATGATCGTCTGGCATCCCATTATGGTATCCCCAATATCTATGGCAGCCATTTTCGCCGCGTCGAACAGGTTGATGAAGCCCGCCGTGGATTACTGGGACAGGGCAGTGTTTTGACTGTGACCTCATACCCCAACCGAACATCACCGGTATTACGGGGCAAGTGGGTAATGGAAAATATTATCGGCACTCCGGCTCCAGCCCCGCCTCCCAACGTGCCAGATCTAAAAGAAAATCTTGGCTCTGATGTAATGTCGATTCGTCAACGTCTGGAATTACACCGGCAGGATCCAGTCTGCTCCAGCTGTCACAGCCTGCTGGATCCGCTCGGCTTTGCCCTGGAGAATTTTGATGCCATTGGTCGCTATCGCACAAAGGAAGAAGGCGGACCGGTTAATTCCAGCGGCCAACTCGGTGACGGCAGCTACATTGATGGCGTTGCTGACTTACGTACTGCCCTGCTCAGCAAACCGGAAAATTTTGTCGAAAATCTGACTGAGAAATTACTCACCTATGCTCTTGGTCGAGGCCTCGAGCCTTATGACATGCCGGTAGTACGCGCCATCCGCAAACAAGCCGGCGCAGACAACTACCGCTTCTCCGCCATCGTCAAAGCCATCGTCAATTCAGTGCCATTCACCATGAAAACGGCCGTAGACACTTCCGGCGCACAGGTGGCCAAACAATAGTCGCGAGTCATAACGGACGCGATGAAAGAAAAAGGATAAAGGTGAGCGGTGCAGGGATGCCGCAGGCTGATTGTAAAAATTAGACAAGAGGCAAGAGACAAGCAACCGCTCTCTCAGGCTTCAATGGTTTTCTGTAGGTTGGATAAGGACCGCAGGGACGCATCCGACAAGGCGACTGCGAGGTCGCCCCGCCTGAACAAACTTAACTAAACCAGCCCCAAACCTGAATCGCTCATTTTTTCCCTTTTCCCTTTTTCCTTTTTCCTTT
>CBFIIQ010000057.1:0-14658 GCA_965662685.1 Pseudohongiellaceae bacterium | reverse complement strand
AAAAACAAAGAGGCAAGAGGCAAGAGACAAGAGGCAAGCAACCACACTACCTGGCTTTAGTGTTTGTTCGACTTACGGGTTACAGGTTTTAATATTAAAATAGTACTAATTATTAGTACCATAGTGAATTTACCGGATTATTTGAGTTGTAGCTGTTATTGAATAGCTGCGCTAGAATCGCGGCGCGTTTTCATGATGACTGCGCTATCCGTGCTTTTATGCATTCCCTGTTTATTCGTTTGTTTTTTCATTGAGAAGAGAGACCACTATGTCCATGTATACATCCTCCGTTCCTGTTGCTATTCATTTCCTGAATAACCTTTCCAAGATTCTGGAAAAGGGGCAGGCCTTTTGTGAGGAAAAAAAGATTGAACCTACAGTATTAACCTCAGCGCGTCTGGCGCCGGATATGTTTACCCTGGCGCGCCAGGTACAGATCGCCTGTGATGTGGCCAAGGGCTGTGGTGCCCGTTTATCCGGAACCGAAGCGCCCAAGCATGAAGATACTGAAACCACCTTTGAGGAACTGCAGGCGCGTATTCAGAAAACTGTCGCTTTTCTGGAAACCCTGTCTGCTGACAGCATCGATGGCACCGAAGCCAAGGACATTCATATCAAGGCCGGTCCCTATGAGCTTGAATTCACTGGCGCAGATTTCCTGAACAAGTGGGCCCTGCCGAATCTGTATTTCCACATAACGACCACCTACAGCATCCTGCGCCATAACGGCGTGGAAGTGGGCAAGATGGATTACCTGGGTTAATTGAATATGCTCTTTTCTTAAAGAGTGTATTTACTTCAGGTTTGATAAAAAAGCGGCGCAATTATTTAGCGCCGCTTTTTTATTGCAGAAAAATAATTACAAATACAGATAAGACCCATCCGGGCGCACATACGGTTCGCCCTGATACAGCCCTTCCGTTCTGGCGGCATCAATCTCACTAATCAGATTCACCTGGTCTTCATGGAAGGACGCGCCAATGCCGGGTCGGTCGTTGGGATAGAGTTTGCCGTCGCGCAGGTCATAGCTGTCGTTGACATAGTCTTCCAGCGGGAAGCGGCCTATCTCGTTAATGATGGGGCCGTTGCTGGCAAACAGGCAATGGCTCACCGCGGCGGTGGACAGTGGGGCGGTGAAGTGGGGAACGACGCCGACGTTATGGAATTCACACAGGGCGGCAATTTTCATAAAGGGTGTCACACCACCCACATTGGGCATGGAGGCGCGCATCCAGTCCACCAGGTTGCCTTCCACCAGCGGGCGAATGCCATCCATGATGTCGCCGAACTGCTCGCCAGCGGCCAGTGGCACGCTGACCTGGTTGCGCAGGCGTTCAAATTGCACGGTATCGGTGATGGTGCGCAGCGGGTCTTCCACGAAAAACGGATTCAGCGGTTCCAGCAAATGACACAGGCGCGTGATATCCGGCAGATCAAAGCGGGTATGGGCATCGAGAATCCAGTCGCCGTCATCGCCAACCCCCAGACGCATCTGCTCGGCAACGCGGGCGGTCTGGTCCACCGCTTTGCGGGCATCAAAATGGCCAGTCTCATCGTAGTCCACGCCATGGAAACGCACGGCGCGATAGCCGGCATCCATAACGGCGCGGGCATTGTCGCGGGCGTTGTTCACATTGAGGGTGCCGTAGCTCTGGTAGCATTCCACGTGATCACGGGTACGTCCGCCCAGCAGCTCGTATAAAGGCACGTCCAGCGTCTTGGCCTTGATATCCCACAGCGCGCAGTCCAGTGCGCCCATGGCATGAATTTTTTCACGGCCCGGGGGGTAGAACTTGTTGCGGTAGAGTTTGCTCCACAGGTATTCGGTGCGAAACGGGTCCTCGCCAATGAGCAGGCCGGCGATATCTTCCAGCAGGTCTTTGGTGCCGCCCTGGCCAATACCTGTGATACCTGCGTCGGTTTCTATCGTAACCAGTATCTCGCTGAGATTAATCCAGTCCGACAGGCCGTTGGTGCCAGTGGGGTTCCACAGGCGGATGCGGGTGATGCGGGTGTCGCTTAAGGCGCCCTGAGCCTGCTGGCTGATGCCGGTATTGATGATGGGAGCGGCCACAAGGCCAAGGGCGATGGACTGGCATAAACGACGTCGCTGCATGGTGAATTCCCCTTTCGTACAACTATTTTTTTAGTTCAGGAGCAAGAGCATAGCGCAGTTGTCAGAGCGAACAAAATTCAGCGGGCAGGCGTTTTTATCTTTCCTGCTGAAGTGACAAGACATCCGTAAGGTAACAGCAATAATGCTAGAATCAACACCATGAATATATCCCCCAAACAGGGCTCTGATGCCAGCGCGACTGGTCAAGCAAAAGCCACTGCAAACAACACGCGTCGTCGACTGATCTGGCTTGGCAGCATTGCCTTGCTGGTTGTGGTGGTGCTGGTGGGTTTGCCGATTATGACTGCGCGGGTTGCCACCACGTGGCTGCAGGATAATGGCGCGCCTGAGGCCAGCATTGGCGATGTTGATATCAATCTGTTTACCGGTACTGTGCGCCTGCTTGAATTGCAGGCCAGTGGTGGGGCGCAGCAGCGTCTGCATATTGGCGCGGCGGAAGTGGATGTGCGCTGGTGGCCTTTGGCCAGCAAACGTATTCATGTAGAAGCCCTGCGCCTGATGAATTCGCAAATTGATGTGGCTCCTGATGCTGATGGTAACTGGCAGGTGGGGGGCTTGATTTTCAGTCCCGCCGCCCAGGCCCCCGAGCCGGAAACCGCGTCTGCCGAATTTGACTGGGGCATTGGTTCCGAGATTATCAATCTCAGTAATGTGTCCATCACTTACCGGGATGCGCTGTTTGATACCGATGTGGAGATCGAAGAGATCAGTATCGGCAGTCACTTCTCCTGGCAGGCCGGGGAAGAGACTGAGCTTGTCATTGATATGACGGTGAATGATTCCCCGATTAATCTGCGCAGTACCCTGGTGCCCTGGGGGGAGTTACAGAGTATCAGCGGAAATCTGCAGTTGCAGGAACATGCCCTGGCCGATCATGGGCAGGTTTTACAGCAGCTGGCTGGCCTGGAAGCGGCAAGTGGACTGGTCAGTATGGATCTTGAGGTCACCGCGTCCCTGGACCAGGCAGGGGTGATTGATGTGCTGGTGACAGGCCCCCTGGAAATTGTCGGCGTCAGCTTTACCCGGGACACGCTCAGTTTCAGTGTTGGCCAAATGGATTGGCAGGGGCAAATAGACGTGAAGTTTCCGGTGGTGAATAACGAGCCGCTGGTAAGTGTGGAAGGCGCTATTCAACTGGCTGATACACAAGTTGCGCTGGCAGATCTGGCGCTGGAGGCGCGCCTTGATGCTGTCGATTACAGCGGTCTGTTTGAATTGTATGCAGCAGAAGCTGATGACCAGGCACCACTCTACACCCTGGCGGCAAGCCTCAGCGGTGAGGGGCTGGCGGTGGATCATGGTGAGCTGGCTTATGAGTTGGCGCGGCTGGAGAGTTTTTCCCTGAATCAGATTCAGCTGGATGACTTGCAGCGTGCCACTGTAGCGCAGCTACAGTTGGCAGGTTTGCGGCTGATGGGCGATGTATCAGCTGATTCATCAAGTACTGAAAATAGCGACGCTGATGATACGCCTGCAGACAATCGTTTATTCAGCTTTGCGCAACTGGATCTTCAGCAGCTGGCTTATGACGCTGAGGCAGGCGTGATGATCGAGTCGGTCATGCTGGGCGAGCCGGTGCTTGCCATTGTGCGCCAGGCCGGTGGCGAAATTAACAGGCTCAATGACTTGCTGACAGTGTTTGCCGGTGAGCCTGGGCAGGACACCCGGGGATCCGTGGCACAGGTGACGGATGCAGAAGTGAGTGGCGATAGTAAGATGAACTTTGCGCTGAACTCGCTAAACGTTCAGGCCACAGACCTGCTTGATTTTGAGGATGCGTCGGTATCACCACCGGTAAACTTTCTCTTAACGGGACTGGAGCTGGCGCTGAACAATATCAATAGTGGGTCAACTGACCCTGTGAATATAGTATTGAAAACCGGTAACAGCAATATGACACTGGATCTTGCTGGCGACATAGTGGCTTTCACTGAACCAATGTCAGCCAACTTGCTGATAAATATCGACGCGCTGGAGTTGCCACGATTTTCTCCCTATATCCCCGGCTACAATATAGATCGCGGAAGACTCAGTGTGGACTCTGCTGTGTCAATTAACGGCGAGACGCTGGATATCAAGAACAGTGTGCTGCTGGAAGGGATTCAGCTGGCCGGCAAAGGGGCGGATGATAATTCGGTTCTCGCCCAGGGCATGGCGATGCCGCTGGATGTAGCGCTGGACCTGTTGCGCGACAGTGATGACCGTATTCAACTGGACCTGCCGGTGACAGGCAGTCTGTCAGACCCCGAGTTCAACAGCGCCGATATTATTCGCACGGTGATGCAGAACGCCCTGCAAAATGCCGCCATGTCCTATGTGACCAATGCCCTGCAGCCCCTGGGGACGCTGTTGTTTATTGGTGGTCTTGCGTCGCAGGCAGCAGAGCCACGCTTTGCCCCGCTGGAAATGACTGCGGGGGAAAGCGACCTGTCTGACGAAAATCGCGACTACCTGTTAAAGATTAGTGAACTGTTAACAGAGCGACCGCGCCTGCAGTTAACGCTTTGCGGCATTGTCACTGAAGCAGATCGTGGCATATTGGCAGAGCGGGCACTGAGGCAATTACAGCAGGACGCTCAAGCAGCTGCCGCCCGGGAGGCCGGGGAATCAGCTGGTGCAGATTCCGCGCTGGATTCAGCACCGCAAACTCCCGCGGCCATTCAGACACCCGGGATCAGCGATGGCGAGTTACTGGAACTTGCAGCAATGCGCACCGGCACCGCCACCAGCTTTCTCACAGACACTGCCATGATAGAAAGCGCCAGACTATTTACCTGCCGCGAAACTATCGATGCTGAAGAAGACGCTCGGCCGCGTGTGCGCTTGTCATTATAAGGCGCTTTGTAAAGCCCATAATAAAGCACTTGAGGGAGCGAATAAGAAAACCATACGGTGAATTATGGCGTACTATTATGGGGACTGGTGTTCGGCTCAATCGGCCTGTTTAACTTTATGTATGGCAGTAAAGGCGGTAATCCGCTGCTACGCTATAGCGGGCTGGCCCTGATGATGCATCCCTGTTTATTTACGAATACCATCACCATTTTAGCGGTGGGCGCAGGCTTAATGTTGCTGCCCATCTTCATCAAACTATAATTGTCTTGTTCCAGGCATCAGAGTTCCAGAACAATCAATCTATGAATGCGGATATTGCAGACCTTGAATCAGTCCTCAGGCTGGGGGTATTTCTCAGTGTCTTTGTGGTGCTTGCCGTGCTGGAACTGCTTATTCCCAGGCGGCGTTTGCGCTATTCCAAACTGCAGCGTTGGGCCAGCAATATTGGCCTGAGCATATTCAATACCATTTTTCTGCGCATCATTATTCCTGTTGCCGGTGTCGGGGCGGCTCTGCTGGCGGCTGAAAAGGGCTGGGGTCTGTTAAACCAGATTGAATTACCGACCTTGCCCGGCAGCATACTATTTTTACTGATTTTTGATGTCACCATTTACTGGCAGCACCGTATCTATCATCTGGTACCGGTGCTGTGGCGTTTTCATCGCGTGCACCATACCGACATGGATTATGACTTCACTACCGGCAGTCGTTTTCATCCGGTGTCTATTCTGATCTCCACCCTGATAAAAGCCGGTTTGATTCTACTGATGGGGCCGCCTGCCATTGCCGTTGTGCTGGCGGAAGTGATTCTGAACGCCACTTCCATGTTTAACCACAGCAATATCAAACTGCCGGAGGGACTGGAGACAGCGTTACGTAAAGTCATTGTGACGCCGGACATGCATCGCATTCATCACTCCGTTGAACGCAAAGAGCATGACAGAAATTTTGGCTTTAACCTGAGTTGCTGGGACCGGATTTTTTCCAGTTACCTGGAGAATGCAGAAAAACCGCAGACAGAAATTGATATTGGGATCAGAGGCTTTCAGGATAAAAAATCCCTGAATATGTTCACGCTGTTATTTCAGCCTTTTGATAATCCGTCCAAACCGACCCTGGATGCAAAAGACTAGGTTACCCTGCAAAAAAGTACTTCCAGGCAGGGTTTTAATTCAGAGTTTTCTCACGCGGATCTTGCGGCCCTTTATTTTGCCTTCCGAAAGAATCTTAAGCGCATCACGCGCCACTTCTCTTTGCACGGCCACGTAGGCAATAAAATCAAACAGATCTATTTTGCCAATCTGGCTGCCAGCCAGTTCCTTGCCGGCAGTGAGCGCGCCGAGAATATCGCCGGGGCGTAATTTATTCTTGCGACCACTGTCAAGCATCAGGGTTACCATGGGTGCTTTGGCAATGTCGTTGTTACTGGCCAGTGGCAGTGTTTTAAAGGTCGCCGGCTTTTCAAGATAAGCCGCAATGGCCTGCACCTTTTTGATTTCCGAAGGCTGGAAAATGCTCAGCGCCAGGCCTTCCTTGCCGGCGCGTCCGGTTCTGCCAATACGATGCACATAGATTTCCGGGTCCGGGGAGATTTCATAATTCACCACCAGATCAAGATCCTTGATGTCCAGACCGCGTGCGGCAACATCAGTGGCGGTCAACACACTGATACTTTTATTGGAGAAACGCACCAGGACCTGGTCGCGTTCCTTCTGTTCCAGATCCCCATGCAGGGCCATGGCCTGAACACCATATTGTTTCAGTTCGTGAGCCAGTTCCTGGCACTGCTGCTTGCGCTGGCAGAAAACCACGCAGGATTCGGGTTGATAGTTTCTTAGCAGGGTGACCAGTGCCGTGGTTTTCTGATCCCGTTCCACTTCAAAAAATATCTGCTGAATAACACTGTCGTCATGCAGGCTTTCGACTTTTATTTCTACCGGTTGCTGCTGCACCTTGTGGCTGATGTCTTCAATGAGCTCAGGGTAGGTCGCGGAGAACAACAGGGTCTGACGCTGTTTCGGGGTGTAATCAATGATGGCGGAGATGTCTTCCAGAAAGCCCATGTCCAGCATGCGATCAGCTTCATCCAGCACCAGGGTTTCAACTGTATCGAGTTTCAGTCTTTCTTTCTGGCAGTGTTTCAGAATGCGCCCGGGCGTTCCTACCACCACCTGGGCCGGATGTTCCAGCGAGGCAAACTGCGGCCCCATAGGGGTGCCGCCACACAGGGTCAGAATCTTGGTATTGGCGATGGGGCGTGCCAGCCGTCGCAATTCCTTGCTGACCTGATCCGCCAGCTCACGTGTCGGACATAGCACCAGCGCCTGGGTCTGAAACAGCCCCGAATCGATCCTGTTTAACAGGCCAATACCAAAGGCGGCAGTTTTGCCGCTACCGGTTTTGGCCTGGGCTTTGACATCCTTACCCTCGAAAATCACCGGCAGGCTCCGGGCCTGGATCGGCGTCATTTCGGTATAGCCCAGCGAGTCGAGATTCGCGATGAACTCGGGCGACAAAGGCAGGCTGGAAAAAGCGGTAGTTGTCATAAGATTCGTGGCCGTAAAAATGAGCGCAAGGTAACGTGATTAGCGCTGTGATACCAGTGGTTTTATGGCAAAAAAACAAATCCGGGGCTATTTTTAAAGTGGGGAAAACAGGAATTGCTATAGTCCCAAAATGGGACTATATTGTTGCGAGCTGATTCTATTGAGAATAATTTCAGTATCTACATTAAAGAATTTTTGGCAAAGGACCCCAAAATATGCAGATTCCAGAGCACCGTTATTGGCATGGTACCGGCATGCCCTGGCGGCAGACTGGCATACACCTTCTGCAATAAAGAATGATTTTGCCAATGCCAGTATTTTGCAGGATGGACGAGTAGTATTTAACATTGATGGAAATAAATACCGTCTGGTGGTCTGGATCAACTATGGCTATCGAGTTGTTTATATTCGCTTTATTGGCACGCACGAACAATATGACCGTATTGACCCTCAGACAGTTTAACTAAATACATGAATATAAAACCCATAAGAAATAATAGTGACTATAAGAAAACGCTGAAACAAATTGAGCGGCTTATGGGAGCTACACCTGATAGCCCGGCAGGGGAAAAACTGGATGTCTTGACCACGCTGGTGGAAGCCTGGGAAAGAATTCATTTTCCCATGGATATTCCTGATGCAGTTGATGCCATTAAATTTGAGATGGAGCAGAAGGGGTTAACGGTAAAAGATCTGGAGCCTATGATAGGTCGGTCTAATCGGGTTTATGAAATACTGAATCGCAAAAGACCGCTTACCTTGAAAATGATTATCCGTTTACACAGGCAATTAAATATTCCGGCGGAGTGCCTGATTCGGCAGGCATAAGATCACAATTCTTTAAGAATCTGCGCCCCAATCCCGAAGCTTTTTATGCGTGCTTCATGGTCATAACAGTGACAGGTAAGGATCAGTTCATCGGCCCGGGTTCTTTCCAGAAAACGCTCAATAAACTGCTTCACGGACGCTTTGGTGCCCACTGCAGATTCACATAACACCTGTTCCGCCATGGCAATTTCCTGGGGCGAGGCAATTTCTGCCAGGTCATCCACTGGCGGTTTTAGCGGCCCCGGTTGGCCGCGGCGCAAATAGATAAAGCCCTGCATGACGCCCCGCATCAATGCCTTGCCTTCCTCATCCGAGTCAGCCCCGAAAATATTAATGGCAGCGCCACAATAGGGCTGGCTTAACTGTGCGGAGGGCTGGAACTGTTCCCGGTAAATGGCCAGCGCATGATCAAGTTGATCCGGGGCAAAGTGAGAGGCAAACAGATAGGGCAGACCCAGCGCGGCAGCCAGCTGGGCACCAAACAGGCTGGAACCGAGTATCCACAGCGGGACTTTCAGGCCATTGCCAGGAATGGCCTTGATGTTCTGGTGGCCTGCATTGAAATAATCCCTGAGTGCCTGCACATCCTGGGGAAAGGTTTCGTCGGCGCGAAAATTATCACGGCGAATGGCATAGGCGGTTTTGCCGTCGGTACCAGGCGCACGGCCCAGACCAAGATCCACCCGGTTGGGATACAGGGAGGCCAGCGTGCCGTAGTGTTCGGCAATGATCAGTGGTGAATGATTCGGCAGCATCACCCCGGCGGCACCGACGCGAATGGTGCTGGTGCCTTCTGCTACATAGCCCAGGGCAACAGAGGTGGCCGCGCTGGCGATACCGGTAGAGTTATGATGTTCCGCCATCCAGTAACGTTTATATCCCATGCTTTCAGCATGCCGGGCCAGGTCACGGGAGTTGACCAGGGCATCACGTACAGTGCCACCTTCTACGATGGGGGCGAGATCGAGCAGGGAAAAGGCTTTCAGGGATGACAATTCAGATCCTTTTAAATTATGGTGATTTTTGATCAGGGGCAGTGATTTTTCTAATGGGATAAAAGATAAAGGATAAACGATAAAGGACGAAAACGACGAATTATAAACAGATAAAAAAATCCCGGTCGGCTTACGCTAACCGGGACTTCTCGATATTCAGGAAAGAAACAGCCTTGTTCCTGTTTTGCTGCTTACCAGCTATAACCAAACTCAATTTCGAACTGATGCATTTTCAGCTCGATCTGCTGGGTTGGATCAAAGGGGTTGGTGCCGGTGACTTTCTTTTCCGGGGCATACATCACGCTGAAGCTGTATTCCTTGCCACTGTCCATGACATGGGTAAAGCCGGCAGTAAAATGATTTTCGATAACGCCCGGCGCCATCATGTTGAACAACACCTGGTCATCATTGATCGGCTGTTTGCCATGGCTGAAACCGACGCGCACGGTCCAGTCTTCCAGGCTGGCGGGTTCCCACTGGTAGCCAAATTTGTGGGTCGTCATGTCATTCCAGCCAAACCCGGCACCACGGTCGCCACCCAGGCAGGAACCCAGGTCAGAGCCGCCGGCACCTGCAGTAGGGCAGCTGAACAGGTTGGACAGAGGGTTACCGACAGAATTGATTGCGCCAAACTGGGTATGCTCGATGTCGTAATGAAAAATCGCGGTGGGGCTGAGGCTGAAAGAGACGCCGGCACGGATGCTGGCCGGAATATCAAAGCCGCCGTCCTGGGCAAACAGGTCACTGTAGTCAGAGAACTCCGACATTTCGATCTGGCTCTGGTAACTCAGCGCTACATTAATGCGCTGCGAGGCATCCCAGATGAAGCCCGCCTTGAAGCCGGCCCCATAGGAGTAGTCGCGGGCATTATTGGTCAGCGAATCGGGCATGACAGTGCCACCGGAGGCGGCAAAGGTCTGCGTATAGGGGGTGAAGCTGGCAAAACCGTTACCCTTGAAGGCCTGGCCGGCAAACACAAGGGCTAGGCCCCAGGCCAGGTCGCCGTTACGTTTTGAATAGCTGACATCAGCAAAGGCCTGCATCAGGTCAACACCCGCATCACCCGCGCCATAGGCACCTGGCAGGCTCATTACCGGTGCCGGCCCCGGACCGTCGGGATCGAAGGTAGCGCTGCCACTGATGTAATCGGTATTCATACCGCCGCGGCCATACAAGGAAAGCCCGAATGCGGTGTCCTCGTCCAGGTCCCAGGTGCGGGCGATATAGGGAATCGGGAAAAACTCGCTGCCGCTGTCGACATTGCCCGGATCAATAGTGAAGGCTCCCCCCTGACCATTGGCCAGACTGGCACTGGCCTGAAAAGAGCGTCGGGGTGAAAAAATAGCTATGCCGCTTTCAAACTTGTTGCCCAGCACAATCGCCGAGGCCGGGTTTACTGACGTGGCAATGGCTTCCTGGGGCGTGGCAGTGCCAGCACCGGCGAGCGCTTTGTTCTTGGTACCAAGGCCATGGGTAAAGTAACCGTTAGTAGCAAAAACCAGCGGGCTTGTGGTGATCAGGGCAAGGGCAATGCCTGCACGAAGAGAGCGAACATTTTTCATGATAAGCGGGTTTCTCTGGTGTTATATGATGAGTTGTGGATGCGGGACTTCACGTATTTTCGTGACTGGACCTGCAAAAAGCCGGCAATTCTAACAGCTTTTTCAGCGACGGCAATCAAAGGCGGTGATTTGGCACGGCGGGGGAAAGCTATGAAGGGGCCGCTACTGCACACAGGGGGAACCGATAATGCCGGCCCCCCCGCAGGTTATGTAGTGCTGGTTCGGGTGACTGCTTGTGTCACAGAGAGCTGTGCTAGCGCGAGAAGCGCACCATGCGGGTCCCCTGGAAGGAGCCGACATAGACGTTTTCATTCACTTCGATGGCAACCGAGACTCCGTTGATCAGGGCGCGGCCCTTTGAGTCATAAATTTCACTCACGGCAGAGGTGCCTGGAACAATCTGGACCACCTTGAAACCCTGCAGGCAGGGATTGTCGCTGTCAGCAGGGCAATTGCCGTTAATGCCTTTTACCCCGGCCGCCAGAATGTTGCCATTGGGTGTCCATGTGAGGTTGTCAGGCATGAAGCCGAGGTCTACCTGGGCGACTTCCTGCCGGGTGCTTAAGTCGTATTTGTGGTAGTCACTGGTGGTCCAGCCACTGATATAGGCAAAGCGGCCGCTCTTGGAAACCAGCACGCCATTGGGGTAGCCAATTTCTGTGCCGGGTAAAACCATTTCGCCGTCCTCGGCATTCCACCATGCAACATCCCCGGTGGGCTCGCCGCTGAAGACATTATCGCCTTCACCCAGAAAAGCCGTTGGACGGGTAGCCACATAGCTGCCATCGGGCAGGGCGGCGACATCGTTGTAAGGAACATCGGCCAATACACAGCCGCGCCAGGCCAGGCGCCAGCTGTCACCGTCGGCTTCCAGTTCATACATCTCCATCGATTCACGAACATTGTGGTTCACCACGTAAAACTGCCATTCACCACTGCTGCGCCGGGAAAGCGAAAGGCCGTGGGGGCTGACCTGATCGCCAATGGTGCCGGTGCAGGCTGCCTCACCCCATCCCGCCCGGGGAGCATCGATAATGGTCATGGGCGAGAAGGTTTTGGTTTGCAGGTTAAACAGGTCAATCGGGTGATCGTCACCCTGGCCGTACTTGGCGACGATCAGGTAACGGCCATCGGGTGTGACCTCAAAATCTTCCGGTGCCCGGGTGCCGCAAATCATTTCTGCATCCTGGTAGGTGCCACAATCCAGTAGAGGAGGCCTGAAAGCACCGGGTTGAGCCAGTGAAACAGTAGTGGCCAGTGAGGCCAGCGCACCCAGTAATAGTGACAGATAAAGCGATTTTTCCATGATGATTTCCCTGATGTATTTTTATTAGGCCAGATTGCGCAGTGATTCGCACACTGGGAAGGAGGAAGATAATGCTAAATGGCATCTGTGTAAAATCCGGTGATAAATATTTGTCCTGGAAATTGAATAATCGTCATCAACCGATAAAGATTTTCTCGTACCTGATTTTTTGGCACTATGGTCGGCATAAAGAATAAAAAAAAGTAAAAAGAATCATTCCTTATGAATACCTGGCAACGCTTGCTGCAGGCACCACAAACGAACCTGTTTCGCCGTGCCCTGTTCCAGATCCATTTATGGCTGGGCATTGGCCTGGGGCTGTATGTGCTGGTTATCTCGATCAGCGGCACCGCCCTTTTACTGAAGTCACCTTTCTATACCTGGTTCGAACCCAAGACACTGATACCTTTGGATACCGAACCTCTCAAGGGAGCGGACCTGAAAGAGCGTATGGCTGAAGTCTATGTGGGCTATGAACTGGGTTTCACCATTGAGGGCTACGAGGAAGATGAAGCGACCTTTATCGTGCTGGAGAAAGACGGTGAGTATATTCCCCATTATTTCAATCAATATACCGGTGAAGACATAGGCCTGGCCCGTCCCTGGCCCATCAAGGCGGTGGAGTGGGTGGCGGATTTTCATGATGAACTGATGCTGGGTCGCGATCTGGGGCGCAAGATCAATGGCGTCGGTGGCGCCCTGTTCGTATTGATGAGTGTGACTGGCCTGTTAATCTGGTGGCAGGGAAAACGGCGCTGGTGGGAAGGCCTGGTGATATTGCCGGGGAGCTCCCGCTCACTGCTGTGGCAGCTGCACAGCTTTTTTGGCTTCTGGGCCCTGATTTTAATGGTTGCCTGGGGCGTCTCCGGTTTTCAACTGGGTTTTCCCAGGCAGATGGCAGCTGTGCTCGAGTTTTTCGGCAGCGAAGGGGACGTGATTCGACCCCGTGACGGCGTCATGGGTTTTTTCCGTAACGTGCATTTTGCCGAGCCGGGCGGTCAGAATGTGTTTGCCCGCTGGGGCTGGATCCTGGCCAGTCTTTTGCCAACCCTGATGTTTGTTACAGGTCTGATTGTCTGGTGGCGTCGGGTTGTCATGCGATGGTTTCGACGGAGTTTCAAGTCACAAGTCACACGTCACAAGCAGGAGACTAAAGGTCGACTTGTGGAGGCAAGAGGTAAGCAGGCGGGGTAAAGGAAAAAGGATAAAGGATAAAGGTGGGCGGTGCAGGGAGGTGGCAGGCGATTAGATGCTATTGAGTAATTACCTACAGGCAAATACCAACCCACAGTGCAAAACATAAACTTAAAGATACTTTTCAGGATAAACAGCTCGGATAAGGCCGCAGGCCGCCATCCGACGTTTGTCATTAAATTGCCTGTGCGCCCGTGAAAGCCCATGTCGGAAGTGCCGATCTGTGGTCGCCTACTTGAGACTTTCAACTTGAAACTTGCAACTTGTGACTGCTTACTTGGTATACTGCGCGCTTTCATTTTTCACTACTAATACTTTAAACCCAATTTGAGGGGGATTTTCAATGGCTGAAGCTCCAGCTAATACTCCGGCTACACCAGCTACACCAGTTACACCAGTTACAACAGCAATAACCGCACCTGTTTCCTTGGCGGCTTCGGCGCATAAGGGACTGCGAATCAAGAATATCGGCAATGCGGACCATATTGCCCCCAGTCATTTTGCCAAGATTTATACGCCTGAATTTGCCAAGGCAGGGACTGATTACCCGATTATTTTTGTTCGAGATCCAGACACAGGGACATTCTTTTCTGCCGTTATGTGGGGTCTGGAACCGGGTGAAAATCTGTTTGTGAATGAAGGCCGCTGGGAGGGGGGATACTTTCCTGCTTCTGTGCGCTGTTATCCATTTGCCATTCAACCGGATACAGAAAACAAGGAACGTCTGTTTATTGGCATCTATGAAACCGCCAGCATTGTTAACAAGGAAGAAGGTAACCTGATATTCAATGATGACGGCACGGAAACCGAATGGATGGTTAACGTGAAAGAATTCCTGGTACGGGTTTTTCAGCAGGAAGAAATGACCAAGCAGTTTGCCAGTAAACTGAATGAACTGGAACTGCTGGTGCCGCAGACACTGACGGTTAATATTCCAGGCGTTGAGACACCGAAGGAAGTCAGTGGTTTCTTTGTGGTAGATCGTGAAAAGCTGGCCAACCTGGCAGATGAGACTATCCTGGAGTTACGCAAAAGCGGTGCACTTGAAGTGATCTATAATCACATCATGTCGCTGCAATCCCTGGACAAATTACTGCGAAAGAAAAATATCGAACCCAAGGTTGAAGAGTCTGTTCAGACCACCGAGGGAAGTTAGTCAGAAAGAGTTTCAGTTTTCTGAATGTAAGAATGTAAGAATGTAAGAATGTAAGAATGTAAGAATGTAAGAATGTAAGAATGTAAGAATGTAAGAATG
>CBFIIQ010000056.1:0-14666 GCA_965662685.1 Pseudohongiellaceae bacterium | reverse complement strand
ATTTTTTTAATGTTTCAAGGCTTTCTGTGTTTCATTAATTTTTTGAATGACGAAGGGATGATATTCAATCGCTTCCTGCAAACATATTAATAATATGCTCGCGAAATCCTCTCTGCATTTCTCTCTTACCTTCAATGCTGTCCGTGGCAAACCAGAGCTGCGTCATCAGATTGACGTAATAGCCCAGATTTTGCAGGATGGAATATTGGTTTTCTATGATATCGGCCAATTCAAAACCAATGATATCCGGTAGAGCACCGACCCCCAACCACGACCCCGATCAGGGTTGCAATCATTTCCGGTAAGGCCTGGTAAAAAAGTTAAATTGAGAATTGCCTGGTGTGTATTTTTAAAATACCGGGATTAGATGCCTGCACGATACCAATAGATGGAATGGCACGCTTCGCAGGCTTCATCAAGCGTGGCGCCGTACTCAGAAAGTTGATCTGGATTTCTGTTATCAACTGCATCGAGTAATTCAAAGGCGGCATTCTGTAATCCGCGGGAAAATTCCACCCAGGACTGGCGATCCAGCGCCAGTTTTTCTTCAACTTCTTCCGGGGTGAATTCGAACTCGGGAAATTCGCCGACTGCTCCGGGGCGGGCGACCCGGCGTCCAGGCACCATCAGGGCATTTGCCCCTTCTATGATTGAGATCGCACTGATGCGCAAGGCATTCCAGTCTTCTTCCGACTCGGGTGCATATTCAGTAATACCGTTACTATCCGCAACCACTCTTACTGCATTCCAGAGTGCATCGGCATGGGGGTCGATCAGCGAATTCATAATTTCCCTGAGAGTTATTTCGTTGTTATAAGGTGATGCAGAAGGCTGCGCCGCATTGGTGCTTGCGCTTTCGGATGGCGCCGGCGGTTCTGAACACGAAACAAGAGCTAATGAGACGACAGAAAAAAGAAGGGCGCTAAATCTTGCAAACATCTTTGGCATGGAAATATCTCGGCATAATTACAATTCACAAGACCCTTTATACCAGACTTTGTTATTAAATTTCTCCCCTGAAATTCAAACGATTAAAGCCTCATCAGGTTGTGCTCTGGACAATTAAAGCCCTGACTTGCAATACCAAACTTCCTTAATAACTTGTATTTTCGAACATGGTGATTGGTGACAGAGCGGGATTTTGAGAGAATGCTGGTTGTTTCCATTGTTTATGGTCTTCTGATTTGACTGATACACGTTTTTTTCCGCTGGCAGCAGCGCAGCTTAACCTTCAGCGTTTGCTATTGATCCGGTTGATAGTTTTTCTTTGCCAGCTAATTGCATTAGCCGTTGCCTGGAGCCTCGACTACAGTATTGAGTACACTCCTATTGTGACAGTGATGGGTTTAATTCTACTGGTCAATGTGTGGGTGGTATTCCGATTACTGAATCAAAGTATGGTCAAGGATCAGGAATTCCTGTTGCACCTGCTTTTTGATGTGCTCAGTTTGGCAGTGCTGCTTTATTTCGGGGGCGGTGCAAGTAATCCATTTGTGTCTTTTTTTCTTGTACCGATTACTATCTCGGCGGCCATTCTCCCGTGGACCTATACCTGGGCAATAGCTGGCATTTCCCTGGCGAGCTATACATTCTTGCTGTTTTTTTACCATCCCCTGGCAATACTCATGCCCAATGATATGGACATGAGCGGTATCGGGGGGTTACCAAATCTACATATCATCGGCATGTGGTGTAACTTTATTGTCAGTGCTGTGCTTATTACCTATTTCGTAGTCAAAATGGCGGCAGAATTAAGATCACAGGATATGAAACTGAATGATTACCGAGAAGATAATTTACGCAATGAGCAGATCCTTGCTGTTGCAACACAGGCGGCAGGGACTGCACACGAACTGGGCACCCCCCTGAACACCATGACCATTCTGGTGGCAGAAATGGCAGATGACTATCAGCATGATCCGGCGCTCTTGAAAGACATCACTACATTGGAAACACAGCTTGCCATCTGCAAAAAATCCTTACAGGAGATGGTTAAAAAAGCGGATCTTAGAAATGCCGGTATGGGAAGACAATCTACAATAGCTGAATTCATGGAGCAGATCCTTGAGCAATGGAGCCTGTTGCGACCGGAAGTCAGATTGGAGCAAAAATTTATTGCTACAGCTGAGCCTCCCCAGATCCATGTAGACTCAACCCTGCAACAGGCTATTGTAAATATTCTCAACAACGCGGCTGATGCCAGTCCTGATGTTATAGAGTTGACGGTGGACTGGAATCCAGAAAACTGGATATTAACGGTGCGTGACTATGGTGAAGGTGTTAACGAGGAAGTAATGGCTTATCTAGGCTCGGAGATTGTCAGTAATAAAGATAAAGGTATGGGCGTAGGCATGATACTGAGTCAGGCCAGCATTGAGCGTATGGGGGGGGAAGTCAGCATTTCTTCTCACCGCGAGCGTGGCACACTGACATGTATTCGACTGCCGGTTTTACAGTCAGCTACTAAAACTGAAGCGCAGATAAAGGAATAGTAGGGGCATGACTGAGCAAACTTTTCTAATTGTCGATGATGATCAGGTGTTTCTGGATACCCTCGGGCGGGCATTGGAAAAAAAACAGTTCCGGGTGTTAAAGGCTACCACTCCCGAAAAGGCATTAGGGCAGTCACATCACTATGTTCCTGATTTTGCTGTCATCGATCTAAAGATGGGCAGGGATTCTGGTCTTGATTGTTTGCAGCCATTAAAAAATATCAATCCGGATATTCGCATGCTGATACTAACTGGATATTCCAGTATTGCTACCGCAGTTAATGCTATAAAACAGGGCGCCGTACATTATGCATGCAAACCACTGGGCGTAGATGAAATCCTGGCTATTCTGGTTGCAGGAGATATTCCTGAGGCGCTACCTGAGGAAGATCCGCCATCAGTAGATCGTCTCGAATGGGAACATATTCAGCGCGTACTGGATGACAACAAGGGAAATATTTCTGCTACCGCCAGAAGTCTTGGCATGCATCGTAGAACCTTGCAGCGAAAATTATTGAAGCGTCCGGTTCGACGATAAGCTTTTTTTTATAGTTATTTTTTGACTGGAAACCCGGGCTTTATTCGAAACGCAGGGCTTCTATGGGATCCAGGTTTGCGGCTTTGGCTGCTGGCATAATACCAAATACTATCCCCACAAATGCGGAAAAGCCAAATGCCAATAATACGGCCCACAAAGGCACATAGGCTTCGGGGAGGTTAATAGCGGCGGCTACAGCAAGGCCAATACCATAACCCAATAGCAAGCCAATGAATCCGCCGATCATGCATAGCACCAGGGATTCAAATAGAAACTGCAGTAATATCTGATGGCGTTTAGCGCCGATAGCCTTACAGATTCCAATCTCCCGGGTACGTTCGGTAACAGACACCAGCATGATGTTCATGATGCCAATTCCTCCTACCAGCAACGAGATACTGACAATGCCGCCCATTACCAAGGTCACCGAACCGAGGATGGACGTTACCGTAGAGGCAAGTTGTTCCGAGGTTTGAACCTGGAAATCGTCATCATCCCCGGCATCAAGATCATGTGCCTCGCGTAGCAGGTTAGTAATACGGTTCCTGATGTTTTCAGTTTGATTTATATCACGCAGGGATAATTGAATAAATATATCCGGCTCCACCTGGTTGCCACTCAGTGTTCGCATGGTGCTGAAAGGAACCACCATGTAATTGTCCTGACTCTGACCCAGTATTTGTCCGCGTGGTTCTGCCAGACCGACAATACGTACCCACTCATCTCCGATCTTGACGAATTCCCCGACCGGATCTTCCGGCAGTGACAGATTATTCCTGACTTCCTCGCCAATGACGGCAACACGACGCCGGGTATTGTTGTCACTGTCAGAGAGAAAGCGACCGTTTTGCATGAAAATTCCACCCACATCCTGGTAGGCGTAAGTGGTTCCTGATAACTGGGTTGCGGTTATCTGGGAGCCATACTGAATCTGGTTGTTGGCACCGTTGGAAAAGATGATAGGGGTGATGGAGGTGATGCCATCAACCCTTGCCTTGATTAGCTCCAGGTCATCTTCAGTGATACGTGCACGGCGTCCCTGCAGGGCATCTGCCCGCGGTGTATAGGACTGAATTGTCAGGCTATTGGTGCCAAGACCTTCAAATTGCTGATTAACAAAATAACTTAATCCCTGAATGATAGAGACCATGCCTATTACTGCAGCAACACCAATAACAATGCCCAGCGTGGTCAGAAAACTGCGAAAGCCATGAGCCCGGATTGAGGCAAAAGCAGAGCTGAGACTTTCAACAAATATAAACCACATGCTCAGGCTGCCTTTTTGATATCGGTTGCCACCCGACCGTCTTCCAGTCGAATCACGCGTTGGCAGTGATCGGCAATTTCGGCTTCATGGGTCACAATAATAATAGTCTGGTTTTGCTGATGCAGTTCATCAAACAGTTTCATAATGTCGATGGTCGTTCGCGAATCCAGGTTACCAGTGGGTTCGTCAGCCAGCAGGATTGATGGTTTGGTGACCAGTGCTCTGGCAATGGCAACACGTTGACGTTGTCCGCCAGAAAGCTGGTTAGGCACATGATCCATACGGTCACCAAGGCCTACATGGGCCAGTGCTTCGGTTGCCGCTTTTATTCGGGCGCTTCTTTTTATGCCCTGGTAAACCAGTGGCTGCATAACATTCTGTAAAGCAGAGGCCCTTGGTAGCAGATTAAAACTTTGAAAGATAAAGCCAATTTCCAGATTACGAATTTCAGCAAGCTCATCCGGGTTCATGGTACTGACATCTTTCTGATTGAGAACGTAGTTACCATCTGTCGGGCGATCCAGGCAGCCGAGAATATTAAGCATGGTGGATTTGCCGGAACCGGAAGAGCCAATAAAGCCTACGTATTCATTTTTTTCGATAGACAGATCAATGCCATTGAGGGCTTTGACGGTCTGTGTTCCCATCTCATAGTGTTTGTGCAGGTTGTTGAGTTGAATCAGGCTCATCTTGGCATCTCCAGGTCTGTATCTATACACCCGTTGCCAGAAGTTCGATCCTGTCACCGTCCTCAAGTGATCGCAGCGCACGATCAGGACCAATGATGACTTGCTCACCTGCACTTAGTCCGCTTATTATTTCCTGGTACTGGTCGTCTGAAACACCTACTTCGACATCTTTTTTCCTGGCTATACCGGCATCATTGACGAAGACAGTAAACATGGTTTCATTAAGCTCAATATCTTCCTGAATTTGAATAGCCTGTATGGGCACTGCCAGTACTTCCTCATTAGTATTGGTAAAAATCTCTGCGCGGCATGACATGCCAGGTCTTAGCACTACGCCATTGGTATCGGTAAAGATTATTTTTACTTCAAAGCTTAATGACTGGCTGCCGGTAGGTTGTTTTGCTGAAATGGCAATGGATTCAACTCTCCCTTTCATGGGCAGGTCCGGATAGGCAATCGCCACGATTTCAGCTTCCTGACCCACCGCTACGTTAGCTATATCTGCTTCATCGACATTGATTTCGGTCTGGATGCTTTCCGGGTTGGCTATGGTCATCAGGCTGGACCCCGGGACATTAGTGGTACTGGAGATAGCGGTTTCTCCAACCTTGATGTCCAGCGATGTCACCATCCCGTCCAGTGGTGAATAGACGCTGGTTTTACTGAGGTTTTTGTTAGCTTCCTGAAGTAGGGCGTTGGATTGGACCAGAGAGGCTTCTCTGGATTCCAGATCAAGTTTTGCCAGTGCTAATTCATTCTCAGCCAGTTGAAATGAGTCCTCATCCAACAGGCCGCGTTCGAATAACTTCCGCTTACGTTCCAGCTGTGTTGCAAGGTTACTGATTTTTACACGACCAGACTCTATAGCAATTTCCTGAACTCTGACAGAGGCCTGACGTTGTTCTACCAGAGCACGTAAAGCTTCATCATCTATTTGCAAAACAATCTGGCCCGAACTGACAAAGTCGCCTTCCGCAACAAAAAGACCACTAACCCTGCCAATGACTTCCGTGCTTAAAAGAACCTCTTCTTCATGAGCCAGTTTGCCGGAAGCAAGAATTGAGGAACGAATTGCACGTGCAGAAAGTGTTTCCACGTCAACTTCAGGAACCTGACCACCACCCTTGTTCCTGATGAGTGGAATAGCAATAACTATGGCAAGGATGCCGATCAGGATTAATGCTTTCTTCATGACTTTTTCCTTAAACCCATGTTTTGTACATCAACATTTCGGGCTGGACAGCTACTTTCCGGGCATGGAAGATCTGGTCCAGAAAATTACGGGTTTATTTTTTTCCTATAATTAGTAACAAATACATTAAAAAAACAGTTTAGACATATTCATCTTATATTAAACAAGGATTCTGTTTGTCTATTATTGATCACGTGACAATAACAATGACCGCAATGGCAATAATAATGAGATAAGGCGTCATAATGATGCTGGCAGACTTGACGCTGCTTTTTCCTGTCCATTGCATATACCCCAATGTCATCAGGATAACTGACCATATTTGTGTCAGGTTGATAGCGTTCAGTAAACCCGCGAAACTGCCCTGGCTCTGGAAAACCAGACTGTTTAGAGTCAACGGGTTGATATCCTGCAAGCTGATCATGCCATCGTTACTGGTTAGCAATACAACCCAGCCGGCTATTGCAGCAAACAGTGATGGAATGCCCGTCCATACAACAAAGGATAACCATTGCTTATAGCGAATCTCATCGTAGGTAAATTTTGAAATTAATGATAGATAACCTGCATATAGACACATGACAAAGGGTACAAAGATCATCACACCGATAACTGATTGCAGGGCAAGGTTTCCGGGATTGGTTTGTTCCAGGTTAGCTCTGAGCTGGTCTTCGGGAGCATTAACGAATGCCTGTGTTTGTTCTATTAACTGCTCAATCAGGAATTCACGATCGACAACCTGAAAGTAACCGTATTGAACCGAGGCCGGTACCATCGCGATCAATAACAAGGGCACTAATATGCTTGGTTTTTCCCGAATGGCGGTGAAGGCATCATTTGGCGCTGTCAGAATATTAATCAGATTTTTAAACATGGCCCCTCCAATGTTTATGCAGTCTCAACCGCTCTTGGAAACTGTCTTGTTTCTTTCGTTTTTTTGTATTTATTCTTATATTTTTCAACTATACCTTGTTGTGGCGATTTTTTGAGTGATTTTTTTTTGTTGCCTGCATTTGAAGGCAGCGTTACATTTTTCATCTCATCCCTGGGTTAAGAGAAATTCATATTTATTACTTAGTTTGACAAGTCATTTTCATGGCTTATTGGTTAAAATTGTAACGCTTCCAAATTATCAGGATCTAACTCTTCGTCATGCATTTATTAAAATTATATTCAGTTGGGGATTTCGAACACCTTGAACGACCGGATAAATTTCGTGGTTCTACCCTGCAATCTTTGGCTTTGGAAGTATTGACGGACTTTAATACCAGCAAGGCTTATGTGGTTGAGTCCAACACCAGGATTCATGAAATAGAAACGATGATGAGCAAGGCGCACGTGCGCTTGAAATTTGTCATCGATAAAGATGAACGTTTTTTGGGACTGGTGACGGTATCTGATCTGGCAAGGGAGAATCTGACGAAATTTCTGGATGCGGGATTTGATATATCCAATATCACTGCGACAGATGTCATGACGCCAAAGTCCGAGTTAATGGCTTTTGATTATGAAGAGATCAAGCAATCAACTATTGGAGATATTCTGACGTCTTTACAGCTCACCAATCTTCACCATTGCCTGGTGATCGATAAAACTACCCATATGATTCGCGGTTTGATTTCTGCCAGTGATGTCGCGCGTAACCTCGATTTCAAACTTCCTTATGATCAAACCTCATCGTTTATGGAACTGTATGACATACTGGTGGAAAAAATGAGTCATGAATCAAGTGCCGGTGGCGCTTGAGCAAACCATTACGGCCGTGCAGATCTATCGTACTTCAGTTTTTTAATGTGGTCAGACTTGTTAAGCAGGGATCATGTATAAATTAAGCTTTTTTGTTCCAGAGACTCACCTGGAAAACGTTAAACAGGCACTTTTTGATGTTGGTGCAGGGGCTGTCGGTGATTATGACAGTTGCTGTTGGCAGTCATTGGGAACCGGTCAGTTTCGCGGACTGGACTCCAGTACGCCGTTTCTGGGCAAAAAAGGTCAGGTAGAACAGGTAGAGGAATACAAAGTAGAGATGGTCATTAAGGAGAAGATCGTTAAACAGGCAATTGATGCGCTTAAGATTTCTCATCCCTATGAAGAGCCTGCATACGACGTAATCAAGCTGGAGCCTTTTTAGTTACCATCAGTGGGTGACTACGGTTGGTAAACTGGTTATGATTTCCATGGAACAGACTCTAATCAACAACCCGTTTAAGTCTTTGCCTGTGATCAGGCTGGTTTAGTGGATACATGCGTCGCCTTCTATTTTTTATCACGCTGCTATATGTCTTTTTCCCAGGTGGACTTTTAGCCCAACAGGATCCTGAACGCCTGCCTGAAGCCGAATTTCATATGGCCAGAATGGTCTATGCTGATGGTGGGGCTTTTGGCAGGGGGCGTGGAGGCTTTCGCAGAGGGTGGTGGGCGATTGATTACCCCCAGGCCGAATATCATTTTACGCGCGGGGTGCGCCGGCTCTCCAATATCGAAGTGGCTGATGACAGCCAGCATGTTCAGTTAATGGATGATGATCTATACGACTACCCATGGCTGTTTGTTCAGCAAATAGGTCAGGGCTACTGGAATCCCAGCCCAGAAGAAGCCGAGCGCCTGAGAGAATACCTGCTAAGAGGAGGTTTTCTGGTAATAGATGATTTTCATGGCAATGACTGGCCGGTGGTGGTAAAGGCCATGCAGAATGTATTGCCCGGGAATCCTATTGTTGAACTGACACCTGAAGATCCAATTTTTCATGCGCTTTATGATCTGAACCAGACCACTCAGATACCTGGCGACCGACATCTGTTTTGTGGTCAGACCCAGGCTCGTATGGAAGGTCCGCAGAAATGGGCGGGAATCTATGACGATGAAGGCAGGATGATGGTGGCGATTAATTTCAATATGGATATGGGCGATGCCTGGGAGCATGCTGATGATCCCTGTTACCCGGAACCGATGACGGCCTTGGCATATAGATTTGGGCTAAATTATGTCATTTATGCGATGACCCATTAGCAGGTGCCGAAAATTATATTTATAACCTTCTGCCAGACAAGGCGGGTGCTTGTTCAGCCATCTGTATTTGACATGGAATTGCCCATGACCAGAGTACTTCTTTAACTTGTAAATCAATAGTTTGTATTTTAACCTATCACCGTGAAACGAGCCGCAATCCACTATTCCCTGAGCACTGTAATAAAGCAGGTTTTTACCCCTGTTTTATTGATGTTACTGATTAACTTTCCAGTTTCCCTGATGGCGGCCAGCGCCGATTTTCCCGTCCCCGACAGCATCCGTCCAGCGATAAATTTCTGGATAAGTGTTTATACCGAGGCCGATACTCAAAGTGGCTTTCTCCATGATGCCCATGATCTCTCTATTATCTACACCAAGCTTGAACGTGATCGAAACACCATTAATAGCACACGGGAAAAGATCAGTGAGGATTTAAAAGTACTGGCCACAGGCAAAAGGTCAGATCTGACTCCTTCCCAGCAGAGCCTGCTTGATTTGTGGGGCAGAGAAACCCTTAATGAAAGACTGGCACGTGCCGCAGTAAATATCCGTTGGCAACTTGGTCAGTCAGACCGTTTTATTGCTGGCATTAAACGCTCCGGGGCTTACAGAAGCCATATCGAAGAGGTGATCAGCGCCAAAGGCCTGCCAGTCGAGCTGGCGATTCTGCCTCATGTTGAATCCTCCTATCATCCGGGAGCTTACTCCAGTGCTGCAGCAACCGGTATGTGGCAGTTTGTCAGGGCTACCGCCCAGCGTTTTATGCAGGTCGACTATGTGGTTGATCAACGTCTTGACCCGTATGCGGCAACCTATGGTGCTATGGAGTTGCTTGAATATAACCATAACGCTTTAGGTTCATGGCCATTGGCACTCACCGCCTATAATCATGGTGCAAACGGCATTGCCCGTGCCGTGCGTGATGTGGCCAGTATGGATATTGGCAAAATTATTTCTGATTATCGTGGCCCACGTTTTGGCTTTGCTTCAAGGAATTTCTATCCCCAGTTTCTGGCTGCTCTGGAAGTGGATAGTCGTTCAGAAGAGTTTTTTGGGCCTATCTTCAAAGATCGTGCGCCTGATTACCAGAGCTTTGAACTGGATGCTTTTGTGGATTCCCGCTTACTGGCAGAGACGCTGGGAGTCAGCATCAAGGATCTGCAACGAGATAATCCTGCTCTGCAACCGTCGGTCTGGTCCGGGACCAAACGAATCCCCAGGGGCTATCTAGTGAAGGTTGATCGGACCTCTTATCGAAACGACCTGGCAGGTGCTATCCATGCAATCCCGGCCTCGGAGCTTTTCGGCGAACAGATTCCTGATGTCAGTTATACGGTAAGAAGCGGAGACAGCCTTTCAGTTATCGCTGATCGTTACGATACATCAATTTCTGAACTGGTTGCGATAAATCAGTTACGGGACCGCAACAGAATCCGGGTTGGACAAACGTTATTACTGCCGCAGCCCGATGGAGAAATGCCAACCTTGCTGGTCAACAATGGGGGACCGCTGGCAATCCCGTCCAGTGGAGAATATGAAGTTCAACACGGAGATACCGTATCAATAATCGCAGAACGTTACCGGGTCCCGCTGGCGACGGTTGTGGCATTGAATAATATTGATAGCAAAGGAGCTATATATCCAGGCCAGTTGCTCAGACTCAATTCAGTGGAGCCTGCTGTCGTTGCCAGTGCGAAAAACTCAGAGGTAAATATCAATCCTGAAATCGCTCTTGTCGATGTAAAAGATGAAATGGATGTCGAAGAGTCCTCTGCCATCAATGCGGGCGAACAAACCATAGAAGATGGCGACTCTATCATGGTTGACACTGTTGCCACTGCACTTGAGGCGGATGATGTTGATGAGACACAGCAGTTGCTGGCTGATTTGCAATCAGATCCTTCGGACTACAGTGTGGCAGGCGATAACAGTATAGAAATTCAGGCGGCAGAAACGCTGGGTCATTATGCCGAGTGGCTTGGTATTCGTGCCTGGGATATCAGGCGAAAAAATAGTATGGAATATCGGCAGCCGGTATTGATTGGTAAGCGCCTGATGCTGGATTTCAGCAAGGTAAACGCAGAAGAATTTGAACTGAGGCGAAGACAGTTCCATCGCAATCTGCAGTCTGATTACTTCAAAAACTGGCGTATCAGGCAAACCGAACAACATAGCATTAAACGGGGTGATTTCCTGGTCAACCTGGCGAGGAAGCGATCAGTACCTATGTGGTTGTTCCGGCAGTATAACCCTGAAGTGGAAGCGGCAAGAATCCAGATTGGTCAGATGGTCGTTTTCCCGGTAGTAGAAAGGGTTGATATCTAGTTTATTTTTCATGCTTTCATTCACGGATTTGGGAAAACCCTGCAAGTCTAACTACAGATACCAAATGAAGTTCAAGCTGGAAGCCTGTGAAACAATACCTCAATTCGTCAAGCCTGCACCCCGAACTCACCGCCAACGTAAGCCGCCATAATAATATTGCCGTGTTTGCCACTATCTGTGGCACTATTTTTGTTCTGCAAGGTTTGTATTCCCTTGCCCCTTTGTCTGTTCTTGGCTCCTGGGTGGTGTTACAAGTCGTATTTGCGGTTTTTCGCCTGATTGCCGGTGATAAGCTTTACCGCTGCAAGGAAATGGATGTTCGTTGGCACCGGATTACCTGGCTATATATCTTCAGTATCCTGCTTTCCGGAATAACCATGGGCTGGGCGGCCGTGTTGGCAGACATGTATGGAGATGTTGAACAGCAACTCTTCGTGTTTGCTATTCTGATAGGTTTTACCGGTGCTGCAGTAGCGACCTTGAGTCCGGTGATTCAGGCCAGTGTTACCTACCTTGTTGGCATCATGGTGCCGCAGATTGTTGTTTTATTTTTTCAGTTTGGAGAAACAGAAATGTTTCAATCCCGGGCACTGGAAAGCCTGATGGGATATCTGAGTTTGCTGTACCTGATCATTATCATAAGAGCTTGTTTTATTCTCTATAACACTTTTTTTGAAAGCATCCAGTTAAAACAGGACTTGGCAAAAGCAAAAGAGCTGGCCGAATCAGCCAACCAGGCCAAGTCAACATTTCTGTCCAGTGTATCCCATGAGTTAAGAACACCTTTACATGCCATTATGGGAAGTACCCAGTTGCTTGAAATGGATAATCAGGATGAAGCGCAAAGAAAGCAGTTCCTGGGTCTGATAAAACAGGCTGGAGAACATTTGCTGACTCTTATAGACCAGATACTGGAGTTTGCAAAGATAGAAGCGGGTAAAATAAAGCTCGAGGTTGCAGAAGTAAGTCTCCATGATCTGCTGGATGATTGTGATGGATTGACCCAGTCAATGGCTGACAAGAACAATATCAAACTGGAAGTCATCAAGCCCGAAGTCAATGTCACCTTTGTTTCAGACAATACCCGATTAAAGCAGATCCTGTTAAACCTGATATCCAATGCTATCAAGTATAATAATTCCGGAGGCGAGGTGGTGGTTTCTGTATCGAATGCCGCTAAAGGGAAATTACGCATCAGTGTCCGGGATAATGGCTTTGGAATTCCTGACGCGCAAAAAGCCAGTGTATTTGTGGCGTTTAATCGTCTTGGTAGAGAGTCTGGTGAAAAGGAAGGCACCGGGATTGGTCTGTCTATTTGTAAAGATCTGATAGAGCAGATGGGCGGTACCCTAAACTTTACTTCTGAAGAAGAGAAGGGCAGTGAGTTCTGGATTGAAATGGATACCAGCTATTTCGACAATCTGGATCAACCTCAGGTAGCGTCATAATGGCAAAGTGAAGCCAATAAAACCTGTTCTAACTGTAGTACCATAATCCTGATTATCGAAAATTGAAATGTTTCAGCGCAGTGCTCCTGCAGTGGTAAACGAATGAAGAAGTCGATTTTAATTTATATAGTTGAAGACAGTGTGCCCAGTGCCATGTTGTATCAAAGCTATCTCGATACATTGGGATACAAGGTAAGGATTTTCCATACCGGCCTTGATGCCCTGGAAGCGATCAACGAGAAGGTTCCTGATATTCTGATTCAGGATGTTCAACTTCCGGATATCAGCGGCCTGGAGATTCTGCAGGAAGTCACAAACGCAGAGCTTCCCACCAAAACCATTATTATCACCTCCGAGACCGAACTTGATTACGCCATCGACGCTACCCGCCATGGTGCGTTCGATTTCATAGAAAAGCCTTTCAGTAAAGGTCGCTTGCTGGTCACTGTCACCAATGCCTTGCGCGAGTTCGATCTGATTAATACCGTCAAGGCTTACAGTGATGTTGTTGAAACAGAGGGGTTTGGGGATTTTATCGGCGATTCATCAGCCATGAGGCTGGTTTACCAGATTATCCGAAATGTCGCGCCCAGCAAGGCGAGCGTTTTCGTCACCGGTGAAAGTGGTACCGGCAAGGAACTCTGCGCATCTGCTATACATCAGGTCAGTAAAAGAGCAAAAGGCCCTTTTGTCCCGATCAACTGTGCTGCCATCCCGAAAGATCTTTTTGAATCTGAAATTTTCGGCCATGTAAAAGGTGCCTTTAGTGGCGCCGTTAAAGACCGCATTGGAGCTGCCGAGCAGGCGGATGGAGGAACCCTTTTTCTGGACGAAATGTGCGAAATGGATCTTAACCTCCAGGCCAAGCTGCTTCGTCTTATTCAATCAGGCACATTTCAGAAAGTCGGAAGTGAAGAGCAGAAATCGGTAGATATACGCTTTGTCTGTGCGACTAACCGTGATCCCCTGGTGGAAGTGCAGGCCGGGCGTTTCAGAGAGGATTTATATTATCGGCTTAATGTTGTGCCTATAGATTTACCTCCTTTGCGAGATCGTGGGCATGATGTCATGGTCATAGCAGAAAAATTGCTGAACAAATTTAATGAAGAGCTTGATAAGGATTTTAGTGGTTTTAATGATCAAGCCACTGAACTGATGTTGAAATATAACTGGCCAGGCAATGTGCGGGAATTACAAAATGTCATTGAGAATCTGGTCATTATGCATTCAGGATCAGAAATCACCCCTGAGATGTTACCTGAGGCGCTGATTTCAGGAGGGCTGGCGACTACGCCGGTGCCAAGAAACCGCCGCGCCACTGATCTGGAACGCACTGAAAATGAAACAGATGGAACCCGATTCAGGCGATCTTCTGATTCTGAAGGGCAGGTTCCGATGTCTGGCGCCACAGGAGCCGCACAAACGGGTGCGGGAGGGCTAAAACCTCAAGATGTCGACACCAGGGTATCACCAACTCAGATCCAACCACTTTGGTTGAGTGAAAAGCACGCCATAGAGAAAGCCATTAGTCTATGTGATGGCAATATACCTGTTGCCGCTGCTCACCTGGGGGTTAGTCCTTCTACTATCTACCGTAAGATGAAAACCTGGGATTAGGTCTCTAAACTCCCCGAAATAAAGCTCATCAGTGGGCTTTTCTCCATAATCAGCGATTCTTTACGTTTGTCCTGTGCCTGACTTCGCCC
>CBFIIQ010000055.1:0-15113 GCA_965662685.1 Pseudohongiellaceae bacterium | reverse complement strand
TTGATCAGTAGCTGCACCAGTGCCCAGCCTCCCGGCATCACCATGGAGATGATCATGCGCACCCTGCCTTTGGAAGGCGCTCCCCTGGCGGAGCCAGGACCCTATGCGGTTACCCGGGAAGCGGCTTTTGATAATCCCGGCTTTATCGTGTTTCGTCCGGTTGATCTGGGTGCGTTTCCGACCCGGGATAAAATGCCCCTGTTAGTCTGGGGCGCCGGTGGCTGCAATATCGATGGCAGAAGTTATGCCGGCATACTTTCCACTATTGCCTCTCATGGCTTTATCGCCATAGCGACCTTGCCGGTTGAGCCTGAAGAAGGTGAAGAAGCACGACGCAGTGCTACTGCCGAAGACATGCTCAATGCTATAAGCTGGGCAGAACAGGAAGCCATCCGTGAGGGCTCCCATCTCCAGGGTAAAATTGATCTAGAACAGATTTCAGCCATGGGGGTTTCCTGCGGCGGTTTCAGAATGGCAGCTGTCGCCGGACTGGATCCGCGCGTGGATAGCGTCGGCATCTTGAACTCCGGCGTATCCGATGCCTCTGAACTGGCTGGTTTACATGGTCCGATATTATTGTTGAACGGCGGCGAAGTGGATTTTATGTACGACACCGCGCGCGAGAATTTTGAAGCAATCAACCATGTCCCTGTCTTTTTAGGCGCTCGCGAAAATGCCGGTCATTCAGCCACCTACCCCCATCCAGGCGGCGGTGAGTTTGCCAATGTCATCTCTGACTGGTTGCTGTATCAGTTCAAGGGTGACGAGGAAGCCGGCAAAACGTTCAAGGGTGGCGATTGCAGGCTTTGCAACAATCCCAATTGGGAAACAGACTCTAAGGGTATTTGATAGTCTTTAATAAGGAGAGTTTTTTGAAACACGTTCAATTTTGGTTAACGACGCTGGTGACCTGCATGGCATTCATGAGTACGGCATGCACTTACACCGGCGGTGATGAGATTTCCAGTAATCGGGAATGCCGCACATTCGAGACAGCAGCCAGCAAGATGCGCCGTTCCGTCTGTATGAGCAAGGAACAGTGGGCCGCCTACGATGAAGAACAGGGAGAAAAGCAGGATGATGGGTCTATGGCAGAGTTTTTCAGAGAGCAGAGGAACCGCGGCGCCACCGGGGCCACCACGGTAGACCTGAACTAGATCACCATACCGTCTGTGCCGACGATTATTTCGCCCTGGAAATTTTCTCTAATTCCTTCGAAGTAAATTTCATCAGGCAAGTCCATCAGTGAACCGGGCAGCACATGGTTAAGTACCAGGGTAGTCACCCCGGCTTCAGCAGCCATGCGCCCCGCCTGCTGAGTGCTGGCATGGGTCTCGATAATATGCTGCCAAATTCCTTCTCTGGCATCCTGATAAAGCCCTCCACCTCCCGTCACCTGATCAAACCATTCGCGGGTTGTCACCAGCTCAATGGTTTCACAGACAAAAATATCTGCGCCCTGGGCCAGTTTTACCAGGTTTTCTGAATAAGTCGTGTCCCCGGAAAACACAATACTGCGATCATCCGTGTCAAAGCGATAGGACAGCGCCCGATGCGGCATCTGCTCTTTGGCCCACTCGGGAAAGTGAGTATTCTCAATAGTCGTGACCAGTACCCTGTCATCTTCATAAGCTTTATGAACTGTATTGGTTGCAGGAATGACCTGTCCACTGGTGACAGTCGACGGATGCAATGTGCGTTGCTCATCGATGAAGCGGATATCCGTATTGGCCTGGTTGAACTGAAGAGCCGAAGCGACCAATGCCTCGGTGCCATAGGGTCCATAGACCATGGTGGGCTCGACCCGGCCCTGGGTCCATTGATGACTTAACAGCACTGGGAGATCCGCCACATGATCATCATGTAAATGGGTCAGAAAGATATTGGGCAAGCCCAGAAAATTGACATCGGCCTCCAATAGCGAACGGAATGTGCCATAGCCACAATCGATCAGGTATGGCCTGTTGCCCACCATAATCAAACTGGATGTCTCACCGCGCATCAGATTAAAGTTGGGACCACCCTGGGTACCCAGCAAAATCAGTTTCATGGCGTTATCATTTTGTGCCAACACAGAGTTGGCCAATGGCAATTGTGAAATAACGCCGGCGCCAAGCAAGTGGTTTAGAAAAGTTCGTCGTTTTAATATGGTCATGTTGTCTCCCTGTTTGAAAACAAGACTATCATAAAAAACAGCAACTCGAAGCAATAGCAGAAGGCAAAAAATCGCATTAATTTTTAACCTATGGAAGTTGTGGTATTTATTTATCATAATCGAGCAATCAGTTAGAGATTGGTTTTATCAATGAACGTTCACATTACCGCCGTCACAATATTACTGTCCCTGCTACTATTACTGCAGCCCAACCTGATTGTATCCGCGCACGCAGCAGAACCGGACTCTGAACTCTCCACCTCCACTCAGCCAGAAGAAATCGTCATCACTACCCAGCGCACAAAACTGCAATTGCGACTGCAGCTCTGGGAAGCCGAGGAAAAAGCCTATGAGGTTTTTAACAGTTTCAATGATGAAAAACGTTTTGATATTAAATGTTATTTACATGAACCCACTGGCACGCGCATCAAGCGCCAGATCTGCACTCCTGAATTTCAACTGATCGCTACCAGGGAACAGGCCCGGGATCGCCTCAATGGCACCAACCAGCATGTGCCCATTGAATTTGCCATTGCCAGTCAACTGGATGACTACCGTAAAAAAATCAAACAGGTTGCCGAGGAATATCCGGAGTTTCTTAACGCGGTTATTGAATACACCGAGAAACGCCAGGAATTTATCGAGGCGACCGGTTGGGAGTCTAAGGTGCCGGCTGATACGCCGCTTGAATGGGAGTATTGAGCGTTTCTTACCTCTAATTCAATGGAAAAAAATAATCAAATTGCCTTACCCTTCCCAGTATCACTAATTAAAAGCCGAGTCCTGCTATGAAAAGATGCTCTTTTTTATTTACCAAAGCATTGCTGCTTATACTACTTTCAATCAGCACAGCTTCGGCACAATCCGATAAAACAGCTGTGGCCGCAATTCTTGATAACTATCACCAAGCCGCCGCTGAAGCTGATTGGCAAACCTATTTCAATTTATTGAGCGAAGATGCTGTTTTTCTGGGGACTGATGTGACCGAGCGTTGGCCGAAAGCAGAATTCCGGCAATATGCGATAGACAGTAATGGCTGGATTTATCTACCGCGAGATCGCTATATCAATTTCACCCCGGACGGGAACTCGGCCTGGTTTGATGAAGTGCTGGACAGTGCCAGCTACGGCACCAGTCGCGGAACAGGCGTGCTAATAAAGACCGATGAAGGCTGGAAGATTTCTCAATACCATCTGACTTTTCCCATTCCAAATGCACTGGCGAAAAGTTTTACCGATGAGATTAAGGCCTGGGAGGCAAGTCAGTAAAAGGATGAACAGGACGTAATTTCCACTCTGACTCTATTTATTTCTATTTATTTCTGACCCTATTTATTTACAGTACTATTTATTATGATTATCCGATTATATTTAGTTTTATGGAGACAGCATTGATTAATAAGCTCATGATTAAGAGGATTACCGGTTTTACAATTCTTGAATTAATGTTGGTAATTGCCATTATCGGCGTTTTGGCAGCGGTGGCTGTACCCTTATATCAAGGCTATCAGGAACGAGCTCAGGCGACTGAAATAGTTGTGCTCTATGATGAATTGCGCTCGGGACTGAGCGGTGATCTGCAAACAGGTTCATTTTCCCGGTGCAGTGATTTAATGGATCGAGCAGGTCGCGGTGTGCTTAATGATCACTTTGCACCCACAGGCTTTGGTTTTACGGCAGTAGCAGGTGGTAACGGCTATAAATTAGTACTCGGGGTTTTTGCCCGGCTTGATCAGGAAGGTGAACGAGGTATTAAAGTCGCTCAGGCTGCCTTTGATCAGTTTTCAGCGTTGGGACTAACCAATCCTAGGTCCATCGTTTCCGACACCGTTGTTTCTTTTAATCTACCTATTACAAACACCCTGGAACCCGATTGCCTTATTGCTGACACTACGGCAGGACAGTCATCCGTTCAGGTTGTTCAGTTAGCGCCCACAGCAGTGCAGCCATCAACACCTGCACCAGTGGCAACACCAACCCAGACTGTACAATTTGCTATACCGCAACCAGTAGCCGTTGTAGCGCCCAATCTTATTAGTCTGGACTGGTATAATGACCTTGGCAGTTTAAGCCATGATCAGTTAATAAACTGGGCCATGAAATACATGTACCCTAATATGATGACCAGAGCGTCAGTAGCCACGTTCCCTGAGCAGGCCTTACGACAATCAGCAATGAATTTTCAAACAGCCAGAACCCCTACCGAGCCTCCCAGATCAATCCCGGAGCCAATGGCAACGAAAATCCCACCTCTTACACAACAACAACAGCTCAACATAGATGGCATGACTCATGATGAGCTGGTCGACTGGTCAATTCAGAATCTTCATCAGGGTGATCCTAATTTACGATTATTATTGGGCACCTGGCGAGACGATGTATTGCGAGACCATATAAGAAATGCTCAGCTAGCGCCTTAAAAAATAGCTAATGCATTATTCACCGGAATAAAAAAAGCCCGATCAAAGCTGGTCGGGCTTTTTTATTTGGTGCCGCCACCAAGAGTCGAACTCGGGACCTACTGATTACAAGTCAGTTGCTCTACCACGGCTGAGCTATAGCGGCTTAAAACTGTGATTATATCCATTCTAACTAAAGCCCCGGTCAGTTGCTTCTCTTTATGCAACGGCTGAGCTATAGCGGCTTAAAACTGTGATTATATCCATTCTAACTAAAGCCCCGGTCAGTTGCTCCTCTTTATGCAACGGCTGAGCTATAGCGGCTTAAAACTGTGACTATATCCATTCTAACTAAAGCCCCGGTCAGTTGCTTCTTTTTATACAAGGGCTGAGCTTTAGCATTCAACATCGCGTCTTTGCCGGATGACGGCCTGCAGCCTTATCCGACCTACATTTTTATCTGAACGACATACTACATATTCGTTCAGGCGGCGCATACTATCAATGTCCACGATTTTGATCAATATTTAGGTTAAAATTCTCTGCATATTTCGTCTTCACAGGATTAGTAGTGTCAGTACTTACCGATAGCCCTGAATGGCAAGCACTGGTGAAACACCAGGCCTCCTTGTCTCAACACAGCCTGAATGAGCTTTTTGGGGATAATCCGAATCGTTTTGCCGACTTCAGTCACAAAAGCGATGATCTGTTAGTGGATTTTTCCAAAAACCACATTATCTCTGAAACAATTGATTTATTTGACAATTTAAGCCAACAAGCCGGTCTCAAGGCCGCTATTTCAGCCATGTTTGATGGCGAGACAATCAATAATACAGAGCAGCGCCCTGCCCTCCATGTGGCCTTGCGCTCACCGGAATGTCAGTCTGAATATGGGCAGGTGGTGCACCAGACGCTGAATCGCATGGCCGTTTTTGTTGATGCCGTTACCCGTTGGCAATGGCAGGGCTTTAAGGGCGATCCGATCACTGATGTGGTGAATATCGGCATTGGTGGTTCGGACCTTGGCCCGGCCATGGTCTATACCGCGCTCTCAGATTTTCAGCTGGACGGCATTCGTTGCCATTTTGTCTCCAATGTTGATCCGGTGCATCTGGAAGAAACACTGGAAAGCCTTGATCCAGCCACCACGCTGTTTGTTATCGCCTCCAAAACATTCACCACCATGGAAACCATGTTGAATGCACAGTCAGCAAAACGCTGGCTGCTTGAAGCCTGTAATGACTCATTAAATGAAAACACAGCGCTGGCGAAACATTTTGTTGCGGTGAGTACCAATGTGAAAAAAGCTGGCGAGTTCGGTATTCCGGCCGACAATATTTTCCCTATGTGGGATTGGGTCGGTGGTCGCTACTCGCTGTGGTCAGCCATTGGCCTGCCTGTTGCGCTGGGAGTTGGCATGGAGAATTTTCGTGCCCTGCTGGACGGGGCCCATGGAATCGATAATCATTTTCAGTCAACGCCTGCCAAGGAAAACATTCCGGTGCTGATGGCCTTTGTTGATTGCTGGTATCAGAATTTTTTCGCTACAGAATCCAGAGTGGTGCTGCCCTATAGCCAACAGCTCCATCTGTTTCCGTCTTACCTGCAGCAACTGGATATGGAAAGCCTGGGCAAATCGGTCACCAAAGACGGTGCTCCAGTTGATATCGATAGCGGAGGCATTGTCTGGGGCAGTGCCGGCACCAACGGGCAGCATTCATTCCACCAGCTCCTGCATCAGGGGACGCACCTGATCCCGGCAGACTTTATCGCCATCGCCAAACCCAACAGCAGTAATAAACAGCAGCACCTGCAACTGCTGGCCAATTGTTTTGCGCAAAGCCAGGCGCTGATGAACGGCAAATCATTACAATCTGCTACAGCAGAATTACTAGGTCAGGGTTTGAACGAAACGCAAGCGGCCTTACTGGCACCCCATAAGGTCATTCCAGGCAACCGGCCGAGTACGACCCTGGTGCTGGACCAATTAACCCCACATAGCCTGGGCAGCCTGATTGCCTGCTATGAACATAAGGTGTTTGCCCGTAGCGTGATTCTCGGCATCAATGCGTTTGATCAGTGGGGTGTGGAGTTGGGCAAAGTATTAAGTAAAGGGATTTATGATGAGCTTGTAAATGATGGGCTTACCTCAGCATTCGATAGTTCCACTAATGCGTTGATTAATCGTTGTAAATAGACGTTGTATTCATGTCGGATGGCGCTGCGCTTATCCGACCTACGGACTTTATTTACCCAACATAGATATTCAATTACAAAAAAAAGGGAGCGGTGAATTTCATCGCTCCCTTTTTTGTTGTGACTTGTAACCAGTAACCAGTGACTTTTTTAAAACGAATAAACCAGACTGACAGATGTCAGCGTGTCAGTTTTATCACGGCCCGCAGGTACATCAGAGTTATTTCTCGCCAGAAAGGCAATCTTGGTAGTGATATCACCAATAATATTGGCTTCCAGCCCCAGTTCCAGTATGGAAGAGGTTCTTATATCACCAATTTCAGTAGTGAAGGCCTGCACAAAAGTGGCATTCTCACTGATATTCCACTGAAATTCCTGACCCAGGGAAATAATCACTTCCCCTTCATTACCGCCATCAATGATGCTGTTTTCACGATAACCCAGACCACCAAAACCCTGCAATTCAAAGCGGTCATTTTTTAGAACATGTCGACCATATCCGCCAGAACCAGCAATCTGATATTCAAAACCACTGAAACGGTCATCGGTATAGCTGCCCTTCAAAAACAGGTACTGATTTTCATCCAGATTGTAATCTGATTTATTACCAAAGTAATAACGCTCTGCAGTGGCCTGGGCATTTTCCTGAGAACCCAGACCCTGAAATTTCATTTTATGCAGCCAATTCTCGGTAGTGATATCCAGCAGAAATTCTGTATTAAAAGTATCAGTATCGGTATTACCTGTAGTACCTACATAACCAAAAGCGATGCTCGCTTCGTAAGTATTCTCGTCCTGTGCCATAGCCTGGAATGAAGTTACCGCCAGCACGGCCATTGGCAGAATTGCCATTACTTTATTGTTCATGTGTTCTCCAAAAATTATAAATCGACTATCGGGCAGTGAAATTTTCATTGCCAAATAAAGTAAAAAAACTATTGCTTGGTGAAATATCCGATTCTGTCACCATTGTAGGTGCCGACCCAGATTTCATCGTTAACCTGCAGTGCAGAGCTGACGCCTTGCATGGCAGCCTCACCATCCATACCCCCTACACGAACCGCCTGCATGGTAGACGTATCGACTTCAACTACCGACCAACCGCCGCCTTCTGCATTACCACCGGCAGTCAATAACTTGCCAGGCTCACCCCAGCGAATATTATCCAGCACAATATCCAGAGTGATGGTCTCTTTACCAAGAGGTGTCTGACTGCGATCAAAGCGCACCACTTCACGGGTACCAAAAGCAGCCACATACATATAACGCTCATCATCACTGAGCACGATGCCATTGGGGCCGGAAAGTCGACTTCCTTCAAGCACAACGACCTCTCCACCGGGATGCCATTCCTTTACGCCACCATTGATTTCACCGGCAAATATTGGCTCAAAGCCTGACTCATCAGCAAACTCGGTTGTGACAAAGCCGCCATCTGCCAGAATGGCCACACTGTTATGCATAATGGTTTCATCAAGCGTGACGCAACCTTTCCAGGTCAGTTCGGCAACGCCTTCGCTCAGATCAAGGTCAAATACTTCAATGGCCTCACGTGCACCGTGACTGGTGATATATAAATCAAAACGGTTAGCCTCGGTTTCTTTCAATGCCAGACCATGTGCAGAGAAGTTGGTAACATCCAGTGGACCTGGACAGTTGGGGAACATGGCGTCATCCTGATCCGCGGAATAATTGGCACCGGACACCAGTTCTTCCCAGCTGTTATCCAGTGGATTAACCATATAAAGGTGACCATTAACGCCTTCACTGGTCATACCGGAGGTCAGAATCATGCCGGTATCGCCAATGCTGAGCAGATCCTCCGCATTCATCAGGCCACAGATATAAGAGATTCCCGGATCTGAAGGACATGGGATCACTTCCTGGGCAACACTTGCCGAAGCACTTGCATTTGGTGCCTGGGTTGTCCCGGAACCTGCATTATCACTGCCACCACAGGCAGAAAGTAATAAAACCAGAGCGCAACATATAACACTGGATAAGTGTTTAAATTTCATAGTGATTCCCATTGTTTATATCCATTATGCAAGAGCCCGTCGAGACTCCTGCCAAAAACCGTTTCAGGCCGAAAAAAGCCGCTTATTTAACCATTCTGCCGCGAAAAAAACAAAACAGACGCTCGTATAAATTGCCTTCACCCACTGTAACGGCCTATGCTTGTGATGCAATTCAATAAAACCAATTTGATAACACATTCAAGCGATACAACAAGCAGGAAAAACATGGAAGCGCTTTTTATCTGGATTGAAAGCAGTCCTCTGAGCCTGTGGGTACGGGGAGAGTCTGGCTGGCATATGGCCTTCCCCGTAATTATTGTTTTTCATGCCCTTGGCATGGGTTTTCTTGTCGGAGTCGCCCTTGCCATCAATGGTCGGGTACTGGGACTGGCACCGCAGGTACCACTTGGCAAATTACGTCAGTTTATACCGGTAGCCATGCTGGCCCTGTTCATCAATGTAGTATCCGGAGTATTGCTGCTTATCGGCTATCCTACCAAAGCGCTGACCAACCCCGTATTTTATATCAAGCTTCTTTGCATAGCGCTGGCGCTTTGGAATCTGCGCTGGTTCAGTAATAGCATACTGACGGACAGCTCTAATGATTATGGTGTGTTACCGCAAAAAATTCGCACTATGGCTATTACTTCTACCCTGTTATGGGCCAGTGCCATTATTGCCGGTCGCCTGTTGGCCTATACCTACAATCACATGATGAGTATTTGAATGGGCATTTTTTCCGCCAACAAAAAGGAGCCTGGAAATGCTTGAAGCAATAAGTGACTGGCTACAAAGCACCTGGCTTTCCCATGCCTTTATCTCACAGGGGCAATGGGCATGGCCTCTGTGTGAATCACTGCATTTCATGGGATTGTGTCTTTTGGTTGGTTCTGTTGGCCTCGTCGATCTGCGCATGCTTGGTATGGCAAAGGGCATCCCGGTAGCAGCCCTGCACAAACTGGTCCCTTTTGGCATAGGAGGCTATCTGGTAAATCTGGCGACAGGCTCTATGTTTGTGATAGGGGATGCTGATCAGTATATTTTCAATGATGCATTTCGAGTCAAGATGCTTTTTATGCTGGTTGCCGGCATTAACGTACTATTTTTTTATTCCAACGCGTTTCAAAAAACCAAACTGCTTGGTCCTGATGATTCAATGCCCCTCAAGGTCAGAATAATGGCAGGGGTATCACTGACCTGCTGGATTGTCATTATCAGTGCTGGTCGCCTGATTACCTTTTATCGCCCCTGAGTTACCGGCGCCTGCTAGTGCCTGGCTTACCCGTCTCTTGCAACTGAACTTTGCAGAAAATATTTATCGACTATAAGTGAATTGACCGCTGAGACGGCTTTGTCCCTGCTTGCGATGGCAGTATACTGCTAATCCTATTAAGTCTGGTTATTACTCACATTATCCTATACCAGTTCTAAATAATAATAAGCGGGGAAACACATGAAAGCGATTCAACTAAAACGCCAGGTTATTCTTCTTACCTTTCTTTTTTTTAGCACCGTCGCCTTACAGGCACAGGAATTGTCCCGCACCCGCCCGGACCGACTGGGCTTTGACAGAGATCGCCTGGAACAACTTGATAGCACACTGCAAAGCTATATAGACAATGAGCAAATTGCCGGCAGCGTTACCCTGGTATTACGCAACGGTCGCATAGCGTATTCCTCTGCCAAAGGCATGCAGGACCGTGAAGCTGCTATCCCCATGCAGGAAAACAGTCTTTTCCGTATCGCTTCCCAGACCAAGGCAATCGTCAGCACCGCCATCATGATTCTCCATGAACGCGGCGTATTAAATATTGCCGATCCGTTGAGCAAGTACTTTCCGGAATGGGCCAATGCCCAAGTAGGGGCGGCCAATGACAGTGGTGGTGTAGATCTGGTCCCGCTGGTACGCCCGATTAACCTGCGCGATCTGCTGACCCATACCTCCGGCATTGGTTATGGCGGTTTTGGTGGCTCAAGCCCGGTTACCCCGGCATGGGATCAGGCCGGCATCGCTGGCTGGTATCTGGCCAGCCATCCCGAGGGCATCCAGGCCATTGTCAGAACGATGGCGTCCCTACCCCAGCGCGCACAACCCGGGCAGGAATGGATATACGGCTACAATATCGACATTCTCGGCGCCGTGATTGAAGTGGCTTCCGGAAAACCACTGGACGTCTTCCTTGACGAAGAAATCTTTACTCCTTTGGGAATGCATGACACAAACTTTTTCCCACCACAGGAACTGGCCAGTCGTTTAAGCAAAGTTTATCGTGGCAAGGCTGGCGGTGGCATTGAAGCTGCCCCGCCTGTTGGCAGCATGCAGGGTCAGGGTGAATATCTGAGCGGACCAAAAGCTACCTTCTCTGGCGGCGCCGGTCTCACATCTACCGCCAACGATTATGCCCGCTTCCTGCAAATGACACTTAATGGTGGCATACTCAATGGCACCAGAATTCTAGGGCCTAAAACGATTGAACTGATGACCACAGATCACCTGCGGCAGATCCCCTTTAATACCGGTACCGGATTTGGTCTTGGCTTTTCCGTTTTGAAAGATTTAGGTGCACGTGGCACTATGGGCTCCGTTGGCGAATATGGCTGGGGCGGCGCCTACCACAGCACTTACTGGGTGGATCCGGTTGAAAACCTGGTGGTGGTCTACCTGACCCAGATACTATCACCCAATTCCGGCCTCGATGATTTTCAAAAACTCCGCGCCGGACTCTACTCCGCTATAACAGAATAATAATTCACTTTATTGATACATGAGGAAACTATGCAACTAGCAGCAAGCATGTCCCGTCTTGGGACCGAATCCGCCTTCAAGATTCTGGCGAAAGCCAAAGCCATGGAGGCCGCAGGCCGTGACATTATCAACCTTGGCATTGGCGCACCTGACTTTCGTACTCCGGACAATATTGTCGAAGCCGGAAAAAAGGCGATGGATGATGGCTTTCATTTTTATACCCCTGCAAAGGGCTTGCCACAGCTCAGGGAAGCTGTTGCCAACGATATTCAGAAGTATCGCGGGGTTAGCGTTGATCCGGAAAATGTCATGGTGGTCCCTGGCGGTAAACCCACAATGTTTTTTGCCATCATGATGTTCGGTGAACCAGGTGCAGAGATCATGTATCCAAATCCGGGCTTCCCCATCTATGAGTCCATGATTAATTATTCCGGCGCCAAGGCTGTTCCTATTGAGCTGGAAGAAGAAAACGGCTTTGCCTTTGACCCCGACCGCGTGCTTGCCCAGATCAATGATAATACCCGTCTGATTATCATCAATACGCCTGCCAACCCTACTGGCGGCGTTCTGGAGCGTGACGTTATTGAACGTTTTGTTAAAGGCCTGGAAAAATTTCCCAACGTGACACTGTTGTCCGATGAAATCTATTCACGCCTGCTCTATGATGGCCTGGAACATGTCAGCTTTCTGGAATATGAATCCATTCGTGATCGCACTATTTTGCTGGACGGCTGGAGTAAAACCTATTCCATGACCGGCTGGCGTCTGGGCTATGGCGTCTGGCCAAAGGACCTTATTGATCATGCCGAGCGTATGCAGATCAACTGTACCTCCTGCCCTTCTGCGCCGATTCAGATGGCAGGACTGGAAGCCTTTACCGGCCCTCAGGATGCAGTAGATATGATGCTTGATACTTTTGATGAACGGCGCAAACTGATCGTTGATTTGCTCAATGATGTACCCGGGTTTTCCTGCATTGTTCCCAAAGGTGCCTTCTATGCCTTCCCCAATATCAGCGGCACTGGTATGAAATCCAAGGCGCTGGAAGAGTTGCTGCTGGAAGAAGTCGGCGTTGCTACAGTATCGGGGACCAGCTTCGGCCATATGGGCGAAGGCTATATCCGCTTCTCTTATGCCAGCAGCACTGAAAACATCAAGGATGCCCTGGCCAGAGTGAAAGACTGTATGACAAATCGGGTCTGATTTATTAAGTAAGCGGTCAAAACCCATTCAAAAACCGAGGTTTTAGAATATCTATGAAACGCTTGGCCAGTATCAGGTTTTATGCCCTCGCGGTGTGTTTTGTCAGTGTAATCTGCATTGCCATTACCACCGGATTTGCTTTATATAACCTGGTCATTCTGGCGGCACCGCAACTGACCATTGACCCTTATCGAGTCCAGCAACTGAGTTCGAATACTGCCTTTACCCAATCACCCGGCGCCTACTTATCCCGAGTACCGGTGCCGGGCATGATTCCTGGCGAAGGTTTAGTTCAGGGCCAGTCTCTGGAAAGCCCTTTTGCCAACATGAGCGAGGCGGAAATTACCGCTCTCAGGCTGGAGCGTCTCCAGTCAGAGTACGATTTCCATCAGCAACGGGCCGGCATCTCTCTGCTCCGTCAAGCCATCATAATTCTGGTATCATCTATTCTCTTTCTGATCCATTGGCGCCTGGCCAAAGCCAACAATGACGACAATCAACCTGATAATAGCGATATCTAACAATTCCGGTAGCCCATGGTAGAAGTGAAGCCCTTCAGGTTGGGAGTAGTCGAAGGTTTTTTTGGCAAAAGCTGGTCCTGGGAAGCACGTACCCAGTATGCGCAGTTTCTCAGTGGTAATAGCTTTACCACTTATCTTTATGCCCCTAAAAACGATCAATATTTTCGTAAGCAGTGGATGCAGCCTTGTCCTGCCGATCATCTTGATTCCCTCATCCGCCTGTCCAACCATTATAAGGATGCCGGTGTAGAGTTCGTCATTGGTTTGAGTCCCTTTGAACTGTATCTGGATTTTTCACACGCAGGCCAGGATGCGCTGGCAAGAAAACTCGACGAGATCAATGCCATAAACCCGGATACGCTATGTATTTTGTTTGACGACATGCATGGCGCCGTTGATAACCTGGCACCAAAGCAGTTACGCATCATGGATCAAGTAACGCGCCAAAGTAATGCCCGACATTATATATTCTGCCCCACTTACTACTCTGACGATCCGGTACTGACTACCCACTTCGGCGTCATGCCGGAGGGCTATCTGAATGAATTGGGTAGCCAGCTTGACTCTCGCCTGGACATTTTCTGGACCGGCCCCAAAGTCTTTTCGAATGAGTACCCGGAAGAGCACCTGCTGGACGTGGCCGAAAGGCTGCATCGCAAGCCCCTGTTATGGGATAACTACCCGGTGAATGACAGTGCCAAACTTGCCGGGCATTTACATCTCGGTCCCTTTCAGCACAGGAATACAGAATTAAAAACACTCGCCCAGGGCTTGCTGGCAAACCCTATGAATCAGCCCAGATTGTCACAATTACCCTTATATTCTCTGGGAAAAATATTTCAGGGAGAGGACGTGAATCTGGAGGATATACTGCATGAAGCCTGCACCGTATTATGTCCGAAAAAGCTGGGCGAAATGTTGTATGAGGACAGCGCCCTGTTCCAGGATACCGGACTGGAAGGCATCAGTATGGAGAAAAAAAGCGCCCTCTTGCAGCGTTATTCTTCTTTTCAGGATCACCCAATGGTGATTGAATTGGTGGACTGGTTAAATGGTGAGTATGCCTTTGATCCGCAATGTCTAACCTGAATAATACTTGCAGTTATAGATGACGCCCCTGATACCATGCCCAAGCAAACCCAACAGTTAACTACCTCCCTGGGCCACCAGATTACCGCCTTCACCAATGATCATGTGGGTGACAAGATTGCCCGTAACGGTCTATATGAAAAGGAAAATCTGGGTCTGTTACTGGAATTGCTGAAAAAAATAACAACACCGGTAGTCATGGACATTGGTGCAAATATTGGCAATCATGCGCTGGCCTTTTCTACAGTAGCCAACAAGGTACTGGCCTTTGAGCCCCTGCCTTCCGTTTACGCTTTGCTCGATAGCAATGTAAAAGCAAACCAGCTCACCAATGTTCAGACCTTTCCCTTTGCCCTTTCTGATCAGGAAGAAGAGGCAACCATCTATATGGTTAAAGCAGGCAACGTGGGCGCTTCCAGTTTTGACAAGCGTGACGACAATGTCGAGGCGGTAACGGTCAGCAAAAAAATCGGCGACCAGGTTTTTTTGGAAACCGGTATCAAAAAGCTGGACCTGGTAAAGATCGATGTTGAAGCCCATGAAGTCTTTGTACTGCGCGGATTGAAACAGACCCTGCAACAGCACAAACCCATTATTACCATGGAATGGAATGATCCGCTTACCATAGAACGCCTGAATGGTTCAGACGAACTGCAGTTTTTGTTCAAGGAATATAATATCTATGTGCTGGGCAGTAATTACGATCGCGGCTACTGGCAAAACCATAGCTTTGCCTTTATCAAGCGCAAACTGACGCGACTGTTCAAACCCCGCAAGGCAGCCCTTT
>CBFIIQ010000054.1:1571-16439 GCA_965662685.1 Pseudohongiellaceae bacterium | reverse complement strand
GGCGTTGCTACCGGTGGATGTGTCCACGCACCGACAAGGCAAATTACCGGAATGATGACTGCAATCCAGAATGCAGGAATTTCGGGCTTTCTGCGAATAATTACGTTTGCCGCTGCAGGGGTAGTTCTGCCTGAATTACTGGCACTCTGTCTTTTTGTTTTTTTTTGCTTTTTGGCCATTAGTTGAATGACATCCCGCAGCCTGTTTGAGGAGGGCAATTATAGCCTTTGATGTCATGGTACGCATGCTGAATCTTTTACAATTATTAGACATCGTGGGGAAAGGCTTTTATTCTCTGCCTGCAAAAACTATAAAATAGCAAGATTAACCGGACATACGAATCGACACTGATCCGGTTGGCTTACGGCCAGGAGAATGATAATGAATTACAAGATGTATCAAAGGGCAGTCATGCTGCTCTTGTCTGTCGTGGTTTCTACGGGCGTCATGGCCCAGACAGCGGCGGAAAGAAGGGAGCAATTAAGCCGTATGATTCCAAAGCATCCGGGTCAGCTGGGTGCTCTCGCACCGGAAAATCTGGCCAAGGAGCGTCCGGCGCCTGCTTTCGATCTCACCGGCACCTGGTTTGTAGACCTCAGTGAAGGTTTTTCAAATTTCATGTATGGACCTCCTTACCCCGAATTTATTGGTCTGGCAAAGCTGGATTTTGAAGTAGGCCAGCGTGCCAGGGCTGAAGGTAGACCTTTTCGGGATGCTATCGGCCAGTGTTTCCCGGCCGGCATCCCCATGATCATGACCCGCGTCTGGCCTATTGCCATGGTGCAGTTGCCAACTGTGATATATATGGTGTCAAATTTTAATAACAGCTTCAGGCAAATATTCCTTGATGGACGTGACTATTCTGATCCTGATCTTGTCATTTATTCCTATAACGGCGAATCGATTGGTCATTGGGAGGGCGATGAACTTGTAGTGAATACTCGCTATATTGAAACCTATAATCATTTCATAGATACCGGCATCCCTATTTCTGAAGATTTTCGCGTGCAGGAAAGAATCCGGCTATTGGAAGATGGTGAAGTCCTGGAAATTGAACATATCATGACAGACCCCAATGGCTGGGAAGGTGAATGGCGCAATACCAAACGCTGGTTAAGGGTTGATTATACGGATATTGGCGAAGTTGAATGCTTGCCGGATCTAAATGACAATTTGCCAAGCACGCAGGCAGGTCAGGAAGGGTTGACAAGGTAAGAGATAAGCCAAAAACATCGTTTTACAATATATTTTGCATCAGGATCAGATAATGAAACCAACAAAAATCTTAAGTAATGTAATGTACTCCAGCGTCGCTGTACTGGCTTTGCTCGCTGTGCCTGTGACAGCGCATCACTCTACCGCAGCTTTCGATAGCGAGACTGTGGTAAAGATCGAAGGCGAAGTGACCCAGGTCAGGTGGATAAATCCCCACGCCTCTTTCAAACTGGAAGGCACTGTTGAAGGTGCACCCGACGGTCTTTGGACAATAGAGATGACTGCTCCCAATGTTCTGATAAATCAGGGTTGGAAACGCAGCTCTGTTAGTCCTGGTGACAAGGTGACAGTATTTGCCAACCCGCTGCGAAATGCGATAACACTTAATGATGGTAGTCAGGGGGGCTTGTATGTTGGTGTCATTTTAAAAGATGGATCAACCTTGGGTCGTACCGACGGTGAGGGAGAAGGGTCCGACAGATAGAATAGTAAGACAATTGATACCTGATAAATTCAGGACATAAAAAAAGCGCCACAATTGTGGCGCTTTTTTTTGGAGCTTGTTTAGCCAGGGAATCTAGTTCTGGCTGACAAACTCTGGGTAGGCTTCCATGCCACATTCGGCAAGGTCGACACCTTCGTACTCTTCTTCTTCAGAGACTCGGATGCCCATGATTGCCTTGATAATAAACCAGGTAATCAGACTGGTAACAAAAACCCAGACGAAGATGGTGAGTAGTCCAACAAGCTGGCCACCTATGGAGGCGCCACCAGTCACACACACAACCATCACACCGAAGATACCAACGGTACCGTGAACGGATAGTGCGCCAACCGGATCATCAATCTTGATCTTGTCAAAGAACAGGATGCTGAATACTACGATCACGCCACCCACCAGACCAACGATAGTAGACATCAGAGGACCAGGAGACGCCGGGTCTGCAGTGATGGCAACCAGGCCAGCCAGGGCGCCATTAAGGACCATGGAAAGATCAGCTTTGCCGAACAGGATGCGGGCAACAATCAGAGCACCAATCAGGCCTCCGGCTGCTGCAGCATTGGTGTTCAGGAATACGTTTGCAACTTCGTTAGCAACACCGATGCCACCCAGTTTCAGAGTAGATCCACCGTTGAATCCGAACCAACCCATCCAGAGGATGAAAGTACCCAGTGTAGCCAATGGCAGGTTTGCACCAGGTATTGGATGCACGGAACCGTCTGCGCCATATTTACCTTTACGTGGACCAAGCAATAAAACGCCAGCCAGGGCTGCAGCAGCACCAGCCAGATGCACAATGCCTGAACCGGCATAGTCGGAATAATCCAGTGCATAAATACCAAATACGGAATCGCCGTTCCAGGTCCAGCTACCTTCCATCGGGTAGATCAAACCGGTCATAACAATTGCAAAGGTAAGGAATGCCCAAAGTTTCATGCGCTCAGCAACCGCACCTGACACAATCGACATGGCTGTAGCAACAAACACAACCTGGAAGAAAAAGTCAGAGGCACCTGCATACTCGCCCATGTCTGCAAATCCGGCTTCGTTGGAAGCTTCGAGGATTGCAGCAACGGCAGCATCATCCATTTGTGCAACAGTCGTTACGCCGCTGAGGAAATAACCACCGTCATACATGATCTCGTAACCGCAGATCAGATACATGGTGCAGGCAATGGCAAACAATGCCACATTCTTGGTTAGAATTTCTGTAGTGTTCTTGGCTCGGACCAGACCAGCTTCAAGCATTGCGAATCCGGCGGCCATCCACATAACGAGAGCACCTGATACCAGAAAGTAAAAGGTGTCCATTGCGTACTGCAGTTCAAAAATTTCATTTTGCATACTAAGCCCTCCTGAAAGCTTGGTATAGATCTTTTAATTAGATGGCGTCGTCGCCGGTTTCACCGGTTCGAATACGGATTGCTTCTTCTATAGTAGAAACAAAAATCTTACCGTCGCCGATTTTGCCAGTGTTGGCAGCCTTCGAAATTGTTTCGATAGTCTGTTCAAGAGCGCTGTCTTTCACTACTACTTCCACTTTTAACTTGGGGAGGAAATCAACCACATATTCCGCACCTCGATAAAGCTCCGTGTGGCCTTTCTGGCGTCCAAATCCTTTCACTTCAGTTACGGTAATTCCCTGAACTCCAATTTCTGACAGGGCCTCCCTGACGTCATCAAGCTTGAATGGCTTGATAATCGCATTGATCATTTTCATTTGATTCTCCTAGTACATCGTTCGGGCTTTTTACCTGAGTGCAATTTCAAACAGGTTTGGCCGGGAAAAGTCTCACAGTCCAAAATCAACTGAATAAGTCAGAGCAAAAACTTCGCCAGTGAGCAGGTACTTTGCTTTTGGCATGGTCCAGTTCTGAATTTCTAATTTCGTAGCCAGATGTAATGAGATAAAGCGTTCATCACCATAAAGCTCCGATAAATCTAACTTAGCAATCGCCATGCCAAAAATATTAAACATATTAAAATCAATAGCTTAGCAATAGTGACATCATCATCACCAGTGAATCGGGCAATGGTCGCACCAATGAGGTGCACAATTCGCTCAGATTGCACTCTTATACCACTGATTTGGCTATGAGTAAGGGCTGGCATTGTTGTATATACCGGGGAAAAGCTTGATACGGGAAACTGTTATCGATGTAGTCCGATTTTTTTTTGAATGAAAGAAGAGGCAAATTGAGTTACTGGAAAAACAGCTGTAATTCCGGTGTCTTACTGTGCTCAGGGCAAGTGAGACAGAGTAAGCTAAGCGACAGGAAAGCAGGCATCTGTAGACCATATCTAATGCTGACCTGGTCTTGTCACACATAGGCATTTCTTTTATGCTCATTATTGGTGCAAGCGCCTCAAAAAGGGCCTGATTGTAAAACATAATTATTGCAAGCTTGACCATTTAAAAATAATAATTTTCCAAGGGGGAGTCATGTTTCAAAAATCACTAGCCAGGGGCTTGAGTGTATTCGCTCTGCTATTAATACCGACAATTTCCATGGCCCAGGAAATCGATGGTGCAGATACTGCCTGGATCATGACATCCACGGCACTGGTTCTTTTTATGACCATTCCCGGACTTTCACTTTTTTACGGTGGATTGGTTCGGGTTCGTAATGTACTTTCAGTGTTGATGCAATGTTTCTCAATCACCTGTGTGGCTTCTCTGGTCTGGTTGATATTGGGATATAGTCTTGCCTTTAGCGAAGGTAATGCTTTCATTGGCGGATTTAGCAATATTCTTTTTGCCAATGTGCAGGAAGAGACAGCTTCAGGCACTATTCCGGAATCACTTTTTGCGCTTTTTCAAATGACTTTTGCTGTAATAACGCCGGCATTAATTTTTGGTGGTTTTGCCGAACGTGTTAAATACAGTGGCGTCATGTTGTTCAGTATTCTGTGGCTGGTATTGGTTTATGCCCCGGTAACACATTGGGTGTGGGCTGAGGGTGGCTGGCTTTTTGAAATGGGTTTGCTGGATTTTGCCGGAGGCACCGTAGTTCACATTACCGCCGGCATTGCTTCACTGGTTTGTGCATTGGTGATAGGTCCGCGCAGCGGCTTTGGCAAGACGCCAATGCCCCCACATAATATGACCATGACAGTAACCGGCGCCGGCATGCTCTGGGTGGGCTGGTTTGGGTTTAATGGCGGTAGTGCGTTGGCTGCAGATGGCAATGCCTCCATGGCAATGCTGGTCACGCATATTTCAGCCGCTGGCGGTTCATTGTCGTGGATTCTTATGGAGAGAATCAAATATGGTAAAGCATCGGTACTTGGTGTTGTGACAGGCATGGTTGCCGGATTGGGCACAATCACTCCGGCTTCCGGATTTGTTGGCCCGGGTGGGGCGTTGATAATTGGTCTTACCGCAGGTGTTGTCTGTTTTTTCGCTACCCAGTTAATAAAGAATACGTTCAAAATTGATGATTCACTGGATGTCTTTCCTGTTCATGGTGTTGGGGGCATTCTGGGAACTTTCCTGGCGGGCATATTCGCGTCCGCAGGTCTGGGCATATTAAGTGGGCAGGGATATGCTGAGGGAATGACGATGGGGAGTCAGTTAGGAGTGCAGCTTACCGGTATTATTGCTACGCTGATCTACACTGCGGTATTAACCTACATTGTTTTGAAGATAGTTAATGCATTTACTGGATTGCGTGTTACTGAAGAAGAAGAATCGGTTGGCCTGGATATCGTCCTGCATGATGAACGAGGCTATGACATGTAAAGTAATAGTTGGCTTAACGGCCAATACTTGAATGCTTAAAATCCGGACAGCCTGGCTTTCCGGATTTTTTTTGCCAGATACTAAAGGCTTTTACGGGATATTTTAAACTATGACCGGGACTGGTTCGTTGCTTCCATTAATAAGTATTCTCTCTGATGGGAGGTTTCACTCTGGCTCTGAACTTGGAAAGCAGCTTGGAATAAGTCGATCTGCAATCTGGAAAAATATCTGCAAGTTCACTGATCTGGGATTGGAAATCCATGCTGTGCGTGGGAAAGGCTATAAACTCAAATATCCTATAACACTTCTGGAGTCTGCCAGCATTTATACTGATATACCTGACGCTATAAGGGGTTCCATTGCCCGCCTGGAAATACTCGACACTATTGATTCTACCAACAGCCATGCCATGCGGCTAATGCAGCAAGGCGAGCTATTACTGCAGCCGGGACAATATTCGATTCATCTGGCAGAACAGCAAAGCAGTGGCAAAGGCAGACGCGGGCGCAAGTGGATAAGTCCTTTTGCTCAGAATATATATCTCACTATGGTACGTTTGATCGATACTGGAGTGATAGCAACGGAAGGCATAACTCTGGCGGTTGGATTGGCTATTGTTCGTGCCCTCAGGGAGCTGGAGGTACCGGGGCTGAGTGTTAAGTGGCCTAATGATATTCTTGTTGAAGGAAAGAAGCTGGCCGGAATACTGTTGGAGATTAGTGGTGATCTTTCAGGTATCTGTCAGTTAACAATTGGCGTTGGCATTAATGTCAGAAACCAGCCTGAATCCATGGAGCAGGTGAATCAACCCTGGACTGATCTGTATCAGGTGACAGGAAAAGGGTTGGATCGTAATCTGCTGGTGAGTCAGGTAGTCTGCCATATAATATCCGTCCTTGAAGAATTTGAGCACAATGGATTAAAGAGTTTCATAGCCGAGTGGCAGGATAATGATGTTATGAAAGACCAGCAGGTTGAATTGATGACGACGGGCTCAAGTGTGAAGGGTATTGCCCGGGGAATCTCTGAAAGCGGGGCGTTGTTGCTGGAAACAGGCCAGGGTGTACAAATGGTTTATGGAGGTGAAGTAAGCCTCAGGAAGTCGGTCTTAAATGATTCTTGAAATTGATGCAGGCAACAGCAGAATAAAGTGGCGCGTTATTGATGATCATCAAGACCCTGTAATCGCAGGCATCTCATCAGATACTCTTGCATTTGCTGAAACAGATGCCGGCTTTGAAATGCTGGATAAAGTGTTTTCCAGCTTGAGTAGCAAATCAGAGGATCCTTTGACCAGGGCGCGTGTGTCCTCAGTCAGGGGCGCTGTTTTTGATGCCATGCTGTCAGATTGGCTACTTGAAAAATGGCAGCTTGAGGCAGAGTTTGCCGTGGTAGAGCGTCACTGTGGCGGGGTCACTAATTCCTATACGGATATCACGACGATGGGCGTGGACCGCTGGTTGGCAATGCTTGCAGCCTATAAAAAAACCCAGGGGGCATGTTGCATTCTGGATTGTGGTAGTGCCGCCACCTATGACTGGCTTGATGCAGAAGGCATTCATCAGGGCGGGTACATCGTTCCTGGTTTGTACTTGATGCAGGAAAGTCTGGCTAAAAAAACTCCAGCGTTGAAAATTTCTTTCGAGCAGTGGACCCCTCCAGTCCCTGGCAAGAGCACCCGGGAAGCAATTACCAGTGGTATTGTGGCTATGCTTACAGGGTTTGCCGAGCGCTGCTATCTGGAGAGTAAAAACTCTAAAGGTGAGGAGGCCGGGGAAATTACAGATGGGAAAAATAACCCGCGATGGTTTCTTACCGGAGGCGACGCGGATCTATTGAGTGAATTTCTTTACTGGCCACATCTGGTTGAAAAGGAGCTGGTGCTTGAAGGTCTTGCCATCGCGTTGCCATGATGCGCGTTTATCTTTTTTTATCACTTTTATATTTTACGCAGATAAAATAAACAATTCAGGTAATAGATAATCGAACAAGCGAACTATATATGGTTATATAAATAGCTATATATAGTATAGATAAAACATCTGGTTCCATATAATACCAAGCATGCGTACTTTTGCCGTTCTGCTGTTACTTGCTAACCTGTCTTACATGGGATGGAATTTCTATCGTCCAGTCGGGCAGGATAATGTCATGGTACGAGCCCCCAGTCGCCAGGCTTCCCGTTCTTTACAGCTGCTTGGTGAAGAAATGCCTTTAACAATTCCAGAGCAATCTGCGCAACCAGAGCAAAAACGGCCCTCCAGTTGTATTTCAATTGGGGTTTTTAATAATACGGATGAAAGTGACTTCCTTGTCACCGCCTTGTTAGAGAGGGGGCTGCAAGCCAGGGCTGAGTTGCTTCCGACAGAGGAAACGGTGAATTATCGGGTATATATGCCGCCATTTAATTCCGATACGGCGGCTCGCCAGACTCTAAATCAGCTTCAGCAGAACAATATTGAAAGTTTTATCATAACTACAGGTGAGTTTTCGGGCGGTATTTCCCTTGGATTATTCAGCCAGCAAGACCTGGCCCTGGGGCTTCAGGAAAGCCTTGCAGGCCAGGGTTTTGCTACATCTATAGAAGATATAGTCACAATCAGCAATGAGATTTGGGTCACTATAGAAGGTTTATCCCAGATATTACTGGAAGGCTCAGAATTACTTGATTTGCTATCAGGTGGGCTGGAGCTGGAAGTAATAGAAAAACCTTGCGAAACGATTGCATCAAGCCAGTGATTCCCCTAAAATGCCCCGCTCTGTGTAGAGCCAGGTGGTTGAAATACGTCTGATGCTTTGTTGGAGGGGTTCCCGAGTGGTCAAAGGGATCAGACTGTAAATCTGACGCGCAAGCTTCGGTGGTTCAAATCCACCCCCCTCCACCAGTCAGAATTTCTGCAGACCTGGTGGCAAAGATATACAGAAAACAGTGGACGAAGAACTCTTCCAACGGGAGTTTTTGGTCCTCTGTTTTTTGTTTTGCGAGCCTGGTAGGAAACTGGTAGGCGAGTGTTTGAGAAGGATTTGCGGGTATAGTTCAATGGTAGAACCCCAGCCTTCCAAGCTGATGATGCGGGTTCGATTCCCGCTACCCGCTCCATAGTTATAACGGTTTTTTGGTTATGTTATGGATACTTGCTGATGGAATTATTTCATTGGCTGAGATGGGAAGAGAAGGGCTTGGGAGTTCAGGTTGACGACCCGTTAATCAACTAGGCATACGATGCTCGCATAGCTCAGTTGGTAGAGCGCATCATTGGTAATGATGAGGTCTCCGGTTCAACTCCGGATGTGAGCACCAGATTCTGGCGCACAGTGCATTGATAGAAAGAAGAAAAAGAGAAAGTTTTTACGAGTAAAAAAGAAGACGGGGATATTTTCATAATTTCTTGAGTATCCAGGCAAACAAATTCAGTTAGCAATATTGACTATAAATCGGAGGCATTTCGATGGCGAAGGAAAAATTTGAAAGAAGTAAGTTACACGTAAACGTTGGCACAATTGGTCATGTTGACCATGGTAAGACAACACTTACTGCAGCATTAACACGTGTATGTGCAGAAGAATTCGGTGGCGAGACGCGAGATTTCGCCCAGATCGATAACGCGCCGGAAGAAAGAGAGCGTGGTATCACAATTTCTACTTCCCATGTGGAATACGACTCTGCTAACCGCCATTATGCTCACGTTGACTGCCCGGGCCATGCTGACTATGTGAAAAACATGATCACTGGTGCTGCCCAGATGGATGGAGCGATTCTGGTATGTTCTGCTGCTGATGGCCCCATGCCTCAGACCCGTGAGCATATCCTGCTAAGTCGTCAGGTTGGTGTACCTTATATCGTAGTTTTCATGAATAAAGCCGATATGGTTGATGATGAGGAGCTGCTGGAACTGGTCGAAATGGAAATTCGTGAGTTGCTAGACCAGTACGAATTCCCGGGTGACGACACTCCGGTCATTATCGGTTCAGCCCTGATGGCGCTGGAAGGCAAAGACGATAATGAAATGGGCACCACCGCCGTCAAGAAATTGGTAGAAGCCCTGGACACCTACATTCCTGAGCCTGAGCGTGATATCGACAAGCCATTCCTGATGGCTATTGAGGACGTATTCTCAATCTCCGGTCGTGGTACTGTGGTAACCGGCCGAATTGGTCGCGGTATCGTAAAAGTCGGCGAAGAAATTGAGATCGTTGGTATCAGGGATACACAGAAAACTACCTGTACCGGTGTTGAAATGTTCCGCAAATTGCTGGATGAAGGCCGTGCCGGTGAAAACGTAGGTGTTCTTCTGCGTGGTACCAAACGTGAAGACGTAGAGCGTGGTCAGGTACTGGCAGCTCCAGGCAGCATCACTCCTCACACCAAGTTCGAAGGCGAAGTCTACGTTCTGTCCAAAGATGAGGGTGGTCGTCATACTCCTTTCTTCAAGGGCTATCGCCCACAGTTCTACTTTGAAACAACTGACGTAACAGGTGCTGTTGAATTGCCGGAAGGCGTTGAGATGGTTATGCCTGGCGACAATATCAAAATGAAAGTAGAGTTGATTAACCCGATTGCTATGGAAGAAGGTCAGCGTTTCGCGGTTCGTGAAGGTGGACGAACTGTTGGTGCCGGCGTTGTTTCAAAAATAATCGAGTAAACAACTTCAGGCAGTAAGCTTAAGCCGAGGTTGCTGAAAAGTTACCTCGGCTTAGTCGTCTTAAGAGCAATTGTTTGAAAGAGTTATCTGGTCGGGCTTCAAGCTGGTCAGAAAAAAATTAGGCCAGTAGCTCAATTGGCAGAGCGGCGGTCTCCAAAACCGCAGGTTGGGGGTTCGATTCCCTCCTGGCCTGCCATATCGGCAGCGACAGGCAACAATTGCTGAAGTAATTGGTTTTTGTTGCAGTGAAAGTTAGAGGCAATAGTTCATTTAAATGAATGACAAGGTTAAACAGTCTGAGTACAAGCTGGATTCAATAAAGTGGGTCGTCGTAGCAGTGTTGGTTGCTGCCGGTGTCTACGGTAATAGTTATTTTGCTGCTGAATCCATGCTTTATCGCGTTATTGGCTTGCTGATTCTGGCTGGTGTTGCCGGCTGGATTGCAACACAAACCAGTAAGGGAAGTGCTTTTGTTACGCTGTGTATGGAAGCAAGAAGCGAGATCCGCAAGGTAGTCTGGCCAACCCGGGCAGAAACTACCCAGACCACTTTAATCGTTGTTGTTGTGGTCATTATTGTGGCAATAATTTTATGGGGGCTGGACTCATTGTTGAGTTGGCTTATCGCTCTCATTATTGGCTAAACGATTAAAAGCTCGTTTGGCTGAGTAAAACTTATTGCAACAGGATGTGAGCGAATTGGTAGAAGAAATAATAGAAGGCGCAGGTATGTCGGCAACAGAGAATGAAAAACGCTGGTATGTGGTACATGCTTATTCCGGCTATGAGCGCAAGGTAAAGCAGGCGCTTGAAGAAAGAATTAGCCTTTCGCCGCAAAAAGACTTGTTTGGCGAGGTCATGGTTCCTATAGAAGAAGTGCTGGAAATGCGTGGCGGTCAGAAGAGGAAAAGTGAGCGTAAGTTTTTCCCCGGATATGTTCTGCTACAGATGGTGCTCAATGACGATACCTGGCATCTGGTAAAAGATACACCAAGGGTCATGGGTTTTATTGGTGGTACTGCTGAAAAACCAGCCCCTATCACCCAGCGTGAAGTAAATGAAATTTTGAATCGTCTGGAAGAAACAGTCGATAAGCCTTCTCATAAAACTGTTTATGAGCCAGGTGAGCTGGTCAGAGTTACTGATGGTCCGTTCAATGACTTCACCGGTACGGTAGAAGAAGTGAACTATGAAAAAAGCCGGGTACGTGTTGCGGTTTCGATCTTTGGTCGCTCGACTCCAGTAGAGCTTGAGTTTTCTCAGGTAGAGAAGGGCTAAAAAGAAAGTTACATGTCGCAAGTTGCAAGAGCGGCTTCGATAGAATTAGGTGGGGATGTCTGAGAGAGACATGCCTTAATATAAAAAGTCGCTGATGCCTTTATGGCTTGGCGCCAGGGGAGCCGGGTGCAGTTACCGGGCGTTACTACCCAAGGAGTAAAATATGGCTAAGAAAGTACTGGCTTATATCAAGCTGCAGGTTGCAGCAGGTAAAGCTAATCCCAGTCCTCCTGTTGGTCCTGCACTGGGTCAGCATGGTGTAAATATTATGGAGTTCTGCAAGGCGTTTAATGCAGAAACCCAAAGTGTTGAGCCTGGTTTGCCGATTCCCGTTGTTATCACGGTATACGCGGACCGCAGCTTTACATTTATTACAAAAACCCCTCCTGCTTCAGTCTTGTTGCAAAAAGCCGCTGGCCTGAAAAAGGGCAGTGGTCGTCCAAATACTGAAAAAGTAGGCAAGCTTAATCGTGCCCAGCTGGAAGAGGTAGCCCTGCAGAAAATGCCGGATCTTACTGCTGCCGATATGGATGCTGCTGTACGTACGCTCGCTGGTAGTGCTCGCAGTGCCGGCATAGAAACAGAAGGGGTGGTGTAATGGCCAGGATTTCCAAACGCGCAAAAGTAATTGCGGAAAAAATTGAAGCAGGAAAAGCCTACAGTATTGATGAGGCAGTCTCGCTGATAAACGAACTGTCTACGGTCAAGTTCAAGGAATCAATTGATGTTTCCATTAACCTGGGTGTTGATCCCAGAAAGTCTGACCAGGCTGTACGTGGTGCCACTACATTACCACACGGTACCGGAAAAGATGTTCGCGTAGCTGTTTTCGCCCAGGGTGAAAATGCTGAGAAGGCAAAAGCTGCAGGTGCGGATATTGTTGGTTTTGAAGATCTGGCCGAGAGCATCAAGGCAGGTAATCTGGACTTTGATGTAGTCATTGCGACTCCCGATGCTATGCGGGTTGTGGGTCAGCTTGGTACTGTTCTGGGTCCCAAAGGTCTTATGCCTAATCCGAAAGTAGGCACAGTGACACCAGATGTTGAAACTGCAGTGGCCAATGCCAAGGCTGGTCAGGTTCGTTATCGAACGGACAAAAACGGCATCATTCATGGTGGTATTGGCAAAGTTGGCTTTGAGGTTAATGCGCTAAAGGGAAACCTTGAAGCATTGCTTGGTGATCTGAAAAAGGCCAAACCAGCATCAGCTAAAGGACATTATGTTCGCAAAGTGGTGTTGTCTTCTACCATGGGACCAGGTGTCCTTGTAGACCAGTCATCTCTGGAATTTTAACGATTTTTAGTGCTCTGTGACGCGCCTTGCACGTCACATGGCATTGTTCCCTCCCGAAAAACAGCCCGGGATTGAGCAAAAAGACTTTGGGGTGTTGCAGATGAAATTGTCTGCAGGACCGTCAAAGACCGTAGGGGTAAGCTGCCTGATCTATGGCAATTAAACGGTTCAAGCCGTATTACTGTAGAAATAGCGGATTACTTAATTTCCTACGCAGATGGTGTAACCCGTTCAGTAATTTTATTGCTGAATAATTCACCAATTTAGAAGGACTGTTTTGAGTCATATTGATCAAAACGGTGAGTTGGGGATAAGTGATTATCCTCTTAACTGGTTGTCGAAAATAGCACAGGCGCTATTGCGATAACTGAAACCTTGGGAGTAACTAATAAGTGGCTATTAGACTGGAAGACAAGCAACAGATTGTTGCTGAAGTCAATGAAGCTGCTAAAGGTGCTTTGTCTGCAGTACTTGCCGATTACCATGGCACTGCTGTAGAGGAAATGACTGCACTTCGAAAAGCTGCCCGTGAAAACAATGTATACCTGAGAGTTGTCAGAAATACACTGCTGAAACGTGCTGTTGCCGGGACTGATTATGAATGTCTCAACGAAGCGCTTGTCGGCCCTACAATTCTTGCATTTTCTCAGGACGATCCAGGCGCGGCTGCCCGCGTATTAAAGGATTTTGCCAAGGAAAATGACGGTTTTGAAGTAAAAGCCCTCGCTGTAAGTGGAACCCTGCTGCCCGCCTCGCAAATCGATGTTCTGGCTAAACTGCCAACATACGATCAGGCCATGGCCACTCTTATGAGTGTCATGCTGGCACCGGTGACCAAACTGGTTCAGACGTGCAACGAAGTACCATCCAAAGTAACTCGGGTGGTTGCGGCTGTACGCGATCAGAAACAGGAAGCAGCTTAATCCGGTTAGATTTTTTCTAGCCGGGGATACTAACGTTTAAAATTTTAAAACAGGAGATAAGAGTAATGGCTCTATCTAAAGAAGAAATCCTTGATGGTATTGCTGAGTTATCAGTAATGGACGTTGTTGAATTGATTTCAGCAATGGAAGAAAAGTTTGGTGTTTCTGCTGCTGCTGCCGTAGCTGTAGCTGCTGCACCTGCTGCTGGTGGTGATGCCGGCGCAGCTGAAGAAAAAGATGAGTTTGATGTCATTCTTACCGCAGTTGGTGAGAAGAAAGTAAATGTCATCAAGGCAGTACGTGGTATTACAGGTCTGGGCCTGAAAGAAGCCAAAGACCTGGTCGATGGTGCACCATCTCCAATTAAGGAAGGTGCAAGCAAAGACGAAGCAGAAGAGTTCAAGAAGCAGCTTGAAGAAGCTGGCGCATCTGTCGAGCTTAAGTAAGCTTGCTCTTCTCTGTAAGCACAATATAAGGAAGGTGGCATTTCATTCAGAAATGCTGCCTTTCTGTGCTTGTATTGAGCGTCACGAATATTGAGTTAGAAAAAGTTAAGTATTAAAAACTACCTGTTTACCAGGCAGGTTAAGTGGTACAGGGGTTGTTTGAGTTTGCTGTGTTTTACGGGGCAAATATAAAACAACTGGAACAAAATCACTTGTTAGGAACTACTGATGGCATATTCATATACTGAGAAAAAACGTATCCGTAAGGACTTTGGCAAACTTCAAAGCCCGATGGATATACCTTATCTACTGGCTATTCAGATTGATTCATACAAACAGTTTACCCAGACCGATACCTCTGTGGAGGATCGTTTGGACCAGGGGCTTCATGCTGCGTTTAAGTCTGTTTTCCCTATCGTTAGTTATTCCGGTAAAGCCTTGCTTGAATATGTGAGCTACAGATTGGGTAAACCGGAATTTGATGTTAGCGAATGTATCCTGAGGGGCGCTACCTATGCAGTATCACTGCGGGTAAAAGTCAGGCTGATTATTTATGAAAAGGAATCTACAGCAAAAGTCATTAAGGACATCAAAGAGCAGGAAGTCTATATGGGTGAAATCCCCCTGATGACTGATAGCGGCACCTTTGTTGTCAATGGCACCGAGCGAGTGGTGGTTTCTCAGTTACATCGTTCGCCAGGCGTGTTTTTTGATCATGACCGCGGCAAAACCCATAGCTCGGGCAAATTGCTCTATTCGGCAAGAATTATTCCTTATCGTGGTTCCTGGCTTGATGTTGAGTTTGATCCAAAGGACATGGTTTATGT
>CBFIIQ010000054.1:0-1471 GCA_965662685.1 Pseudohongiellaceae bacterium | reverse complement strand
CTCTATTCGGCAAGAATTATTCCTTATCGTGGTTCCTGGCTTGATGTTGAGTTTGATCCAAAGGACATGGTTTATGTGCGAATCGACCGCCGTCGCAAGCTACCTGCCTCGATCCTGTTGCGCGCGCTGGATTACAGTTCACAGGACATCCTGGAGATGTTCTATGAAAACAACAGTTACTTTATTGACAAGGAAGGCAATGTCTCGGTTGAGCTTGTTCCCTCACGCCTGAGAGGTGCTGTCCTTAACTTCGATGTCAAAAACAAGCGCACCGTAATTGTTAAGTCTGGTGTCAGAATAACCGCGCGTCATATTCGCGAAATGGAGCAAGCCAAGCTGACCAAGCTGGACGTTCCCGGTGAATTTGTTTTAGGTGACTCCCTGGCCAAAGATATTTTCGATACTGAAACAGGAGAGGTGTTATACCCCTGTAATGCAGAGGTTACGGAAGAAATTCTGGAAGGCCTGATAGCGTCAGGTGTTAAACAATTCGAGACTATTTATACCAATGATCTGGACTGTGGGCCGTTCGTTTCCGATACCCTGCGTATTGATCCAACAACTAACCGTCTCGAAGCACTGGTTGAAATTTACAGAATGATGCGCCCGGGTGAGCCGCCGACTAAAGAGTCTGCTGAAAACCTGTTTGCCAATCTGTTTTTCTCACCAGAGCGTTACGACCTTTCCGCCGTCGGTCGAATGAAGTTCAATCGACGCCTTGGACGCGCTGACTCTGTTGGAGATGGTGTACTGAGTAAGGAAGATATTGTTGATGTAATCAAAACCCTGGTGGATATCCGCAATGGTTTCGGTACTGTTGATGACATTGATCACTTGGGTAACCGCCGTATTCGTAGTGTTGGTGAAATGGCTGAGAACCAGTTCCGCGTGGGTCTTGTGCGTGTGGAAAGAGCCGTTAAAGAACGTCTTTCCATGGCTGACAGTGAAGGTCTGATGCCTCAGGATATGATTAATGCCAAACCGGTTGCAGCAGCAATTAAAGAGTTTTTCGGTTCCAGCCAGTTATCCCAGTTTATGGATCAGAATAACCCGCTGTCGGAAGTGACTCACAAACGAAGAATTTCTGCTCTTGGGCCAGGTGGTCTGACACGGGAGCGTGCCGGATTTGAAGTACGTGACGTGCATCCGACTCACTACGGTCGAGTATGTCCGATTGAGACACCTGAAGGGCCAAATATTGGTCTGATTAATTCCCTGGCAACCTATGCTCGAACCAATGAGTATGGATTCCTTGAAAGTCCGGTGCGCAAAGTGGTTAACGGTGCCGTGACTGATGAAATTCATTACCTTTCCGCGATTGAGGAAAGTGGTTTTGTAATCGCGCAGGCCTCCTCACCACTGGATAAGAAAGGCAAGTTCGAAGAAGATCTGGTTAGCGTTCGTCACAAGAATGAATTTACCCTGATGCCGTCCGACCAGGTCGATTATATGGATGTTTCTCCGCAGCAGG
>CBFIIQ010000053.1:0-17489 GCA_965662685.1 Pseudohongiellaceae bacterium | reverse complement strand
CCGGCAATAACTTACGGGTCACGGCGCAGTTGGTCAGCGCCGATAATGGTTTTAATATCTGGTCGCGTACCTATGATCGCGAACTGGCAGATATTTTTGCCATTCAGACTGAAATTGTAGACGAGGTTGCTACGGCGCTTAGCGTGACCCTTGGTGCGGGTGAGTTTGCCGTGCCAGGCATGACGCGCAATATTGAGGCCTATGACAAGACCCTGCAGGCCCAGGCGCTGTTTAATCAGTTCACGCCGGACAATGTTTTTCGCGCCATCAATCTACTGGAAGAAGCGGTTCGCATTGATTCTGACTATGGCCGTGGTTGGCTGTTGCTGGGAGACTTTTATGACCAAAGTCAGCTTATTCTGTCTCAGGATCAGGCCATGGATTTTCCAATGCTGGCGACCGAGGCATTTGCAAAGGCCGCCGAAATCGCCCCGGCCATGCCGGAACTGATACTGGTGGAGGCAGGCTCCCTGCGTAACCAGGGCAGATTTCTGGAAGCGGAAAATCTGTATCAGCGTTATTTTGAAAACTATGGTTATTCTGTGCCCCGCGCCATGGAAGAATATGCCCAGATGTTGTCGCGCACCGGTCAGTTCAATGAAGCTATTGCCATGCTGCAACGCGCCCAGCGTCAGGATCCCTTTGCGCCGCGTTTTACCTATCAGGTGGCACTGCATGAGCTGTATCGTGGCCGGGTGGAGGAAGCGAAAAACTTGGCGGAATACGGATTGTCATTGGAAGGTGGCGAGTTTTTATTCAGAGCAGTGTCCTGGGAAATTGCCATGCGTGCCGGTGATCTTGCCGGCGCCGCCGAGTTGATCAGGGAATACTATGCCGATATTCCCGAGAACACTTATGACGCGACAGTCTCCAGGCGTTTTATGAGCAGGCTGGCGGACATTCTCTCCGTCAATAATTTTGAACAATCCACAGATGACATTATTGCCCTGATCAATGATCCGTCTGTCACCCCGCTGGAGTTGGGCTATGTCGCCCGCCTGGTGGCCTTGATGGGCCAGCCGGAAATTGCCCTGGATTACTGGTTTGGTGAAATGGCCAGCCCGGCAATATGGGACGGGGTGTATGACGATATGCGCCGCTTACCGGATTTCAACCAGTTGGTGCAGGAAAAGGGGCTGGTGGATTACTGGCGCGCTACCGGCAATTGGGGAGAGTTTTGTGTGGCTGCCGGTGGGCAGGATTTTGTTTGTAAATAAAAAACCAGTCGCAAGTTACAAGTTAAAAGTCACAAGGTTCAAGTTATAAGTCGCAAGTTAAAAGAGCAGGGCCGGAGCCTGGTTTACTTTACTCCAGAGACTGCTCTAATAATGATTAAACTTCCTCGTTATGATCCGGCCAGATAAAGCCAATGGGATTGGGCTTGGTTTCTTCTTTTACTTCTGTAGCAAAACACATCATCTGTACGGTGGACTGGTGGGCAAACATGGTCACCGGGCTGTCCTGAATCAGGCCTTCAATACGAATACCATCAAAGCTGACCTGGGCCAGTTTCAGGACATTGATCTGGACGCCACCGTGTAAAACGGCAATGACTGCGGGCTGGTAGTTTTCAGGGAGTTGCATACGCCAGGCTTTTACTTCGTTGGCCAGCGAGGCAAGAAATACCGCGGCACTGCGAAACTCGTTTTGTTCCTCAGCGCTGCAACTGGCTGGCAGCGGACAGTACAGCGCCTCTTTGCCGACCGCAGGGGGAGTGAATCCGGGAACCGGGGAAATTTGCCGGCTCAGGTTATCCATCACATCGTCCAGATTCTTTGGGCCTTTATTCATTTTCTGTTTGGAGTCTTCAGTCATATTGAGTCCGTCTGTTTTTTCGCTGTTGCTGTAACTGGTGAGCCATTATGGCAAATAACCGGCCAGGTAGTGAAACTAAACAATTAAAGCAGATATAAACCGGATCTGAGCGGTCAGTGATGTAAAGTTCACAGGGTTTTTTTGCTTATTGCTGCTAGTTAGTTGCAGAAATCTCTGACGATTTTCTTTATGAAACACGGTCCGTTGAAGTGGCAATGCCTTTAGGGTGACTGCGCCTCGAGTTCATAAAGTTCTTTTAGAATGATTTTCCATTCCTGATACTGCTCTTCCAGCGTACCGGACAGATGGTAGAGGGAATCTTCAAGGGTAATATCGGTTGGCAGTACTTCGTTGGTAAAGCCTTCACTGATTTCATCAAGATACTGATCCTGCATACGTGCCCAGCGGAAGTTGTTGTAGCTTTCCAGTAATGACATATAGCTGCCGCGACGAAGGTCATTACTCTGCTGCATTTCCCGATTGATCTTGTCGATTTCACTGGCAATCTGCTCGCGCCGATACCTGCGCCACAAGTCATAAACCGGTTTAATGCTGACAAAGAAACTTTCATATTGCTCATCAACCACGTCGATAAACACATATTCATGTTCACGAATCTGTTTCACCCGGAGCAGAAAAGGATCGTTGTCTGCCGGTAGTCGAGCCAGAGAAATCATGTTGTTTTCATCGCGGCTCAGATAAGGGTTGAAAACGGCCGGTGCCAGTAAGGCGCCATATTGCAACAGGGCAACCGACTTGATTTCATTGAGTTGGGCAATGCTGAGACTGCTTGCTACTTCTGCCAGATCATTGGTTATGCTCTGGTAAAAGTATAAAAAAGGATCGGTTCCCAGCAGTGGCTGGTTAAGGGAAACACTTTCGACGGCATTACCGGTATAAATTTTATCTGCCCAGATTCTCCCTGTGGCGTCTTTTGCGAGCAGGGCGAGTTCCAGTTGTGTGCCATTTGAACTGAGGATGTTGGCCGAGATTTGTAATTCAGCACCGCTATCAGGCTCTGGCAGTAATCTGACAGCTCCCCATGAACCACTTTCTTCCAGGATCAGTTTAAGAAAGGAAGGCAGGTAGCGCGATTCCGCCTGGCGCACTGCTGGATAGACATCTTCAACTTGTTGGGTGAGGGCATCTTGCGGCAGATTCATGGCAAAGGTTTCGATACTGACATCAAGCAGTGGCCGCTCGCCAGTGACAGGCTGGGCCTGAATCACGCTTATCGCCAGAAAGTTGACCAATACCGCGGAAAAAAACTGCAACACACGGACTTTATTCCTGAAGCTATTCAATTGCCTGCCTGCCGGCAAACATTATTGCGAGTCAGAGTCAGGATACAATCAATGTTGCTTTCAGGAATATCATAGCGCCGGTAGTAATTACTGATGGTCAGGGGGGTAGAAACTTCCGCTGAAGAGACTGTCGTGGTGATATTCAACTGCTGACCATCGGGCGACAGGGTTACCTGATAAAAAATCCTCAAGCCCTCGGTAAGGTTTAGCATGAACAACAACTGCTCTCCGTTCCACCCACATTCCTCGGTTCCGAATGGTGTTTGCGTGAGAGAGGTTTGTCGGTTCAAAAATTCACACAACAGGGCAAAGTCATCTTCACGTTCAATGCGCATACGCGCGCGGTCCTGTTCAATCTGCAACAGGGGCATGCGGGTGATCTCTTCAGTAAAGCGGGCAAGTCCGATAACCGATTCCCGATTCCCCGTCGCAGCACCACTACCGAAACTGCCTCTACGATTGATATTCTCGCTTTGTGGGTTCAGTCGTCGTTGAATATCAAACATATAGAGATTGAATTCAGTCTCGAAATCATCGCTAAGCTGATAATCCTTTTCCCAGTTGCCGGACATATCAACCACTTCATAGGTCACTTCCTCAGAGATTCTGGCAGGCTCTTCTGTAGCGCAAGCGCTCAGCAGGCCAGACAGCAAAATCAGCTGAATAAGTCTATTTATTGATAGGTTGATAAATGTCAGGTTGTTCACAGCGTATTGTAGCTATTATTAATATTATGGTAGTTGAATGTATTGGGTTCATTATCAAGCAGATGCCTGAGACTATGGTAGCAAAGTTTGTCTGCTTGATTTTCATTTTGCAGGAGCCATATTCAGGGGTATACCAATTTTTAGAACGGTTTGTGAAGGTGGGTAACAAGTAACTGATAACTATGCATATTTCAACTGAACAAGGGCTTAATCCCGAGAATATTCGGGTCCTGAGCTGGAATGTTAAAAAGCAGTCTCGTGCTCTGCTGGGGACCGATCTTGCAGATTTTAGCCGTTCTGTGGATTTGGCATTGTTGCAGGAGGTGCATAAGGAAGGGGCCTGTCTTGAGCATTTCACAGATAACTGGCATCGTAGTTTTGCCCCGGGTTTCTCCCTGCCGGGCAGAACCACCGGCGTAATGACTGTGTCCAATGTGGGCCATAGCTCTGAAAATGGCCTGCGCCATAGTGAACCGGTTTTTCGAACTGCAAAGGCCGCCAATATCACTACTTATGGACTCACCGATCAGTCTGAGCCATTGTTGGTAATCAACCTGCATGCGGTAAATTTCAGCCTGGGGATGAATGCCTACACGCGCCAGTTAAAGGATTTGCTCCATTATATTGATTTCCACAAAGGGCCAGTGATTTTTGCCGGGGACTTCAATGCCTGGCGGCACCAGCGCACCCAATTGCTGGATGAGATTTCAAGCCGTCACGGCTTAATGGAAGTGGTTTTCAAAGAAGACAAGCGTTCAAGAGTCTTCGGAAGACATCTGGATTACATGTTTGTCCGTGGCCTGACGATTCATGATTCCCGCACCCACCATTCGAATGCGTCTGATCATAATCCGTTGCTGGCCACGGTCGGTCTTTAGGCAGGTACCTGCAACAAGATTGGTTTAGAGCTTGGCAGCAGTCTCAATTACATCTGACCAGTCTGGTCTGATGCGGAAATTTTCTTCGGCAAACTTGGCCTGAACCACCCCCTCTGGACTGACCAGCATGATGCCTGGCTGAGGTACACCATAAGCAAAACTATCAGGCTCATAACTTGTATTGAGAATATTAAAAGCATTCACATGTTTGATTGCTTCGTCATGCAACATGGCAAAGCTGATATCGAGATCCTCTTCAACCAGTTTCAGGGTATCAACAGCATCGTAGGTAATGGTGGCAATATTGAGGCCGGCAGCCTCCAGATTGGCACTGGCCTCCTGCAGCCCGACCAGTTGTGCTTTACAGTAAGGACACCAGTCAAAAGATCGATTAAACACCAGTACCAGGCCTTTCTCTCCTGACAGGCTGCTCAGTGTCTGGACAGTACCATTTTGGTCCGGCGCTTCCAGCATGGGGATGGTGGAGCCGACCGGGTAGTCCGGCGCCCAGTTAAATTCCTGGGCTACACCCAGAGGTGAGAAAAAAGTTAAAAGCAGTAATGCAGGCAGGGTGCGGGTTAGAGTTTGCATAGCAATTTTCATAATATCTCTTTGTTATTGTTAGAATATTTTGGCATTCAGCAGATCAGATCATGAATGGCCTGATTTTCTTTCAAGTGTAACTGAAATAGCCTGAAGAAAGGCAAAACAGCGCTACAACAGGTAGTAGTGGGCACTTGTGGTGTGACCTGAAATGATGCGCTTATTCTGTCGATTTCAAATAAATCCAGTAATTTTATGCACATAGCGAATTATTATGATATTAGCTATTAAGAAAAATGGATAACTTGCCATAATGCTCGCCACAATTTCTTAACATATTGATAAATAACACAAATAAAAATTATTTTTTTAAAACTGTTGGTTAAAAATCATTTCCCTTGTAATTGCCCTCAAATTCCCGAAAAAATATTACACAGAATTATCCACAGAAATGAACTATTACATTGGCTTGTGGATAACTTTGCCCAGAGCTTGTTTTGTCTGAGATTTACCTGTGTAAAAAACACGACATATTTCAGGCAGAATGGTTTGGGCAAAAGCGCCTGATCTAATAGAATGTGCCATTGCATAGTGCCGGGCTTCCGGATTAACCACCGAATTAACTATTAGCGTATGGATTGCCGTATTAAAAGGTTGCAAGCATGAAAAATAATAACTCCAGCAATCATAAGCTTGGCGCTTCCGGAAACCATGAACTGGAGCTTGCCGTAAGAGATTATGAATGTGACCTGCAGGGTGTGGTTAATAATTCGGTGTACATGAATTACCTCGAGCATGCGCGACATGAATACCTTAAATCCAGAGGGGTAGATTTTGCCGAAGTAACTGCCAGTGGCATTCATTTGGTGGTAGTAAAAGCTGAGCTTGAGTACCGGGCATCACTGGCCAGTAGCGACCATTTCACGGTATATACCCAGGTTGAACAGGAAGGTCGATTGAAATTTGTCTTCAATCAGGAAATAACCAGAAACCGGGATCAGGCGCTTATGCTGAAAGCCAGGATTACAACTACAGCACTGAATGAGCGAGGCAGGCCTTTTTATCCTGAAAAGCTGGTGGAGAAATTTATCTGAAGCTGGCCTGTTGGTGTTTTATATTTTTCTGAAAAAATTTACATCAGATTCACTTTTCGGGCAGTCTAACGAGCAGGAAAAATCGTACTAAATCCTTTTTGACAGTCGAGATTAAGTGGCAGTATCCTTCACGCCATTAACAACGGAGAATTTCATGGCATTACCCAAAATCGGCAATAAAGCCCCCGCATTTACCCTTCAAGATCAGCACGGCGAGAAGTGCAGTCTGAAGGATTATCTAGGCAGTATCGTTGTTCTGTATTTTTATCCAAAAGCGATGACTCCGGGTTGTACGGTTCAGGCCTGCGCACTCAGAGACAGTGAAAAAACCCTGAAAAAACTTGGTATTAAGGTATTGGGGGTCAGTATTGATGCCTATCCAAGACTACTGAAATTTGCTGAACGCGATAAGCTGAACTTTACTTTGCTGTCCGATGAAGATCATGCCGTAGCAGATAAATATGGCGTGTGGGGCCTGAAGAAATTCATGGGTCGGGAATTTATGGGGCTTAAACGAACCACCTTTATTATTGACAAGGATGGCCGCACGCAACATATCATGGAAAAAGTGAATACCAAGACCCATCATGATGATGTGCTGGCGTGGATTAATGAAAATCTGCTATAGCTTTAAAACTTTGAATAAATATTGATTAATAATTTTTTAAGTATTGCCAGACTTAAATATTGGAAGATAAGATGCGTAGTACACAGAGCAGTATGACCAGAATTAGAATGTTGCTCTATTTTTTTCATCTTCATATTTTTATCTTTATAGATGGCCCTTTAAACCGTTTTATCATTGAGTAGAAATTATCCCGTTATGGATCTTTTTTGTAAACGCTATTCAGACGTTGGTGAACGCCTCATCATTCTTCATGGCTTATTTGGTAACCAGGGTAACTGGAGCCAACACGCCAAAATTTTCGCAAAAACATTCAGTGTCCATGGCCTCGATCAGCGTAATCATGGCCGCTCTGACTGGCAAAACTCCATGTCCTATTTAGAGATGGCTAATGATGTGCGCGAAACCATGAAAATCCATGAAATTGAGAGTGCCAATTTCATTGGACATTCCATGGGTGGTAAAACCGCTATGCAGCTTGCCCTTACCTGGCCGCAACTGGTCAATAGGCTGGTGATTGTTGATATTGCCCCGGTGAGCTACAAGCCCCATCACGATCAGATATTTGCCGGTCTGAATGAGTTAAACCTGGATATGGTTGACAGTAGAAGTGATGCAGATGAAATTCTTGCAGAATATATAGCGGAAAAAAGTGTACGTGACTTTCTGCTGGCGAATATGCTCAAGGATGAAGATGGAAACTATAGCTGGCGTATGAATGTAGATGTCATTCAGAAAGATTATCCGAAACTTATTGAAGGACTTGCTTCTGAAAGATCCTTTAATAAAGACGTGTTGTTTTTGAGGGGCAGCAATTCAGACTATATCCTGCCCAAATATGAAAAAGAGATTCTGGAACTGTTTCCTCAAGCAGAGTTTCAGACGATTGATAATGCCGGTCATTGGGTGCACGCCGAACAGCCTGAGGTTTTTCAGTCGATGGTGCATAAATTTCTTAAATAGAAATTTATGCTTTTTGGGTGTGTAGTAGCTACTGCGCTCACAAGCTTATCGTTGCTTCTGTGCTCAGTCAGTCACGTATTACAATACGCTCCTTCCCTGCGCGCAAAAGCGCCTCAATCTTGCATCGCTCGTGACGCCACCAAAATTTTGGCTTTTGAAAAATAACCCAAAACCTAAAAATATAAATAATTTTCAGTCTGGAAAGGTTTTATTGCAGTCTGCAGTTTTTGGAGAACTGCGACTTCAGGAATTCCATTTGATCTGAACGGATACGTTTACTGTTGACCAGTGCCAGGTATTCGGCGGAGTTGGGTTCAAAGGGCAAGGCGATCAGCTGCATATGGGCTTCTTCCGGCGTTCTGTTTTGTTTGTAGTGATTACAGCGTTTACAGGCTGCGACTACATTTACCCAGGTATTGGCACCGCCTCGGGAAGTGGGCAGGATGTGATCACAACTTAGCTCCTTGTCAGCGAATTGCTTGCCGCAATACATGCACAGGTTCTGGTCTCGACGGAACAGAATTCTATTACTCAGTGTGGGTTTTTTTGACTGGCCATGGTGAAGTTCCCCGTTACAGGCAACGATACTGTGCAGTTCAATTTTGGAGCGCTCACCGGAAAGTCTGGAGATACCGCCGACGACGGTGCGTACAGTGTCGCCAAGAGTCCAGGTCACAAGATCTCTGGCGTAGAGGGTAGTGGCTTCCTGCCAGGTCAACCATTCCACAGGATGGCCAGCAATATTAAGTCTCAGTATATGGGTATGAATGTCGTCTGAAACCATTAACTCACTTCATGTATTAGCTACACTGTATTGACTGTAACGATAAAATAAATAGGCGTCAATATTGCCCAGACCAATTAATTAAAACCACTGTTTCTCTTTATTTGGTTTTAATCTGCTTTATTTCTCCAGGCGTGCAATAAGTGATGAGGTATCCCAGCGCTTGCCACCCATTTGCTGAACCTCTTCATAAAAGCCGTCCACTATTTTAGTGATTGGCAATGAGGCACCATTCTTTCCAGCTTCCTCCATGGCGATACCCAGATCCTTGCGCATCCAGTCCACGGCAAAACCAAAATCAAATTCATTATTCATCATTGTCTTATAGCGGTTTTCCATTTGCCAGGATTGCGCGGCGCCCTTGCTGATGACGCCAATTACTTTTTCCACATCAAGTCCGGCATGTTGGGCAAAATGAATTCCCTCGGAAAGTGCCTGCACCAGGCCGGCAATACAAATCTGATTTACCATCTTGGTAAGCTGGCCATAACCGGAAGGCCCTAACAGTTTGATACTGGCAGCATAGCTTTCGATTATCGGCAGGGCTTTCTCAAAAGCGCTTTCATCGCCTCCCATCATCACTGTCAGTTTACCATTTTCAGCACCAGCCTGACCGCCGGATACTGGCGCATCAAGGAAAGCAAAGCCTTTACTGTGTGCAATTTCTTCAAGCTCGCGGGCAACTATTGCCGATGTGGTGGTGTTATCAATAAAGACGGCACCAGCTTTAACTGTTTCAAACGCACCACCATCTCCAATAGTAACGGCCCTGAGATCATCATCATTGCCCACGCAGGTGAAAATATAGTCCGCATCAGCAGCTGCCTCGGCGGGAGTTGATGCAGTTTCGCCCTGGTATGTGTCCTTCCATTTCTGTGCTTTTTCTGCTGTGCGATTGTAAACAGTGACAGAATGGCCGGCGTTGGCAAGATGGCCCGCCATGGGAAAACCCATAACACCCAGACCAATGAAAGCGACTTTACAACTCATAAGAAATTCCTGCTGTGATTTGGTAGACGTGGCAAGAATACTAAAACTAATAGAAGATACAAGGGGAAAAGCAGATGCAAGAGACAAGAGGCAAGAGGCAGGAGGCAGGAGACAGAATGCAGGATGCAGGATGCAAGGAAATGGCTGGTGGTTTACCTCAAGGGGTGGAGATTTTCTGAAACAGGTGTAGGTCGGATAAGGCTGCAAGCCGCCATCCGACGTGGGATGTTAGGTGAGTCATGTCGGAAGACGCTTCGCTTTTCCGAGCGACTGGCAATAAATAGCTCAATAAAGGTGTTGACTGGAAAAGCTGGCGCTTCACAATTACCTTGTCTCTTGTTTTATCTTCATCGCCGGTGGCTGGGATGGTAAGCTTGCGGCAACAAATAATCCGTAGGAAATTTTTATGTCAGACTGGCTGGAAGGCAAGATTGTTGAGAATATTCACTGGACCGAAAGCCTGTTCTCGCTAAAAATTGATGCTGATGTCTCGCCTTTCAAGGCGGGGCAATTTTTTAGTCTTGCAATGGATATTGAGGGCGAACGTATTGCCCGGCCTTATTCCTGTCTTAGTGCGCCCCACGAAAAACCACTGGAGTTTTTCTTTTATACCGCCACCGGGGGAGTTCTTTCCAATGCCATGTATGCGCTTGAGCCCGGCGATACCATCCTGGTGAAAAATCCAGCCAATGGTTTCTTTATTCTGGATGAGGTGCCTCAGTCCCGAGACCTGTGGATGATTGGAACCGGAACAGGTATTGCGCCTTTTTTATCCATTCTGAAGACAGACCAGCCCTGGAAGACCTATGAAACAGTGATACTGGTTCAGGGTGTCAGAAGTCAGAGTGATATGCAGTATCTGGATCTGATCATGGAGTTAAGAGATAAATACGGAGAGCGCTTTGGTTTTCAGGGCTTTATCAGCCGTGAGCATGTGGAGGGTACTATTCAGGGCCGCATTCCCGGTGCTATTGAAGATGGTAGTCTTGAGGAAGCGGTTAACCTGAAACTGGATGTAGCGCACTCCCAGGTCATGTTATGCGGTAACCCGGATATGGTGAAAGATTCGGCAGAATTGTTGAAAGCCCGTGGATTTGCGAAAAACCTCAGGCGCAAGCCCGGACAGATTACTGCAGAGAATTACTGGTAAAGTTTATTCGTTTTCGTGTTCTTCGCAGCATAAACCCATCAGGCAAGTTTTCAGCACTCCGTTTTAATCCACGTTCAGCTCTTGAGCGTATCCCGACCAGTCTGGTTAGGCCTGCCTTGAAATATTCGCTACAATCGCCATACATTTATTGATGAAATTGAAAAATATTAAAGTATTCAGAGGAAAAGGAGCAGACATGCGCAATCCAAATTGTTGGACTGTATTGCTGATGACACTCTTTTTTGCAGTAAGTGTTGAGGCTGCAAAGAATGATGAACTGGGTTGTATCAGTGGCGATTGTGTCAATGGTAATGGAACCCTTGTGGAAGAAACAGAAAGAGGGCTAAGGACTTATCGTGGGGATTTTGTGAATGGCAAATTCCATGGCTTTGGGCGTCTGACATTCCATGAAGAAGGGGAGATTTATGAAGGTCGTTTCATGACAGGCAAGAAACATGGGCGTGGCACCTTGTGGAATGATGAAGGTGATGTCTACATGGGTAACTGGCGCAATGATCGTCGCAATGGTATGGGTATGCAGGCTTTTAATGTAGAAAATTACCGCGAGGGGCGATTTACCGAAAACACCCTCAAGAACACTACAGAAAATTACTCTGGCGAATTCAAAAATGATGTCTTCTATGGTGAAGGAACATATCGCTGGGAAGATGGTACTTTATATGTAGGTAAGTGGGCGGCCAACAAGAAAAACGGACGTGGTTATTTCGATTATGGTACCGGCCACAAGGCATGGCGTACCTTTGAATTCGACAAGCGCATTTATGATGAACGCTTCCAGTTCTAGAATGGAATAACCCAACGATGGATATTGAAAATTTCAGGCGCGAATATGTACAGGGCGGTTTGCGTCGGGACGATCTGCATGCCAATCCTCTGACCCAATTCGAGACCTGGCTGAATCAGGTAGTGCAATCTGATTTGATCGACCCCACCGCAATGGTAGTCAGCACGGTTTCTTCTGTAGGTCAGCCATCGCAGCGAATTGTTCTGTTGAAACATCTGGATGAAGTGGGTTTTGTTTTTTACACCAACTACGGCAGCCGCAAGGCCGATGAGATCGCGGAAAATAACCGCGTTAGTCTATTGTTTCCGTGGAATGCTCTCGAACGCCAGGTCAAAATCTGTGGTCGTGCGGAGAAAATATCGGCCGCTGAATCGCTAAAATACTTTCTCTCCCGCCCCCGCGACAGCCAGCTGGCGGCCTGGGCCTCTGATCAGAGCCGAAAAATTTCTTCACGGGATTTTCTGATGACACAACTGGCCCACATGAAGGAAAAGTTTTCAGAAGGGGAAGTCCCATTGCCGGATTTCTGGGGGGGTATCCGCGTCAGACCTCATGAAATAGAATTCTGGCAGGGTGGTGAACATCGTTTGCATGATCGCTTTGAATACAGACTGCAAGGTGATGGGGAGTGGGAGATTGAGCGGCTGGCGCCTTGAGGGGCGGATAAAGGAAAAAGGATAAAGGGAGCTAAAATTTCATCTTTGTTTGTAATTATTCGCCTACGTGCCTGTATCTATTATCTTGTCGGCCGATACTTTGCTCTGTCGGATAGCGGGGTCGCCTTTATCCTTTATCTTTAATCCCGATTCCTTCTCCGTGACCTGCGGCTTCCGATATTGTAGAATTGCGCAATTCTCGGGGCAGGGTGTAATTCCCTACCGGCGGTAAGACAGTTTTTTATTACGACTGTTAAGCCCGCGAGCGCCTGAACAGGTTTGTTCAGGGTCAGCAGATTTGGTGAGATTCCAAAGCCGACGGTTAAAGTCCGGATGAGAGAGAATGAACGCGTTGACTGTTTTTATGTAAACAGCATGCAGCGTCCTGCTGTGTGCATTGCGTGTTTTTCTATCGATGCTCCGAATGGAAATATAAAAGGAGCAAAATCATGGGTACTTATTCTTCCGGAAGAATCGCTTTCATCCAGGCCAGTTGGCATGCTGATATTGTTGATCGCTGTCGTGAAGGTTTTGTCGCGCGTCTGGCAGAGCTGGGCATTGCAGAAAGTCAGGTGGATTTTTTCAGGTTGCCAGGTGCTTTTGAAATTCCCCTTAAATGTAAACAATTACTTGCCTCGGGTGATTACGAAATTGCCGTGGCCTCTGGCTTTGTTGTAGATGGCGGAATCTACCGGCACGAATTTGTAGCTCAGTCGGTTGTCAGTGCTCTCATGCAAGTGCAGCTGGAACTGGATAAACCGGTGTTGTCGGCAGTACTCACACCGAAAGACTTTGATGAGGAAAATGCAGAACATCAGAAATTTTTCTTTGATCATATGCTTATCAAGGGTCGCGAAGCGGCGGATGCAGCAGCCGTGCTTCTGCAGTCACAAGTTGCAAGTCACAAGTCACAGGTTGCGTAAAAAGTCAGATAAAGGAAAAAAGATAAAGGATAAAGGTGGGCGGTTTAATTTAGTTACAAGTTTCAAGTTACAAGTTTCAAGTCACAAGAGACAAGCAACCACTACCCAGAGCTTCAATGGTTTTTGTAGGTCGGATAAGCGCAGCGCCATCCGACAAGGCGACTAATTTAGTCGCCTTTTTTGTGACTTGTAACTTGTGACTGCAGTTAAGGCAGTACGTACCAAAGCAGCGCTGGTAAAAGCAGGAAAGACATTACAGTGGAGATGACCACTGTCGCTGCGACTTCCTGGGGCTGGCGGTCGTAACGCATGGCAAACAGGTAGGCGAATACGGCAACCGGCATTGAGCATTGCATAATTAATACCCCTTTTGCAGCGCCCTCCAGTCCCATTAGTGAGGCAATCACATTACCTGTTATAAAGCCCAATCCAAGACGTAAGGCAGACAGCGAAATACTGCGGGTCAAACTGGTAATTTTGAATTGCGCCAGAGAGACGCCCAGGGCTATCAGCATCATTGGAATGGTGAGCCCGCCAATCAGGTTGGTGGTGTTATAGAGCCAGGCGGGTGATTTTATGCCGGAAAACATAAGGCTGACGGTAACAATGACAGTCCAGAACATGGGGTTTGTCATCAGTTCCTTGCCAGACATTTTGCCGGAAGAAATAGACATTCCTACCGTAAAGCCAAACACAATATTAACGGTAAAGTAGGTCAATCCAAGAGCCAGACCTTCATCACCAAAGGCCAGCAGGCAAAGGGGCAATCCCATGTTGCCGACATTGGGAAAAATCTGGCTGGGCAGAAAAGCGCGCTGGTCGAGCTTGAATATTTTCAGGATAACAAAACCAACCAGACCGAAAATCAACATGGTTATAAATGCTGCTCCCGCCATGGAGAGAAAGGCATCCTGCTCCAGTTCAATATCCATAAAGGTGGAAAAAATGAGGCAGGGTGCGCCGATGTTTATTACCAGCCGCGAGACAAACTGGGTTTCAAAAGGGTGGCCCTGTTTGACCCAGGTATAGCCAATCATGGCGCAGACAAAGACCGGCGAGATAATGGAAAAAATATCGTAGAGCATAAATGTATTCCGCCGGAGTGTGCCGACTAACTGATCATTAAAGTTGTAATTCTATTCTGACCAGTCAGGCAGTTTTTTTTCGATTGTTTGTTTTTTTAGCCTGGCATAATCCGGCAGGCCATTCTTGTAAGGGGGATAATCTTCACCGAGAATCAGTGGCGCAAAATATTCCTTCGCGGCATCGGTAATACCAAATCCATCCTGGGTAATAAAATCCCTTGGCATTTTCTTCTCAATATTGGCGACGTCGGCCAGTGCGGCTTCACCAATGTGCCACTGGTAAGGAGATGAGCTGTCCCTCACCACTGTAGGCATGACAGCATTTTTTCCGGCCAGGGCAAATTCGACAGCGGCCTTGCCCATGGCATAAGCCTGCTCCACATCGGTTGCCGATGCAATATGGCGGGCTGCACGCTGCAGATAGTCCGAGACGGCCCAATGGAATTTATACCCCAGAGCCTCTTTCACCATATTCGCCAGAGCCGGCGCAACGCCGCCAAGCTGGGCATGACCAAAAGCATCAGTAGTACCCTGATCTGCCAGGAAACTGCCGTCTTCATAGTGGGCGCCTTCGGAAACCACTATGGCGCAATAGCCATATTTTTCGACACAGGCTTTTGTTTTGGCAAGAAAGGCGTCCTTGTCAAAAGGGATTTCCGGAAAGATGATGAGATGAGGCGCGTCACCTTCCTGTTCGGCGGCGAGTCCAGCTGCCCCGGCAATCCAGCCAGCATGACGTCCCATGACCTCCATGACAAAGATTTTAGTGGAGCTTTCACACATGGAGGCGACATCGAGCCCGGCTTCACGAATTGAGACTGCCACGTATTTGGCTACTGAGCCAAAACCGGGGCAGTTGTCAGTAATGGGCAGGTCATTGTCCACCGTTTTTGGGATACCGATACAGGTAATGGGGTAATTAATCTCCTGGCTGAGCTGGCTCACCTTGTGCGCGGTGTCCTGGGAATCACCACCACCATTATAAAAGAAATAGCCTATTTCATGGGCTTTGAAGACTTCTATCAGGCGTTCGTATTCGGCCCGGTTTTCTTCGACACTTTTCAGTTTGTAGCGGCAGGAACCAAAAGCCCCTGCTGGTGTATGACGAAGGGCAGCAATAGTAGCTTCGCTTTCCAGGCTGGTATCAATGAGCTCTTCGCGCAGGGCGCCAATGATGCCATTGCGACCGGCATAGACTTTACCAAATTCAGGATGGGCTCTTGCGGTCTCAATAACGCCGCACGCTGATGCGTTGATTACTGCGGTAACGCCGCCTGACTGGGCATAGAAGATATTGTTTCCGGACATACACTTCTCCAAAAAATTGATGCAGCTATTCTACTGAATCTTTGCAGGCTAAGACAGGATTGATGGGGTGCTCTCATGGCCATGTTGATCCCTTTTAAGTGATTCAGTCAATACGTTATATTTATCGGCAGAAGACGCTGCGCTTTTCTGTCCTGCATATTTTTCGAAGCCAGGTAGCCAGGTAAGTCGGAAAAGCGCAGCGTCTACCGGTCCAGAGAATACAATACACCTTGATACTGTCAGAACTTTGTCTATTTCTGATCAATCAATTCAATCTTTAAAAGATTCCCGGCATTATGTGGCTAGCGTCATGGTCATTTGAGACAATCACTTTATGCATATACATATCTTGGGAATTTGCGGCACGTTTATGGGTTCGCTGGCGGTATTGGCCAAGCAGCTGGGTTACAGCGTTACCGGTTCCGATCAGAACGTTTATCCTCCGATGAGCACGCAACTGGAAGAGCAGGGCATCACGCTTTGCCAGGGCTGGGATCCTGCCCATTTTAGCGGCCCCGAGGCTGACAGCCCTGACATGATTGTCATAGGCAATACCTGTTCACGTGGCAATCCAGCGGTAGAATATATCCTTGAGAATAACCTGCCCTATTGTTCCGGACCGCAATGGCTTTCGGATCATGTATTGAAGGATCGCTGGGTGCTGGCTGTGGCCGGAACCCATGGCAAGACCACCACCACCAGCATGCTGACCTGGATTCTGGAATCAGCCGGCCTGGAACCCGGCTATCTGGTAGGTGGGGTGCCAAAAAACTTTTCTACCTCTGCCCGTCTTGGTAAAGCCCCCTTTTTTGTTATCGAGGCCGATGAATATGACAGCGCCTTTTTCGACAAGCGCTCCAAGTTCATTCACTACCGCGCAAAAACAGCTATCCTGGGTAATCTGGAATTTGATCATGCGGATATTTTTCCGGATCTTGCTTCCATTCAGGCGCAGTTCAATCACTTGTTAAAAACCATTCCTCAAAGCGGCCTGGTTATAGCGCCACTTAACAATGCTAATCTGGATGCGGTATTTGCCAAAGGTATATGGTGCCCGCAGCAGTTTTTTACTATTGGTGATGATGCGCAGGCGCAATGGCGCGTGCAGTGCCTGGATAAACAGGGTGCGCATTTCAAGGTAAGCTATAGCAGCGCTGAAGGTGAAGTGGATGGCGAAGTAAAGTGGGACTTGCTTGGTAATCACAATATCCAAAATGGTGTAGCCGCACTGGCAGCCGCGTGTCATGTTGGCGTGTCCCTGCAGGACGGTTGCAAGGCACTGTCTGCTTTTGCCGGGGTAAAACGCAGACTTGAGTTGCTCGGCGAATTTGACGGGGTAAAACTGTATGATGATTTTGCTCACCATCCCACTGCCATCAAGACAACGCTGGATGGCGTCAGGGCAAGACTTGATGAAAGCGGGGAATCCGGGCGTCTGATTTGTGTGATAGAAGCACGCTCCAATACGATGAAAATGGGCTACCATCAAGCTACACTGTCAGCATCTCTGGGCGCTGCAGATCTGGTGATATGGTATAAATCAGAAGCGACAAAACTGGATCTTGTTGCCATTGGTGATGAGTCCGGTACCGATTTTTGCAGCTTGTCGAATACCGATGAGATAATTAATGAAGTCCTGAAAGAGGCTGCTGCCGGTGATCATGTGATCATCATGAGCAACGGTGGCTTTGAAGGGATTCATCAGAGACTGGCCGAGGCTCTGGCAAAAAGGCACTGAGCGAACTGATTGAACAAACTGTTAGCACAGTGTGTGCTTAATGTAGGAAGTGCTTAATGTAGGAAGTGCTTAATGCAGGAAGTGCTTAATGCAGGAAGTGCTTAATGCAGGAAGTGCTTAA
>CBFIIQ010000052.1:0-17547 GCA_965662685.1 Pseudohongiellaceae bacterium | reverse complement strand
GCAAAAGACGCCTTGCTAACGCGTGCAATTGCTTCCGAAGAAGATATTACAAATGCAGGAATTAAAGAAGACCTGTTGAATATGGAAGGCATGGATAACGGACTGGCTCTGGCATTATCCAAAATCGAAGTGCTCGCCATGGAAGATCTTGCAGAATTATCGGTAGATGAGCTAATGGAAATTGAAGGCATGAATGAAGAGAGAGCGGGTCAGCTTATCATGACTGCCAGAGCGCCATGGTTTGCCGATGAAGATGATACAGAAGAGTTAAAGGAAGAGTCCGCTAAGGAATCTTCGAAAGAGGAATCCTGATGAATATTTAAAGCTAAATAATCATCAGGAAATTAATGGTTTTCACTAAAGCAGCAAATAGTGGGTGAGTTGAATGGCAGATGTAACAATCACTGAGCTGGCCAAAATGGTCGGTGTTCCGGAAGATCGATTACTTGAGCAAATCAAGGAAGCCGGCCTGCCTCAGACTAAAGCTGAAGATACGATGACAAATGAAGAGCGTACCGCCTTGCTCATGTCATTGAAAAGCAAGCATGGCGAAGATACCTCCGGTGGTGCCACCCCGCGCAAGATTACCCTCAAGCGAAAAACTGTCGAAACACTGAAGACTTCGGATAATCAGGGGCGCAGTAAAGCAGTTAATGTTGAAGTACGAAAAAAACGTACTTATGTAAAACGCAGCGTCGAAGAAGCGCAGTTGGAAGCTGAACGTAAAGAAGCGGAGCAGCGCGCCCAGGAAGAAAAAGAAAAGCAGGAACGAGAAGCGCAGGAGAAAGCCAAGCAATTAGAGCTTGAAAAATCCGGTGCAACAGCTGCCAAGGATGAAGGTGCAGGAGTTAAAGATTCTGTTTCGAAAGCGCCTTTCGGCCTGAAAAAGGATGCTGCAGAAGATGTTCCCCTGGATGATAAAGGCGAAGCGCGCAGAGATCATAAAAAAGGCGCTACGCGCAAAGATACTATTAAAGACAGCCCTGCAGTTCTGGATAAGAAGAAAACCAGTCTGCGTCGCAGAGAAAAGGATGAAGAGGCCAAGAAGTTCCAGCGTGTACGTTCAAGTGATGACTTCATCCTCGATGAAGATGAAGAGTTTGATGACACTGCACGTAGAAGAGGTCGACGTAAGCTTAGTCAGGGACAGAAAGAACATAAGTTTGAGATGCCAACTGATTTTATCGCTCGAGAAATTGAAGTACCTGAAGCTATTTCTGTTGGAGATCTGGCCCAGCGTTTATCCCTTAAAAGTGGCGAACTTATAAAATCCCTAATGGGTATGGGCGTCATGGCCACCCTGAACCATATGCTTGATCAGGATACCTCGATACTTCTGGTGGAAGAGTTGGGCCATAAGGCCAAACCAGTGTCAGATCATGCACTCGAAGAAAATCTTGTTGAATCTATCAAGTATGAAGGTGAAGAGCTTAGCAGGGCACCAGTAGTAACAGTTATGGGTCATGTTGACCATGGCAAGACTTCCTTGCTTGACTATATCCGAAAATCATCAGTCACAGAGGGTGAGGCTGGTGGTATTACCCAGCATATCGGTGCATACCATGTAGATACCGATAGCGGCATGATTACTTTTCTTGATACACCGGGCCATGCCGCCTTCAGCGCTATGCGTTCACGTGGCGCCCAGGCAACAGATATTGTGATTCTGGTTGTTGCCGGCGATGATGGTGTGAAACCTCAGACAGAAGAGGCCGTGCAACATTCACAGGCTGCAGGAGTCCCCATTGTCGTAGCCATCAATAAAATGGATAAAGAAGGGGTCGATGTAGATCGAGTTAAAAATGAGCTGGCGGCTAAAGGCCTGACTCCTGAAGAGTGGGGTGGAGATACGCAGTTTATCGAAGTATCAGCACATACCGGTAAAGGTGTTCCGGAGCTCCTTGAGGCAGTTCTTTTGCAGGCTGAGTTGCTTGAGCTTAAAGCGATTATTGATTGTCCTGCGAAGGGTGTGGTCATTGAATCCCGTCTGGATAAAGGTAGAGGCCCGGTTGCTACAGTACTGGTTCAGAATGGCACTTTGAAAATGTCAGATGTGATCCTGGCGGGTCATGAAGTTGGCAAAATCAGAGCCATGATCGATGAAACCGGAAAACAGATAAAAGAAGCTGGGCCATCAATACCCGTCGAGATTCTGGGTTTGAATGGAACCCCGGATGCCGGTGATGATTTTCTTGTTGTTCAGGATGAAAAGAAAGCCCGCGAAGTGGCAGAATTCAGAATGAATAAATTTCGCGAAATCCAGGTTGCCAAACAACAGGCAGCAAAAATGGAAGCCGTGTTTGCGACTATTGGCGATGAAGAGAAGAAGCTGCTTAATGTTGTTCTGAAAACCGATGTACGTGGTTCTCTTGAAGCTATTTCTGCAGCGCTACTGGGGCTTGGTAATGAAGAGGTTTCAGTGAATATCATTTCTTCCGGGGTCGGTGGTATTTCCGAAACTGATGTGCAATTGGCTCAAACCTCGAAAGCCACGATCATTGGCTTTAACGTGCGTGCAGACAAGGCGGCCAGAACACTGGTTGAAAATGAGTCACTGGAACTGCGCTACTACAGTGTTATCTATGACCTTATTGATGACGTTAAAGCGGTCATGAGTGGTATGCTGGCACCAGAGCTGCAGGAAGAAATATTGGGTGTTGCTGAAGTACGTGACATCTTTACTTCACCGAAATTTGGTTCCATTGCCGGTAGCATGGTGATCGAAGGTGTTGTCTATCGTAGTAAACCGATTCGTGTACTGCGTGATGACGTAGTTATTTATGAAGGTGAACTTGAGTCCTTGCGACGTTTCAAGGACGAAGCCAGTGAAGTCAGAAGTGGCATGGAATGCGGTATCGGTGTGAAGAATTACACTGATGTTCGTGTTGGTGACAAGATCGAAGTATACGAACGTAAGGAAGTGGCCAGAACACTTGCCTAGGCATCGCGCTTTACCTAACCAAGGCATACTTCACCTGAAATAATATGGCCAGAGTCTCAAAAAGAGTAGACAAGGTAGCCGACCTCCTGAAAAAGGAGATCGCGCTATTAATTCAGGGTGAAGTTCGTGACCCGAGAGTGGGTATGGCTTCTGTTACCGGCGTCAAGGTGAGCAGGGACCTTGCTCATGCCAGTGTCTATGTCACACTGCTTGGCAAAACCAGCACTGAGGAAATACAGGAAGGTATTGATGCTTTAAACAAAGCTGCCGGATTTCTTCGCTCTCTTCTCGCTAAAACCATTAGCCTGCGCACCACCCCTAAACTGAACTTTATTTACGACGATAGTCTTGCCCGTGGTCAGTTCATGACTGATTTGATTGATGAAGCTTTGGCCCGTGATGAACGGGATCATCACATCGACGACGATGACAGTGAAAAATAGGCAGGATCTGAATTGGCAAAACAACGTCGGGGCAGAAACGTTAACGGGATCCTGGTGCTGGATAAACCCGCAGGTGAATCTTCCAATCGAAGTCTGCAACGAGTAAAGCGCTTATTCGATGCATCCAAGGCAGGTCATACCGGTAGCCTTGATCCCTTGGCCACTGGCGTACTCCCCCTGTGTTTTGGCGAAGCCACAAAAATCTCCCAATTTCTTCTAGATGCTGATAAGCGCTACAGCACAACTATCAAATTTGGTATCAAAACCGCCAGCGGTGATTCGCAGTCAGAAGTTCTTAAAACCAGTGAAGTTAATCTCAGCCAGAAACAGGTTGAAGACAGCCTGAAAAAGTTTCGCGGTCAAATAAAACAAATCCCTTCCATGTACTCAGCGCTCAAGCATCAGGGCGTTCCCCTTTACAAGTTGGCAAGAAAAGGCGAAGAGGTAGAGAGGAAGGAAAGAGTAGTAACGATTTACAGCTTGAATTTACTGGATTTTAGAGGGGATGAAATTGATCTGGAAGTGCACTGTTCCAAGGGTACCTATATTCGAATGATTGCTGATGACCTGGGCGATCAGTTAGGGGTAGGTGGGCATGTGACGGCACTGCGTCGTTTGCAGTCGGGGCCTTTTACTCTGGCGCAATCTGTCACAATAGAGCAGCTCGAAGCAGCAGCTAAGGAAAATGATTTCGGGATAATGGATCAATATCTCCAGGCGGCTGATTTTGCAGTAGAGCATCTGGAGAAAGTTGATTTACCCACTGTTACTGCGGATTTTGTGCGTCAGGGACAGGCGGTAATCGTCCGTGGCTTGCCCACCAGTGGTACCGTTCGCCTATACGACAGTGGCCAGTTTATCGGTATTGGGAAAATCCTCGATGATGGCCGTGTCACCCCTGTCAGATTGATGAAAACAGATTAGGTAAAGGCCGCCCCAAATGCTGTAACAACGCCTTCAATTATGCTATTGTACGCACCCTTTGCCAGCCAGAGCCCACGGAAACAGGGAGATCAGCATGCAGCAGGAAGTAAAAGAAAGAAAATATTGTTGTAAATGAAGTATCAAGGATAAAACTCAGGTAACTATAAATATGCATGGTTATTCTGATTGAAAGGATTTCAATAATTTTTCACGCATATTCACAGGAGTAATAACTATGGCTTTAACTGCCACTGAGAAAGCTGAAATTGTCAGAGAATACGCATTAGCCGAAGGAGATACTGGATCTCCTGAAGTACAGGTAGCTCTGCTGACAAGCAACATCAATCACCTCCAGTCTCACTTCAAAGAGCACAATCACGATCACCATTCACGTCGCGGTCTTATCCGCATGGTGAATACCCGTCGCAAGCTGCTCGACTATCTGAAAAGAAAAGATGTCAGTCGTTATGCCACTCTCATCAAGAGATTGGGACTACGTCGATAATATTTCTCCCCTGGCCAACATGGGGTTGGTCAGGCTCGTACGCCTAAGAAAAAGAGTAAAAAATCTATGTTTAATACTGTAAGAAAAGAATTTAAATACGGAAATGACACTGTAGTCATGGAAACGGGAAAAATTGCCCGTCAGGCTACAGGCGCTGTATTGGTCACAATCGGAAACACATCGGTACTGACCACAGTAGTTGGAAAAAAGACGGCCACTCCTGGCCAGAGTTTCTTCCCATTAACCGTTAATTATCAGGAAAAGACTTATGCCGCGGGTAAAATCCCCGGCGGTTTTTTCAAACGCGAAGGTCGTCCTACTGAAAAGGAAACGCTGACCTGCCGACTGATTGACAGACCAATACGCCCTTTGTTTCCAAAAGGATTTTTGAATGAAGTACAGGTAGTTCCCACTGTTATTTCATCAGATAAAGATGCGGATCCTGATATTGCTGCCATGATTGGAACGTCTGCAGCTCTGGCTATTTCAGGCATTCCTTTTGCAGGCCCTCTGGGTGCTGCCCGTGTCGGTTATACCGATGAGAATGGCTATATTCTGAATCCTGGCTATTCACAACTTGAAAATTCCGATCTCGACATGGTTGTTGCCGGTACAGAATCTGCAGTTCTTATGGTGGAGTCTGAAGCTAAAGAATTAAGCGAAGACCTGATGCTTGGTGCAGTTCTTTTTGCCCACGTTGAAATGCAGGCTGTTATCAATGCGGTAAAAGAACTTAAAGCCGAAGCGGGTAAGCCTGACTGGGAATGGACAGCGCCAGCTGTTAACGAAGCATTGACCGGTTTGATCTCGGAGAGTTTTGCTGAAGGTATCAGCAATGCTTACCAGATCTCCGACAAAATGCAGCGCCAGGACAAGCTGGGTGACTTGCAGGAGCAGGCTGTTGCACAGTTTGCCAATGAAGAAGCAGATCCTGCAGTAAGTGCTGGAGAAGTTCAGGAAATTTTCGCAAAACTTGAGAAGAAAATTGTTCGCGGAAAAATTATTGATGGTGCGCCAAGAATTGATGGCAGAGATCAATCCACAGTACGACCGATTTCAGTTGAAACCAGTGTATTAAATAAAACTCATGGTTCTGCATTGTTTACCCGTGGTGAAACCCAGGCTCTGGTAGTTGCCACTCTGGGTGCCATGCGTGATGCGCAGTTGCTTGAAGGTCTGGCTGGTACCAAGAAAGATGCATTCATGCTGCATTACAACTTTCCTCCATTCAGTGTCGGTGAAACCGGATTCATGAGTGGCCCCAAGCGTCGTGAGATTGGTCATGGCCGACTTGCACGCCGTGGTGTTGCTGCAGTACTGCCAAGTGAAGATGATTTTCCTTATACCATTCGTGTGGTATCGGAAATTACTGAATCCAACGGCTCAAGTTCAATGGCCAGTGTTTGTGGCACAAGTCTGGCATTGATGGATGCCGGTGTACCATTGAAGGCGCCAGTAGCAGGTATTGCTATGGGTCTTATCAAGGAAGATAACGGCTTTGCAGTATTAACGGATATCCTTGGAGACGAAGATCATCTCGGTGATATGGACTTTAAAGTGGCTGGTTCAGCTGCCGGTATCACAGCACTGCAAATGGACATCAAGATTCAGGGTATAACTGAAGAGATCATGGAAACCGCATTGGAACAGGCACATAGTGCGCGTATGCATATCCTTGGTGAGATGAATAAAGTGATCTCGGAGTCTCGTGCAGAAGTTTCTGAAAATGCGCCAAGCATGGGCATGATGAAAGTACATACTGACAAGATTCGTGACGTCATTGGTAAAGGTGGCGCTACCATTCGTTCTATTACTGAAGAAACGGGCGCCCAGGTTGATATCGACGATGATGGAAATATTCGCATTTATGGTGAAGATGCCACATCAAGAGATGCCGCCGTGGCCATGATTGAAGAAATCACTGCGGAAGCAGAAATTGGCAGGATCTATAAAGGTATTGTTTCCAAGATTGTTGATTTTGGTGCCTTCGTGACGATCCTTCCCGGAAAAGATGGTTTGGTTCATATCTCCCAGATTGCCCAGGAACGTGTTGAGAACGTCACAGATTTTCTGACTGAGAAGCAGGAAATTCTGGTGAAGGTTCTTAAGATAGATGATCGCGGCAAGATCAGCCTGAGCATGAAAGATGTGACTGACGAAGAAAAAGCTAACTTCAGCTAGGTTTCAGCATTGATGCAGCCCTTTTGCTGCTGAATGCTTTTGTTATAGCTCTAAAAGAAAGTGAAGTTAATAAAAAGCCGGTGATGCACAAGCACACCGGCTTTTTTAATGCGCGAAAGTAATTGGCTGATTACTTGATAATCTGATCCTTGATAGCCCGATGCTGATCTGAAGGCAGTCTTGGACCAAAATTACTTACTGTAGTCGCCGCGGCCAGGCTGGCAAGCTTGCCTGCAGTTTCAAAGTCATTGCCAGCAGTAATCCCATACAGAAATGCGCCGGCAAACATATCACCAGCGCCGTTGGAATCTACAGCTTTGACAGAGTGTGATGCAATTTTTATATAGCTTGAGCCATCATATAAAAGTGCCCCTTCGGAACCCAGGGTAATTACAAACTGTTTAGCGATACTTTTAAGATCTTCCGCAGCATCTTCGATACTGTCTTTGCCGGTCCATTCTTTTGCTTCAACATCGTTGGCAAATAAAAGGTCAACACCTTCACCGATCATTTCTTCCAGTCCGCCACGGAAGAATTGCACCATGGCAGGATCGGAAAGGGTGATTGATGTTTTTACACCATTGTCTTCGGCGACCTTTTTTGCATAGACGCAAGCCTGTCGACCGCTATCAGATGAAACCAGATATCCTTCCAGATAAAGATACTCGGAGTCAGCAACTGCTGCAGCATCAATATCTTCCTTGGAAAGTGTTTCAGAAATGCCAAGAAAAGTGAGCATGGTGCGTTCTGCATCCGGACTGACCATGACCAGGCACTTGCCTGTTACCCCTTCCTGCCGACTGTGCTTATCAAGATTGGTATGAATATTAAGGTCACCAAGCTCTTCCAGGTAAAAATCCCCGAACTCATCATTGGATACCTTGCAGGCATAATAGGTATTGCCGCCAAACTGTGAAATGGCATACATGGTATTGGCTGCAGAACCACCACCGGCGCGTTTTTTAAGACCATATTTTTCCATAAGTCTTTGCAGCAGTGTTTCCTGGGATTCCCCGTCCACCAAGGTCATAACACCTTTCTGAATGCTTTCGTGTGAAAAAAATTCATCCTGTACTTCGAATTCTTTATCAACAAGCGCATTTCCCAGGCCATAGACATGATATTTTTTCATTATTATTTTCCCTCTTCTAATTCGTTGTTATTTATAAATCTGCAAATGCTTTTTCAGCAGCATCCAGCGTGTATTGTATTTCTTCCTCACCATGGGCTGCGGAGATAAAGCCCGCTTCATAGGCGGAAGGTGCGAGGTAGATGCCGCTTTCCAGCATCAAGTGGAAATATTTTTTGAATCTTTCCATATCGCAGGCCATCACCTGTTCAAAGCGAGTTACTTTTTCTTCGTTGCTAAAGAAACATCCAAACATACCGCCCACCTGGTTGGTAGTGAAACCTATGCCTGCATCGTTCGCACGCTCCTGAAAACCTTTTAGCAGGAATTCTGCCTTGGCTGACAGTGAGTCAAAGAAGCCCGGTTTGCTAAGTTCTTTCAGTGTGGCCATGCCGGCACATACCGCCAAGGGATTGCCAGAAAGGGTGCCAGCCTGATAGACGGGTCCGTTGGGTGCGAGCATATCCATGATAGGTTTTTTACCGCCAAATGCTCCCACCGGCAGTCCTCCTCCAATGACTTTGCCCAGGGTTGTCAGGTCGGGGGTGACGCCATAGACCTGTTGCGCTCCACCCAGTGCGGTTCTAAATCCGGTCATCACCTCATCGAAAATCAGCACGCTGCCATACTGGTCACAAATCTCACGCAGACCCTGCAGGTAACCTGGAGCAGGAGGCACAAGGTTCATATTACCTGCCACCGGTTCAATGATGATGCAGGCAATTTCCTTACCATGCTTTTCAAACAATTGACTGACACTATCAATATCGTTGTATGGCAACACATAGGTTTCAGAGGAAGTTGATGCGGGTACGCCCAGGGAATCAGGAGCCCCAAGTGTCAGTGCGCCAGAGCCGGCTTTAACCAGCAGTGAATCCACATGACCATGGTAGCAACCTTCAAACTTTAAAATTTTATCCCGCTTTGTGAAGCCGCGAGCCAGACGAATAGCACTCATGGTGGCTTCTGTACCCGAATTTACCAGCCGCACCGATTCAATGGAGGGCACCAATTGGGTTATTAATTCGGCAAGCGTACCTTCCTGTTCGGTTGGGGCGCCAAAGGTAAGACCTTTTTCCATCTGGGCTTTCAGGGCGGAGATAACTGACGGATGGCGGTGTCCAAGAATAAGGGGGCCCCAGGATCCGATATAGTCAACATATCGGTTGTCATCTTCATCAATCAGCCATGCACCTTCCCCCTGTTTGAAAAAAACCGGGCTGCCACCTACGCCTTTAAAAGCGCGCACCGGTGAATTAACACCACCGGGAATAAACTGTTTTGCGGTGGCAAAGAGGGATTCAGAATGGCTGTGTTTGCCTGAGGTCATATGGGGGTCCTGATTAGAAAGGTTTAACAACAACTAGTATGACTATAACGATAAGAAGCACGGTAGGAGCTTCATTGAAATATCTATAGTACGTATGAGATCGGGTGTTTTGATCATCCCTGAATAGTTTCAGGTAATGCCAGCACATGCCATGATAAATAAGAAGAAGCAATACACATGACAGTTTGGCATGCATCCAGGCCGATGCCATGTAATATTGCGGGTTATACCCATAAACAATCGCGCCAAAAAGGATGGTAAGTACTGCTGCTGGTGTCATGATGCCACGGTAGAGCTTGCGTTCCATGATTTTAAAGCGCTCTTTGGTAGCGCTATCTTCAGTCATGGCATGATGCACATAGAGCCGGGGCAGGTAAAAAAGAGCTGCAAACCAGCTAATGACAGAAATAATATGGAAAGCTTTGAACCAGAGCATTTGTATAAATAACTAATAGTTGTAGTAGTGGTTTTAAACAAAGAGGCGAATGATAACATCACCGGGAGAGAGTCTAAAACGGATTAGACTTTATCTTTTGCTGGCAGGCTCTTATTATACGCGCCCCCGTTTATAACCCTGAAAGAATTGGTATATGTTAATCAGGGTTGAGATATAGAGGTATTCACTTGATAAAGGCAGGAATAGTAGGCGCAACAGGCTATACAGGACAGGAATTATTGCGTTTGCTGATAAAACATCCGCAAGTGTCATTGCAGGCCGTCACATCCAGGGGTGAGGCAGGCAACCCGGTTGCATCCCTGTTTCCCAATCTGCGTGGTTACCTGGATCTGAATTTTGTGGCTCCAGAGCCTGAATTACTCAGCGCCTGTGAAGTGGTTTTCTTTGCGACACCTAACGGTACGGCGATGACCATGGTCCCTGAATTATTGAAGTCCGGGGTAAAGGTGATAGACCTTTCAGCGGATTTCAGGATAAAGGATGCGGCACTCTGGTCACAATGGTACGGTATGGAGCATGCATGTCCTGCGCTACTGGATGAAGCTGTCTACGGCCTGCCTGAAATGAATCGAGAGGCAACCAGAAAGGCGCGAGTTGTTGCCAACCCCGGGTGTTATCCAACGGCGGTTCAGTTGGGATTTCTGCCCCTGGTTAAAAATAATCTGGTGGATACGGACAGATTGATCGCGGACTGCAAATCAGGCGTGAGTGGCGCCGGGCGTAAAGCAGATATTGGTATTTTGTTATGTGAAACCAGTGAAAGCATGAAAGCCTATAGCATCAATGGGCACAGGCATTTGCCAGAGATTTCCCAGGGATTGAATAATGTTAGTGCTAAAAAAGTAGGACTGACATTCATGCCTCACCTGACGCCTATGATCAGAGGAATACAGGCAAGCCTTTACGCCACGCTGACCAACCAGGATATGGATTTGCAGAGTTTGTTTGAGGACTTTTACAGGGAAGAGCCGTTTGTTGATGTGCTTGAGCCGGGTTTGAGTCCTGATACCCGCAGCGTGCGCGGGACTAACAGGTTGCAACTTGCAGTTTGCCGTCCGCAGGGTGGAGATACTGTAGTCGTTCTTGCTGCAGAAGATAACCTGGTAAAAGGTGCTGCGGGACAGGCAGTACAAAACATGAATATAATGTTTGGACTAACAGAAACTACAGGGCTGGAGCTGGTAGCAGCTCTTCCTTGATTCATGCTGAAATAAAGCATCAGGACTAAAACATTGAGTAAAGCGCCTACAGTAAAAGGCAGTAAACAACTCAAGATGATAGTTGTGCCATACCGTCCATGGCGAAAGACTATTGCGCGTCTGGGAATATTACTACTTGTTGCCGTAACCGGAGCCGGATTTTACTTTTATGGTTATAGTGAAGGTGTTTTTGTTAATGGCGATGCAAGGCAGGAGCGCGAAGAGCTGATGTTGGAAGTAGGTGGCATGAGTGCGCAGATCAATATCTTGCAGCAGGAATTAACCAGTAGTGAACAGGCAAATACTGTTGATCGACAGGCTTTGGACGAGGTTCAGGGGACAATTATTAATCTTCGCGAAACTATAGCCCAGCTGGAAGAAGATGTTTTGTATTACAAACAAATCATGTCTCCGGAAAACAACGAAACTGGCCTAATAATAGGTCAGCTGGACCTCCTGGAAACAGATTTGCAAAATCGTATTCGTTATCGGCTCGAATTAAGGCAGGCAGGGAATAACGATACCCTCGTAAGTGGATATGTGAATGTTAATATTTTGGGAACCCGGGAACGTCAGGAAATTTCCATGCCGCTGAGAAGCCTCGCAGTGGATGAGGATCAACTGGATATCAAGTTGCAGTTTCGTTATTTCCAGAATATTCAGGGTGAGCTGATACTACCGGATGGTTTTATTCCCTTGGGAGTTCAGATATTGGCAGTGGATGAGGGTAATGACGGGAAAACTATCCAGAAAAGTTTTGCCTGGGTTGTTGAATAATTTAGTTGGACCTTAACTCGTACAGTGGTTTGTAAAAATAGTTTATAAAAACAATAGTAATTAAATTTATTTGACCGGTAAATGTCGAAACAGTTAACTCAGTTCTAATGTCATTCTTTTTATAAAGCTACAATCTGAAAGCATTTTAGGAATTTAAAGATTTATGGAGATTTTGTGAAAAAACCATTCAGCACAGAAAACATCACTACCCTTATTTCAAAAGCAACAGAGATTACCGGGGATGTTCACTTTAGCGGGGTTTTGGAAGTTGAAGGAAAAGTCCGTGGCAATATCTACGCTGATGACGATTCTTCTGCTGAAATACGGATCAGGGAAAGTGGTCTTGTTCAGGGTGAAATCAACGTGCCCTCCGTCATTATTAACGGCCTCGTAGAGGGAGATGTCCATTCCACACAACATCTTGAGCTGGCTGCAAAAGCGCGGGTAGTGGGTAATGTTTATTATCACTTGATTGAAATGGTGATGGGGTCAGAGGTAAATGGCAGCTTGTGTCATACTGCAACTGCTGACCTGAAGCCCCGACAGATTGGCATGGAGACCTCTGAGGTGTTGGGTAAAGATGAGGTTCCCGCTTTTGTAGAAAACGGTCAGGCCTCTTCCTCAAATACTTGACTAATTTGCTTGGTTTTTGGATAATACACCTCCCTAAATTTGTTCGGAACTGATCCATGACGGCTGCAGAAAATGTGAATGACCCGGTCGTTGGTATGCACGAAGCGGTTGCTATAACGCTGACTGACAATGCGGCCAAAAAAGTAAGCGCACTGATTAGTGAGGAAGGAAATCCTGAGCTCAAATTACGTGTATTTGTGACTGGTGGTGGTTGTTCCGGGTTTCAGTATGGATTTTCATTTGATGTAAATGCCAATGAAGATGATACCGTTATTAGTAACAAAGGAGCTCGGTTACTGGTAGATCCGCTAAGTTTTCAATACCTGGTAGGGTCCAGAGTGGATTATATGGAAGGCCTTGAAGGTTCACGATTTATTGTTGAAAACCCTCTTGCAACAACAACCTGTGGTTGTGGTATGTCCTTTTCAATGTAGTAGGTTTTTTAAAGTGAAGGCTGCCTTTTTTATGTTTTTCATGCTTTATGGCATATGGCTTTCGAATTTAATCAACTATGCCAATCAATAAGTATTTTTAAGTACTTTATTCCCCGCGAAATACACTCCTCCAGCAATTACTGGATGCGCTGAACCGGTAATGTCTGTGAAATCCACCGGCTGTTGAGCGAGAGCCTGTTTTGCCAGCCAGGCAAAAGCGACTGCTTCCATGCTGTCTTCCATGACCCCAAGTCTGGAGCTGGGCATCACTTCAAAAGAAGGAAGGGCTCCTGCAAGACCCTGCATCAATGTGCTGTTATAGGCACCCCCGCCGCATACAATGATTTGTCCTTTGTTAAGCTGTTTTTTTATGGCGTCTTTGATGGTTTCTATTGTTAATGCCAGTAATGACGCCTGAACATTTTCCGGGGCTATAGTTTGATTTACTTCAGTCATCTTGCAGTTAAGCCAGTGCTGATTAAATAATTCACGGCCGGTACTTTTTGGAGGAGGCAGTTTAAAGTAGGGCTCGTCCAGCATAATAGCCATCAACTCTTCATTCACTATTCCGGAGCTGGCCCAGGATCCATCCTTGTCATAGGGGTGCCCCAGAAGCTGTTGAATCCATAGATCCATAAGTACATTTCCGGGTCCGGTATCGTGTCCGGATATTTCGCCGCTTTTTTTCAGTACGGTTATATTCGACATCCCGCCAATGTTTATGATTACCCGGTCATTTTCAGCACTGGAAAAAATTTTCCTGTGGAAAGCCGGCACAATGGGGGCGCCCTGACCTCCGGCTGCAAGATCCCTGCGTCTGAAATCAGCTACAGTGGTTATATTGGTTAGCTCGGCTATAGTATTTGGATCGCCAATCTGCATTGTGAAAGGATAATTTGAAACGTTCTGATGGGGCAGATGACGGATGGTTTGACCATGGCTGCCAATAGCTGCGATTTGCGAAGGCTTTAGCCCGTTAATGTCGAGTATCTGGTTAACAGAAAGTGCCAGAAGTCGGGCAAACTCTACGTCTGTTTCTCCAAGAAGTGGAATTTGTCCGTGGTGATCTTCGCACAGGGATAAAAGGTTTTGCCTGAGGTCATCGGGAATTTCAGTGTTGATAAAGTCCAATTGAGTGGGTTTACCCTGATTGAAGTCAACAAGGGCGCAATCAACAGCATCCATGCTGGTGCCTGAAATCAAGCCAATATAAATGGATGAGAGCATTACAGTTCAGGGAAAACTGAATGCTGAGCAATATTTTTTGTGCTGCTTACGTGAGTTTCCAGCTGCGCAAGGATTATTTGGGTTTGCTCCCTGAAGCGCTGCATTTCAGAGTTGGGTACAGATTCCGCTTTTGGGAGTTTGTCATGGATAGTCCTTGAGTTGCGATGAACCCCATCCATCAGGAATTCATAATGCAGGTGAGGACCGGTAGCGCCCCCGGTTGATCCCACATAACCAATTACCTGTCCCTGTTTTACCCGAGCACCATTTTTAATGCCTTTAGCATAGGCATTAAGGTGAGCATATTTGGTCTGGAATTTTTCACCATGCTGGACAACAACGAGTTTGCCAAAAGAACCATTGCGAGATGCCCAGGTCACCCGCCCGTCGCCAGCCGCAACCACAGGGGTGCCGCGAGGCGCTGCATAGTCAGTGCCCTTATGAGCACGGATAGTACTTAGAATTGGGTGTTTGCGACTCAGACTGAAGCCGGAGCTGATACGTGTGAAATCCACCGGATTACGCAGGAAAGCCTTGCGCATGCTTTCTCCATCGGGGTTATAGAAATTAGAGTCGCCGGATTGATTCACATAACGTACCGCAGTATAAGTATCACCCTGGTTGGTAAATTGAGCTGCAAGAATTCTGCCGTAGCCAATGTATTCGTCATCGACAAACTTCTCTTCATACAACAGGTTAAAGGTATCGCCTTTCCGGGTATCCAGAAGAAAATCGATTACTCCGCCAAATATCCCTGCCAGTTCCATAGTCACGCCAGCTGACATGCCGCCACGTTGTGCAGCTAAAAACAGAGAGTCATCAATAGTCGCTTCACGGAATACCTGTCTTATATCAGGTTGTCGCGTGTGTTCAGTAGCAACATAGTAGCCTTCTTCAATTTTACTGAACTCAACAGTTTCGAGCCTGTTCTTAATGATAGTGAGCGTTTCGAGCTTTTTATCTGATTCGGGATTTTGCTGAAAGGTAAAATCCAGTTGATAGCCGGGATAGAGATTGTTGAGTATGGTGGACTTTGGTTGGCTATTGCTGACCTCGTAAACATCTCTGGCATTCAGTCCGGCACGTTTGAAAATTAGGGTTAGATTGTCGCCGGCCCTGACCTGGGTACTGAAGTCCGGAGTATTCTGGGGAGTTGGATCCAGAACTGGTTTGGCCTGTTGTTCTGGGAGATTCGACACTGCTTGTATTGGTTCAGATCCATTTCGCTGTAATGCGCTAATCTGCACAGTTCGCTGAATACTCTGAATTTCCGAGATAACAGTTTCCGCAGTCGTTGTGGTAACGGGGTTTTCTGTTGCCATTGCAGTTGCAGAGCTTGCTTGTCTTGGCTGCAGGGAATAGCCCGGATAGTCATTATCATGGGTGATAATGATCAGAGAGCCGAGAAGTCCGAGCAGTAGTAATCGATGATTACCAGGCAAGAGACTGTCTAAACGGCGTTTAATAGAATCAACAGGATCCATAAGATTCTTCTAGTATCTTATACAGTAGTGGCCGTAATTGGCTGGATTATAACAAAAAAACAGAAATCGTATACCCCTTGGGACAGCCTATTTTAGTAGCTTGTTACTTGGGAATGCCAGTGTTTTTAAATGGCGTGGGCAGAAGGGTAATTTTCCCTTGTAATTGTCTTCCTATTTAGTAAAGTTGCGCCTCTTTATTTAGCCGACAAAGCATAGACCATTACCGTGACAGATAAGCAGTTAATAGAAAACCTGGACCAACGTGGCCTGCTGATGCAGGCATCTGCGCAAGATGAGCTGCAGGAGCATCTGGCTGGCCAATGTCGTACCGTTTATTGCGGCTTTGATCCCACTGCGGACAGTTTGCATATTGGCTCTCTGGTGCCCCTGCTTGCCCTGAAGCGATTTCAGCTTGCCGGCCACAGGCCTATAGCACTGGCGGGTGGTGCAACGGGCATGATTGGTGATCCCAGTTTCAAGGCCAAGGAGAGAAAGTTGAACTCTCTGGAGGTTACTGCTGAGTGGACGGAGAAAATACGGGCACAGCTATCCCGTTTTATCGATTTTGACTGCGGCGAAAACGCAGCGCTAGTGGTTAATAATCTTGATTGGACTGCCGACAAGGGGATGCTGGCATTCCTGCGCGATATAGGTAAACACTTTTCCGTCAATGCCATGATCCAGAAAGAGAGCGTCAAACAGCGAATAGAGCGGGAAGGGGAAGGTATCTCCTATACTGAATTCAGCTATATGATCCTGCAGGCATACGACTTCGCCATGCTTAACCAGATGCATGACTGTACCCTGCAGATTGGCGGCTCCGACCAATGGGGCAATATTACAGCAGGCATTGATCTTACCCGCAGACTTAACCAGCAGCAGGTTTTTGGTTTGACTCTGCCTCTGGTGACCAAGGCTGATGGAGGAAAGTTTGGCAAGACTGAAGAGGGTACTATCTGGCTGGATCCGGCACGAACCTCTACCTATGCCTTTTATCAATTCTGGATAAATAGCGCTGATGCCGACGTTTACAAATTCCTGAATTATTTTACCTTTCTGGATATATCGGAAATAAAAGCTATAGAAGAAGCAGACAAGGCTGCCCAGGGGCGTCCCGAGGCTCAGGGGGTACTGGCAAGAGAGGTAACTCGTCTGGTTCATGGCGATTCAGGCCTTGCTGCAGCGCAGCGAATCAGTGAGGCGTTGTTTAGCGGTGATATCAGCAGCCTCACCGAAGAGGACTTCGGTCAGCTAAAGCAGGATGGTATGCCTTCTTCTGTTTTAGAAGCAGGAACTCTGGTTGAAGCCCTGGTTTCCACGAGTCTTGCGCAGTCAAATAAAATGGCCCGAGAGTTCATCAGTAATGGTGCAGTGTCTGTTAATGGCGAGAAAGTAGTAGATCCGGCAGCCTCTCTGTCGTGGGATGATGCGTTTTATGGTCAGTACTTTCTGCTTAAACGGGGCAAAAAACTCTTCCACCTGGCTTATCGGGATTAGCGGTAAAAGCCTTTTCTGTCGGTAATTACAGACCTTGGTAAAAGTGCAAGTAGCCAGGGTGAAAAAAAGTATAAAAATTCTTCAAATTAGCCCTTGTATTGGGCCGCGTTTACAGTAGAATGCGCGGCCCTGTACATGACAGCTCCAGCCCCCTCAATACGAGGAATCCGGGCATTTAAAAAAAGCTAAAATATTTTTAAAAAAAGCTTGTTAGTCAGAGCGCAATCAGTATAATGCGCACTCCCTTGAGACAGGGAAGCTCTTTAACAATTAGATCAAGTAATAGAAGTGGGTGTTTGCTGGTTGATTTTGTATCGAAAAATACAAACTCAGTGAGTAAACAACTGCGTTAATTTATTAGCTTTAGACCTTTTTTTGCTTCGGTA
>CBFIIQ010000051.1:0-17623 GCA_965662685.1 Pseudohongiellaceae bacterium | reverse complement strand
CCACCCTTGTTGGCAATATTGACATCTGCACCATTCTCAATCAGGAATTTACCCAACTGGTAATTTCGATTCTGGGTAGCTGCCAGCAAGGGAGTCCAGCCATAACGGCTAACCTGGTTTATATCGGCACCGGCATCCAGCAGTGCCTGAACAGCATCAATATCACCGGCACGTGCTGCATAGATCATCGCGGTTAATTCGCCACCATCAGGCTCACGACCATCGCGCTGACCGAAATTTCTATTGCGTCCGTCTCCTGCAGCTACGGCAAAACCCAGTCCAACCCGCTCAAATGCTGAACAGATGGTTTCAATACTAAAATCACCCTTATTGGCAAGATTCACCAGCGCACGGTCATTGGTACCTCTTAAAACGAGGTTTTTTAGTAATTGCGTATCGGGGTTTTCCTGCTCACAGGCGACCACAAGAGTCTGTCGGCGAACATTGATTCTGGGGTCTTCAGAATGTCCCAGTGCCGCACTACGGCCATCACGCATAACAGGTAGGGATGTACTAGCAACGTCAGCGCCATTGGCAATCAGTATCTTCATCACGTCAGCATGGCCCTGATCTGCCGCTTGCATTAAAGCGGTGGTACCGCGTTCATATTCACTGGCATTGGCATCAGCGCCCGCATCAAGCAAGACCTGCACCGCCTCTACAACACCGGAGCGGGCAGCCAGCATAAGTGGCTTGCGGCCCAGGGGTAACTCCTCGTTTGGATTGACACCGGCTTCAAGCAACACCTGAATAACGTCTGTATCACCCTGATTCGATGCCAGCCATAATGGGGTTGATCCATTTCGATTGGCTATAGCAGGATCGGCACCCGCATCAAGTAATAACTCAGTCAGCCCAGCATCATGATGATATGCAGCCCATTGCAAACCTGTGGCACCATCAGCCTGACTGGCATTGACATCAAAGCCATCTTCTATCAAACGCCTGACTTCAGCATTGTCATGACGCATCGCTGCATCCGCGATTTCGTTTTGTGCAAACGCGAGATTTGCACAGGCGAATAATAACGCCAACAGCGCTGCTTTAATTCCAGTGACAGGTAAACGTTTCATGGAATTATAAGTTCTCCAAACGCCCGGTACTGTCACCAAAACTTTCCCGATGAATATCATATTGATCCAGGATACTTAACAGGAGATTTCCTGTCGGTACGGTTTTGGTTGGGTATGCGATATGTCGACCACCCTGCATCTTGCCGTTATTACCACCAAGAAGGACATGCGGTACATCATAATGCAGATGCTGGTTAGGATTACCCATATTGCTGCCATAAAGCAGCAGGGAATGATCAAGCAAGGAGCCATCACCATCTTCAGTTTTTGACAGCTTGTCAGCAAAATAGGCCAGCATTTTGACATGGTATTGATTGATTTTGGAGAACTCATCAATTCGACCCGGGTCTTCACCATGATGGGATCCGCCATGAAAGCCCAGCGCAGGCGCATCACTTTCCGGATAAACACGACCAGTAAGATCACGGGCAAAAAGCATAGTCCCGACACGAGTGATATCAGCCTGAAATGCCAGAGTCTGCAAGTCAAACATCAACTTGATGTGATCATCAAAGGACTGGGGAATGCCGGGCGGTACATCAAAATCTTCAGGAGCAGCCGTGGTCACACTGGAAGCAATCTGTAAACGTCTCTCAATCTCACGGACATTTTCGGTAAAGCTATCCAGACGCGAGCGATCAGGAACACTGATTTCCTTGCGAAGATCAGTAATTTTTCCGGTGATTGAATCGAGAATACTCTTGTTTCTTTCCCGACGTTCAACACGCTGTGCAGGTGAGCTGCCACTACCAAACATCCGCTCAAAAACCACCTGGGGATTTAACTCCATGGGTAATGGTGTGGTTGGTGAAGCCCATGAAATAGTGTTGGTATAAACACAACTGTAACCTTCACCGCAGTTGCTCGAACCGGAACCCGGATCTTCAACAGAAATTTCCATTGATGGCAGTAACGACTGAGAACCAATTTTCTGGGCAATGATCTGGTCTATTGTCTGGCCGGCATAAACATCGGCACCGGCAGTTTTTCTGGGCTTGTCAGCACACAGGAAAGCCGCAGCAACCCAATGGTCAGCCCCGGTTTCACCCGGAGGTGGTTCAGCGGAAGTAGAATGCAGACCAGAAAGAATATTCAAACTGTCACGAAACGGCTCAAGGTGTTTCCAGATAAATGGCAGCTCTGCTGGCAGTGCACCTTCCTTTTCGGGCACCCAATAACCAGGAGCTGCACCATGGGGTACAAAGCCGGCAAAAAACCGGGGTGGAGGCACTGCTGCAGTCTGCGCCAACGCTGTTGAGGCAGGGATCATCGCATCAAGCAGAGGCAATGCCAGTGTGGTACCGGCACCTCTCAACAGCTGGCGACGTGATATATGTTTCTTGGTGATCAACATGTGTTTACTCCTCGCTCTAGCGTTATCGGCTAGCGGATTTCAGGTTCATGGTGAAAGCAGGGCTTTGGATCACACCCAACACCAACGATGAAAATTGATAATCATTCTCGGCGGCATAATTGGTCACTGAACGCAGCAGAGCCATGTCTTCAGTCTCAATGCCACGGCCCAGTGCATAGGTCAGCAATTTTTCTGTAACAACCTGGGCAAACAGGTCACCCCTGAGCACAGCCATCTCACGCAGGCTCTGGATGCCGTTCAAAGGCATGCCGTCATTGGTAGTGCCTGTGGGATCAACTGGCAAGCCAGAGTCCTCAAGGCGCCACCTGCCAACCGCATCGAAATTCTCCATGGCCAATCCCAGCGGTTCGAACAACTTATGACAACCGGCACAGCTTGGATTTGCACGATGTGACTCAAGTCGTGCGCGCAGCGTCTTGGGGGCTTCGCCTTCAGCCGGAGTCAGATCTGTCTCAACACCCGGGGGGGGATCTGGCGGGCTCACATCAAGGAAGGTTTCGAGGAACCATTTGCCACGTTTGATTGGTGAGGTTCGGGCTGCATCCGAAGTGATGGTCAGCAGAGCACCTTTACCCAGCAGCCCACGACGCATGTCATGTTCAGGGCCCAGTTCAACGCGACGGAATTGTGAGCCATAAATATCGGGGATGCCATAATGTCTGGCCAGACGCTCATTTACGAAGGTGTAATCAGCCGTTAACAGATCCAGAATACTGCGGTCTTCCTGAATGATGCTGGCGAAAAACAACTCAATCTCTTCGCGGAATGCGTCACGCAAAGTGCTGTCAAAGTCAGGGAACAGCTCGACTACTGGCTCACTGGCAGCCATGCCCCGAACGTTCAACCACTGACCAGTAAAATTCTCAATGAAAGCGTCAGAGCGCGGATCAGCAAACATGCGCTGCACCTGTTGTTGCAGTACATCAGGGTCATGCAGACGCCCCTGAGACGCGATCTCAATTAATTCCGCATCGGGAATACTGCTCCAGAGGAAAAACGACAGGCGCGAAGCCAGTTCCAGATCACTGATTTGATAAAGTGATCCTTCCGCCACGTTAACTGGCTCAATTTCGGAGCGGTAGATAAACTCTGGATCGGCGAGAATTCGCTGTATTGCCGCTTCTATACCGTAATCAAAGCGCCCGCCTTCCTCGCGGCCTATACGATAAAAATCCATGATCACATCAAGGTCGGCATCACTTACCGGACGTCGGTAAGCCTTGCTGAGCAGAGTAGAAATTATCTGCTGTGCACAGTTTGCCTCCTCGGACAGTTCCTGTGGGTAGCATTCAAAAACCTGGCGGCGACTCATGGTGTCTGAAGCAGGTAAGCCATTGTAGGGACCTTCAATAAAAACCTGCCCAACATGGGGGTAGAAGGTATAGCCAGCAATGGAACCAGGTGAATTCATGGTGCGCTGGAAGGATTTGTTCAAGCCGGTGTCAGGTAAATCGCTGGTGGCTATGAACGTCACACCCACCCTGTGAAATCCCCCCCGGATCGGAATAGCTGGCGTACGACCGCCATTACCTTCCTGATTGCCTATTTCTTCATCCCAGTCATAAAGATAAACCCGCTCTCCATCGATAGTAACTTCCAGCTTCTCGCCTTTCACGTTACCCAGCACACGAGTGAAGTAACCGGTCATACCCTTGACGGTAAAAACATATTCTCCGTCTGCAGGGAATTCGTGCTCGATCAGCATGCCGCCTCGAGTACCGAAAGGCAGGCCTTCAATGTGGGTATTCTGGGATGTATCTACTGGCACATCAAATACAGCCAGCGTAGGAGCGGTCTCGGTACCAATTGCCAGACGACTGATTTTGCCTGCAGCGGAGAGATAGGCTTCCATCAAGGCCGGTGACGTAGTCAGGGTGCCAGCCATATTATCGAAACCATGGCTTGAATCATCCGGGGGCAAAAAGGCGGTAGCATCAATATTTAGCGCCAGTAAATCACGGATCGCATTGGAGTACTCAGTTCTATTAAGTCTATGCAAGCCGGGGGCGGGTAGATGAGCCGGTTGCATCTGGGCATGCTGGTCCACAGCCTGAGCCAGGCTTTCCGCCAGGCTTTGCACAACCTCATAATCCGGACGAGGCTCCTCTGCAGGTGGCATCAGGCCGGAACGCAGCCGTTTGATCACCTTTTCAGCAACTTCGGGGAATTCCGCTATGTTATGGGCTCCGATACCTTGGAGGTCAATACCGCCAGAATAGTCATCAAAATTATGACACTTGGTACAGTATTCCTCGAGCAGACCGGCCACTTCATCCGGGCTCTGGGCCAGAGCAGACTGCATGCCACAAGTGGCAATGACCACGGCACCTGACAGCAGTTTAAAAGCAGGTTTCAGTATTTCTGACTTCCGCATTTCTTTTCTTTCTCCTGGCTCTTTGCTCTGGAATGTTATTTTCCAGACTTAAGCGTTATTCATTCATACTTGTCTTATACGGGATTAATATTAAAACAGCTGGCTATTTTACCTATAAATTTAAGTGAAATTTTATTCTATTGTGCAAAAAAACAGGAAAATCGCCCGAAATGACGCGGAATGCCCATGCTTTTTGTAAGGATGATAACGCAGAATATCAGCTTCATGGCGCAATTGGACTGGTTCTGCCAACCGCCTGTCCGTCCTGATTCACCATCAGGTCAGGGGCATAATTAGACTGTTGGCAAACATATTCAAACAGTTCGGCATCACCACTCCAGCGTAAATGCACCGAACCCTCTACGTTAGTGTCGTAAGTCATGGAATCCTGGAGCACAAAACGATATTCCATGTTATTCCTGTCTGTGCGCGTGTAATACTCAATCACATGGGCCTGTTCTGTGTGAGGCAGGCCTCTGCGTTCAAACCAGAATTCTGTGTTGTACCCTATGGAATCAATAACCAGAGTATCACCTTCCCACCAACCGATGGAGTGACCATAGTTGTTAGGCTCCAAATCCGTCGGATGGGAACGCCCGTCCATATAGATTTCCCTCCATGTATGAGGGCCACCAATATCAAAAATATAAAGCCGCTGCAGCTCGGGAATATCGACAATTTCAACCCCATATGGGGTCAATAACTGACGCACTGCGCCTGATGCCTTGCAACGTGCATGAGGCTCCAGGTCATGAGTCTGACGCGCCTCATAAAGTCCCTTTGCCCAGGGCTTCATGCTTACCTCATCGAAATTAAAACGGGGACCACGATCCCTGTAATCCGGCACCCATATGCCGGCAAAATCAGAAGAGTCGCCACTGATCATGATGCTGCCATCAGCATTACGGGGTACAGTCTTTGCCCCAGGCAGGTCCGCCGCCAGCCCGGACCCCGGCAAAATCATACCCAGCCATGCACTCATCATTACGGCCGAGAAAAACCTGGCGAGGATTTCTGGAGTATTAGATTGATCAGTTCTATGTATCATGGTGAGTTTTCATTTGTTGTTGATCAGTTGTTTCTTTTGCGGCCAATGCATAAACCCACTCAAGTAGCAGTATCGAAAATCGAGTATAGTTTAAGACAGTGATTTGTCCATAACAGCGTGCCAGGGCTTCAAAATACCTTGTTATTTGCACGATTGATATTATCATGCGCCAGCTAATCAAAGAGTCCATTTTTTATGCTTGTTTACACTTGACCTTGCCGGTTACATTTCCTGAATTACCGCGGTAATTACTGAACATCAGTATTCGCTGCCAGCGGAACCAATCAGGATTCAACAGCATGCATTGAACCTTCTTTTATTGAACCAGGTGCTTTATAGCTATCCTCTTGTATAGCTAAGCAATACCACCATATTTCCTCTATAGGATTAAATTTGTGACTGAAAATATAGTTGTAGAAGAGACTGAACATAAGCTCACCTTGAGGCAGCTCCGACGGGAAGATTATGCCGACATTACCGATATTATGAGTCGCGTATACGGAAGCAAATGGCCGCTATCAGAAAAGAAGTTTTACGCACAACTTGAGGTCTTTGCGGAAGGACAAATCTGCATTGAAGATCACGGCACTGTGATTGCGGCAGCTTTTTCGGTCATAGTGGATTACGACGAATTTGGCGATCACCATACCTATGACGAAATAACAGGCGCTGCATTTCTGACCACCCATGACCCCAAAGGCGATGTGTTATATGGCGTGGATGTTTTTGTTTCCCCCGACTACCACGGCATGCGACTTGGGCGCAGACTGTATGAAGCTCGCAAGGAGCTATGCCAGAGCCTTAATCTCAAAAGTATTATCGCCGGCGGCAGAATACCCAATTACAAGGATCATGCGCAGCAGTTAACACCTCAACAATATATTGAACAGGTTAAACGCAAGGAAATTTACGATCCGATTCTTACCTTCCAATTATCCAATGAGTTTGAGGTCAAGCGGGTTCTAAAAGGCTACCTGCCAGATGACAAGGAATCTCTAGGCTACGCCACGCTTCTGGAATGGAGCAATCTTTATTATGATCCTGAAAAAACACCGCTTATCGGAGCCGACAGAACCAGCGCCCGTGTTGGCCTGGTGCAATGGCAAATGCGCCCCCTGAAATCTGTTGCAGAGCTGATTCAGCAAGTTGAATACTTTGTCGACGCCCTTTCTGATTACCAGTGCGACATGGCGCTATTGCCAGAATTTTTCAGTGCCCCGTTAATGGGAATTGATAACCATGAAACGTCCATAGAGGCAGTCAGGGCATTGGCAGATTTCAGCACGGAAATCATTGAAGAGATATCCAAGCTGGCAGTTTCATACAACATCAATATCATCGCCGGTTCATTACCAGTAAAGGAAGGCGACGAGTTATTAAATATTGCCTACCTGTGCCGTCGAGATGGCACCATGGATTCACAATACAAGCTTCATCCTACACCCCATGAAACAAAATCCTGGATCATGCAGGGAGGCAACAAACTAAAAGTCTTCGACACAGACTTTGGCAGAGTAGGCATACTGATTTGTTACGATGTGGAATTCCCCGAACTGGCCAGAATTCAGTCCGAACAGGGCATGCAGGTTCTGTTTGTACCGTTCTGGACCGATACCAAAAATGGTTATCTTAGGGTTCGCTGCTGCGCACAGGCACGTGCCATAGAAAATGAATGTTATGTCGCCATCGCAGGCAGCGTAGGTAATTTACCAAAAGTTGACGGAGCAGACATACAGTATGCCCAAAGCGCGGTTTTTTCTCCCTCTGATTTCTCCTTTCCCCATGACGCTATCATGGCAGAGACCACTCCCAATACCGAAATGACACTGATAGTCGATCTCGATTTTGACTTACTGAAGAGACTCAAGAACGAAGGTTCAGTGCGCAACAGCCAGGATCGAAGACGGGACCTGTACGATATTAACTGGCTGGGCGAGCTGGAGGATTAATCAACAGGGCCTGATCAACTTGCCGGTATTTACAGTTTAGGATTCTTCTTTTATGAGCTTGTCCACCACTTTTCTGAACATTGTTGGCCCCCTGTCATCTGTAATAGATACCATTGGTGCGCCAGTCTGAAGCTGTATATTTTTCTGCTGCGCCTCAATCATGTTCTTGTCTTCAGCGAAAGCCATATTTGCCAGCGCCCACATTCCTTCCAATAGTTTAGGGTCCTTTTCATGCTCTTGAGCTCTTGGACCCCAGCAGAAATAATAACGGGTTGAGCCATCGGTCATCGGGGTAATTGCCTGTGAGGTAAAGTTGGCAGTAACAGGCTCCACATCGGCAGCAGGATGGCCACGCTCACAGTCATCAGCCGTCCCACTTGGGTACATAGCACTGAACATTATCAGCACGCCGGGGGCAATAAAGTCATAGGTAAGGTACTGATCATAGGTTTTATCTTTTTCCATATACCCCCTTGGCGGAACGTTGGTGTTCCAGCGGGTTACTTTTATTCCACGATCGATCAGTTGTATTCTGGGCTGCTGAACAAAAGCACCGCTGGACCCGGCAGCAAAACTGTTTTCATGCACCCAGGCGATATGGGAAAAGTCCGTTAGATTATCACTCACTAAAAGATAGTAGGCAGCGTAGTCGATATACCCGCTGTTCATTTTCCAGTTCGCATCATCAGGCCCAATGGCGGCAGGAATAAGCGACAAATCAGCTTTCTCAGCATCCCCCATCCACACCCATACCCAACCATGTTTTTCTGCTACCGCATAGGTGGGTACCAGGAAATTTCCAGGTACTTCTTTATCGCTGCCTGGAACTTCAATACAACGGCCTTCGGCATTAAATTTCAGACCATGATACATACAACGAATATCATCGCCTTCGAGACGTCCCAGTGATAGTGGTGCATGACGATGGCAGCACTGATTTGCCATGGCCGTTAAATCTCCATTTTGTTTGCGGTATATAAGTACGGGCTTATTAGTAATAGTGATAGCATGCATTTGCGCCTTTGCAATCTCATGACTCCAGGCGGCGACATACCAGCAATTCTTGATATACAGTGGGCCACCCTCTGCGGACCCCTTGGTAATATCCACGATAAACACTCCCGCTAACCATTAATAATTTATGCAATTGAAAATTGCCCGAACCTGATGATAATAAATACTTTAAATATTTCCCAAGCAAATAGTCCATCGGGTAGCTAATCAGAAACCATGATGTCCGAATTGATTATCCTTTTCAAAGAAAAGCTCAACGCCGTGCTACCCGGCGCGATCGTATTATGGCCTGACAATGGGCAGTCTTACCAAACAGACTCCGACACCCTGGCGATCAGAGTACCCGTTAAATCACCACCCCCAAATGATTTGGATAGTGAGCCAGATGATTACTTATGTGTTCTTCTACCTACAGCCCCTTATGCGGGATGGCCTGCTGGAGCGTTGCAGCAGATGCTTACAGAAATCTTGAGTAATTGTGAGCTGAGGTTGGCTCTTGGTCACCAGCAGGCTCGTTATGAAGCCTATCTGCAGCAGGTAAAAACTACCAAGGAAAAACTCCTCCCTGATACATCCCATCGCATCGAGGGTCTGGAATATGCCACCCACTATGCCCCCAGCATTGGTGGCGGCGGCGATTATTTTGATATCGTGGATCTGCGCAATGCCCGGCGTCGTGCCGGCATAGACAGCTCTTCCATTTTTTGGGGCATAAGCCTTTTTGATGTCTCTGGCCATGGACCCGGGTCTGCCGTGGAGGTAGCCATGATTGATGCCATTCTACGGACTTATCAGGGTGGGCCTGGAACCGGACCCGGTAATGTCATGACCTATCTTAATCAGCACTTTTTCACTCGTCAGCGGCGCGGGGATTTTGTCACCGGACTTATTTGTCATTTTGATGCCGGTACGGGAGTCTTCACCTATGCCAATGCCGGCCACTTACCTGTGATAGTGAAGAGGGATAATGGCGACATAGAAACGCTGGATGACCATGAAGGCATACCCGTAGGCATTGATCGGGATATGCACTGGGAAACCAGGTCCCTTGACCTGAAAGCAGGTGATACGCTGGTGATGATGACTGATGGAATAACCGAAGCCAGGTCAAAAGATAAAAAGGAATTTGGACATGAGGCTGTTGTGGAATTTTTAAAAATACCGGGCAAGAATGCCCCTAAAGCACTGTTAAATGATTTCCTTGTTTTGTTTTCGGATCACATTGATAAAAGTGAATCACAGGATGATGAGACCCTGATCATTGTGCAATTAACGCACTGACTTTTTCCTGCCACATATATGCAGGCTACAAATCACATCAGCCATGCGGAGCAAAATCTCCGGCAAGCTCACTGCTGGCCAGGGTCTGGATTTTTTTATCATGAAGATTAAAATCTGTTAACCACACCACGCCCACACCAATAAAAAAGATCAGCCCCAGTAGCAGGAAAATCTGGTTTGCCGCAAGCGAGCCCTCCAATGCTGCATAAGCCCCGGCCCCCATCGACAAACCAATATTGGCGCCAGCCATATATATGGCAAACTGGGTTGCAGACACTTTCTGCCAGCACAGCTTCATGCAACTGGCGATAAAGCTGATAAAGCCACCCTGATAGATGAAAGCCTGCACGATGCCGATGCAAATCAGAAAAGTGGGTGAAATCCATAATGATTCTGTCAGCCCGATAAAAATACACAGCAAGCCATAAAGTCCCAGCACCAGCCCATAGAAAAATTTAATGCCTTTGCTATCAATGACCATACCCAGTACCAGGCCGGCCATGGCCGCCAGAAAGCCAACGCCGGAAATAAAAGTGGAGTACTGGGTACTTTCAAAGCCCAGATCCTGAACCACTACAATAGGCACCAATGAAATCCAGACGCCATAGGCAAACCGGAAAATAAACGCAGCTCCGAAAATAAACAGGCTGGCAGGGAGAAACATTACGCGCGCCAGATCGATGCCGATGATCTTCCAGCTCTCCGGCTTCATATCAATGGAGCGTTGGGATGCCTCTCCAGCTGACCATGGCAAGATCCTTTCACCAGGTCGTTCGCGGACACCTACTGCAACACTCAAAATCAAACCAAAGGCAACGCATAGCAAGGCCGCAATACCTGGCATACCGAAGTTGATGACGACGACAGCCGACACCGCAGTACTGATTGAAATACCCGCAACCTGTCCAAAGGCCATAAATGCATTGGCACGACCATGTTCTTCTACCGGCAATACATCAATCGCCATACCATCTACAGCCACGTCCTGACTTGCCCCAAACACATTTAACGAAAAACACAGAGCACCAAGCACTGCGATACTTTCCAGTCCGTCAGGGAAAAAAGCAAAAGAAAGGCCTGTCAGCACCATGCAGCTCTGGGCAAAAATTACCCAGGGCCTGCGTCGCCCCATGGCCAGGAAGGTCCAGCGATCCATAAAAGGACCCGCCAGCAGCTTGAAGCTCCATGGCAAGTTGGCAATGGCAATAAACGAAGCAATAGCCGCTGCAGACTCACCCCGTTCGGCGAGATATGCAGGCAATGCTGTATTAACCAGACCAAAGGGAAAACCCTGGGCCAGGTAGAGCATGGTGAAGGTAAAAAAACGCAGTTTACGACTTTCAGAAAGGATCAGCTTCATAATGTTTTATTCTTATTATCGGGTTATGAACGCTTAGCGTGGATTCCAGGGTGAGCTCATTTTGTAAGGTGACTGCACAAAGTCTGCTACCACCGAGGCGATACAGTCATCACGGATAGCAAAACTTTCAAGAAAGCCCCAGGTTTGTGGTTCCCGGAAAATGCTGCGGGCAGGTGTGCCATCGGTCAGGGTGTATTCATCGAGAACCCCTTTATGATCAATAAAGCCGCGGAACATAGCCACGCCCTTTTCCTCATCCACTAATACAGGCCAATTACGTACTTCGTTATTAAAAAAGTAACGCCCGGATTCAAAACCGCCCTTTATATCGGAAAACAGCATACCATTCTCTCGACGGATGGCCTCAGGCAAAAAACAGGTACCTCGGATTTCCCCATTATTGCGCTCCAGTGTGGAAAAATAACCTCGTCCATGTTCAATCAGTCTCTCTCTGGGTAGCCGCACCTCACGTGATACGCCGGCCTCAATAACAGGGTCATGGGAATAACCTTCATGATCACCAATCGGGGTGGGGGGACTACTGAGATTGCGGCGAGTGGAAATGACATGTTCGATTTCAGTAATTTCCATCCCTTCCACTTTTAGTCGAATCGCCAGAAAGCCCGGTATGTCGTTCTGCATGATGACTGTATAAATACCGATCTGGCTGGTTTGTGTATCCAGCAGGGTCAGTGGCGGCCCCAGCTCTTCGCTGACGGTATGCCAGGTGCCATCGGGAAATGGCATTTCAACAAAATTTTCGCTAAAGCGCACATTGTCATCTATGACGACCTTACCGGCATCATGGGCCAGATAGGCAGTCCGGTAATCGTCCGCAAAAGTCTGCAGGCAGTCGCGATTACAACCAATTGGCTGAGCTATAGTAGAGGCTGAAGCAACCAGACAGATTAAAGTAGCAGTGAACGTCAAAACGCGCATTGATTTCCCCTTTATTGTATTCTTTTCCTGTTTGCAATTAGGCTTTCATCTTCTGTTGGATGAATTATTGGAAGATTTCAAGGCCTGTTGCATAATCTTGCTGAACTACGAGCATAACAATGAAAATTATGCAGGAACAGTATTATGGTTGATTTCACCAATGGACCGGCACCTGCCGGTTTTTTATCCCCGCAACGTTTTGAGGCGGATATTTATGATTGCGAAGTCGAGGGGACAATTCCAAAAGACCTGAATGGTGCTTTCGTACGTGTTGGCGGAGAATGGTTTTATCCGCCTTCGCGGCCTGATGACAGCCCCTTTTCCACAGACGGCTACATCAGCAGTTTCCGGATTCGCGAAGGCATAGTCGATTTTCGTGGTCGCTGGGTTCAGACACCGCGCTTTCGCAATAATCTCGAAGCCCGAAAACAGCTGTATGGGGTATATCGTAATCCCTTCACCCATGATGAGTCTGTGCGTGATTTCGATCGTCCTTACCTTGCTACAGTCGCCAATACTTCTCCACTGGCCTTTGGCGGTAAACTTTACGCATTAAAAGAAGATGCCCACCCTTATGAAATTGATCCTAATACGCTGGAGACTCTAGGCCCCTGGGATTTTGATGGCCAGTACAAGGCACAAACCTTTAGTGCTCACCCGAAGATCGACCCGGTCAGCGGCGACATGATTTGTTACGGCTACGAAGCCACAGGAACCTGTACCGATGATTTGTGGATTTACACTATCTCACCGGACGGCAAAGTAAAAAGTGAAGTTAAGGTCAAGGTTCCCTATGTCAGTACCTTGCACGACATGGTGCTGACCCAGAAATATTTTATTTTCCCGGTCTATGGCTATGTCACCAGCCTGGAACGTTTGCGCGAAGGTCATCTGCACTGGGCCTTTGACAAAAATATGCCAACCTACTGGGGAATAATTCGTCGCGACGGAGATGGTTCCGATGTGCGCTGGTTCAAGGGACCCGCCAGTGTGGTCATGCACACCATCAATGCCTTTGATGACGGTGACAGGGTAATCGTCGATGCGCCCATCAGCGATGGCAACCCCTTTCCGTTTTTTCCGCAGGTGGACGGTTCGCCCTGGGATCCAGTCGCGGCACGCCATACTATTCGCCGTCTGAGTTTCGACATGGCATCATCCGGTGACAGCTATATTGAGCAGATCCTTGATGCTACAGATGTTGTGGACCTGGCGCGCATTGATGATCGTTTTAACAGTCTGCCTTACCGTTATGTCTATTCCTCCATGAATGATCCCGAGCAACCCTTTGACCGGGAACGTGCCGGTAATAACAGAGTGGTAAATTCCTATTTCCGCTATGACCTGCAAACCGGTGAATGGCGCAAGTTTTTTGCTGGTGACGTCCATAGTCTGCAGGAAGTCAGTTTCATTCCACGCAATGCCAATGCCCCGGAAGGAGATGGCTATTTGATTGGCACTGCCAGTAATTACGCAGATATGCGCACTGAACTTGTCATTGTCGATGCAGTAGAAATGGAACAGTTGGCCCGGGTATACCTGCCCTTTCGTCATACTGCCCAGGTACATGGTCGCTGGTATAACAATCAGGAACTGCCTTTATCTGATTCTCCTGCGCCTGAATACACGGGCAGGAGGCAGGCATAATGAAACCTGAGAAAAAGTTTAATTTAAATGATGCCATCACCTCTGGACCAGTTCTTGATCGCCGCCATTTCCTCATCGGTTCGGGTTTGGTGGTCGCTATGGCGCCTGTGACCTTTCCTGGAACTGAAAATGTTACCGACCTGACGACCTGGAATACACCGCAAGCAGCAGTATTCCATCAGATGCCCTATTTCAGTTTTGACGGCACCGGTGAGCAATACCTGGCACCGAAGCAATCCGGCGCCAGCAAAAGTACACGGCATTATGTTGACAGCATTAGCCATGAAGAATACCTGCGCCGGCATTGGTTTATCTGAAAAAATTAAACATCGAATAATCACAAACTATTGGGGAAAAGATATGAAGAGTATTACGGGATTTTTTTGCGCTGTCTTCATGACGGGCATTACCGGAGCAGCCTTGGCGGACTATGCTAATGACAGGTCCGAAATCGAAAACCTTTCAAACAAGTATATGGTAGCAGTAGACGCTGGCGATATAGACACTGTCATGTCCACCTGGCATGAAGAGGGACGTCTGGTTTGGGTCTTCGGCGACGAGCATGGCAAAGAAGAGATTTTTGGCGCCATGTCCGGTTTCGGCGGCGCGCGTTATCAGGCAATTGCCGACGGAGCGACGAAGCGACCACGTACCCGTCACCAGATCATTAATCATGTCATCGACATCGATGGCGACACAGCCAACACTACTGCCTACTGGTTTGCCATGACTAATAATAACCCCCATGGAGAAGTCCGCTTGCTGTATATGGGTCATTACAAAGACATTCTTGTCAGAGAAAATGACCAGTGGCTATTCAAGGAAAGACGGGTATATAACGAGTCTTTTGACAACAGCGCCCTGTGGTACCCGGAGCTTGGTGAAGTAGACCCGCGCACACGAATGCCTGCTGAATAATTTCTGTATTTTTTAAGAAGAGCTGAAGGCTCCTCAAACTGAGGAGCCTTTTTTACTGTCTTTGAGTCAACGTCTATCCAGGATTCTAGCCACCCAGAATGACATAGCCCTGGCGACCAAGTTCGATAATGGTAGTAAGGGCCCAATAATCTACCTGTATCTCATCCAGCAGATCTTTTTCATCAACCTTGTTTGCCAGCACACCTTGTCCGCAAAGGTGGAAGGTAACGCCCGCCGCGTGCAGTTGTCGGATCAGGTCGATATTGGGATTGTCTTTCCCACCGTGCCTTGCCTTGAATTCCTCGTTGTTCAGAGCGATCAAGCCGGAACCTTGATGCATGACAATGGCAATTTTTTGATTCTCTTTTGGCACCCCAAGGTTGGCGAGGGTATTTACGTACCTGGCGACCAGAGGCAACATGGGATAAGGATCGTCAAGGTTATCGTCCGCCATGGCAAAGTCGAATAAGACCTTGTATTCGGTATTGGCATCCGGTGTCAGTTTTGCGCCGGGGTAGTCACGGGCAGCGGCATGGCCGGATACAGGCAAGTCCTGAGCAAAAGCTGTGTTGAAGAAGGTAGTTGCCAGTAAGGCAAGGAGGATGGTTTTTAAGGTATTCATTGAGCAGTTCTCCATTAATTTTTTTATTTCACGCGTAAAGACCAAAGCAGGTGCAAGGCAATGAAGTTTCTTCTTTATATAATTTGTCATTGGCCTTGACAGCAATTACCCTGTCAAAATTAACCCTTGTGCTGAATAAAAGCAAAACCGAGCCCGGAGATACTATGACCCAACGACGAGATTTCCTGACAGCGTCCACTGCCGGCATGCTGGCTACATTTTTTTCCTCAGCATCCACCGCTCAGCAGCAGAGTATTGAAGCCAGCCTGAGCGAAGGGGAAAAGGCCAATATCCTCCTTGTGGATCAGTTCTGCCAGAGCTGGGAGGCCATGGATCTGTCGGCTGTTTTAGCCACCATGAAAGCTGATGCAATATACCGCCAGTCCCAGGACACACCATCGGTTACCGGACACCAGGCAATCCACGATCTGATGCAGCCCTGGATAGAATCATCCCACAGGATTACCTACGAGGTGCTGGAAACCTTTGCCCGGGGACCGGTGGTTATCAACCGCCGCATCGATATTTATCATTCCAATGATGATGAGCGCCATCTGGAATGGGAGGGCGTTGGCTTGTTTCTGATAGAAGGCGGACTGATTCGCGAATGGCAGGATTTCACCATGCGTATTCAGCGCGGCAAGGCTTGACCAATTATTGTAATCCCGGGCATGGACGCCTGTAATGAAGTAGTCCCTTGTTCTGATGCAGCAGTACCCCAAAGGTAAACTGATTCCAGCTTGGACAAGGACGTCAGTTTCTCAAGGCCCACATCGCTGATTGCAGGATTACCGTACAGGTTCAATGTCCGCAATGCCTGGAAACCAGCTATCTGATTAAGTCCTGCATCGGTGATGCCATTGTTGCTGAGATTGAGCGTTTCCAATACCGGCATGTCCGCAATCACATTCAGCAGTTCATCATTCAGTCCGGTGCTGGCCAGATTCAGCTCCACTATGGAAGCGCTGGCCTGGTTCAACAGCGCCAGCATATCCCGACTGGCGGGCTGGCCAATGGCATTGATGCTCACACTCAGGCCATTACTGTCCCGGGACAAAGGCCGCACCAGCCAGGCATTGGCCACCATCTGATTGATTATGTCTTCAGAGATGGCATCGTAATTCTCAGCAGCTGCCGCAGTAGGTGCAGCTGATAATCCCAGCTCAACGGCCAGCAATGCGGCTGTCTCTTCATCCAGTGAAAGCGTACTGACTGATATATCAGAGGGTAGTCCGGCATTGATCCACCAGCCAAGTATCTGCACCTGCTCACGGCCAAGGGGCGTCTTACCCTCGGCGGGCATAAAATTTTCATGGTTTTCAGGCAGGCTGACGCGTTTGTATAAATCGCTGCCCTCAGCATTTCCGGACAGGACCACTGCGCCACTTTCTCCGCCCACCAGAAGGGCATCCAGGGATGACAGATCCAGTTGTCCGCGCTGCTTGTCAGCATTGTGGCAATTGCCACACCGTGTCTGCAGCATGGGAGCGACTACATCATGCCAGGGGTCCGCCTGGGAAAGATCTGTTACAGCGGCTCTTCTGGGCTCAAGACCGGCAATAGTTCGAATTGGCTGAGGGGCATATTCCACCAGATAGCTGGAACCATGGGTCAGGTTGCCACCATAGTGTCCGGTAATGGCCACGGCGACCAGCAAGACTGAACAAATCGGGCTACCCAGACGCCGGTATAATACTTTATTGAATACCGACAAAAACCAGGCCACTTGTGTGCCAAGGGCAAAAACAATTCCCCACAGTCTGTGCGCGCTGGCTGAAGGTCCAGTGAACCCGCCTTCCCCGAAATGTAACAAACCCAGCGCAACAGTGATCAGCGCGCTTAATGCCGTACACCCCCAGAGCACGGGCAAGACAGCTTGCAGGGCAATATTCCTGGCATCCCGGGACAGCCAGTGCACGATTACAGTGAGTAGCACCATCCCAATGGGCAAGTGCAGAACAAGCACATGGAAACGACCCAGGAAGAACAGAAAATCGGACATCACTCAGGCCAGGATGGGGTG
>CBFIIQ010000050.1:0-18171 GCA_965662685.1 Pseudohongiellaceae bacterium | reverse complement strand
TCTCGGTACTCTGCCGCACGTCCGAGCTTTTGAACCATTAAGAGCTGGGTTTTTTGCAGTTCCTCCGTTCGCTTTTCTACCATTTTTTCCAGCGATATATTTCGATCCGCCAGTTCCTGATGGGCTATATCCAGCGCCAGAAGGTTTTTAACCCGGGACAATAATTCAAGGCGATTATAAGGTTTGCCAATAAAATCCAGTACGCCAGACTCGAAGGCCTTGACCCTGAGGTCATTACTACTATCACCGGTAAGAAAAACAATTGGTGGAAGCGATGTCTTTGCAATTTGCTTCAGATTCTCGACCACTTCAAAGCCACTCATGCCCGGCATGTTAATGTCGAGTAAAATCAGGCTTGGACGACGTTTCAAAAATTGGGGTACTACTTCAATTGAATTTTGAATGGCGCTGATATTGTTGAAACCTTCCTTGATTAAAGTTTGCTGCATCAGGTGCAAAATTGCAGCATCATCATCAACAATAAAAATCAGTTCATTCTTTAGTTCTTCCGAGAGCGGGAGTTGGAGCATGTATCAACCTGCACTTGTAAATCGTTCTGCGTTACAACATAGCAGTAAATGCAGTATAACCAAAATCTGCAAAAGAGCCTTATAGAGAGCCGGAATAGTTATTCAATATGGGAAAAGGGCTTTAGCATTACCCTGCTATTTCCCTCTTTTTTAGCTAGATGAAAGGATTCTTCAAGTGGAGTGCTGGTTTTGAGAATGATGAGACCAATGTGATTGTCGTCATTCAATAATCGCAGATTGAAAATAGTTCCCAGCGCTTTGCCGGAATTATCATAAAGTGTAAGATTTTCTGCGGGATGTTCAGTCTCAAATGTGGCCAGAAACAAGCGTTTATTAGCTTTTCCGCGAAAATGCATCCTTGCCACAATTTCCTGACCGGTGTAGCAGCCTTTGTTAAAGCTGATAAAACCGGCAAGATCCAGATTTAATTCTTCCGGCGTATAAAGACAGCTATCACTATCCTGAATTAACAAAATACCAGCCTCAAGGTCCAGAATGTCCCAGGCTGTTTTTTCCCGGCTGGGTAAAGTTTCAATCTGGGCTTGAATTTCTGCACTGCTATTAATATCAAGCCAGAGCTCATAGCGGGGCAAATTATCGCTGATGTTGATAACTATATTGCCATTTATATTGGCAGAGCAGTTTTTTTCTGGCAGCCCCGAAACAATGTTTTTTAATAATTCGGCGGCTTGATTACCTGCCAGGCCAAACCTTTTGAATCGAGGGCTGGCATCATGCATTTGTGCTTTGTAGAAAGGAATATATTTTTGTAGCGTTTGCATGGCAATTTCCAGAACGCCTGGTTGCATGGAAAGGAAAAAATCATCGCCCAGTTTTAACAGGCGAAAGTTTGCATAGACTCTTCCTTTGTTGTTACATGCAGCACCCAGCTGGCAACTGCCGCTGGCAAAATTATCAAGATCACAGGTGAGCTGACCCTGAAGAAATTTTTCGCTATCCTCACCACTGATTTGAAGTAGTTCAAATGAGTCCAGCGGTGCATAGAAATTTTGCATTGAGGGCATAGGGGATGAGCGTCCTTAATGAAGTAACTGGGGAGGCTGCCAGTATAAGGCTTGCTATCTATTGAATAAATAGATGATTAAACCGCACAAAGACTAGGGAGATGACTTTATGGTGACTGACGCCATTGATCTAAAGAAAATGTATTGGCACAGCAGGCGTGGAATGCTTGAACTTGACCTGATTCTGGTTCCTTTTGCGGAAAATGTTTTACCGGGACTCTCGAAAAATGAGTGTATGGAATATGCCAGGTTGTTGGAAGAAGAAGATCAGGATATTTTTATGTGGTTGATGAAGAGGGTACCTGTATCCGATTCTTCCTTACAGCCAATAGTCGATAAAATTCTCTCTCATACATAAACCGCTGCTCAGTAGAAACAGGATAAAGACTAACTCTGTTCAGGAGTGTAGTTTTCCGGAATGAGCATGGTATTTACAGCAGCCGGGAGTTTGTCAGGATAGTCCAGTGTGTAATGCAGACCACGGCTTTCTTTTCTGTTCATTGCAGACTGGATAATGAGGTCCGCAACCAGTGCAAGGTTTCGCAGCTCCAGCAGATTTCTTGTGACGGTATATTTGCTGTAATACCAGCGTATTTCCCGCTGTAGCAGCTCTATTCGATTCTGGGCCCTTTGCAAGCGCTTGTTGGTCCTGACAATGCCAACGTAGTCCCACATAAAGCGTCGTATTTCATCCCAGTTATGCGAGATAACAACATCTTCATCGGAATCTGTTACCTGACTTTCATCCCAGGCAGGTATGTTTTCCTGCAAGCTGACATCGTCCAGTCTTTGCAGGATATCTTCCGCAGCGGCAAAAGCAAAAACGAAACACTCCAGTAGTGAGTTGCTTGCCATTCGATTTGCTCCATGCAGTCCAGTGAAACTGGTCTCACCTATTGCATAGACATTCCCGACATCGGTTTTACCATTGATATCAACCATTACACCACCGCAACTATAGTGGGCAGCTGGTACGACAGGGATTTTTTCACGTGTAATATCGATACCAAATTCAAGACATTTTTTATAAATAGTGGGGAAGTGATCAAGAATAAAGTCATCTGTTTTATGGCTTATATCCAGATAAACAAAGCTGCAGCCAAGGCGCTTCATTTCCGAGTCTATGGCTCTGGCGACGATGTCTCTTGGCGCCAATTCACCACGACTGTCGTAGTCGAACATAAAGCGCGAGCCATCAGGTAGTTTAAGCTGACCACCTTCACCCCTGAGCGCTTCTGTAATCAAAAATGACTTTGCCTGGGGATGGTAGAGACAGGTTGGATGAAACTGGTTGAATTCCATATTGGCGACACGACAACCTGCTCTCCAGGCCATCGCCATACCATCGCCACTGGCTCCGTCAGGATTGGAGGTATACAGATATGCCTTACTGGCACCACCGGTAGCAAGAATAACGAAACGGGCACGGTAAACACTAACCTTGCCGCTGATTTCATTCAGCACATAAGCACCGACACAGCGATTCCCGGATAATCCAAGCTTCTCGGACGTGATCAGGTCAACAGCAACGGTATTGATACAAAAGGTAATATTTGGATGTTCCATTACCTGTGCTGAAAGACTTTCAAATACCGAGCGTCCGGTAGCATCTGCAGCATGAACAACGCGTCGATGACTATGACCGCCTTCCTTGCTGAGATGATAATTAGATGTTTCAGCTTTTTCTGTAGCGCGCTCGCGGGTAAACTTCACGCCTTGTTCAACCAGCCATTCAATACATTCACGGCCGCGTGATACGGTGTATTCAACAATTGCAGGATCGCATAAACCATCTCCTGCTAAAAGTGTATCCTCCAGATGGGATTCAAGAGAGTCGTGTTGATCAAGAACTGCGGCAATACCACCCTGGGCATAGTATGTAGAGCCCTGGTCAAGAGAGCTCTTGGAGAGAATAGTGACTCTGCACTGGTCGGCAACTTTTAGTGCCAGGCTTAAGCCCGCAGCACCACCGCCGATTATTAGTACATCGGTATCACGACTGGAAGAGGAATTTGATTTATCTGGCATGAAATTAGAAGAGCATGAACATCCTGACGCTATTCTACCTTGTGAGATACAATAAAAAATATATATTAACGCAGAAAGTTTGTCGGCTAATGACTGGCGAACTTTTTATCCTTGAGCCTGTCTATCTGTTTAGCAGTAAAGTCCAGGCTTCTGTTTTATCAACCCCAGAGTGGAGCCAGGCAATTGGCCACAGAAGAAGTAAAAGAAGTCCAAGAAGACGCCAGAAATACAGATCAACAACTGGTAGACAGGGTATTCAATGGTGACAAGCATGCCTTTGATTTACTCGTCCTGCGTTATCAGCATCGAATCCTTGGTTTAATCGGGCGCTTTATAAGAGACCCGGCAGAAGTTGAAGATGTCGCCCAGGAAGCATTTATTAAAGCTTACCGTGCGCTGCCAAAGTTCCGTGGCGATAGTGCTTTTTATACATGGTTATATCGAATCGCTATAAATACGGCCAAAAACTACATGGTTGCCCGAGGCCGCAGACCGCCAGCAACCGATGTCGATATCGAAGATGCCGAGTTTATGGAGAATAACCGGACATTAACTGACATTGAAAGCCCTGAAGCCAATCAGGAGCGTGAGGACCTGCAACGGGTTATTAATGAAGCACTGGAAGACCTCCCTGAGGATTTGCGCACAGCATTCACCCTGCGGGAATTCAGTGGACTGAGTTACGAAGAGATTACCGAGATAATGGGCTGCCCGGTAGGCACTGTCAGGTCGAGAATCTTCAGAGCCAGGGAGGCGCTAGACAAGAAAATCCGCCCTTTACTGGATAATCAATAGCATTGGTTTTAGTTTTTTAAAATAAGCAATGAAAAATGTAAAAAAAATGCAAAATCGGGGAATTATTACCGAATCATGATGTCTAGTAGTTATTGGACACTGGATCAGCAAATAACAAGGCGCATTAATAAGGGTTAAGGTTTTAATTAAAAAAGGTAGAAAACGACAGATTTAGTGTAGAAAGCACTCATATTAGGCCCGTTTTTCATGATATGAAAAGCCATTTTATTTATTGATTTTATTGAATATTATTTATTTCAAGATAAGAAAAGAAAAAGTAAACAGACTAAACAGACATCTTTAAACAGACATCTTTAAACAGACATCTTAAAGCACCGAGGAATCAATGACCGACAAATTACACGAATCACTTTCTGCACTGATGGATGACGAAACAGATCAGCTGGAATTACGTCGCCTGTTAAAAGAAATAGAAGAAGACGGTGTTGAATCTGAAAAAGCTGAACTCTCCAATCTGAAAGCAAAATGGCATCGATATCATGTGATTAGTGCGTCATGTAAGCAGGAAATCCATAGTTCGCCTTCCTGTAATCTGCTGGGCAGAATTCAGGCAGAGCTTGAAAATGATGACCTGCCAGCTGCTGAATTACCGGTGAACAAAATCAGTTTGCGTAAAAATGGCGTTTTTCAAACTCTCGGTCAGGGAGCAATTGCTGCAACAGTAGCGCTTGCAGTGCTATTCACTGCAGACCTGGTAATGGAAAGTGATTCCCCGGTTCCTTCTGCTAACAATGCTGAGGTGGCAGGCAATGCTGAGGTGGCAGGTTCAGAAACTCAATCAAATTCTCTTCCGGGACTTACCGGAGAGCTTAATCCTTCCACACCAACTCGCGTTGCCGTTCAGACCGCTCTTGATGCAGATGAAATGAGCCGTCTGGAGAGGGTAGTTTCCGAAGAGTTGGATGAAACTCTTGAAAATCGTGAAACTCCGGCGATATTTGCCCCCGAGTAAAACTTCGCTCAAGCGCCCAATCCCATACGGCCGTTTTATGCCTTGTAGCTGCCTGTTATGATGACAGCCTGTTATCACTAAATTCCCGGTAATTTACCAGCATGGCCATTAAAAAAATGTCAGTTGTCAGCACCGGCAATGGTTTTATCCACCTGACATCTCGCGACACCGATCACTGCAAACAATGTGCAGCCAGAGCCGGATGTGGTATTCAGTTGCTGAACAAGGCAATGATCTGGGGAGCAGATAATATTCCAGTGGAAGTTTCTCTGGATGTGCAGGAAAATATTCAATCGGGTGATGAAATTACGGTAGCAATCGATGATGGAAAGCTTATCTGTTTGTCACTTTTGCAATATTTTTTCCCGATCATGCTGCTGGTAGTGACCACAGTAGTAACAGATGTAATTATCCAGCTCTATCAGATAAATGAAATTTGGGTAATTCTCGCTGCATTTCTGGCCCTTTGTATAGCGATGATAATGGTGCGTTACCTGTCAGTGCCATTGACAAATAGTGCCGGCAAAATATTTGAAACTGAATGTGCGGAACTTACGTACAACAGCAAAATACAACCGGGTAAAAATCAGGACTAGATAATGACCTTATTAAACAAAAAGACTCTGCCAATAATCACATTTTGCACAGTGATAGCGGGGCTACTCTTAACAGCAGGTGTTTATGCCCAGGGGCTCCCTGATTTTACCCGGCTGGTGGATGATAATGCGGCCGCTATCGTTAATGTAAATTCAGTGTCCCGTGCTAATTCAGGAGCAGAAAATGGAGAGAGGCTGGAAGATTTTCTGCGTGAATATTTTGGTAACAGGGCCCCGGAAATCCCGCAGGAGCAGTTACGTGAATTTGAACGCAGGCCTTCTCTGGGATCCGGTTTTCTTATTTCAGAAGATGGCTACATTATTACCAATCATCACGTAGTCGAGAATGCTGAAGAGATAACCATAACGTTGAATGATCGTCGCGAATTTAATGCTGAAGTCATTGGTTCCGATGTCAGCTCCGATATTGCCTTGTTAAAAATTGAGGCGAAGGGCCTGAAACCAGTGATGCTTGGAAACTCTTCACGACTGAAAGTGGGCGAGTGGGTATTGGCGATTGGCTCTCCAATGGGCCTGCAGTTTTCCGTAGCGGCAGGCATAATCAGTTATATGGGGAGAAATATACCTAATGGTTCCGCGGGTAATTATGTGTCATTCATTCAGACTGATGTGGCTATAAATCCCGGCAATTCCGGCGGTCCTTTATTCAATCTTGCTGGTGAAGTCATAGGTATTAATTCCCAGATATTTACCAGTACTGGCGGTTCTATGGGCCTGTCATTCGCTATCCCGGTTGATGTAGCCAAAAATGTTGTTGGCCAACTGAAGGAAAAGGGAATCGTTGAGCGAGGCTGGATGGGCGTTGGCATAAATGATGTCAGTCAGGAACTCGCCAATGAAGCAAAATTGGCGAAACCTGCAGGTGCTTTGGTTAATCAGGTTATTGAAGGTAGTCCCGCCGATGAGGCTGGATTCAAAAGCGGAGATATTATTCTTCGTTTTAACGGTAACGAGATTGTAAGCAGTGGTGACCTTCCGTTTCACGTTGGCTTGACAGCACCTGATGCCATTGCTGAAGTTGATATAATCCGTAATGGTTCTGCGCAGACAGTCTCAATGAAAGTAGGAAAACTGGCGACTGGAAATTCACAACAACCTGGTGCCAACACCGGTGATGTAAATCCTATTGGCCTGATGATTACTGATATCAACCGCCCCGAGGCGGATCCAGGGGTGTTGGTTGTGAATGTTGTGGGGGATGTTGGTATGGAAGCAGGATTTCAGACTGGCGATATTCTGCTCAGTCTGAATGGCCAGATAACCGGTTCCGTTGAACAGTTCAATGAGGTGGTATCAGGCTTGCCCATGGATCAGGTCATTCCGGCATTGGTGGAACGAAACGAAAGAAAATTCTTTCTTACTGTTGGCATGCCAAAGATTCCGGAGTAGTGGTGTCAGCGCTATAATACGTAGCGAATAGGCCGTTCTTACTGTAGACTTGCGCTTTTTTTTCAGCCACTCAGAGCTTACTTTTCTGGTGAGTAATCTAGATAACATAAGAAACTTTTCCATTATCGCTCATATCGATCATGGTAAATCTACTATCGCAGACCGATTCATCCAATTATGTGGTGGCTTGGCCGACCGCGAGATGCAGCAACAGGTGCTTGATTCCCTCGATATAGAACGGGAGCGAGGCATAACCATCAAGGCTCAAAGCGTCACCCTGGATTACAAAGCGGATGACGGCATTACCTACCAGCTTAATTTCATTGATACTCCGGGCCATGTTGACTTCAGTTATGAGGTTTCCCGTTCATTGGCGGCCTGTGAAGGAGCATTGCTGGTGGTGGATGCGGCACAGGGCGTAGAAGCCCAGTCCGTGGCTAACTGTTACACAGCGATTGATCAGGGACTTGAAGTCATACCGGTACTTAACAAGATGGATCTGCCCCAGGCTGAGCCAGACCGGGTTAGAACAGAAGTTGAAGAAATCATAGGTATTCCAGCCGATGATGCAGTCCTTGCCAGTGCGAAAAGCGGGGACGGTATCAAGGATATACTGGAACGAATCATCAGGGATGTTCCTGCACCAACAGGAAATACCGCGAGTAAACTTCAGGCACTCATTATTGACTCCTGGTTTGATAGTTATCTGGGAGTCATCTCGTTGGTTCGGGTCAGGGAAGGGACTATAAAGAAAGGTGACAAAATCATTGCCAAATCCACCGGCAAGGTCCATGTAGTAGATAATGTTGGCATATTCACCCCAAAACGCCTGGTGCAAAAAGAATTAAAAGCTGGTGAAGTAGGCTTTGTTGAGGCCAGCATCAAGGAGATTCAGGGCGCACCGGTAGGGGACACTATTACCCATGCGTCGACCCCGGATGTACCGATGCTTCCTGGGTTCAAGAAAGTACAGGCGCAGGTTTTTGCGGGCCTTTTTCCCGTTTCCAGTGATGATTATGAGAGTTTCAGGGATGCCTTGGAAAAACTCACACTCAATGATGCAGCATTGGTTTATGAACCGGAAAACTCTGATGCTTTAGGAGTTGGCTTTAGATGTGGTTTCCTTGGGATGCTGCATATGGAGATAGTCCAGGAGCGACTTGAACGGGAATATGATCTTGACCTCATTACTTCAGCCCCTACGGTAGTATTCGAGATTCTTACCAACAAGGGAGAGGTGCTGAAAGTTGAAAGCCCTTCACGCTTGCCGCCAACATCGACTATCGAGGAAATGCGAGAGCCTATTGTGGAGGCAAATATTCTTGTGCCTCAGGAATATGTCGGTAATGTTTTAAGTCTTTGTGTTGAGAAACGTGGCGTGCAAAAAGACATGCAATATGTCGGTAATCAGGTTTCTATCAAATATGAGTTGCCTATGCATGAGGTAGTTCTGGACTTCTTCGACCGACTTAAATCTGTCAGCCGCGGCTATGCCTCACTGGATTATCATTTTATCCGCTTTCAACCGGCAAACCTTGTTAGGCTGGATGTTTTGATTAATGGTGATACAGTAGATGCGCTTGCCTTAATCGTGCACAGGGATCAGGCACATTCGAAGGGTCGGGTGCTGACAGAGAAGATGAAGGAACTGATTCCAAGGCAGCTTTATGATGTAGCCATTCAGGCCGCCATTGGCGGGCAAATTGTTGCCCGTACAACAGTAAAGGCGTTGCGTAAAAATGTAACAGCAAAATGTTACGGTGGAGATATTACCCGCAAAAAGAAATTGCTGGAAAAGCAAAAAGCCGGAAAGAAGAGAATGAAGCAGGTGGGGAATGTCGAAGTGCCTCAGGAAGCTTTTTTGGCAATACTCAAAGTAGATAAATAAAGAATAATAGGTCTATAGCGTCAACGACAGATCGGAACTATAGTTTGCAGGAACAGTTTGCAGGAACAGTTTGCAGGAACAGTTTGCAGGAACAGTTTGCAAATAAAGAATATAAACAGGAGCAAACGGCTAAAATAGTCGAAAACCCATATGAGTTTTGATTTTTCACTAGTGTTACTGCTTTTTTCTTTGGTTGCCGGAGTAATCTGGTTGCTTGATATTTTCTTTTTGAAGAAACCCCGTGATGAGAAAGTCAGACAAAAACTGATTGAGAAAAATATCACTGAAGAAGACTTCAAGGTTTTTCTGGATTACATCTATACCGGTGAAACAGGAAGCGTTGATAAAGGCCGGGAAGACGGCACTCAGTTTCCCAACAGAAAAGGGCTGGAAGAAGCTTACGTAATTTATCGGGAACCTGTGCTGGTGGATTATGCGAAATCCTTTTTCCCGATTATTTTTGCTGTGCTTGTTTTACGATCTTTTCTATTCGAGCCTTTTCAAATACCTACTGGATCGATGATACCTACACTTAATGTTGGCGATTTCATCGTAGTAAATAAATATGCCTATGGTATTCGACTGCCAGTGATCGGCACCAAAATTGCCGATGTAGACGACCCGAAACGGGGCGATATCATGGTGTTTATCCCCCCTCATGACCCTAATTACTATATCAAACGCGTTATTGGCATGCCTGGAGACCATATTCGCTATGATGGCAAGGTGGTTTATGTCAATAATGAGCCACTTGAGCAGGAATATGTCGACTTCATCAACGACAGGCGTCCGCAGGTAATTTACTCTCTTGAACAAGTTGGCGACATCACCCATGATATTTACACGTCGCCTTCGCCGTCTTTCATCAGGCCAGGCTCCTGGTTGTGGCCTGAAGGCAGGGTTGTTCCTGAAGGACATTATTTCATGATGGGAGACAATCGTGACAATAGCAGTGACAGCAGGGTCTGGGGCCCGGTGACAGAAGATAATATTGTAGGTAAGGCGGTGGCAGTTTGGATGCACAAGGAACCGGGGTTTACATTACCCAGTTTCAGCCAGAACCGCTTCATTGATAATCCCTGATCACCTTCGAATCTGGAGTAATCGATAATGACATTAAGCAAATTGAGTGCAGGTAATCAAAATCACTTCATTCAATTGTCTCGACAAAAAGGGGCATCACTTTATGCACTAATTGTTGTGATGACGCTGCTGGGTATTTTGATTCTGGCGGGGTTAAAACTGTCTCCAGCGTATATGGATAATATGGTCATTAAAAACTCTATTGAAAACCTGAAGGAAAGTGGCGAATTGGAAGATATGTCTCTGCGTGATATTCGAAGATATGTCACTCGCACTGCACAAACCAATGGTGGCAGTTTTAGAAGCGATGGGATTGATCAGGTTGAAGAAAACGGTGTGGACTATATTTCCGTTGAGTATGAATCCCGGGTTGCCATGTTCTTTAATATAGACGCGGTTGTAAAATTTAATTATCGCATCGAAAAATAGTGTCTTCAGTCCCTTCCAAGATCCATTACAGTTTCACCAATGAGGCGCTCTTTAAGCTGGCGCTGAGCCATTGCAGCAGTGGTCAGGATAATAATGAAAGACTGGAATTTCTTGGCGACTCGATTCTTGGATTTATTATCGCTGAAGAACTATACCAGCGTTTTCCCAAAGGCAAGGAAGGTCAGCTTAGCCGACTTCGTGCAGACCTGGTGCAACGTTCCACGTTGGCAGAAATAGCCCGAGAGCTTGATCTGGGCGCTTCCCTGAATCTTGGATCTGGTGAGCTAAAAAGTGGCGGAGCAGATCGCGACTCCATTCTGGCTGATGCGCTCGAGGCTTTGATTTCAGCTATTTATCTTGATGCCGGACCCGGACTCGAGGCTTGCCGCAAAACTGTGTTGTTATGGTTTGCTGGCAGGTTAGATAGTCTGGACCTTGACTCCCAGACCAAAGATGCAAAAACCCGTTTACAGGAACATCTTCAGAGCATTAAAGCAGCACTTCCTGAATATGAAGTTCTGGATGTGGCTGGCAAGGATCATCAACAAACTTTTGCTGTTCTGTGCCGCATAGATCTTTTGCCTGAGCCGGTTACCGGTTATGGATCAACACGTCGTGAGGCTGAACAGGAAGCCGCTGACGCCGTTTTGACAGCTCTGAGTCTGTGACTATCCCCGGTTTCTTCCTATGACAAGCGCTCCTCCCAATGAAGAGAAAAAGCAAACACATTGCGGTTTGATTGCCATTGTAGGCAAGCCAAATGTCGGTAAATCGACACTTTTGAATCATCTGATCGGTCAGAAACTGAGTATAACCTCGCGCAAACCGCAAACTACACGACACAGATTATTAGGGATTAAATCTACACCCAACACCCAGATGATTTTTGTTGATACTCCCGGGCTGCACAGCGGCCAGAACAAGGCCATCAATCGCTATATGAACAAAACAGTTCATAGTGTCGTTCAGGATGTAGACCTGATTCTTTTTATGGTGGATCGAATGAAATGGACTGAGGAAGATGACCTGGTCCTGCAGCAAATAGAACAAAGTAAAACGCCGGCGTTACTACTGCTAAACAAAATAGACCAGATACAGGATAAGACTATTCTGCTGCCCTACATCCAGGAGTTGAGTGCACTATATCCATTCAAGGAAATATTCCCCTTATCAGCCTTGAAAGACCACAATATTGAGGCTCTTGAAGCCAGTCTTGAGAAATACCTCCCTGAGGGTGATTTTTATTACCCTGAGGAGCAGCTCACTGATCGTAATGCCCGCTTTCTTGCGGCTGAATTTATTCGAGAAAAAATTACACGCCAGATAGGTGACGAATTACCCTATGAAGTCACGGTGGAGATCGAGGAATTTCGTTACGATGATAAGGTTGATGCCAGGAGTAATCGTAATCTGATTCATATCAGTGCGTTGATTCTGGTAGAAAAAGACGGGCAGAAAAGAATAATAATAGGTGATCGTGGAAGTCGTCTGAAATTAATTGGTTCCGAGGCCAGAAAAGACATCGAAAGTCTGCTCGACAGCAAGGTAATGTTAAGTTTATGGGTCAAGGTCAAGAGTGGGTGGTCGGATGATGAACGAGCATTAAAAAGTCTTGGTTACGATGATCTTTCCTGAGTACGCAACTCAACATAGAATTTTATCTATTAAGCTCAACAACTAAACGTTATCTAAACGCCGGTGATTATTCAGGCTACGGGTTGATAGTGAATGCATGTCCAGAATAATTGAAATGCAGCCTGCCTGTCTGCTTCATAGCAGACCCTTTCGGGATTCAAGCCTGATACTGGATTTTTTAACGCCGGATTATGGCCGCCTAAGTGCTATTTCCAGAGGAGGACGCGGGGCCGGGTCAAAAAGTAAAAGCTTGCTGCAGCCTTTCACCCCTGTGCATATTTCACTTTCCGGGAAAGGAGAGTTGAAAACACTGAGATCAATAGAATTAAGACGTGCTCCGGTTTCATTGAGAGGAGAAAAACTTTTCAGTGCACTTTATATAAATGAAATTATTGTCAGGTTATTCCAGTCCCATGAAGCGGACCCGGAATTCTTCGTAAACTATGAAGAGACACTGACTAACCTTGCCGGCAATGAAGATACAGAACCTGTTCTTCGCCACTTTGAACTTTCCCTGCTTGATACCATGGGTTATGGCGTAGATTTTACTGCCGAGGCACATTCACATGAGCCTGTAGTTTCTGAACGTTGGTACTATTTTCAAGAAGAAATTGGTTTTATCCTGGTCCAGGATATCAGTCTCATGTCAGACAACAGAGGTGCTGGTGAGGGCATTTTTCGGGGTATGGATTTAATCAACATCCATAACAGGGATTTTTCCGATCCTGAAACCCGAAAAGCTGCAAAATCAATATTACGCGGTATTTTAAACAATCATCTTGGCGCGGCTCCTCTGCGCAGTCGAAGCCTGTTCAAGCGGCGCTAAGGCGACTGTGGGCTTTATTGGCTTCCCGAGATAGAATTAGCGCCTTTTTCAGACACCAACAACTGATGTTCAGACAAAAAAATTAATAGAACTGGATCTTGTTTTATGGATTTCCCAACGATTGAAGATACCGTCGGTAATACTCCCCTGGTGCGGCTGCAACGTTTACCGGGTGAAACCAGTAATACCGTTCTGGTGAAACTTGAAGGTAATAACCCGGCCGGTTCCGTAAAGGACCGTCCGGTGCTGAGTATGATCAGTAAAGCGGAGGCGCGCGGAGTGATTAAGCCAGGTGATACCCTGATAGAGGCTACCAGCGGGAACACCGGCATTGCGCTAGCCATGGTTGCTGCTATCAAGGGCTATAAAATGGTTCTGATAATGCCTGAAAACGCCACACAGGAACGCAAGGACTCCATGACTGCCTATGGGGCCAGGTTGATAGAAGTATCTGCAGAGGATGGTATGGAAGGAGCAAGAGATCTTGCTGACAGAATGAAAGCGGAGGGCAAGGGCATTGTGCTGGATCAATTTGCCAACCCTGATAATTTTGCAGCTCATGTTGAAAATACCGGTCCAGAAATATGGCGTGACACTAATGGTTCGATAACCCATTTTATCAGTTCCATGGGTACTACCGGCACAATCATGGGCGTGTCGCGGTTTTTAAAAGAAAAAAACCCGGCAATAGAAATTATCGGTTTGCAGCCCACAGAGGGGGCAAAAATACCAGGCATTCGACGTTGGCCTCAGCAATATTTACCTGAAATCTTCGAAAAGGAACGTGTTGATCAAATTATCGACATTAGCCAGCAAGATGCAGAAAAAACCATGCTTGATATGGCAAGGCAAGAAGGTATTTGCTGCGGGGTTTCCTCAGGCGGTGCCGTGTTTGCAGCCCTAGAGTTATCCAGGCAACTGGAAAATGCGGTGATCGTGGCTATTGTCTGTGACAGAGGCGATCGCTATCTTTCCTCAGGTCTATTTAGTAACTGAATTTCAGACCTAAACCAAATTGAAGCCTTTACTATGAGAAGAAGACGTCGACAAAAACTGCCGACCACACCGCTGGTGCTTGAGATTGAAAAACTTAGTCATGAAGGACGTGGTATCGCCCATCATGAAGGTAAAGTTGTTTTCGTGACGGAAGCACTGCCCGGTGAAACTGTTGAGGCATTGTTAACGTCGCGCCGTGACAGCTTTGATGAATCTTCTTTGAGTACCGTATTAAAAGCTTCCCCGGACCGAATAGACCCTGCCTGTGAATATGCATCAATTTGTGGTGGATGCAGTTTGCAACACTTTGACCCCGTTGCCCAACTTGCCTTTAAAGAATCCACGCTTTTTGAAAGACTGGCTCATGCTGTGCCTCAGGCTGGTTTTGAGAAAATACCTCCTTTAACGGGCCCGGTACTGGCCTATCGACGCAAGGCAAGGCTGGCAGTACGTTATGTTCATAAGAAAGAGCAGGTGCTTGTTGGCTTTAGAGAAAAAAACTCCTCCTTCATTACCAATATGGATAGTTGCCAGGTGCTTGACCCGCGCATAGCTAATCTTTTACCTGATTTGTCGACTTTGATTAGTGGATTGGAGAGTTATCGTGAAATACCCCAAATAGAAGTCGCCGCCGGAGATCCGGATAGTGAGGAATGTTCGGCAGCTTTCATTTTTCGCCATCTCAAGCCACTTCCCGAAAAAGATCTGGAGCAATTACTCTCTTTTGCTAAAGAAAAAGCTATCGCGCTTTATCTGCAGCCAGGAGGTATGGATACGGTTCATAAAGTCTATCCCATGGATGGTAAGGACAGACTATATTACAGTCTGCCGGAATTTGACCTGAAGCTGGCTTTTCACCCTACAGACTTTACCCAGGTTAATGCTGAAATAAATAAACATATGATTGCCCAGGCTATTCGCTTGCTTGATTTGGAAGAGAGTGATGTCGTTCTTGACCTTTTTTGTGGATTGGGCAACTTCACGTTTCCTCTTGCCCGTTATTGCAAGCAGGTGACCGGGGTGGAAGGCTCCCATGAGATGGTAAGCAGAGCACAGGAGAACGCCATCACCAATGCGATTAATACTGCTGAATTTTACAGCGCGGATTTAACACAGCCCATGGCCGGGCAGGCCTGGTTTAAAAGCGGTATAAACAAGGTGCTGCTTGATCCACCAAGATCTGGAGCACTGGAAATACTGCCGGAAATAATCAATATTCGGCCTGAACGCATTGTATATGTTTCGTGTAATCCCGCGACGCTGGCCCGCGATGCTGAATTCCTTGTTGAAAATGGTTATCTATTGATGAGTGCAGGAGTAATGGATATGTTTCCTCAAACTGCTCATGTTGAAGCAATGGCACTATTTGTTGATGCAAAGAAATAGCTCACTGTGAGTACCACTGGCGTGTTTTACATAGACTGAGGAGAAAACCATCGACATTACAGAACTGTTGAAAATTATGTCTATGCTGAGGGATCCGGAAAACGGTTGCCCATGGGACAAAAAACAGAGCTTTCAGACTATTGCCCCGCATACCATTGAAGAAGTCTATGAAGTGGTCGATGCCATTGAGCGAAAAGATTATGCGCAATTGCCTAATGAACTCGGGGATATGCTGTTCCAGGTTGTATTTTATGCGCAGCTAGGCAGCGAGCAGGGCCTCTTTGATTTTGATGATGTTGTAGCAGAAATAGGCAACAAACTATTACAGCGACACCCCCATGTTTTTCCCGCAGCAACAATTGAGAGTTTTGGAGACAAGGAAAGTATCACTTCCGATCAGGTTGAAAGCAATTGGGAAAAAATCAAACAGGGCGAGAGAGAACAAAAAGGGGGGCAGGACAACAGTGTATTGGCTGATGTACCGCTAGGCTTTCCTGCATTAACCAGGGCCGCAAAAATCCAGAAGAGAGTATCTCAGGTGGGATTTGACTGGCCTGACCATCAAGGGGCTCTGGAAAAAATTCGTGAGGAAACTGCTGAGCTGGAACAAGCATTAATCAATGAATCAGCAGTTGATATTGATGAAGAGCTCGGAGATTTACTTTTTTCTGTAGTAAACCTGTCGAGACACCTCAAAATTGACGCCGAAGCATGTTTAAGAAAGGCGACCAATAAATTTGAAGTGCGCTTTCGTGCGCTGGAAAACCAAGTCGCTGAAGATGGTGTTGAACTCCAATTATTGTCTGTTGATGAAATGGAGCAGTACTGGCAGAAAGTCAAACAGGCCACAGAAACTACTTGAGATTAAATAAAGCAGGCCGTTGCTGGTGTGATATCAGGGCTATTTTGGATATGTATTTAATTGCTTTAAGCAACCGTGTATTGTTTGAGGTTTAAACAGGAGTATCAGAGTAATGAAGATGATTTTATTGGGCGCTCCCGGTGCCGGTAAGGGTACCCAGGCCAAATTCCTAACTGAAACTTATTCTATCCCGCAAATCTCAACTGGAGATATGCTACGTGCTGCAGTAAAGGCAGAATCTGAAATGGGCCTGAAAGTTAAGTCAGTAATGGAAAGTGGAGGATTGGTAACTGATGACATTATTATAGGTCTGGTAAAGGAGCGTATTACGGAAAAGGACTGTGAATCAGGTTTTTTGTTTGACGGTTTTCCTCGAACAATTCCTCAGGCGGAAGCAATGGAAGATGCAGGCGTTGAAATTGATGTGGTTCTGGAAATTGATGTGCCAGACGATGAAATAGTGAGACGGCTGAGCGGTCGCAGGGTCCATCTGGATTCCGGTCGGGTTTATCATGTGGATTTTAACCCTCCAGTTAAAGAAGGATTGGATGATGACACGGGAGAGCCACTGGTCCAAAGAAAAGATGACGAAGAAGATACTGTAAGAAAGCGCCTTTCTGTGTACCACGAACAAACAAAACCTTTGGTGAACTTTTACCAGGAAATGGAAAAGAAAGCTGGAAAGGTACGCTTTATAAAAATTGATGGTACGAGATCTATTCAGGAAATAGTTGCAGACATCAAGCAATCACTGGATTTATGAATAGCAAGAAACGTGGTCTGTAAAATATTTTTACATCACACCTGTTGAAGAAAATTTTTGACTATCGATTAAAAGAAAAATTCCGCTGTTTTTTTCAAAAATAAATATAAGATTTATTTAGTAAAATCAACAATCTTAGTTGTAAAAATTAAAATTTTTATGATATGTTGCCACTCGAACGTTAAAACAACTTGCAATAAATAAAATATCAAGTCGTTAACTATTCGTTTTTAGGAGAATAAATTTATGGCTACTGCCAAAGCGAAGAAAAAAACAGTTGGTGCAGCTACTAAGGTAGTTGAAAACAAACCTGCAAAACGTCGTGTAGTTTCAGCTTCAAGCAAAGCTAAAACTGCATTAAATAAAGCGCAAAGAGAAATGGCTAAACAGGCAAAATCTCTTAGCGTTGCTAGAAAGAAAGTAAGTGCTGCCAAAACCAAAAAAGCAGCTTCCAGTGCAAATGCAGTAGTTAGAAAAACCAACACCGCTTTAAATTCGGCAAAAGCTAAACTTCTTAAAGCCAAGCAAGTTATGGCAAAAGCTCAAGCTGTTGATTCCGCAAAAGCTAAAGTAGCAGAACAAGCAAAAGCTGTAGCTTCCTATAAAAACTCCCTCAAGAAAAAGTCAGCCCAGGATCTGATAAAGGCTCTGAAGAAATTCGATGCCTCCTGGTCCAGGAAGCGTGCCAAAGCTGACGCCAAAAAGTTGGCAGCTAAATTGAAAAAAGAAGCCGCTAAAGCCGCTGCAGCGAAGAAAAAAGCAGAAGCAAAGGCGAATGCAATTGCCAAAAAACTTGCTGCCAAGGCAAAAGTTGCAGAAAGGAAGGCCGCAGCCAAAGCTAAGGTAAAAGCAAAGAGAGCAGCCGCGAAGGCAAAAGCTGCTGTCAAGAAAGCTAAAAAGAAAGTCGTTAAGAAAAAAGTCGTAAAGAAGGCGGTTAAGAAGAAAG
>CBFIIQ010000049.1:0-21633 GCA_965662685.1 Pseudohongiellaceae bacterium | reverse complement strand
AAAAAAAGTTACGAAAAACACTGTTTTTACTGATACCTTTTATTTCATCATTTTTTTTTGTGAGAAAAAGCCGATAAATTATGCACAAAAACATTTTGCTCTTAACAAAGCCTTAAAAAATAGGGGTTTTATGAAGAAACTGCAAAATATATTTATAAGTAATTGATTTATAAGTATAAATAATTGATTAAAATTTGAGCAATATGTAGCCAAACACCAAGTTGCGGGCAATGCGCCTGTATGAGCCTGGCTTATCCATAGACTTATCCACAGATTCTGTGGAAAAAATTGCATGCTCCACTAAAGAAAAGCGTTATTCACATCTTGTATCGCTGATTTCCCATCTGATGATATAATTTTGATAATCCGCAAGCCCCTTGCGGACTTCTATCAGAGAGTATTAATGATCGAAATTGATGAAAACATCCCTTTCCTCTGGCGCTTGCGGGCACAGGAAGATGGCGATGGCTTTTGTATGGTCTCCATGGTCGTACCATTCAATGCGGGTGATAGAAACCTTGAGCATACTATTGAAACAGATATCGTCAGTCTTACCGCTGATTACAGTGGTGAAGAGGAAGATGAAATCCTGGAATGGAACGAGGATGACATCAGCCTGTTTCTGAAACTTATTGCCAGTAGCCAGTTCGGTCAATCAATGGCCTCCGGTGGTACCATCAAGGTAGACCTGAATGATCCCGATACCATTGAAATAGTGAATATTGTGGCCGCCGCGGGTTTTGGTCTGGCGCAAACCGGAGATAACTACCTGATCGATTCGGATAATTCACAAATCAGTTATAGCTGTGATATCGGCTCTCAGATTTCTCTTAATACCTTGACTGGTTACAAACGTGGCGTTGTCGTTGATATGGATGATGATCATGTGGTTTGCGTGATGCAGGAGAGAATTGAACAGGTCTCTTCCCAGCAGGATGATGAAATATTACCCCATGACGTCCTGCTGGTTAAACGTCACCAGGTGCTGGACCCTCTATATACCCGGGATGAGCCTTATAAGTCGGATGTACTGCATTAGCTTTTCTTTCCAGCTTTTTTTATTCGCCCTCCATAACATTGACCAACAAATAAAGCAGTAACCAATTATGAGCAAGTTTGAAGCGGAAGTTTCCAGACGCCGTACTTTTGCCATTATTTCTCACCCCGATGCCGGTAAAACCACCATTACCGAAAAGTTATTACTTTGGGGAAAACTGATCCAGAAAGCCGGTACGGTTAAAGGTAGAAAATCCGACCGGATGGCCACCTCTGACTGGATGACAATGGAACAGGAGAGAGGAATTTCTGTTACCTCATCGGTAATGCAGTTTCCCTATCATGACCGCATCGTAAATCTTCTCGATACCCCTGGTCATGAAGATTTCTCCGAGGATACCTATCGAACCCTGACTGCAGTGGATTCCGTATTAATGATAATTGATGGTGCCAAGGGGGTAGAGGCACGCACCATTAAACTCATGGAAGTTTGCCGGCTGCGGGATACGCCCATTTTGACCTTTATTAACAAGATGGATCGGGATATTCGCGATCCAATCGATTTGCTGGATGAAGTAGAAAATATTCTGAAGATTGAATGTGCCCCGATTTTTTGGCCTTTGGGAATGGGTAAGGAATTCAAGGGAATTTATAATCTTTACACCGATATAATTTATGTTTACGACCACAGCCATGCAGATGAGGTAAGCGAAGTATTAACTATTAATGGCCTGAATAGTGCTGAGGCCTCGACTCTGCTGGGCAGCTATGTTGAGGATTTCCGGGAGGAAATTGAATTGGTGCGAGGGGCTAGTCATGAGTTCAATTTGCAGGCCTATCTGGAAGGCAGGCAGACACCTGTGTTTTTCGGCACGGCCCTGGGTAATTTTGGTGTAGAGCAGATGCTCAATGATTTTGTTGAGTGGGCACCACCGCCTCAAAACAGGGCGTCTGCCAGTCGTGTAGTGGATGCCAGTGAAAGCGAATTTTCCGGATTTATTTTCAAGATCCAGGCCAATATGGACCCCCGTCATCGCGATCGAATTGCCTTCATGCGTATTTGTTCCGGCGCTTATGAACAAGGCATGAAAATGAAACATGTGCGCACCGGCAAGGAAGTGCGGATCAGTGATGCGGTTACCTTTCTGGCCGGAGAAAGAGAGCAGGCGGAGTATGCGGTTTCCGGCGATATCGTTGGCTTACATAATCACGGTACCATCCAGATTGGCGACACCTTTACTACTGGCCAGGATCTGCAATATACCGGTATTCCCCATTTTGCCCCGGAACTTTTCAAGCGCATTCGCTTGAAGGATCCTCTGAAACTGAAGCAGTTGTTAAAAGGTTTGCGTCAGTTATCGGAAGAAGGCTCTACCCAGGTTTTTATGCCGTTGAATAATAATGATCTGATTGTTGGCGCGGTAGGAGTGCTGCAGTTTGAAGTGGTGGCCTATCGGCTCAAGGATGAATACAAGGTGGATTGTGTTTATGAGCCTGTCAATGTGCACACCGCACGCTGGGTCTACTCGGAAAATAGTGCGAAGCTTGAAGAGTTCAGGCGCAAGGCTGGTGATAACCTGGCAATGGATGGTGGCGATTACCTTACCTATCTGGCGCCGACCCGTGTCAATCTGGAACTGACCCGGGAAAGATGGCCTGATGTTGAATTCAAGGCGACCAGGGAGCATTAATTTTCCGGGTTCTGCTCGTCAGGCTTTATCTCTTTCCGACAAATTCCCGATAGGCAATGGGAAATATAATCATCAGGATTACTACTACTATCAGGGCGTCGCGGTCGATGGAATACTGCATGAGAAAGTCGTCGGGCATATTTATTGCCAGACTTAAAAGGGCAATGATAATTATCAGAGCAATACCACGAAACGCAACCATGCCGGTTATAGCAATAGCACCCAGGCAAATTAACAGGTAATTCTTTTCTATGCCAAAACTCTCAAGCAGGCTGCCACTGAGTGTAACGCCAACAGTCATGAAAACCACGAGAGCCAATAACAAGATTTTCATGTCAACTGAGTCCTGAAAGAACTATAAAAAGAATTTTTTGGATCTGTTTGATGCCTATATATTAATTAAAGGCTGGTGTGTTTTTCCGGCTTACATGTTGTAAATTTATTAAAGAAATTTCTCTTCGTCTTCATCATCATCATGATTAAGCAGTGACAATCCCCCAGTACGGTCTTCATCATCTTCAGTGCTGACTTCAGATTCGGCAAGCGAGACTTTCAGGCGCAGGTTGTTGGCAGAGTCTGCATTTTTCAGAGCTTCTTCAAGGGTAATCCTGCCTTCCCGGTACAAGTGATACAGGGCGGAATCAAATGTCCGCATTCCCTGACCCTCGGATTTTTCCATAACTTCCTTGATGTCCTCGATTTTGCCATTCTTGATCAGATCCTGCACTCGGGGTGTTCCCAGCAGAATTTCAATGGCTGCTGCACGCTTGCCATCCACCGTTGGGATCAGACGCTGGGAGACAAAACCGCGCAGGTTCAGTGATAAATCAAGGTACAGCTGTTTGTGCCTTTCTTCAGGAAAAAAGTTAATGATGCGATCCAGAGCCTGGTTGGCATTATTGGCATGAAGCGTAGAAAGACAGAGGTGACCGGTTTCCGCAAAAGCCAGTGCATGCTCCATGGTTTCCTGGGTTCTGATCTCACCAATGAGAATTACATCAGGTGCCTGACGCAAGGTGTTTTTAAGGGCTTCCTCGTAGGAAACGGTATCCACGCCAACTTCACGCTGGTTAATAATGGATTTCTTGTGCTGATGCACAAATTCAACCGGGTCCTCGATGGTAATGATGTGACCATCTGAATTGGTGTTACGATAATCGATAAGTGATGCCAGAGAGGTGGATTTACCGGAACCGGTACCGCCGACAAAAAGCACCAGGCCGTTTTTATGCATCATTAGCTTGGTAAGGGTTTCCGGCAGGCCCAGATCCTTGAAGTTGGGGATGTCTGTTTTGATATTACGGGCAACAATTCCGACTTCATTGCGCTGCTGGAAGATATTGACACGAAAACGGCCAATGCCTTCTTCAAACAGGGCCAGGTTCATTTCCGGGCTATGTTCAAACTCCTCGATCTGTTCGTCGCTCATGATCGAATAGGCTATTTTTTTTGTATAACCAGGCGGAAGAGATTTCTCGGTCATTGGCATCAGTCGTCCAAATGCCTTCATGCTGGGAGGGGCGCCGGTAGTCAGAAAAAGGTCGGAACCATCTTTTTCAATCATTACCTTGAGGAGATCTTTTAATTCCATAACGACAACCTTTCAGATCAGTGCGTGTTTATATGTTTGTTTAGTTGTTAGAAACGTTTTTCAGTGTACCACTTTACATCCACCGCCGAATCATGGACCAGATCCTTCACGCCCAGTGTCAACACAAACAGCGCCATTCGAATCAAGACGCCGTTGTCGGTCTGACGAAAAATGGCAAGACTCGGATGCTGATTCAGGTCTATATCCAATTCATTGGCTTCAGCCCGCGAATCGCGGGGTAGAGGATGCATGATAACGGTATTGGGTTTGCAGTGACTAGTGTAGATAGCCTGGTTGAGTCGAAAGCGACCTCGATAAATATCTGCTTCCTTGCGGTCTTCGAAGCGTTCTTCCTGAATACGGGTGAGATAGACTGTGTCGTTATCCCTCAGGCCGGCTTCCATGTCGTCAGTTTCAATGACCGTGTTACCGCGCTGACGAATTATTTCTACAATATCCTCCGGCATTTTCAGCTCTGCCGGTGAAATCAGCGTGAAGGTAATGTTGTCATACAGATTTAATAATTTGGACAATGAATGCACAGTACGGCCAAATTTCAAATCTCCTACCATGGCAATGCGGATGCCATTGAGGTCTTCGCCGATGCGCAATTCTTTCTTTATGGTGTACAGATCAAGCAAGGCCTGGGAGGGATGTTCGGCGGGACCATCACCGGCATTGATTACCGGCACCCGGCTGGCGCGGGAAAATTCTTCCACTGAGCCTGCCACAGGATGACGCATGGCAATAACATCACTGTAGCCGCTAATTACCCTTGCTGTGTCATACAGGGACTCCCCCTTGGTGATAGCAGAGGCCTTGATGTCAGTGGTTTCGCGGACCTGACCACCGAGTAGATTGAAGGCGCAGCCAAAACTGACCCGGGTACGGGTGCTGGGTTCGAAAAAGAGGTTTCCAAGAATAGCGCCATCAAGCACACGGGTATGTTTTTTACGCTGTGCGTAGGGCTCCATTTCATCGGCTACCCGGAATAGTTCTTTCACATCATTTTTCTCAAATTGATTAATGGAAAGAATATGGGAACCAATGAAATTCATAGGTCAGTATTATATGACTAAATTGCGCACAAGTCTCAAGTCTGAACCCACGCAATGCTGATAGTTATACTGAATTATCTGGATCCTTGCGCCGGAGTGCCGGCAGTCTTATGCTTGGGGAAAATAATAAAAGTCAGAGGGGGGCCCGTGGCAGAAATCCAGGACAAGGAAAAAGAAAAACAACGTCGCAAGATCCTGCGTGGATTTTGTGCGGCGGGAATTGCAGTACCTGCATCAGGGGGCGCTCAGGAGCCCTCTGAAGCAAGTCTGTTAGCACCTCAGGAAAATGATGTTCTGGTACACAGTTTTGGTAATGACTCAGGGAATGTTATTGGCGTTGCTGAACTGGCTGTAGATTCAAAACAGATATTTGCCTGGGCTATGGACCCTGTTAGCGGCATTGTACGCAATGGTTCAAGGCTCAATCAGGTTGTACTTATTCGTGTCGATAAGGCACGCATGAGCTCGCAAACAGCAGAAAAAAGTATCAGTGGCCTGGTAGCCTACTCAGGCGTATGTAGCCATACCGGCTGCGATGTTACAGACTGGAATAGTGAATTTCTCCGGTTTCAGTGTCCCTGCCATGAGTCTCAATTTGATCCTGCAGATGGAGCCCGTGTTGTAGGTGGCCCTGCGCCCTGGCAATTGGCGTCATTACCGCTGAAAAACATTGATGGCAAGGTTGGCGTAGCAGGCGAGTTTGAAGGCAGGGTAGGTTTTATGCAGCCTGGACTTTCGCCATTTGGAATATAAGAAAGTAATGAGGGGAAAAAATATGTTTATAAGAAAAATCACCCACTGCAATAGAGTATTTCTGGCAACTTGCCTGTTGGCTTTGGTGGCTTGCACAACACAGGACAGCACGATTATAAATACACCGGTGCAAGGGCAGAATTATACTCCCGTCACCGATGCCCGCCTGCTCAATCCCGAGCCCGAAAACTGGCTCATGTTCCGTCGTACTTATGACGGCTGGGGTTATTCACCGCTGGAAGAAATCAATACTGCCAATGTCAGTAATTTGAATCCGGTGTGGTCGCTTTCAACAGGGCTTACTGAAGGACACCAGTCTCCGCCAATCGTGAATAACGGGATCATGTTTATCACTACGCCACTGAACCATGTGCTGGCGATTGATGCCGCAAGTGGCGATGGTATCTGGGAATACAGCCGGCAGATGCCTTTTGATATCAGTTTGATTCACCCGACCAATCGAGGCGTTGCGCTCTATGAAGACAAGATATATATGGCTACTTCGGATGCCAATGTAGTAGCGCTGGATGCTCAGACTGGTGAGGTAGTCTGGGAAAAAGCGGTAGCCAATTACCGCAATGGCTACTACATGACCCTGGCACCTTTGCCGGCTGAAGGAAAAATAATGGTTGGGGTGTCAGGGGGTGAACGGGGTATTCGCGGATTTATTACTGCGCTGGATGCCACGACGGGTGATGAACTCTGGAAAACCTACACCATTCCCGGTACCGGGGAATTTGGCAATGACACCTGGCCTGAGGATGCCTGGCAGACCGGTGGAGGCTCAGTCTGGGTAACCGGAAACTATGATCCGGAATTGAATCTGTCTTTTTGGGGAATTGGCAATGCTGGCCCCTGGGCCGGCGATGCCCGTCCAGGTGACAATCTATTTGCCAACTCGGTTATTGCACTGGATTTAGATAGTGGGGAACTGAAGGGTTATCACCAGTACCACTGGAATGGTTCATGGGATTGGGATGAAGTCTCTACACCGTTGTTAATGGATGTAGAAAGAGATGGACGGACTATCAAGGGCCTGGTTCACCCAGGCCGCAATGGCTACTTGTGGCTGCTGGAACGAACCGCAGATGGAATCAATTTTATTGATGCCGAAGCTTATGTTTACCAGGATGTCTTTACTGCAATTGATCCGCAAACAGGGCGGCCTGAATATAATATGGAACACAAACCCGGGCTTGGAAAAAATGCGTCCTACTGCCCATCATTGTCCGGGGGTAAGAACTGGGTTCCAGCCGCTTATAGTCCTCAAACCGGTCTGTTATATATACCGGCCAACGACAACTACTGCTCTTCATGGGAGGGTGTTGACGTGGAATATCGTCCGGGTCAGGGCTTCACTGGTACCGCAAATATCAGTGCCAGCATTGTCGAAGGCGCAGACCATATCGGCGAAATCCAGGCCTGGAACGTGAATACAGGGGAAGAAGTCTGGACCCGGGAATTTGAAATGGCAAACTGGGGGCCGATTCTGGCCACCGCTGGCAACCTGATTTTCAGTGGCGGTACTGCAGACCGCTATTTTAGAGCCCACAATGCAACAACCGGAGAGCTGCTCTGGGAACAACGGCTTAATTCCGGCATCACCGGGGTACCAACAACCTTTGCCGTAGATGGAAAACAGTACATTGCGGTGCAATCAGGCTGGGGTATTGATGCTGCAGGTATGCAAAGACGTCTGGACGCCCTGCAAGGCAGAAACACAATAGTGCCGCAAGGGGGGGTACTATGGGTGTTTGCGCTTGGGGAATAGATACAAGTCGCAAGTTACATGAGGAAAGAAAAGGGAAAAGGGAAAAGGGAAAAGGGAAAAAGGATAAAGGAAAAAGGTGGGCGGCGCAGGGACGCGGCTGGGGAATATAAAAAGAGGTAAGAGGTAAGAGGAAAGAGGAAAGAGACAAGAGGCAAGAGACAAGCAACCACTTTCTTTGGTTTCAATGGTTTTCTGCAGGTCGGATAAGGACCGCAGGGACGCATCCGAAAAGGCGACTAATTTAGCCGCCTTTTTTGTGATTTGTGACTTGTGACCTGAGAAGTGAGACCTGAGACTTGTAACTTGTAACTTGAGACTTCCTCAATGGGTAAACGAATAGATGACTGCATTGGTGCCTAGCCGAAAGGCGTCTGTTGAGGGTAGGAGGGGCATGGTACCGTTTTCATACCAATCCCAGAAGTTGGCCAGGTCGTTATTATGACCGGCGAGGATGCCAAGCCGGCCATGTTTGTCAAACAGCCCGTAATAGGTGATGTCGCCACCAGGTACACTGTCTGCCATGGCCTGTAAATTATCCAGTGGGGTATGAACGCTGAATACCACGTGATCAATTGACAGGGGTACAAAATCATTCTCCGGAAAGGCACGCTTGACCTGTGAGCGCATCTGTCCCCACTGCACCGGCCCGTCAAAATCATCCATTAAAATAAACCCGCCGCGCATAATAAATTCCCGCAGGTTGACGACCTCTTGATCTGTTAATTCCATTTCTCCCGGCTCGCTGACATAGGCAAAGGGATAATCAAATACATCAGGCTCGCCCAGTTCAATAATGCGATAGGAGTCAATACTCATGTCAACCAATGTGGCCCGTTCCAGAAACTCATTCAGATTAATATCAGAACTGGGATAATTATGTGACCAGCCCATATGTCCAATGTAGCCATTGGTACCAAAATGCCAGCGCGCGGCAGTAAATTCCCTGGCCGGGGGATTGTTTTGCTGAAGACGCCAGCCACGGCTTCCACCCCCAAACTGGGCCAGGGCGGGTTCCGCAATCAACAACACAAGCATTAGTGAACAAGCAATATTTTTCATTACGATAATTTAAAGCTCCGTGCGCAAGGAGGCAAGATAAAAGAAAAGCAGGATGCCATTTCATGAAAGGAAAAGTATTTTTTCCTGTTGGGATAATTCTCTTTAATGGCAGTGTGGATTATGGGATGCTTGAACCCAGCCATGCGTAATTAAGGAAGTCACAGGCATTGACCCAGCAAAACACCATCTTCTGGCACGATTATGAGACCTGGGGCAGCAATCCACGTCAGGATAGACCCTGTCAATTTGCCGGCATCAGAACAGACGAAGATCTCAATATTATTGATGATCCGGTAGAATTTTATTGCCGTCCGACACCGGATTATCTACCTCACCCGGATGCCTGTGTGATCACCGGCATCAGTCCAGAAGTCGCCCTTGAAAATGGCTTGAGTGAAGCTGAGTTCAGTGCCTGTATTGCAGAACAATTCATGCAGCCCAATACCTGCGTTAGTGGCTATAACAGCATTCGTTTTGATGATGAAGTCACCAGGCATTTACTTTACCGGTGTTTTTATGATCCCTATGAGCGGGAATGGAAACACGGTAATTCACGCTGGGATATTATAGATTTGCTGCGTACCACCTACGCTTTGCGTCCGGATGGAATTAGCTGGCCGCAAAAAGAGGATGGCAGTCCGAGTTTCAAACTGGAAAACCTGACAGCGGCAAATGGTATTGAGCATTCAGGTGCCCATGATGCCCTGGCGGATGTGATTGCCACCATTGAAATGGCAAAGCTGGTAAAAACGCAACAACCCAGGTTGTATCACTGGTTGTATCAGTTAAGAAAGAAGAACCGGGTTATTCCCTTGCTGGATTTGAAAACCAGGGACTTGTTGCTCCATGTGTCGGGAATGTTTCCGGCAAGTCGTGGTTGTCTGGCAGTCATTATGCCTTTGCTTATGGATCCCACAAATAGCAATGGCATTATCGTCCTCGACCTGACCTCTGATCCCGAAGTATGGCTGGATCTGGAGGCAGAGGAAATTAGGCGCAGATTATATAGTCGCAGCGAAGATCTGGGCAGCGTTGAACGGGTACCATTGAAAACCATTCATGTTAATAAATGTCCGTCCATAGCACCGATGTCGGTACTCAGTGATGACACGGTCAGGCGTTTTTCTATTGACCTTGAAGCGTGTCAGAAGCATCGGGAAAAAATACTGGCACATCCAACCATACTGGAAAAACTGGGCGATGTTTTTACCGAACCTGATTTTGAACCCAGCAGCGATCCTGACCTGATGTTATATAGCGGTGGTTTTTTTAATGACCAGGACCGAAAAATGATGAACGAGGTGCGTCTGGCCAGTCGCGATAAACTGTCCAATCTGGATCTGCCATTTCAGGATCTACGTCTGCCGGAAATGTTGTTTCGTTACCGGGCACGAAATTTCCCGGAGACGCTAAATAAAGAAGAAACTGCACTCTGGCAGCAGTGGTGTGCAGAACAGCTGGCAAACGGCGCGGGAATAAATGGCCTTTCTGCAAGTGCTTTTTTTGTACGCCTGAATGAGCTTGTCAAGGAAAAACCAGGTAATAAGGCTTTGTTTGATTCCCTGGAACACTATGCCAATGGGCTATGTAAACGATTCGGAGTTAAGGTTTGAGCGGATTTAATATTCTTAAAAAAACGGGCCCCGGAATTATTGTTGCAGCCACCGGGCTGGGAGCTGGCGATATCGTCGCTGCCTCGGCAGCCGGTGCCCAGGTAGGGACTGTTTTGTTATGGGCGGTTGTCTTTGGCGGATTGCTGAAATTCGGCTTAACCGAAGGAATAGGGCGCTGGCAGCTGGCAACAGGTACCACCCTGTTGGAAGGCTGGATAGAAAAACTACCAAAATTTTTCAGCTGGTATTTCATTATCTACATGTTTCTGTGGACCTTTATGGTAGCGGCGGCCATGATGGCGGCCTGCGGCCTGGCAGCCTACGCTTTCTTTCCGGCATTGTCTGTCACCCAGTGGGGGATAATCCATGCAGTGATTGCTCTGGTTATTGTCTGGTTTGGCGCCTACAAGGCACTTGAAACAGCGATGAAGTTTTTCATTGGCCTGATGTTTCTTACGGTGCTTTATTGCGCGGTACGGGTTATGCCGGATTTAAAGATTATTGCCAGTGGCATGTTCATTCCCCGAGTGCCCGAATCCGGTATGGCTTATGTGCTGAGTATTATTGGAGGCGTCGGGGGCAGTATTACCATCATGAGCTATGGTTACTGGATGCGTGAAGCCGGCTGGAAAGGCAAGCAGATGATGTCAACCATGCGCTGGGATCTTGGCATTGCCTATGGACTCACGGCGTTGTTTGGAATCGCTATTATAATTGTTTCTGCCGGTGTTCAACCGGAAGTCGTCTCCGGGAATAACATGGCACTTGCGGTGGCTGATCAACTGGTTCCGGTAATGGGCGAAACCGGGAAATGGGTTTTCCTGTTTGGTTTTTGGGGGGCGGTATTCAGTTCCATGATAGGGGTCTGGCATGGGGTACCTTTTCTGTTTGCAAACTTTGTCATTCACTATCGCAAACACACCCATCTGATTGAAACCCGGGGCAGTATTTCAAAGTCCTGGGCTTATCGAGCCTACCTTGTATATCTGGCTATTGTGCCCATGAGCTTGCTGAGACTCGAGAGGCCGGTATGGATTGTGATTATTTACACCATAACCGGAGCCTTCTTCATGCCCCTGCTGGCTGCACTCTTGTTGTATATGAATAATAATAAACGCTGGCTTGAGAATGCCGCAAATACATGGGTTAGTAAAAGTCTGTTGATTGCCTGTATGCTAGTGTTTGGCTATTTGCTGGTGATACAGGTGCAGTCCCAGTTTTAGTGGCACTTCATAATAAGTAACTGATCTTCAGGTCAGATAAAAAGGCAGATAATTTTCCAATTTTGCAGCGAAGCCTTTAAAATCACATTCTCTTTGGATAATAAGAATTAAACGCGGGTAAACACCTTTATATGCATGATTTTGATGATATCAGGCCCTATCGTGATGATGAGGTCAGGCCTGTAGTTGAAAGGTTGCTGGAAGACCCGGCCCTGTCCAGAGCACTGGCCAAGTTTGAACACCCTTTGCTATTCCGGTTTTTACCAGGCTGGATAAGCAAAAAGGTTCAGGAAACCCTTAGCCAGGATTTGGCCCATGTGCAGACTATCCATGATGTACAACTGGTAATTGAAAAATATCTCGACAAGCTGATCGAGAGTACTACTGATGGTTTAACCTCTACAGGACTTGATCAACTTGATGTTGATGAACCTTATCTGTTTGTCAGTAATCATCGGGACATTTCCATGGATCCGGCGCTGGTGAATTACATGATTTATCACCACGGTCTGGACACATTGCAGATTGCCATTGGCGATAATTTACTGAAGCGACCTTTTCTTTCCGACCTGATGCGCTTGAATAAAAGTTTTCTGGTTAAACGTTCAGTTCAGGGGCGTGATTTACTGAAGGCCAGCAAGCAGCTATCAGCCTATATCCATCATTGTATAAAGAGTGGCGAGAACGTCTGGATAGCCCAGCGTGAAGGCCGTGCAAAAGATGGTATTGATAAAACAGAAACCGCAATTATCAAAATGCTGCACATGGCGGACAGGGAGTCTGTATTAAAGCTGACCTTACAGGAATCCATCAATTCCCTGAATATTGTTCCTGTTTCCATTTCCTATGAGTTTGATCCCTGCGATCGCTTCAAGGCAGATGAGCTGCATACTATTGAAACCGATGGTAAATTTGAGAAAGATGAAAATTCAGATGTACGTAGCATCCTCACCGGCATCGTCGGTAACAAGGGTGCGGTTCATGTGGCCTTTGGCGAAAAAATTGTCTTCAATGATGCCGTTACTGCTGAAGGGGTGGCCAGGCATATTGATGAAGAGATTATCCGTAACTACAAGTTACACGCGATTAACTATCTGGCCATGGAAGTCTTGCAGAAGGACTACATGGATTTCTCACGTTTACCAGAAATGCTTGGCATGTCGTCTGCAGAGATAAACCAGAAACGAAAAATATTGCGTAAAAGACTTAACAGCATCCCCAAAAAATTACAGCCTTATGTTATCAACATGTATGCCAATCCGGTAATTCGGAAAGCGGAAATTAACGCGCAAAAGTGAATACTGTCTATATAGCCTGGCAATTTTTCCTTACCTGCACTAGAGTGAATTAACTCCGAACCTTTGACGGAGTAAAGCCTGCCAATGTTATCTGATGAACTCAAGCAAACCATCCAGCAAAACTACTCTACACTGGTAAAAAACAAAAACCTGCAAAACCGCTTCGGGCAAAAGCAGATGATTGCTGAAATAGCCAACTGCCTGACCAGTGTCGACGTTGATGAAGAGGGTATGCGTGTCTCACCTCTTCCTCCGATCTGCGTTATAGAGGCGGGTACCGGTATTGGAAAGACCATCGCCTATCTGCTTTCCGTTATTCCGGTTGCCCAGGCTATGGGCAAAAAGGTTGTACTGGCTACAGCAACAGTAGCGCTTCAGGAACAGGTAATGAACAAGGATATTCCTGATCTGCTCCAGCACAGTGAAATGAAGTTTAGTTATTCGTTGGCAAAGGGCAGAGGTCGCTATCTATGCCTGTCCAAACTGGACAACGTGCTGAAATCAAGCAGCAGTCAGGATGCGATGCTGGATCTCTATGGTCTTGAGCTGGACGACCCGACAGCCGCAGATAAAGCCCTGTATCAGGATATGCTGGACGCCCTGATCGATAATAAGTGGAAGGGGGATCGCGATGACTGGAAGACGGTACTAAACGAAAATCAATGGCGCGGCGTCGCTGTGGAGAAAGGGCAGTGTTCAGGAAATCGTTGCTCAAATTACAGTAACTGCTGTTTTTTCAGGAGCCGCAACAATATGCAAAAAGCAGATTGTATTGTGGCGAATCATGACCTTGTGCTGGCTGACCTGAGCCTTGGTGGTGGTGTCATTTTGCCGGCACCGGAAGATTGTATTTATATATTCGATGAAGCCCATCATTTACCTTTGAAGGGAATATCCCACTTTTCCCATTTTATTCGCCTGCGCTCCACGCTGACCTGGCTTGATCGTATCACTGCCGTATTCAAAGCTATGACAGTGGAGTTGGGAAAAGACAGCGACATCGTCAGACAACTTGAAAAAGCCAGAGAGGCTGCAGATAAGACCCGAGCTGTGCTGCAGGAATGTTTGCCGGTTTTTCAGGCGTTTTCTGAGCACGCAGAATCAGCCAATGCCAGCGGTGATATTACCCAGCATACCTTCGCACAGGGTGTGGTTAGTGAAAAAGTGCGTGAAACCAGCCATTCGATATTACTGGAATTCCGCGATCTGGAAGATCGTTTGGCCAGGATTACAGATCGACTAAAGGATTTCATGGAAAATGACATGGGAGAAATAGATCGCCAAACCGCGGAAAACTGGTATCCCGTTATTGGCATCATGCAGTCACGGGCCGAAGGTGCAATCCAGTGCTGGCGCGCATTCTCTATTGAAGATCATGGTGGTTATGCCCCCAATGCGCGCTGGGTGAGTTTTCGGCAAATTGGTGCAGATACTGAAATAACCCTGTCATCAAGTCCGGTCATCGCTGCAGATGCGCTTAACGATTATTTGTGGAATGACTGCTTTGCCGCCGTACTCACCTCGGCGACCTTGACCGCGCTTGGATCTTTTGAATTTCTTAGCATGCGTTCCGGGCTGCATGCGGAAACGGTTTTCAGGCAGATAGGCAGTCCCTTTGATTTTTATAACAAGGGACTCTTGCAAATCCCGGCCAAGGGTTTTGATCCTGCGGATAGCGACGCACATACCCAGGCTATTGTGGATGTATTGCCACAATTAATTGAACCAGAGAAGGGCTCGTTGGTACTGTTTTCTTCACGACGCCAGATGCAGCTGGTACTGCAGGGAATCAGTGAAGAGCTCAAATTAAAAACCCTGTCGCAGGATGATCACTCCAAGCAGGAACTGATCAGGCTGCATCGGGATAGAGTCGACAAGGGCCAAACCAGCATTATTTTTGGTCTCGCCAGCCTCACTGAAGGCATTGATTTACCTGGCGATTATTGCAGCCATGTGATTATCGCAAAAATCCCCTTTTCTGTTCCCAACGATCCGGTGGAAAAGACCCTTGGGGAATGGATCAAGGATCAGGGTAAGAATCCCTTCAGTGAAATTTCCGTACCCGAAGCCTCCATGCGTTTAATCCAGGCATCGGGACGACTATTACGTACGGAAAAAGATACAGGTACCATTACCATTCTTGATCAGAGATTGCTGAACAAATTTTACGGAAAGGGTATTGTGAATTCGTTACCGCCTTATCGACTGGAAACGTTTGTGGTGTCGGTCAATCAACCTGAAGCAGAAATATAATATACAAACAAAAAACCCAATTTTTAATGAGAAACCCTATGAGTGATTCAGAAAAAAACCAGCCCCCCGGCTACGAACCTCCTGAAGTCTGGCGCTGGGATGCTGATAATGGTGGTGAATGGTCCAGTATCAATCGTCCTGTTTCTGGAGCTACACGGGAGGAGCCTCTACCCATTGGAAAGCATCCACTGCAACTTTACTCCCTGGGTACACCCAATGGCGTCAAGGTAACCATTATGCTTGAGGAGTTGCTGGCTCTGGGTCATGACGGCGCGGAATATGATGCCTGGTTGATTAATATCGGTAAGGGCGATCAGTTTGGCAGTGGCTTTGTGGAGATCAATCCCAATTCCAAAATTCCGGCACTGGCTGACCATTCAACCTCACCGGTAACCCGTGTTTTTGAAAGCGGGTCCATCCTGTTTTATCTGGCAGAAAAGTTTGATGAGTTTTTTCCAAAAGAACACTATAGCCGTACCCAAACCATGAACTGGTTAATGTGGCAGATGGGTTCAGCGCCTTTTGTCGGTGGTGGTTTTGGTCATTTCTACGCCTATGCCCCGTTTAAAATGGAATATCCTATTGATCGCTATACCATGGAAACCAAGCGTCAGTTACATCTGCTTGACACTCATCTGGCAAACAATGAATACCTGGCGGGAGACCTCTATACCATTGCCGATATGGCAGTATGGCCATGGTATGGTTCATTAATGAAAGATGCTTATGATGCCGCAGAATTTCTATCGGTTCATGAATACAGAAATGTACAGCGCTGGGAAAAACAGATTGGCGATCGCGAAGCAGTAAAACGTGGCCGTATGGTTAATAGAAGCATGGGCCCCCTCGACGAACAGCTACATGAAAGGCATTCAGCTGCAGATTTTCTAGAAAATACCGAGGATAAAGTGCAGGCCAGAGGGGGCAAAAGACTTTAGCAGGACAATGGCAAAGCCCTCGTGTTCAAACACGCCATTGCCAGTTTTAACTGTTGCCATTTAAGGGCTCAGCAGATTCCAAATGCAGATAGCTTATCTGGCCAGGTCGAGGATATGCTGGTCTACCAGGTAGTCAAAAATAGTATTGGCATTTACTTCAGGCGAAGTTGATGGTGATATAACCAGCTCCGGATTTGTGGGAATTTCGTAGGGGGAGTCGATGCCGGTAAAGTTTTTTATTTCACCACGCCGGGCCTTGGCATAGAGGTTTTTGGGATCTCTTTCTTCGCAGGTTGCAAGGGGAGTATCCAGGTATATTTCGATAAAAGGCAGTTCGCTCTTTTCATGAATCTCTCGAACCTGACGCCGATCCTGACTAAACGGAGAAATAAAACTGGATAATACAATGGTGCCACTGTCAGCGAATAATTTTGATACTTCACCAACGCGTCGAATATTTTCTTCCCTGTCGCTATCGGAAAATCCCAGATTATTATTCAGGCCATGACGAATATTGTCACCATCGAGCACATAACTGTTATAGCCCTTATGTAAAAGAAGATGCTCCAGAGTAAAGGCGAGAGTGCTTTTTCCGGAGCCACTTAAACCGGTAAACCATAGCGTGGCACCAGTTTGTTTGAATATTTCACCGCGGCTTTTTCTGTCGACACGACTCTCGTGCCAGACAATATTCTTGCTCTTGTTTTCAGTCATGATTTTTGTTCGCCTGCGTTTAAAATGGGAGTTGTCTAATGGAAAGGATCACTACATCCTGTATTGGTCGGCCCTGATTATCCACGGTTACTGAGCCTATAGCATCGAGGACCTCCAAGCCCGCTCTTACTTTACCAAACACGGTATGTTTTCCGGCCAGCCAGTCAGTATCCACCAGGTTGATAAAAAATTGCGAGCCATTGCTGTTGGGGCCGCTGTTAGCCATGGCAATTACGCCTCTTGCCGGCATGCGGGAAATGACCCGCTCTGTATATTGATATCCGAGGTTTTCAAAACTTTCCTTAACTGTCATGCTGCGCAGTCGCCGGTCCACCAGATCAATATTAAGGTCCAGTTCTTCCTGGCCGGTAATTTCCAGTTTTTGATAAAGTGGAATGAGAATTTTCTGCTGAAAGTCATTTTGGTCATTGATCGCCAAAATCGGGTGTGGCACCCCGGAAACATTAATCACTTCCATCTTATCCAATCCGAGACTGCGGGCATTGATCTCATCTCTGAACTGATAACCTGGTGTACCATCACCAAGACCGGTGGGGCTGCCTCCCTGGATCATGAAGCCCTCAATCACCCGATGAAAAACTGTGCCATCGTAAAGTGGACGCATCACCTGTGCACCGGTTTCCGGTTCTATCCAGGTTTTTGTGCCTTCTGCCAGGCCAATGAAATTTGCCACGGCCAGTGGCGCTTCATCAGGGAATAGCTCAAGGATCATTGAGCCCAGGTTGGTTCGAATTTCCACTACCGGGTTATCAAAATCTTCTCGGCTGAAATTGATTGAGAGAGTGGGGGTATTGGGCGTACTGTCCAATGTCTCCGCCAAAGGCAGTACCGAATTGATAGTTGCGGTGTTTGAAAGGGGCAATGGATTTAAAAATAGGGCACCGTCCCCTGTTTCAAATACACTCGCCGACACTACACCTGTATTGGTCTCTGAGTCTGCGCCAATAGCATCTTGTACCCGATTGAATTCAGCCGCAAAGCCGGTGCTGGTAACTGGCAGGGCCAGAAGGAAGTAAAAGACAATATGTCTGGGAAGGAGTTTCATTCAGCTTTCAGCGGGTGTTCTGCGGGAAGTTGTCGTCCTATCCACAGAGCAAGTTTATGCTTCATATGAATAACGTCTTCCTGGTCTTTTGCCAGTGGCTGTATCAGCTTGTCTTTAACGAGTAGTGTATAGATCGCTCTGATTTTTAAATCAGCATGATCATCAGGATCAAATTTTCCAGCCCCTCGTTTCTCAAAATAGACAGTACCAACCCGAACAGCTTCGTGTACCAACTCTTTTTCATGCTTGATTTTTTTAATAGTCATGGAGAAATTCTATCATAAGTAAAAGGCATCAAGTCATTCTGATACAGGCCATTATGGCTTGAGATAAGGTAATAAATAGCGATTTTCAGGTAAAAAAAACCGGGAGCGTATGTCTTGAACGTTCCCGGATATCCGGTCTCAATGCTTGAACCTTTTCGCTACCTGCTTTCCTCTTCTGCCGGGAAAAGGGCAGCTGGAGAGCAGACTAGTGAATGATTTTTTTGTTGGGGTCGCTGCCTTCCTCCAGTTCTTTCTGACTGATCTCTACCACGAAACTTTCCTGCTGCAGTTGGCTGCTGGCATTGGCACGTTCTTCAGCTTCTGCTTTTGCCAGTTTTGCTTCGTCCTGAAACAATTCTGCATTGAGCGACATCTGACGGGTCAGATGTTGCTTCAGGCGGTCTACGACACAGGTCATTACTTCCAGCGTCTGGCTTAACTGATCCAGTGTAATGAGCGTCTGATCCGAGTTTTGTTCTACATCTTTCTTGTCGGCCATAGGAATGAGTCCTTGTGTTGCCCGAATGAGTTTACAGCTTGCCCTGTTGTTTTTATTATTTTCCGTTAATTCTTTCTTGTATGAGAGGAAAGCCCGGTTTCAGGCTTTAGTCCCAATTCAATGCACCACCAGTCTGGTATTCGATAACTCGCGTTTCGAAGAAGTTTTTCTCTTTACGCAGATCCATAATCTCACTCATCCAGGGGAACGGGTTCTGCACACCGGGAAACTGTTCCGGCAGGCCTATCTGGGCGAGGCGGCGATTGGCAATAAATTTGAGATATTCTTCCATCATGGGAGCATTCATTCCCAGTACACCGCGCGGCATGGTGTCACGCGCATATTCAATTTCCAGTTGCGTAGCTTCCAGAATCATCTGGGTGGCATCCTGCTTCATCTGCTCATCCCAGAGCTGTGGGTTTTCCATCTTGATCTGGTTAATCATGTCGATGCCAAAGTTCAGATGCATTGATTCATCACGCAAAATGTACTGGAACTGTTCCGAAGTGCCGGTCATCTTGTTGCGTCGGCCCATGGAAAGAATCTGGGTAAAGCCGCAATAGAAGAAGATACCTTCCAGACAGCAATAAAAGGCTATGAGATTTTTCAGCAGTTGCTGGTCTGTTTCTGTGGTGCCTGTGTTGAATGTCGGGTCAGAAATTTCCTTGGTGTATTTCAGGCCCCAGGATGCTTTCTTGGCGACCGAGGGAATCTCGTGATACATGTTAAAGATTTCACCTTCGTCCATACCCAGAGATTCAATGCAATACTGATAGGCATGGGTATGAATGGCTTCTTCAAAAGCCTGACGCAAGATGTATTGGCGACATTCCGGATTGGTGACCAGTCGATAAATAGCCAGCACCAGATTATTGGCAACCAGGGAATCTGCAGTAGAAAAGAAACCGAGGTTACGTTTGACGATGATGCGCTCGTCTTCGGTCAGGCCATCCGGTTTTTTCCACAGGGCAATATCAGCAGTCATATTGATTTCCTGAGGCATCCAGTGATTGGCGCAACCATCCTGGTATTTCTGCCATGCCCATTCATACTTGAAAGGCACTAGCTGGTTAAGGTCAGCACGGCAGTTAATCATACGTTTCTGGTCTACAGTAACGCGTTCGGCCGCACCGGCAAGCTCTTCCTGGCCATCGGTATAATCCATCTCTGCAACAGCTTTTTGTGCAAGTTCTACAGCGCTTAGTCCACTATCATCGGCTGAGGCTTCAACACTGGGCATGGGCTCGGGAGTGGCTTCCTCGCTGCCTGTGCCTGGGCCGGCTTCAGCAACTGCTTCTAGCTGTGCCGGTGATTGCGGCGTTGCAAACGAAGCTTCATCCTGAAAAGGGGCCGCTACATTGGCTGTTTGTTCTGCCAATTCACTCGCCGCGGGTGTCTCAGGCCGCATCGGCGCTGCTGGCGGTGTGGCTTCTTCGTTATTAAATTCATCCCATGACAACATGTTACTTACCTCTGTTTTATATACTCTTTATTGCTTATTACCGTAATACTTTAACTACTGTTTTCTACCAGCTTGCCTTTACTCTTACTGGCATGCTTCACAATCCGGATCATCCAGTGAACAGGCCTGAGGTACTTCTGCTGGTCCTGCAGCTACCGTCGGTGCATCCATGTTGGCTGATACTGCATTTAAGGTACCTGAGCTGACTGTGGATTTTTCAGTGCTGGTTGCCGCCATTGCGCGCAAGTAATATGTGGTTTTCAAACCGCGATACCATGCCATGCGGTAAGTCACATCCAGTTTTTTGCCATTGGCTTCGTTGATATAGAGATTCAATGATTGAGCCTGGTCAATCCACTTTTGCCGACGACTTGCTGCATCGACGATCCAGCGCGGATTGATTTCAAACGCCGTGGCATACAGAGTCTTCAAGCGTTGCGGAATGCGATCGATTTTTTGCACGCTGCCATCATAGTATTTCAGGTCATTTAACATGACGCTGTCCCATAATCCCTCTGCCTTCAGATCACGAATCAGGTAGGGGTTTACCACAGTGAATTCCCCGGAAAGATTCGATTTCACGTAAAGGTTTTGATACGTAGGTTCAATGGACTGCGAAACGCCGGTGATATTGGCAATAGTCGCTGTGGGTGCAATAGCCATAACGTTTGAATTACGCATGCCTATTTGCTTGACGCGGGTGCGTATGCCGTCCCAGTCGAGAGTGCTGCTGAAGTCCACTTCCAGAAACTGCTCGCCTCTTTCCTGTTGTAATTTCTTCAGGGAATCAATTGGCAGGATACCCTGGCTCCATAATGAACCCTCATAGGTTTCGTATGTGCCACGTTCTTCTGCCAGCATGGTGGAGGCTTCAATTGCGTAGTAACTAATGGCTTCCATGGAATTATCAGCAAACTGCACCGCAGCTTCAGAGCTGTATGGAATCTGCTGGATGTAGAGGGAATCCTGAAAACCCATAAGGCCAAGACCCACCGGGCGATGTTTCATGTTGGACGTTTTTGCCTGGGGCACAGAGTAATAGTTGATGTCGATTACGTTATCGAGCATGCGTACGGCGGTATGAATGGTTTTGCGCAATTTGTCTGTATTCAGACCGTTTTCAGTAACATGGTTGACCATGTTAATTGAGCCCAGATTACATACGGCGATCTCATCCTTGTTGGTATTCAGGGTGATCTCTGTACACAGGTTGGATGAGTGGACGGTACCCACATGCTGCTGTGGCGAGCGCACATTGCAGGAGTCCTTGAAGGTGATCCAGGGATGACCTGTTTCAAATAGCATGGAAAGCATTTTTCGCCAGAGGTCCGCAGCCCGCACAGTCTTGTGCACATAGAGCGCGCCTTCCCTGGCCTTATTTT
>CBFIIQ010000048.1:0-23627 GCA_965662685.1 Pseudohongiellaceae bacterium | reverse complement strand
TAAGCGGAGTATTCGATGTTAAAAATGACAGGGACACCGGCAAACGTGAAATCACTTTCACATTAAAACCGGAAGCGCGCACCTATGGCCTTACCCTGCAGTCACTTGCCTTCCAGATAAGGGCTGCGTTTTTTGGCGATGAATCATTACGCGTGCAACGTGGCCGGGAAGATGTCAGGGTCTATATTCGCCTGCCCGCTGAAGAACGCAACTCGGTCGATGATCTGCAATCCTATCGGATAAAAACGCCTGAGGGCTTTGTGCCACTGGGTGAAGTGGCTGAATTGGTAGAGGGCACCAGCCCTACGACCATTCAACGCAGAAATGGCCGTCGTATCATTGCGGTCACTGCCAATGTGGACTCAGCCACCATTACCAGTAACGAAGTGAATGCCTATATCACCTCTACCCTGATGCCGGGCATTCAGCAAAACTATCCGGACCTGACCTATGATTTTGGTGGCGAGCAACGTGAGCAAGCCAGAACAGGACCGGCAATCGTAATGAACTTTTTCTATGCCCTTGTCGCCATCTACGCCATGCTGGCAATTGCGTTTAAATCCTATACCCAGCCTTTCATAGTGATGATGGTCATTCCGTTTGGTGTTTTTGGCGCCATCATGGGGCACCTGATCATGGGCATGAATCTTTCACTACTCAGCATTTTTGGAATAATTGGTCTTTCCGGGGTCATTATTAATGGTGCCCTGGTCATGATCGATTTTATTAATGAAGAAGTCCGAAATGGAATGGAATATCACAAGGCTATTGTTGAGGGTGCCAAAAACCGGTTTCGTCCGATTTTCCTCACCTCGCTGACCACCTTCCTAGGAGTGGCGCCGCTTGTGTTTGAAACCAGTGTGCAGGCTCAATTTCTTATTCCGGTTGCCCTGAGTCTGGGCTTTGGGGTGCTTTTTGGTACTGCGATTCTGCTTGGACTGGTGCCGGCCATGATGTCACTGCTCAAGGCGCCGAAACTGGAAATGGAACTGGATCACAGCGGACAACCTGTTGGGGATTATTACCAGGAAGCGTGATGTATTCTTTGGTACCAGGCTTTATTCCGGGCCTGGTGCCAAATAAAATCACTTCATTAAATTATCAAGAAACTCCAGAACTTTCGCCCAGGCGTCCTCACTGGCTACTTCGTTGTAACGTTCCTCTGCGGGAAAGTTCTGGAAGGCATGGCCGGCATTATCATATTGATGAAACTCGTACTGGATTCCTGCAGCATCTAACGCTTTGGCGTAGTCTGCCACATCCTGGGGAGAAGGATTGCTGTCATCATTCCCAAAAAACCCGATAACCGGACAGGCTATATTAGCGGCCAGGTCAATTGGCGCTATCGCTCCCTCACCGAGGCCTTTTTTGATATTACCGCCATAAAAGACCGCCAGCGCTCGAAAGCGACTGATATAACATGCCGCAAGCCAGGCTACGCGACCGCCCCAGCAGTGCCCTGCCATGGCTATTCTGTTGTCATCAACTTCAGGTTGCCGGGCCAGTACCTCGAAAGCGGCTGAAACATCCGCCAGCATCCAGTCATCCCGGCTTTGTGCTTTTTTCGTTTCCATGGACTCGGATTTAGCCCACCAGTGAAAAATAAATGGTACCGCTACCACGTAGCCATTGGTGGCTAAACGCCGGGCTGTCGTCAGGGTAAACGTATCGTTTTCAAGGCCGGCATGGCCGACAGGAATATGCTGGGCCAGAACGATACCCGGTAGCGGAGTACTGCTGTTGCCAGGGGGCTTAAACAGGAAGACATCCATATCACTGCCTTCAACCTCAACAGTAACAATGTCGTAATCAGGAGCCGTCATTAAACTATATCCGTTTTGTCCACTTCATTAACCAGTAACTGGCCATTCACCATACGATTAAGATTTTCAATAAAGAGATCATCGCTACGTTCTCGCATGCCACTACCGGCATTGGAGCAATGAGGCGTCATACTGATTTGGGGATGATCCCAAATCCAGGAATCTTCCGGTAAAGGTTCATCAACAAATACGTCAAGGATTGCATGCCCCGGTCGTCCCGCATCCAATGCCTGCCGTAAATCTTCTTCAACGACAAGATCTCCACGCGCTACATTGACCAGTACGGCCTTATCTTTCATTAGCCCAAGGAATTTTTGATCCACCAGATTGCGGGTAGCCTGATTGGAGGCACAGGCGAGAACCACTACATCTGCCTGGCTTAGCGCATCATCCATGGTGTCGAGACTTAACACGTGATCAGCAAGTTTCTCATCCTTCTTGCTTCTTCTTACTGCAGTAATCTCAACGCCAAAAGCTTTGGCGCGTTTGGCAATTTGTTGTCCGATATTGCCAAAACCAATGATTAACCAGCGCGTATGATATATTTCGCGAAAAGGACGGTATTTCCACACGCCCTGTTTCTGTTTATCCGCAAAATCAGTTAAATTTTGAAAGCAGGAAAGTACTTGCGCCATCACATATTCAGCTATGGCAATGGCCTGAGAATGGTTATTGCTTATTCTGACTCCAGCCGCCAACAAATCCAGATAGGGCCCCTTATCCAACCCCGTATTTATGGTATGCAGCCATTTAACGTTTTGACAGTCCTGCATCAACGCAAAATAGTCCTGGAATAGAGGCGATTTGAGCAACTCTGAATGAACCCAGAAAAAATCCGGATGAATGTGTTTTCGTGATACCGGGCTGCCCTCATGGGAAAGCTGCCCGTCCTCATCAATTAGATAGATATCGAGATCCGGAGCAGCTTTTTTGATCCTGTCCTTCAGTCTTTCATAGGAAGGTTTGAAATAAAGAGCCTGCAATTTATGTTGATGTAATTCAAACACGCGTATTTACTTTCTGCTCAGGGGAGAACAAAAGTGTAATCCAGCGTGTAAAAAGGTTTATCCAGACCTTTCTCTGCGATTTCAGCTGGATCCGTATGCTCAACAAGATCTACTCTAAAATCTTTCACCGAGAATATCGTATCTGAATCCACATAAGGCGAACGATTGAAATACATCATGGTAGTGAACTCATCATGTCCTTCTGCATGAATTTTGAAATGGATATGTGCAGCGCGGTAACCATGACGTCCGAGTTGATCCAGCATAGTGCCAGTTGGCCCGGATAATGGCACTGGATAATCTCCGGGCGCTACCGTTGCCACATCAAATTCACCATTATCGTCAGTCGTAAAACGACCATAGAAATTCCATTCAGGTAAGTTTTCCCTTTGGACAAAATAATACCCCTCACCATTTGGCTGCCAAATATCGACTTTGGCTCCGACAACAGGATTTCCATCTGCATCTACAACATTGAAATGAACAAATAGCGGGTCATCAACATCTTCAATTTTTCCGATCAATTCGCCGGAGCTTCTCTCGGGCAGACCCGGGATGTAAAGCGGACCTTCCACGTTCATCTCTGTGGTAGTAGTGTTGTTTGCATCTTCAAGAAGAATTGCTATTTCTGAAATACCCAGACAATCGGACATAAGATGCACTTCGCCCATGGGGAAGTCCTGATTGGGTTGAGCCAGATTAAAAATAAATTGGCGCCCTATCTCCAACTCTTCAGTCGTCAGATTTACTTCCTTTTGAAATGCATGTAAATGCCTAATCAGACTAGAGTAAATCTCATGTAAACGCGGATTCTTTTTACCACCATCACCATGATTAATAACCGCTTCAGTAATATTTTCCAGATTAATTGCAGACATGGTCTGACTCCCCTTCTAATGAAAAAATATAATATTTTCTTGTTTATATATTCTTTTTAATAATCAGTAATTATTTAATTTTGTACTTTACGCTTTGGTGCTTCTTCTATTTTTATTTTTCCCTGCTTGCCTGTCTTACCAGGTTTACCCACCTTTCAATCTTTTCCTCCACCGCAAGATAGTCTTGCACTGCGGAACAAAAAGCATAATACCGCGTCATGAGAAATTATCCATAGCAGCATTCCATGCAGATTTGATCCGGGTCAATGGCAAATCAGCAAAGGCAGTCCTGCTATCAGCTGGTCAGCCTCGGTATTACTCAACTCCCCTTCAATCAAGGATGCGCAAAGGTTCAGGGCCTGTAGCGGTATCACAGATTCCTTCTGCAGCAAGGTCAAAGCTGCCCCTTCTCCCGCAATAATATCGCGCGCCACTTCCGGACTGACTGCCCCCACCTGTGGCAGAAGGTCAAAATCATGCAAGGAATGCAACGCCGAAAGTAATTTAGGCCCCACCATTTGCGGCGCTATTTTGTCGGGATTCGCGCGGCGGATAATGGAGAGGACTGTTTCCATGAGAAAAGGCAGGACAACGCAGCCCTGCCGAAACAAACAAACCGCATTATGCACATTCTTTCTCGCTTCGAGCTTGCCTGATCCCGTCTTCGCTTGCTGTACCCAGACCTCCTGACCAAAGGCACAACTCCCGACACAGTCGAGAGTCATGGCCGGATCCAGCACGAAGACATCTGCATCAAGCCAGATCGCCTGTTCAAAGTCCTGATTAGTGAGAGCTTCCCTGATTAGAACCAGACGTGCAAAATCTGTTGCAACCGGCCCTTTACCGGTTTTATCCATATACCAGTCGGGCACAACATCGAATATTTCATCGCCCACAAAGCAGCGCTGATAGCCCTGGGCATCACACCAGACACGAACAGAGTCAAGGCAGCGCTGAATCCATGGCGCAATATCCTGGTTTCGAAATGATTGTATAACCAGAGTCTTCAATTGAATTTCCACAAGGTTATTTTACTTATACATAAACCTGAAAAAGACAAAACGCCCACTACCAGGCTAGAAGTCTTCAATCTTCATCGCCAGTAGTAATCGGGCGTTTATCATCGGTAATCCACTCACTCCAGGAGCCGGGATAAAGCACTACATTGTCGATTCCTGCCACCTTCAATGCCAGGATATTATGGGCCGCAGTAACTCCCGAACCGCAATAGCACACTATAGGCTTTTTCGATTCCAAAGCCTGCCTGAATTTTTCTCTCAATGCCGAAGCCGGAAGAAAGCGGCCTGAAACATCCAGGTTCGCGCTGAAAGGAGAGCATATAGCGCCCGGTATATGACCGGCAACAGGGTCCAGTGGCTCTACCTCGCCTTTGTAACGGGGTAACTCCCTGGCATCAAGCAATGCCTGATTGCGGCTATCTACAGCGTCTGCCTCAACAATACTCACCAGAGAAGGCAACGTCGCGTAATCGCTATTAGCTCCCTGTGCAGGTTCAGGAATATCACAAGACACCGCTAAACCTTCCTGCTGCCATGCCTGCCAGCCACCGTCCAGCACGGCGACGTTTTCGTGGCCAATCCAGCGCAGCATCCACCACATACGGGCAGCCATGGCGCCGCCCGCATCATCATATACAACGACCTGAATTTGCGGATTTATTCCCAGATCACTGACACTGCTAATCCAGACATTTTTGTCTGGTAAAGGATGTCGACCGGTGTCACCGGCTATATGCGGCGAACTCAAAGTTGTTTCAAGATTTACATAATGTGCCCCGGGAATATGCGCCTCATCATAGGCACGTTGACCTGCCTGGGCATCGGCCAGGGAAAAACGACAATCCACAATGCACCAGTGGGGATTATCCAGATTCGCGGAAAGATCAGTGACACTTACCAAGGTATTTAACATGCTACTTCCTCATTCAAGATCTACTGTATCGACAATTATTTTTTCAAATAATGAGCACCTTGTGTCAACGTGATTTCGATTACAGCGTTTAAGGTAATAACGTTAACAGAGTTGGAGAACACCATGAAGAATACAAGGCAAAAGAATTTAGCTAAAAAGCTGTTGCTGGTCAGTGGCACCAGTTTATTACTGTCCGGATTCCTCTCCTCCCCGCTCCTCGCTCAGGATGAAGAGCGTGAAGGTCGCCGGGCTGAACATCGTGAGCAAATGGCAGAACGCCATGCTGAATTTATGGAGAACAATCCTGATATTGCTGCCAAACGCGAAGAACACAGGGAGCGTAGACAGGAATACCGGGAAAACAACCCTGAAGAAACTGCAGCCCGTCGTGAGGAGCGCAGACAACGCTTTGAAAATGGTGAACGTCCACGTGGACCTGGAGGCTCTGGCGCCAGAGGTCCAAGACCTGATGGCAGATCTGGGCAGGACAGCAATGCAGGCGGGCCTGAAGTCTAGGCGGTCCAATTAATAAGCAAAAAAAGGGGCGAATTATCGCCCCTTTTTATTGTTTTATTTTCTTATACCCTGTCAATCATTACCAGAAGCTTGACAATAATCCGGGCCATCTTCCTGACCGAATGTTAATGACACTTCCAGGCAGTCAGACTCTTCAACCTGCAGCCCTGTGGTAGAGGTCAGGCTCTCAACCTGATGCCCGGTTTGTAACTGCCTGGCCTCCGCAATTCGCATTGGGGTAACGGCTCTTGGATCCATATTGACATAGGAGCAGGTAAAACCCCTTAGCGTGCACTCAGAGGTAGTATGAGCAATGCCCCGAGCTTCCATTTCCCCTGCCATTAACTCCACAGCTGGCTCATTTAATACAATGGCATTGTTGGGACGAAAAGTACCAACGCCAATTGCGTAGTCGATTGGCATCAGCGGTTCAATACTCGCGCCAAAATTGCCATCATTTTTCTTACCCAGATCATAATCACCAAGGTCGGCACCCTGCTCAATAAGATATTCAATAATGGCAACATCCCCCAGGTTACCTGCAGCCATTAGCGGGGTTATGCCGTAATCATCATGCCAGTTTACTTCCAGGCCATATTCTTCAATCAACAATTTGATTAACTCCAGCCTTTCACTATAGGGGTGCTGGTAATGATATCCATGGATGAAGCCGGTTCCGGTTGCAGCTCCCAATGCGGTCTCATTATCACTGGACTTGATAAGGGGATCTGCGCCGTACTCCAGTAACAAACGAGTTAATTCCAGATCCCCGGAAAATGCAGAGCGCATTATCGGCGTACCGAAAACAATTCGCGGTGAGCCACCACGCATGCGCGCTCTGGGCGTGTCATTAACCAGTTGGTTGGGATCAGCCCCGGCTTCCAGCAGCTTTTTCACCAGAGGTAATGGATCATCGGTGACCACCCAGGGAAAATTCGGCGCCGTTTCCATATTACGGCGATCTACCGCCCAGAACAGCGGGTTAAAGCCACGGGCATCAGCCTGATTAACATTCGATCCGCGATCGATTAACAGGGAAGCCAGTTCATAATGGCCATTGAATATGGCAAGGCCCAGTGCATTTTTTCCATCGGCGGTGAGGGCATCGATCTGCGCCCCCGAATCCAGAAGTAATTCTGCCGTATCCAGATAACCATCTCGTGCAGCGAAATGAATGGCTGTTAATTCACCGCTGGCATGTTGAATGGGACCAATTTCATCCTTCAGTCTGTCTCTGGGGGGAGAACCTTCAAAGCCTCTGGCGGTATCCGGTGGCACAAAAACAGTTCGTGCATTCACCTCAGCTCCACTTTCAAGCAGGATTTTTGCAACACTGGTATGCCCTTCCGCCACCGCCCACATTAATGGCGTAGTGCGTCCCCATTCTTCACGCACATTCACTTGCGCGCCATTATCCAGTAGCACTTCTACTGCGTCGGGTATGCCTGTTCGAGCAGCAAGCATCAATGGCGTATCAGCAGTAATAGTTACTCTGGCATTAGGATCAGCCCCGGCGTCCAGCAGTAATTCCAGCATCGCAGCACTGCCATTGATAGCGGCAAGCTGCAAGGGCGTGGCCCCTGTCCTGTTAGCGGAATTCACATCCGCACCATTGCGGATCAAAAGCCGCGCTGCTTGCAAATCGTTCCATTGCGCAGCCCAAAGTAATGCTGTTGCTCCATCAACCTGGGGCTCATTGACATCAAGGCCCTCTCTAATAAGCGTCTGTAACCGGGAAAAATCCCCTGCCTCCATGGCATCAGCAATTTGCGCACTCTGTACCGCGGGCACCAAGGCTATGGATAGCAATAGAGAGAGGATCAGTTTGTTTGTTCTCATAAGAAGTCTCCGGGTACTTTACAGCCCTGGTTTAATCTAAAGTTTTTATTATAAAAAGTGAAACTAAAAACTTTATTCAAAAAGATTTATGCCTCTGGCTCTGCCCAGCCACTCTGCCAGGCGCTCAAGCTCTTCATCGTTTAACTTAGCACCCCGCTCTCGCTCTTTGACAAGCAACACACGCCAACCTTCGGGACTGCGTCTGTTACTCATTATGGGGTCCAGGGAATGACAGGAAATACATCGGACTTCCATGAAAATTCTGGCGTCGGCGTTATTGAAAAATTCAGTGATCTCTGGGGGCACATAATCTCTCGGAAAGGGAATGGAATCCGACCCGAAATTACTGCTTAAATATTGCAATAGAATCGCTTTTTCTTCATCACTGGTTTCGACGCGACTATCGCCTACATGCTTTTCTGCCAGCAAGGTTTCCCATTCCGCGGAATCGAGTGCAAAGAAAGCATAATCATCAATACCATGGCATGAGGTGCAGTTGTCTAAAAGTATGTTTCTGATTGGTCCTTCAGGTAATGGTACATCCGGCCAGGTAGGTGGCCTGATCTGGGCAACCAGCTGATTACTAAAAAGTACCGCAAGCACAGCCAGTATTAATCCGAATTTTTTGTATGGGCTAACCCCCATCACACTTCACTCCTGTCGTTAGGCTCAGAAACCTTTAATGGTTTATGCAATTGGTAAAAGATGAGTACTTCCACCAATACTGCTTCTTTCAATACCATAAAGATGTAGTACGCTGAGCAGCATATTGGCATGTTTTTCAGTATTGTCCGGAAACACAATATGGCGATTGCCCTTAAAGGTGCCGTCTATTTTACCGACCAGGGTAACTGGAATTTTTTCATGAGCATGACGGTGTGAATTACCCATATTGCTCCCCATGTACAACAGCGAGTTGTCCAGTATATTGCCGTCACCCTCAGGAATGTTTTTAAGTTTTTCCAGAAACTCGGCAACAATGCTGTAATGGTAACGATTCATCTTGGCATAATTGGCGATATTATCGGGCTTGTCCCCGTGATGGGAAGAACCGTGCCAGGCGCCGGTTGAACCTGAGTGTGGATAGCTAAAACCACTCAAATCACGCCCCATCATCATGGTAGCCGAACGCGTTATATCTCCCTCAAAGGCAAGAGCGATAAGTTCATACATCAAACGGAAATGCAGATCCTTGTCCTGAGGGATGCCAAAAGGCACCTCCTCGCTAGGCTCTTCCACAGAATTATTAAGGGCAATCTGGATGCGTCGTTCCAGTTCACGGATATTGTCCAGATAATTATCCACCCGTACTTTATCACCCGCGCCAAGCTCATGTTTAAGCTCAGGGATTTTCGCCGCCACTGAATCCAGAATAGAGGCATCAAGCATGCGGCCGCGCCTTCTTTCCTCAACGCTACCTCCGGTACCAAACAATCTTTCAAAAGCTACGCGAGGATTTATTTCAGTAGGCAATGGCTGAGTGGGAGAAATCCATGACATGGAATTTGTATAGGCACAGTTGTAACCCCAGTTACAATTGCCATAATTCCCCGCATCTTCAACCCCCAACTGCAAAGAGGAAAGAATGGTGTCACGGCCATATTCTTCAGCAATTAGCTGATCGATAGAAACACCAAGATAGGGACTAACAGCATTGCGCCTGGGGCGGGCACCGGAAAATATAGCTGCTCCCCTGGCATGGTTACCGCCCGGTTCCTCTTCTGTAGAAAAACATTCCGGTATATCCAGACCACTGATCAAGGTGACATATTCACGCAGGTTTTCCAATGGTTTAGTGATATAGGAAAAATCAAAATCCGCACCTGCCGAGGTAGGACTCCAGTATCCCGGAGCAACACCATGGGGATGCCAGACACCTACAAAACGTCTTGCCGGTGCAGCAGATGCCGCCTTTGCCATTGAGGTCATGGCTGGCAACATCGCGTCAAGAAAGGGAAGTCCCACAGTGACACCAGCCGATTTAAGAAAAGTTCTGCGTGGCAGGGATTTCTTGGTAATAAATTTCATACTGAGCTCCTTAGCGGAATATGAGTAATATGACTGCTGCTTTTAATAAGCTGCCAGTTCCTCAACATTTTCACTGACTTTCATACGCATCTGAAACTGGGGACTATTGACTACGCCCAAAACCAGCGCTGAAAAACGATAATCAACTTTTTCTGCATCATTCACTATTTTTCTGACGGCTGGCATATCAGAATATTCAACTCCCCTGCCGACCCCATATGTCATCAGTTTTTCTACAGCAAAACGTGCAAACTGGGGGGAATACTTAAGCAGCACTTCGCGTAAACCAACCGGGCCGTTTACCGGCGTGCCATCCCAAAGTACAACTTCTGAGTCAATCGGGGTCGATATACCGCCAAATTGCCGGGGATGACCTGCATGGGTTCGGTACTTACCATCAGCATTGAAATTTTCCAAAGCGAAACCAATACCATCCATAATGGCATGGCAAGTTGCACAGGGTTCATTTTCGCGATGCAAAGTAAGCTGGTCGCGCAAGGTTGTTATCTGCTCTTCACCTGTCTCTTCCAACGCAGGAACATTGGCTGGTGGCGCTGGCGGCGGTGTACCCAAGAGGTTTTCCAGTACCCAGACTCCGCGTTTCACCGGAGAAGTACGGAAATTTTCCGCCCAGGTCAGCGCCAGAAAGCTGCCCTGGCCCAAAATACCCCGGCGATAGTCAAATTCATCACCCAGTTCCACGCGGCGAAAATGTGCCCCGTAAACGTTAGGCATCCCATAATGCTTGGCCAGCCTTTCATTGATAAAAGTGTAATCTGCATCGAGCAGAGTAAGAATGCTGCGATCCTCTCGCAGAATACTCTCAAACAACAGTTCGGTTTCCTGCTGAAAACCATGCCGCAGCTCCGCATCCCAGTCTGGATAGAAAATACCGTCAGGAGCCGTAGTAGGAAGATTTCTCAGGTAAAACCATTGCTGTCCGAAATTCTTTACCAGAGCATCAGCCCTGGAATCATCCAGCATACGAAAGACCTGCTCTTCAAGGACCTCTGGCTCACTAAGCCTGCCGCTGGCAGCCAGATCAATCAGTGTTTCATCGGGGATACTGCTCCAGAGAAAAAATGAAAGTCGGGATGCAAGTTCAAGATCAGTAATGGGATAGACATCCCCATCATTCAATTCGGCGGGTTCATGCTCTCGTCTGACCAGAAATTCCGGGTCAGCTAACAAACGACGCAGGGCAAGCTCGATGCCATCCTCGAAACTGCCCCCACTGCGACCCTGCGCATAAAAAGTCATCATGGGACTGATATCTTCTGCCGTCACCGGACGACGAAAAGCCTGCTTGGCCAGTTTTGAGATAATACGGGTAGCACACTCCGGTTCCTCGTCCGCATTGGCCGGGGAACAGATAAAGATTTTTTCCTGGCTTAATGAGTTCTCGGGACGTTGAGCATTAAAAGGCCCCTGTACTTTCATCATGCCGATGGCCGGGTGGTTATGAACCTGTGGTATGGGATCGTTTTCTACCGACTTTCTGTCGTATTGCTGAATAAGACCGATATCCGGACGGTAGTTGGTCGCCAGGAAGGTAGCCCCCACTAAACGCGAACCCGCTTTGACCGGAACCGTCACATCCAGAGAACCGTCCTGACCGCCGCCCATACCCGAGAACACACCGACTCCCGTATATTCAAACAGGTGAACGCGCTCGCCATCTATACTCAGTTCAAGTTTTTCTCCAGGTATAAAGCTCCCCATACCGAAATTCTGCATGGAAAAACTGTACTCCCCATCGGCAGGAAAATTATGTTCAACGGCAATACCGCCACGGGTATTTAATGGCATCCCATCCAACTGCATGTTCTGGGAATTATCCGCTTCCACGATATAGGTCATTTCGTTGGGCGAGCTCCAGAACCCTACTGCCATCCTGGCAATCTGGGCAGCAGCTTTGGTATAGGCCTCCAATAAGGTGGGTGATATTGTTAATGAGCCTGCCTGATTGTCAAAGCCGCGGGCGGAAGAGTCAGCAGGTAAATAGAGCGAAGGATCAATTCGTATTCCGGTCAATTCCTCAATAACATTGGCATATTCACTTTGGTTTAATCGATGCAATGTTTTGGTGCCGGGATTAATATCGGCGGCGCTGTCTATTTTATTTTCAAGCCACTCTGTTAACGCCAGGTAATTTCTCTCACTGGGGCGATCCTGTCCCGGGGGCGGCATCATGCCGGCTCTCATTTTTCTAATGGCTTTTTCCCAGTGTTCGGGATTGCGGGGAATATCATCAGTCAGGATAGTTTCAAGATCCAGGCTACCGGCATAATCTTCGAAATTGTGGCAGCCCACACAATATTCTTCAATTTGGGTGATTTGTCTTCGATCTGTACGGGATTGAGGAAATACACTGGTGGAATACAGGAATAATAGTGCCCCCGCAGAAAGCAACAGTGTTTGGGCTTTAATAAATTTCATTATTCCCCCCCGGAAAATGTAATCAGCCAACTTGGCGCCTACTTTTATATGCCAGATATTATTTTTTTATTTCACCTGGTTTTTGGATTTATTATCAACTAAATCAGGATCTTGCGTCATATTTATACAGGTAATAAGAGTGTTACTGAGTACTTGCTTATTATCATGAACGATTGTTTACTAAACAACTGTTTAGTAATCTACATTTACTACCACAACAGGTCAATACAAATTGGCCCAAAATTAACGGAGCAGATAGTTGTCTCAAGCCATTACTACGGAGAAAAGGGTCAGGGTAGCCGAGGTTACAAAGGAAACGATCCTGGCTACCGCTTTTTCGCTTTTTGCTGACAAGGGATTTAGCGGGACATCCATGCGCGATATCGCTCTGGCTGTCAAAATTACTCCTGCTGCGCTGTACTATCACTTCCCCAACAAAAAAGCCCTGCACAAGGCCACTCTAACCTATGCATACAAAGGGCGCTCGACTCCTGCTGTGTCAATGTTATTGGCAAATACGGCAAACAACAGCCCGCTTGAAACACTGGAACGCTTTGTCTTCAGGCTCTGTGAACGGTTCCATGATGACAAGGAGTTCATGCGAATTGTGCAATGGAACCTGTTGGATGCAGAGCATGATGACAGTATCCGTAATATCCTCATCCATGAGGTTTACCAATCCCACTTTTCCTCACTGGAAACCTTTCTTGAACAAATAGCACCAGAGAAAAATTGCAACCAGCTAGCCACTTTCATTTTTGGCATGGTAATGCAGAATTATTTCACGCTACCTATTAGAAGATGTATTAAAGGTCACAAATCACAAGAAGAAAAACCCGGGGAAGTAACGGAGTTAATCATGGACTTGCTCAAAAACGGCCTGGTATCCGATATATCCTGAACAGATTCGTTGCCACCTACCTTCATTCATTATTGAATTTATTAGTCAGCCATACTGTCTGATAGGGTTTGAGTATGAGGCTTGTCTGCCCTACTTCCAGCTCCTGCTTGCTCACCAGATCCTGCCAGCTTTCAGTAATCACCAGATTTAACGAGCTTAACAAAACTTCTCTGGGTTGGGCGGTAATATTATTCAAACAGAAAATACTTTGATCGCGCTTGAGGCTTTGACGCCAGAAAGCAAACACTTCGTCGCCGATATGCAGGGTGAACATAATGGCGTTGGGATGAAAAGCCTTTTGCTGTTTACGAATCTTTATCAGGCGTTTCAGCTCATTAAAAATCCGGCGGTGATGAGTGTCATCCCGCAAGCGCGATTCCAGCTCATCTACATCCCAGTTATGGCGATTAAGCGCCCGGTTATTATTGGTATGGCTAAATTTCTCATAATCATTTTCGGTAGCAAGCAAACTATGAATATAAAATGCCGGGACGCCTTCCACAGCCAGCATAATGGCATGAACACAGATAAATCTGGCCTCCTGCTTACCGTCATCAGGATTAGCCAGTGTGCCCTTGAGGGCATCGAACAGGCTTATATTGATTTCATAGGGCTTCGCCTCGCCACTTTCCAGGGTTCGCCATGATACCCGGCCACCATTATTTTCCATCAGCCCCATTAGATGGCCTAACTCATCTTCCTCGATGAGGCCTTCCAGTGGGCGTAGCCCAATACCGTCATGAGAAGCAATAAAATTAAAAAAGGTAGTGCCTTTTTGCGCCGGCGGCATACTCATCATCCAGCTTTTCAGGGCATGACAATTTCCGGTCACCAGAGTGTTTAATAACAGTGGTGGAAGGGAAAAGTTATAAACAAGGTGCGCTTCATTGGCATTGCCAAAATAGGAAATATTTTCCACGTTGGGAATATTGGTTTCAGTAATGATAATTGCGCCGGGACTATGGTATTCAACCAGCGTCCTGATCAGTCGAACAATTTCATGAGTCTGGTTAAGGTTGAGACAACTGCTACCCTCTTCTTTCCATAAAAATGCCACGGCATCCAGGCGAAAAATCTTTACCCCTCGTTCCAGGTAAAGACGAATAATCTTTACCATCTCAAACAAAACGGCAGGATTTCTGAAATTCAGATCAGGCTGGTCATGACTGAAGGTGCACCAGATATACTTGATGCCCTCCAGCGTCTGCACCTCCCTGAGGATTGGAGTGGTCCTGGGACGAACTACATTGGACACATCATAGTCCTGATCCACCGCGAGAAAGTAATCCTTGCCGGGGCGCTTGTTCATTTTCAGCTGTTCAAACCAGCGTCCCATTGCAGAGCAATGATTGATCACCAGATCAGACATCAAACTGAATTTTTTCGAAATTCTGCCTATATGGCCCCAGTCGCCATAACTTTCATTCACCTGGGTGTAATCAATCACAGCAAAGCCATCGTCAGAACTAAAAGGAAAAAATGGCAGAATATGGACCCATGAGATGACTTCCTTTAGATGCTTGTCGAGAAAACGGCTAAGCGTAATAAGTGGCCTCTCATCTTCCTTGAGCAGGGAATTGGCATAGGTAATAACCGCCACATCTTTTTCGTTCCAGTTGTTTTTGTGCCAGCGGGGTTTGGCACAGGCACTCTCCAGACCCATTTTTTTGAGCAACTGGTCAGTAAGTTTCTCTGTGTCCAGATCAGGATAAATGAGTGACAGATGGCCAAGCACTCTATGCTGCAGCTCTTTTTGCCGTCCCTTTTTCAGGTCTGCGCCTTGCTCTGTTGCTTTGCCGGGTTTAGTCATAAACTTTTTTACTGCCTGTATTACGCTGGGTCTTGGTTGTAACTACACTGTCAAACTCTCAAACCCCAGTCCTGCCAACCCACCAGCCCACTTAAGAGATTAATTGTACTGCTTCAAATCCTGCTCAACCGCAGCAACAAAATTATTACCCAGTTCAGGCAAGGCACTTTTTACCCGCGTCCAGCTGGGAATAAAAGGCGTTTCCTGGGGGTTTTCCAGAAAGTGATGCCCTGCTTTCATGATATTTTCAGCAAACAGTTCTACAGCTTTCTCTTCATTATGGTTATCCAGAGTCAGGCCATTAATCATGGCATCACTGTGATAGGAATCGACCATATCCAGAGCCAGACGATAATAGGTGGCTTTCAGAGTACGAAACGTTTCCAGTGAAAGGACAACGCCGGTAGTCGCCAGCTTTCGAAAGATCGCCTTACTGATATCAATGGACATGCGGGACAGGCCACCAGTTTCATCATCGTAGGATACATCCTGATGTTTATGGTCATAGATATCGGCAATATCCACCTGACACAGGTGATTGTTTGAATAATTTCGATAGGTTTCGGATAGCACACCAATTTCCAGGCCCCAGTCACTTGGAATACGAATGCCTTGCAGCACATCTGCACGCATGGAAAACTCACCCGCAAGCGGGTAGCGGTAGCTATCCATATACTCCAGGTAATCATGCGCGCCAATAATTTTTTTCAAGGCTCGAAGTAAGGGAGTCACCAGTAGTCGGCAAACACGCCCATTGATCGTGCCATTAGCGACTCGGGCGTAGTAGCCCTTGCAGAATTCATAGTTGAACGCCGGGTTGGCTACCGGGTAAACAAGTTTCGCAAGCATGTCCCTTTTATAGGTCACTATGTCGCAATCATGCAGGGCAATCGCTTCCGCTTTGCCCTGACTCAGTAGATAACCCATGCAATACCAGACATTACGTCCCTTGCCCATCTGCTTGGGTTCAAGTCCCAACTTGGATAATTCACTGTCCAGCGCTTTCAGTCGGGGGCCATCATTCCATAACACGACGTGGTCCTGCGGCAACACCTTGAAAAACTCCAGCGCTTTTTTGTACTGGGACTCATCAGCACGATCAAGACCAATCACTATCTGGGACAAATAGGGAACCTTGGCAAGTTCGGCAACTATATTTTCCATTGCCGGGCCTTCCAGTTCCGAATACAGACAAGGCAGAATCAAGGCTATAGGTCGGGTTTTGGCGAATTCCACAAGCTCCGCCTCCAATGCCTCCACAGATCTGTTGCCAAGATTATGCAATGTGGTGATAACACCGCTTTGATGAAAGTCTCCCATTATTGTTTCCCTTATTTTTGATTTAATAATTCAAGTAAAGCTTCATTCCACCCAACGGGCCCATAGCCATCAGTGCGCAGAACATTATTATTTGTTAGTACCGGAAAATCTTTTACCGGTGACTTGATCAGCACAGGAAAGTCAGCGAGTTCAAGCATGGAAATATCATTTTCACTATCACCCAATGCAATCACCTTGGAAGACAACCCGGTCTTTTCATGATAATAATTTTTCAGCCATTTGACCGCCTTGCCCTTATCACAGCCTGCGGAAACATGAAGAAAGCGCCCTCCCTGCAAGGTATCCAAACCCAGCCTAGACAGGATCTGCTGGAACTCTTTTAAATGCTCTTTTGTGTCCTGCCATTGCAATGGCTCGCCAAACTCTCTCTGCATGGCATTTTCTGCACTTTCTTCATCCAGACCTGTCGCAGCCACCAGCTCGGACAATGACATTTCACTGAAACCGGTAAAACAAAACTTTTTCCCCTCATCGGAGCGTTTTAATTTCTGCAGAATAGACAGAATATCAGCACGATTCATACCAAACTCTACCCGCTCATAGTTATTTTCATCTGAATCGGCAGCGGGCAAATACACGGCTGCACCATTTTCTGCGATAAAAGGATCATGAATATTTAATGCCTGTCTTAATGGCAATATTTCAGCAGCAGTTTTGCTGCTGCATAGAATCAGGGGAATATGCCTTGATTTAAGCAGGTCCAGCGCTTGCTGCGCCGCGTTCCATGCGTAGGTGTGGTGATCCAGCAAGGTACCATCAAGGTCTGAGACAACGATATATTCCAGCTTCATCTTTTATTTTGACCCTGAAGAAACTATATTGCCTGCTGGTATGAGGGGGTTAGAGTTGCAGCACATTCAATCATTGTTTTTTTCCTTATTCTCATTGAGTCATTCACTGCAAGATTGATTCCGCTTCATAATGGACGCAGTTGGCCTGATTTGGCGCCAGCGCCGTAAACAGTGTTACAAAACGGTGCAAGCTTTGCCAGCATGCCTGAAATTGGTGCTTTATGTGCGCAAAATTTGCAGAACATTTGATCCCCGACATTCATTTAATAATAAAATCACCTAATCAGCACAGGGTAATAAACCTCTCTGCGCCAATAACAGGTAAGACATCATTATGTATATAGACACCTCAACCCTTAGTAACAAGGAAATGTACAAGTTCCTTATCGGTGGCGTTGCGCCAAGACCTATTGCCTGGGCCGGTACCCGCAGTAAAGATGGCATCAACAATCTGGCGCCATTTTCCTTTTACAACGCTTTCAGCTCCACCCCGCCCATCGTCGGCTTTTCAGCTATTCCCAGATTGGATGGAACTAACAAAGATACCTTGCAGAACATTATAGACACTGAGTGTTTTACGCTCAGTACTGTGAGCCACAAGCTGGTGCAGCAAGCAAGTAAGTCTGCTGCCTTGCTGGAGCCTCACGAAGATGAGTTTGATTATGCCGAACTTGAACCGGCGCAAGCCCAAAACATCAATGCGCCCTATGTGAAAGATGCCTTGCTGGTCTTCGAATGCAGCCTCAATCAGATTGTCAGCTTTGGCCATCATGAAGGCGCAGGAAATCTTATCCTGGGAGAAATAAAGTTCATAAATATCGATGACTCCATCTATAACGATGGTTATGTGGATATTGCCAAACTGGACCCAGTTGGCCGCCTTGCCGGCAACTGGTATTCAACTATTCGCGATCGTTTTGAACTGACCAGAGGCTAAACCATGAGAATCCTGTCATCCCTTTTACTCGTCACCTGCTGCTATATCCCTTTTGGCCAGGCACAGCAGACTCCTGAAGCACCGGCAATCAATGACGCGGACATCACCAGTCGGCTTAACCGGGCGATTGAAAGTGATCCATTGCTCGATGGTGCAGACATACTGGTAGTCAGCGTTAATGGCTATGTCATGCTTGCAGGGCAGGCTCTCAGCCAGGAACAAAAGCAGCAGGCATCCCTGACCACGGCCTTTGCCAGTAGCAATATTCGGCGCCTGATGAATGAGCTGGAAATTGTGGATAGCCTGGACAGCAGTTTTGAGGCAAGTGATCAAGCTGTTCTTGATCAGATTATTGAGACCATACCTGCCATGTCACCTGCCACCATTCCGGTAATTCATAACGGCGTCGTGCACTTGCTGGGGCAAGTTACCCGGACTGAAGGTGATGCCGTCGCCAATGCGATCAGTCGTATGAGCGGTGTAAAAAATATACGTTTAAGCTATGAATATATTCAATAACTTGAAATAAGAATCTTGAAAAAAAAGGGTCGCAATTGCGACCCTTTTTTGTCAAAACAATTCCTCTTAGTAATCCAGAGGCGTGTCTCTTATCTGGAACTGAACCATCTTGCCGGTCGTTCCTTTTCCACCCTCTGTGTGCCAGATCAGGTGAGTACCGTAGTTGGCCCAGATACTGCGACCTTTCCAACCCAGATCAGGATCATCTACACGGGCATCAAGCCCCCTGCTGTAGAAACCCAGAGGATAAGGCACTCGCATATAAGTCCAGTCACCACTTTCAGGTTCAAGCGCAATCAGGGAATCAGACCATGAACCATTAATGATCGGGGTATCCTTGCCCAGTCCGGTAATGTCATGCTGATCTACCCAGCCGAAATAATGAAAATCGGCAGGCACATCTGTGTTACCAATTTTAGGGCCTGGTGTCTCATAAAGCGTCCAGCCAGCCTCACAATGTGTACCCATTTCGGTACCCGCTCCATTTAATACAGGACATGCATTGCGATCAAAATGGGCCCAATGGGAGCTGCCCGCAAGAGCGACCCAGGGATTACCCTGGCTATCAATATCCATTCCGCGCGGATCAAAACCGGGGTCAGGAATAGCGTACACTTCAGAGATGCAGGTTTCAGGTGGATTTGAGCCTTTATCAAGCCTGATGATTGAGCCATAAGGATGCAGAGCACTGTTTTCATTGGCTCCCCAGACAACATCAGTATCATTGGGATCAGGTATCACCGTATACATATTGGCCTGAATTTCTGTATCCAGATCAGGATCTATTTCTTCACCCCAGGCATTCCAGGGGCGAGTAATAACGCCATCACCATTGGTATCAATGATCTGCGGACACCAGCCCTGAGCAGCTTCTTCGTCATGGGTCAGATCAAACTCACGGGTGTTTACCCAGCCAAAAACAGGACCCAGCAACTCATTGAAGTACAGGGTATCGTCAGGGTCTGTGCCAAACTGCAAGTGATGCGTAGCGAAACAGGTATCAATCAGGTCAAACTCACCTGTTACAGGATCATAAACAGATGCCTGGCGATTGCTGAAGCTACGGGGATAGTATTCAGAAAACTTGTTACCGGAATCACGAGCACAAAAATCCGGCTGGTTGTTACGAACCTTGGAGGTAATCCAGACGCGTCCATCTGGCCCCAACATGGCGTTATGTGGATCTGAAGGATTTTCAGGACCCCACAAGTGCTCATAACCCCAGAAATTTGAAGGCTGCCCCGGTGGTGGGAAACGGGAATTAACTTCTCGAGGATCTTCACGAGTTGGAATGACGACATCATAGGCATCATTGGTGATTGGATCAACGATAGACAGCAAACCATGCCCTGAAGACACCGCATAGGTTGGGCCATAGGCATTCACAGTTGGATTATTTTTATCTGTTGTAATTTCATCATGCATGAAATCAGTATCACCACCAATGTCTCGCAAAGTGACAACAATATTGCGCTCGATACCTTCCGGGCGCGGTGGCGCTGGCGGTAAGGCGCCGGCTGCAATACGGTCAGTCCAGTCAGCCATCATTGATGACATTCCTGGCAATCCAAACTGGGCAAAATTTCCAAACATGGAGCCTCCGCGAACACCGGTCTGGGTTCGGTAAATCCACGCTTCTGCGGAAGAATCAAAACCAAGAGCATCCATATGACCCAGAGTACGAGTAATTTCATTACCTATCTGGTGGCAAAACCCGCAATCACTTTTAAATTCATGCATCATGCGCTTCTGACTGTTGATTGCCGGAGCAAAACCCTGTCTGGCTTCACCTTCTGCTGTTAATACGTCATTATCAGGAAACTCCATCAGGGAAACCCAGTAATCAGCAGGATACACTTCTGCGGCTTCAGCCGGCGAGCTTGCTAGCACAGCGGTCAGGTCGAGGTCTCTGTCACCAGGGCGCCCTTCTACAGACTCAGAATCTGCCAGTCCATATCCCCTCACCCAGACGTTATATGTTGCTTCGGGCAGTTGTGGCAAAACATAGTTGCCATCATCATCAGTAACGACGATTTTAATATAGGGGGTATTGGTTTCTTTGGTTTCTGCAATGACCCAGACTCCCGCTTCCGGTCCGTCTTCGCTGGTCACCTTGCCTGTAATATATCCATCCGGATATTTGCGCTCACCCGCCATGGGTGCCTGTGCCATCACACTGCTGCTAAAAATGAACAAACCAACCGTGATAGCGCCTAGTAACTTCTTCATAGATCCTCCTAAAGATGACCCTGGGATAAGACAATAAGTAAAAAAAATATGGGTATTTAAAATTATTATAATAATTCCTTCCCCTCGGGGAATCGCCGAGTATACCTGACTTTTTTTTCGATATTAATGCTTTTCTCCCACCGGCGGGTGCCACATATATGAGATAGTCGATCAGGGTTTCGTTTTGCCTGTATTCACAATACAATCTTGCGCCTTTCATTGCAGATTTTACCTTGGTCAGATCAAGTAATAACTTGCCCTGGGCAATGACCAGAAATTCCAAAAAGAGGTATTAATGTCTAACAATATTTCAGCCAATAACCTGCAAATATCCAAAGTGCTCTATGATTTCATTGAGAAAGAAGCGACGCCCGGCTCTGGCATTACAGCGGATCAGTTCTGGGATTCCCTGGCCGCCTTGATTGCTGAATTTGGCCCGAAAAACAAAGCCTTACTGGACAAAAGAAATAAACTTCAGGCGCAAATAGACGACTGGCATAAAGTCCATGATATGGCTTATTACCAGGCTCATCGTGACGAGTACAAACAATTTCTGGTGGATATAGGCTATCTGGTACCTGAGGGTGATGACTTCCAGGTGACTACCTGGAATTCAGACTTCGAAATATCCATTGTCGCAGGCCCACAGCTGGTGGTTCCGGTAATGAATGCACGCTATGCCTTGAATGCCGCCAATGCCCGCTGGGGCAGCCTGTTTAATGCCCTTTATGGTACTGATGTCATACCGTTTACTGGCACCGAAGCAAAAGGCTATGACATGGAAAGGGGGCAAGCAGTAATTGACTGGGCCGATGAATTCCTCGATCAGGCAATCCCCCTGGAAAACGGTCGTCATGCCCAGGTTCGTGAATACGGACTTATCAACCAGGATGGTCATATCGTCCTCCAGGTAGAGCTTTATGATGGCAGCATTACCCAGCTGACCAATCAGGACAAACTGGTAGGCTGGCAAGGTTTTTCCGAAGCCCCGGAAGCCCTGTTGTTTGTAAATCATGGACTGCATATAGAAATGCAGATAGACCGAGATACCCAGATTGGCAAACAGCATCATGCCAATATAAAAGACATCGTCATGGAGTCAGCCATGACAACTATTCAGGACTGCGAAGACTCAGTGGCGGCTGTTGATGGCAAAGACAAGGTTGCCGTTTACCGCAACTGGCTTGGATTGATGCATGGCACGTTACAGGAAACCTTTGATAAAGGCGGCAAACCGCTTACCCGCATGTTGAACCAGGACCGCTTTTACAAAGGCACCAGTGGTGAAACGGTTTCCATGCAGGGCCGCAGTCTGTTGCTGGTCCGCAATGTGGGCCACCTGATGACCACAGATGCAGTGTTGGACCAGGATGGCAACGAAATCCCTGAAGGCATTCTTGACGCCATGGTCACTACCCTGTGCAGCAAGCATGACCTGCTCCGTAACAGCCCCTATCGAAATAGCCGAAATGGCAATATCTATATCGTAAAACCCAAAATGCATGGCCCGGAAGAAGCTGCCTTTACCAACGATCTTTTTAATGCGGTTGAGGATGCCCTAGGACTTAAACGCAATACCATCAAGGTAGGCGTAATGGATGAGGAACGTCGTACCAGTGTCAATCTGAAAGAATGTATAAGAGCGGTGCGCGAACGTATCTTCTTTATCAATACCGGCTTTCTGGATCGCACCGGCGACGAGATACACACCAGCATGCATGCCGGTCCTTTCCTGCCCAAAGATGCGGTGAAGATGCAACCCTGGATTAGCGCCTATGAAAACTCCAATGTAGACATTGGTATCCAGTGTGGTTTTATCGGTAAAGCACAAATTGGCAAGGGCATGTGGGCAAAACCTGACATGATGGCAGACATGATGAATCAGAAAGTCGCCCATCCCAATGTCGGCGCAAACTGTGCCTGGGTTCCCTCCCCTACAGCCGCAACCCTGCATGCCATTCATTATCATCAGATTAATGTGACAGTAACCCAAAGACGTCTGGCCTCCCGCACACCGGCCAGCGTCGATGATATTCTTACCATTCCCTTAATGACCGAGAACAATCTCTCTGCTGAAGAAATCCAGAATGAGGTAGACAACAATGCACAGGGAATTCTGGGTTACGTGGTACGCTGGATTGATCATGGCGTTGGCTGTTCAAAAGTCCCCGATATCAACAACGTTGGCTTGATGGAAGACCGCGCCACGTGTCGCATTTCAAGCCAGCATATTGCAAATTGGCTATGTCATGGAATTTGTTCCGAAGAACAGGTAATGGACTCCATGAAACGTATGGCAAAAATTGTTGACGAACAGAATGCCAACGATGCTACTTATCAGAATATGGCACCGGACTTTGACGGCATTGCTTTTAAGGCAGCCTGTGATCTGGTTTTCAAAGGCATGGAACAGCCCAACGGCTACACCGAACCGGTGCTGCATGCACGACGAAAAGAACTAAAAAGCAAAGCTTAAATATTTTACTGCGGAGACAGTTAATGCTCGCTATAAAAACAAGAATACTCTTTCTGGGTAGCATGCTGCTGATCCTGACCGGCATGACTGCCAATGCACAAATGCCTTCGCCAAATGCAACCGGGATAAGTTCCGGCCATACCCATCTGATCGTACCCAAT
>CBFIIQ010000047.1:0-23727 GCA_965662685.1 Pseudohongiellaceae bacterium | reverse complement strand
TGCTTATTTTCTTCATTGTAACGTCAGTATTTGTTAAGGAAGCCGGGTATGAAGTTAATTACCCGGAAGCCTCAACTGTAGAACCTACCTCGGGTGAGCCCATTTTGATGGCTATATCACCCATCGGTGAAATGTGGATGGATGGCGACATTATCCCTCCAAGAAACTTGCGGTTACGCATTGAGCAGCGTCTGGCAGAAACTCCAAATGCCTGTGTCGTTATTCAGGCTGATCAGAATGCGCCCAATGAGTATGTCTTGATGATAATGAACGCCGCACGAGAATCCCAAGCAAGTTGCACACAGATTGCTGCAGAGGAATAAATCATGATTAGATTATTCAATATAGGATTTGCGGTTGTATTTGCTTCCGCGGTCACCTTTTCTCTGTTCTTTTTGATGCAGTTCCTGATTTCCATGGATGCTACAGAACCGGAAAAAGGGGAGGCGCGTAAAATTGCAGATATCACCATGCCTGACATTGAGCTTGAAGTTCAGCGCACGCAGCCTAAACCGGAAGAGCCAGATGTTCCTGAAGAAATTCCGGATCTACCTGAGCCTGATATTTCCCTGGATGCGCCGACTGGTGAAGGCCTGAATATTTCCCGTGTCGATATAGATGTGGGCGGTCTGAACAGTAATGCGTCTATTTCAGCAAGTGACTCTGAAATGCTGCCGATTGTAACGATACAACCTCAGTATCCTCAAAGAGCAGCTTCCAGAGGGATTGAAGGCTGGTGTCTGGTTTCCTTTACGGTAACCCCGCAGGGGGGAGTGGATCCGGATTCAATTGTTATAGTTGACGCTGATCCACAAAATATTTTTGATTCCGCATCCCGACGTGCTGTTTCCCGTTTCAAATTTAATGCAGCCGTTGAAGACGGACAGCCAGTCGCTGTACCAAATGTCAGGTATCTTTTCCGCTACAATCTTGCCGACGAGTAAGTAGTAGTAAAAGAGACGCTCTAAATATAAGGGATAGCAGGGATAGATAGCATAAGAAGGCATAGAATGATGACAAGTAATACTATTTCATACAGTCTGCTGAAGGTCTCGGGATTTACATTGTTATTTGCCGCGGTGATGGCAGTACCATTTTTTATTAATTCCGCTTCGCCAGGACTAATTAAAAACACACAGCTTTTGGCGGCTGAAGAGGAAGAAGGTCGTCGCGCTCCACCGGAAGCAAGATCATCACAAACTCTTGGGCGCCGTGTTTTTACTCGTATCAATGAGGTTATGGAACTTCGTGATATGGAGCAGTTTGATGATGCTTTGGCTGTTCTTGGTGAGATAAAAGAGGATTTTGATAGAGACCGCCTCAATGACAGGGAAAAATTTGTCATGTGGCAGTTTTACGCCAATATCTATCAGGTTCAGGAAAACTACGATGGGGCGATTGAGTCTTATCGTCAAATTTTGACCCTTGATAATCTTAACCAGGAACAGCTGGAATCTTCCTTGTTCTATCTGGGCTCACTCTATTATGTTCAGGAGCAGTTTCCTGAGGCAATTGAGCAATTCCTGGAATATAACGAATATGCGTTGGAACCTAATGATGATGTGTATTTCCGTATCGGAACTGCTTATTACCAGATGGAGCAATATCCTGAAGCTATTCCCTACATTTTGCGTAATATGGAAATCAAACGCAGCAAGAACGAGGATATTTCCAAAAATACCTATGATCTTCTGCGTGCCCTGTATTTCAATGTAGAAGATTATGAGAAAGCCTATCAGGTCCTCAGGGAGTCTGTAGTGCTTTTTAACGAGGCAAATGACTGGGTACTGCTACCAGCTGTTCTTGGACAAATAGAACGCTTCCAGGAGCAGGCACAGTCTTATTATGTGACAAATTCTGCGGGCTTTCTGGATTCAGATTCCCAGCTGGTTAACTTCGCAGCTCAACTTTATAACAATGACTATCCTTATGGCTGTGCCAGAGTAATGGAAAAAGGCATGTCAGAAGGTATTATCGAAGCGGATGAAGGCAATCTTTCCTTTCTTTCAACCTGCTACCAGATAGCCAGAGAGGATGCGAAAGCAGCAGAGCCACTGGAAAAGGCTGCTGCATTGTCTGAGGATGGCGAGAACTATGCTCGTCTGGGAAGAATTTATTCCACTATGGGACAATTTGAAAAAGCTGTAGATGCATTCAATATGGGCCTGGAAAAAGGCGAGCTTGATCGTCCTGACCAGCTTTATTTGTCACTGGCAAGAGCTTATATGGAGTTAAATCGCTACGATGAAGGCATAGAAGCTGCCCGTGCTGCACGACGTGATGAGCGTAGTGAAGATACCGCAGATACCTGGATAACTGTTCTGGGCAGGGAAAAGGATCGCTATGAGACCCTGCAGCGCCAACGCCGTGATCTGGCTGAGTATTTTCGATAGAGTATTTTAAAACTTTAGAAGCCTGGAACAACAATAATAATAAAGCTGTAAGTTGTTCAAAAACGCATCAATAGATGCGTTTTTTTTTGCCTTGAAAAAATGACAAATGCCCTCATTAAGTGTGGACTAACCGACATTCCAATTGGAGAAGCAACGAAGATGGGAGCACAAGTCAAAAAAGAAACAATGGGATTCCAGACAGAAGCAAAACAATTGCTTCATTTGATGATCCATTCCCTGTACAGCAATAAGGAAATCTTTCTACGAGAATTAATTTCAAACGCTTCAGATGCGGCAGACAAACTGCGTTTTGCCTCTCTTGCAAATCCGGCATTATTGGAAGAAGACCCGGAGCTTAGAATTCTCGTTGATTTTGATGCAAAGAAAAAAACCATCACCATTTCTGATAATGGTATTGGTATGAATCGGGATGAAATTATTGAAAATCTAGGCACCATTGCAAAATCTGGAACAGCGCAGTTTCTGCAATCACTAACAGGTGACGAGAAAAAGGATTCCAACCTGATTGGTCAGTTCGGTGTGGGTTTTTATTCAGCCTTTATCGTTGCTGATAAAGTAGAAGTATACAGTCGTAAAGCCGGAGAACCCGTTGAGCAAGGGGTGATGTGGGAATCTACCGGTGAATCAGATTTCAATATTGAAACAGTTACAAAAGCAGAGCGTGGCAGCAAGATCGTTCTGCATCTTAAGAAAGAAGAGAAAGAGTTTGCCGAAGGCTACAGGCTTCGCGGTATTGTCAGGAAGTATGCTGACCATATTTCGATCCCTGTAATGATGCTTAAGGATGAGCCGGCAACAAGTGCTGATGACAATGCAGACAAAGACAAGAAGGACAAAAAAGAAAAGAAATCACCTGAATATGAGTCCGTTAATAGTGCAATGGCCTTATGGACACGCCCAAGGACAGAGCTGAAGGATGATGAATATAAAGAGTTTTATAAACATATCAGCCATGATTTTGAAGATCCTCTGAGCTGGAGTCACAATAAAGTAGAGGGAAAACTCGAGTACACCAGCCTTCTCTACCTTCCTTCACGGGCTCCCTTTGATATGTGGAACAGAGATGCGGTTCGCGGTCTCAAACTCTATGTTCAGCGTGTCTTTATTATGGACGATGCAGAGCAGTTTCTACCTCTGTATTTACGCTTTGTAAAAGGTGTTATTGATTCCAATGATATTAGTTTGAACGTAAGTAGAGAGATTCTACAAAAAGATCCCGCCGTAGACTCAATGAAAAGTGCGCTGACCAAACGCGTACTGGACATGCTGGGCAAACTGAAAAAGAAGGATAAGGAAAGTTATCAGAAATTCTGGAATGAATTTGGCCAGGTGTTAAAAGAAGGACCTGCCGAAGATCATTCCAATAAGGAAAAAATTGCACAATTACTATTGTTTTCCTCAACCCATACTGGCGAACCAGTGCAGGATCAATCCCTTGAGGACTATGTGTCCAGAATGAAGGAGGGACAGTCAAAAATCTATTATGTGGCTGGAGAATCTTTTAATACTGTTAAGAACAGTCCACATCTTGAGGTTTTTAGAAAGAAAGGCATTGAAGTACTGTTGCTGACGGACAGGGTTGATGAGTGGTTTGTCAGTCACCTGGTGGAATTTGATGGCAAGCAGTTCCAGGATGTCACCAGAGGGGAGCTTGACCTTGGCGATCTTGATACTGAAGAAGACAAGAAGCAACAGGAAGAGCAGGATAAGAGAGCAGAGCCTTTACTTGAGCGTCTTAAAACCTGTTTTGGTGACAAGGTCGCTGAAGTACGGACAACCAGTCGCCTTACAGATTCTCCGGCCTGTCTTTCTATTGCCGAACATGACATGGGAGCCCAGATGCGTAAGCTGATGGAGGCTGCAGGTCAGGCAATGCCTGAGACCAAGCCTAACTTTGAAATCAACCCGGCGCATCCTTTAATAGACAAGCTTGATAAGGAAGCTGATGAGGATCGCTTTAATGATTTGGCTTCCATTCTGTTTGATCAGGCAAGTCTTGCTGAGGGTGGGCAATTGGATGATCCAGCCAGTTATATCCATCGCTTAAATAAATTGCTGCTGGACTTGAGTAATTAGTCGAAAGCACTGAACTTGCCCTCCTTTATGGATGGTAAGCTTATAAGCAGGCTTTGCTATAGCTTGAATAATTTATCCCCGGGAATTGTCTCTTTTTTCGGGGATTTTTTATGTGTAGACTGAAAAACTGTCAAACCGGCTATTTTCTTTTACGAGGTATTTTAATGAAATCATCACTTTTTGCTCGAGCATTGCCTTTTGCTTTTCTGGTGACGTTTGGCTTGCCAGCATCTCTTGTTCAGGCTCAGGAATATATGGTACCTGCCAATACACCAGCACACATAAAACGTGCTGTAGAGTCTGAAAGCAGAACCGGGCAGCAAGTTGCCAGAGATGCCGGGCGTTTACCGGCAGAAGTACTCACGCTTGCAGATTTAAACGAAGGCGATCATGTTGCCGAAATCAGTAGCTTTGGACAGTATTACACGCCAATGCTGGTAGAAGCCGTAGGTCCTTTGGGCATGGTCGAAATGTATGATATGCCATACCTTGCTGCATTTAGTGACGGTAATGTGGGTAAAGCCGCTGAGGCTTTCGCTGATGCCAATGAAAATGCTGAATATCATATTGTGCATTACAGTGAAATCAATTTTCCAGCGGGGCTGGACGCCGTCTATAACGTGCTTTATTACCATGATCTGGAAGGCGTGGATGTCGATACGGCAGTAATGAACATGAAAGTATTTTCTGCCCTTAAACCGGGTGGTAAATATGTAATTGTTGATCATTTGGCTGAGGATGGATCAGGCTGGCGTGATAGTACGACCATTCATCGCATCGGTAAGGAAGTTATCATCGATGAAATCACTGCTGCAGGTTTTTCACTAGTGGCGGATAGCAATATTTTAGCTAACCCTGAGGATGACAGAAGCGCAATGGTTTTCTCTCCCGGGATGCGCGGTGGAACTGATCGTGCCGTGTTAATATTTCAGAAGCCGCGCTAATACTATCGAGCTACAGATTGTTTCAGATAAAAAAGGTGTGAGAAGCTTCTTCCCGCACCTTTTTTTCATTGCTTAATATTTTTATTGTCACGCCTATTATGTTTGGCGCCTTATTTCATCTTTGCAATAGTGTCATTAAAGAGTGTACTGGGGCACATGGCTTTTTCGCATAGGGCAGGATCAGGCCTGTAGTATCCGCCCAGCTCAACAGCATGCCCCTGAATACTATTTAGCTCATCCACGATAGCAGATTCCTGGCTGGCAAGTTTTTCCGCCAATACGTTAAATTCAGCTTTCAGCTCTGCATTATCCTCTTGTGACGCCAGGGCCTCTGCCCAATATAGCGCCAGATAAAAGTGACTGCCGCGATTATCCAGCTCCCCCACTTTTCGTGAAGGATTCTTGTTCTCCAACAATAATTTAGCAGTAGCAGCGTCCAGAGTTCGGGAAAGAACCTCTGCTTTGGGATTGTTCATGGACTGTCCCAGAAATTCAAGTGATGCCGCCAGCGCCAGAAATTCTCCCAATGAATCCCAACGCAAATGATTTTCCTCCTGAAACTGCTGAACATGTTTTGGTGCTGAGCCACCGGCTCCGGTTTCAAACATGCTGCCGCCATTCATAAGTGGAACAATTGAAAGCATCTTTGCACTGGTACCAACTTCCAGAATTGGAAACAGGTCTGTGAGGTAGTCCCTCAGTACGTTGCCGGTAACAGAGATAGTATCCTTGCCATCCTTCATGCGCTGCAATGAGAACAGCGTGGCTTCAACCGGCGACATGATGTGAATCTCCAGGTCATCGGTATCATGATCCTTCAGGTATAGATTAACCTTTTTGATAATTTCCGAATCATGGGCACGATCAGGATTAAGCCAGAAAACAGCAGGTGTTCCTGACTCTCTGGCTCTTCTTACTGCCAGTTTTACCCAGTCCTGGATAGGGGCATCTTTAACCTGGCACATACGCCATATATCACCCTTATCAACTTCATGAGAAAGCAAAATATTTCCGGAACCATCAACAACTCGCATGTTTCCTTTATCTGTCATTTCAAAGGTCTTGTCGTGGGAGCCGTACTCTTCGGCTTTCTGTGCCATTAATCCGACATTGGGGATTGAGCCCATAGTTCTTGGGTCAAAGGCCCCATTGTTTTTACAGAAATCTATTGTTTGCTGGTAAACATCGGCATAACAACGATCAGGTATCACCGCGAGCATGTCATGAAGTTCACCATCTGGCCCCCACATTTTACCTGAGGAGCGTATGGCCGCAGGCATCGAAGCATCAATGATAACGTCGCTTGGTACATGCAGATTGGTAATTCCTTTATCGGAGTTAACCATGGCAAGAGGAGGGCGTTGGTCATAACATGCCTGGATGTCGCTTTCGATCTCAGCTTTTTTGTCGGCGGGCAATGAGTCCAATAATGCCAGTACAGCACCAAAACCATTGTTGGGATTGACACCAAGTTTCCTGAAGGTGTCAGCATGTTTGGTAAATACATCCTTGAAGAAAACGGACACTACATGACCAAATAATATGGGGTCAGATACTTTCATCATGGTGGCTTTCAGGTGAACAGAAAACAGAATGCCGGATTGTCTGGCTTCCTCAATAGCCTCTTCGAGGAAATTGCCTAAGGCTGCTGCACTCATTACGGAGGAATCTATAATCTCACCGTCGAGTAAGGGCGCATAGGGTTTAAGCGTGGTGATTGCACCTGATTCGTCAACAAATTCGATTTGGTAACTAGCGTCTCCATCAATGGTTAGTGATTTTTCACTAGCAAAGAAATCGCCTTCAGTCATATGAGCGACTTTTGTTTTGGAGGAAATAGACCATTCACCCATGGAGTGTGGATTCTGACGTGCATACTGTTTAACAGCTCCCGGAGCGCGACGATCCGAATTTCCTTCTCGTAGAACAGGGTTTACGGCACTGCCTTTTACGCTGTCATAACGATTCTTGATATTTTTTTCTTCATCAGTGGCAGGATTTTCCGGGTAATCTGGCAGAGGATAACCCTTGGCCTGCAATTCCTGAATGGTGGCATTCATCTGGGGTAAGGAAGCGCTGATATTGGGTAACTTGATGATATTTGCTTCTGGTTCCAGAGCAAGGGCACCGAGATAGGCCAGATCATCCGCCTGTTTCATTTCGTCAGGCAGGTATTCAGGGAAAACAGCAAGAATACGTCCAGCCAGGGAAATATCACGAGTTTCCACATTTATACCAGAGGAGTTGGTAAATGCCCTGATAACAGGGAGCAGAGAATAAGTGGCCAGTGCCGGAGCTTCATCTGTGAGTGTATAAATAATGGTTGCTTTGTCTGACATGATTTTCCTGATCGTTATAATTGTTATGGTGTAATTGGTAACACAAACAGCAGGCTAAATACCAACATATAGTCTGGAACAGATACTAGGCAAGCTGGAAAACAGTATCCGCCTGATAATGACAGTATTGCCTGGAATAGTGGACCAATAATTAGGAGCGGGATTATAACAATATGCGCCTGACGAGAGTAGGGAAGATTCTATCGGCTAAGCAAACGCTTTGGCGCGTTGGAGAAACAGTTTGGGGGCTGGATTGCAGATAGCGCTGCACACAATTCGGCAGCAGAAATTACCTGAATTTCCCGCGTTACATTTTTTCCAGCGTACTGATGCCAAGTAATGATAAACCCTGCTGTATGGTTGCCGCCGTCAGGTGGCAGAGCCCAAGGCGGGAGTTCCGTATTTCACTTTCAGCCTTTAATACCGGACAGGCCTCATAAAAGCGCATATAAACACCTGCCAGCTCATAGAGGTAGAGGCACAGCTGATTGGGAAAGCAGTCCTGCGAAACCTGTTCAACCACCTCGGTTAGCTGAAGCAGTTTCAGCGCCAGAGCCTTTTCTTCCTTTGCTGAGATGTTAATACTGAATTTAAGTTCTTCAGCGGTATCGAGTTTTCTGAAAATACTGCGAATTCTGGCGTAAGCATAGAGCAGATAAGGTGCGGTATTTCCTTCAAAAGACAACATCGTATCCCAGTCAAAAACATAATCACTATTTCTGTTTTTACTTAATTCAAAATACTTGATTGCTGCTATGCCAACCACGTCGGCAATTGCCTTTCTTTCGGATTCGTCCATCGTGGGATTTTTGTTAGTGACCAGATCAAAGGCGCGCGCAACCCCTTCATTAACCAGATCCAGCAGTTTAACTGTACCACCGCTTCTGGTTTTAAAAGGTTTTCCATCACTGCCCATCATGGTGCCATAGGATAAATGTTCCAGAGAACAGGTGTCTGTTTTATAGCCAACCAGTTCGGCCACTCTGAAAATCTGTTGAAAATGCAGACTTTGGCGGGCATCGACGACATAAAGAATTCGATCTGCATGCAAGGTTTTATTGCGATACTCTATAGCTGCAAGGTCGGTGGTGGCATAGAGATAACCTCCATCAGATTTTTGCACAATAACAGGAAGAGGTGAGCCGTCCTTGCTGGTAAATTCGTCAAGGAACACGCAACTTGCGCCATCTGATTTTGTAATCAAATCCCGCTCTTTCAGCTCCGAAATTACAGTAGCGAGTTTGTCGTTGTAGAAGCTTTCCGGTCGCACATCAGCGCGCGTTAGTGTAATGCCCAACAAGCGATAAAGCTGGTCACAGTGCGCGATGGAAATATTAATGAACTCTTGCCATAGTGCCTTGCATTCGGCGTCGCCGGCCTGCAGTTTCACGACGTTATCGCGACTGGTCTTGGCAAACTCCGGGTCTGCATCAAAGCGTTCCTTGGCTTGACGATAAAATACCTCAAGATCCGACAGCTCATTCGCCAGAGCGGTTTCATCATTCTGACTTTGCTGTAATTCCTGCATATGGGTGATCAGCATGCCGAACTGTGTTCCCCAGTCACCAAAGTGATTCTGTCTGATAACTGTATGGCCCAGGTGTTCAAAAATTCTTACCAGGGCGTCACCGATAATCGTCCCACGCATATGACCGACATGCATTTCCTTGGCAAGATTGGGGGATGAGTAATCGACAACGACAGTAAGAGACTTGCTGGTAGCCTGGATTAATTGACCAGACTCAAGCAGGGTATTGAGCTTGCCTGAAAGAAACTGCGGAGCGATATGAATGTTAATAAAGCCGGGGCCCGCGAGTTCTACTTTGTCTGCAAGAGCGGAAAGATCAAGCTCGCCAAGGACTTCTTCAGCCAGCTGGCGAGGGTTTTTGCCGGCTTTTTTAGCCACCGCCATAATGCCATTGGCCTGATAATCACCAAATTTTTCTTCACGGGCATAATTAATTAATGCCTGACAATCTTTAACCCCGACAGTAACACTGATTGCTTTGGAGATGATCGTATCGAGTTCTTGCTTGAGGTTCATAACCCTGGGAAATCCGTAATCAAAAAAGTGGGCATTTTACACCAAAGGCTCGCTCTAGTGTGAGTTCTGGACTATGTTGTAACTTGGCGCTTACAGAACCCGGAATCTTTTACGAGCCAGATCGGATGCAGGGTTGCCGTAAAATGATAAAACTCTTTGGGTTTTTACCGGCAAGACTGAGCAGATTTATAATAACAGGCAAGAGAATTAAAAAAGGCGCCGTTAAGCGCCTTTTTTATTATCCTGCAATTGATGGCAATTATTCGCCAGTTGCAAAACAGTAGTAATAGCCATTGCCGCCTGAGGCCTGCAATTGTTCCTGGCTGCATCCTCGTGATGCATGAGCCGCATTCCATGACTCGGCCATAGCGCCGCCACCAACACGATCAAAATGTCCTACCGTTGCAAGGGACTGGTCGGTATTACTGGTCCAGTTATTACAGGTCAAATCTGATGCGGTACCGTCAGCATTGGTGCCGGTCAGAATGTCATGTTGATTGGGTTGATCGCCGACACCATTCACAGTATCGCCATTTTCGGTAAGAGAACGTTGCTTGTTCAGGTTGGCATTGGAGTAATGAATATCCATAACACTGCGTCCCACCAGCTCACCATTCGCATTATACCAGGGGCCGCTGCCAATTCTGTCTCTGGCATAAACACCCGAAGCACCAGTTGTGCTCAGATAGGCGCGCCAGGTCTTGCCAGAAACGCCAGCTGCAGTCGCCAGGGCAGCACAATGGGCGTCAGCACCCGCAAGCCCTCCAAGGTTGGCACCATCACCAAGTCCGCGGCTGGTGATAAAAAAGCTCATGCTGGTGTCCTGATCACCTTGACCAGGTTGTGCAAGAACCGAAACAGTGCTGCAAGTTGCTGCCAACAAAGCACCAGCTAGTATGATTTTTTTCATTTCCATTTTCATTTTTCCCCTCATAAGTTGGAATGCCAGAAATGGCATTCCTGGTATCTATTTGTTACTTGTGTAAGCGATTATTTATAACCGAATAACTTTTTACAAGCCATTGAATATCATTAAAGTGTGCAAGTATTTTTAAAATACTGCTTATTGCTGCAAAAAAATTAATCCACTTGTGGCCTTTAGGCTGGCAAAGCACTGGAATGCAGTACCGAAGCCAGTTGTTCGGGACAGGAAAGGAATGGGCTATGGTCGGCATCCAGTTGAATCATTTCATCACAATGCTGCTGTTTTATCATTTGCCGTTGGTGGGCAATCGGAATTACCTGGTCATCCAGGCAACATACATAGGTTTTTGCCAATTTTCCGAAATTAGCGTCACTCAGGCTCACCTTGGCGGATAATGGCAAAACAGCCTGGGCCGGGAAGGATTTGGGAATTTGCAGGCGCTGGCTCTCCGGACAGCGATTATAGAATAGCGGGGTGATTTTCTCAGCGGCAATGGTGCAAGAGCGTTTATCATCGGACAATTGCATGGCTTTCTCGATGGCGGCCGGCTTGCTGGCAGCAGCATTGGAACTGATTAAATCAAACAGACTCTGCTGATGGCGCGGTAGATATGCGCTGAGATAGACAAGACGTTGTATTTTATGTGGCAGTGTTTCCGCTACTTGAGAAATGACCATGCCACTCATACTATGACCAACTAATATCACTTTATTATATTTATCAATAAGATGGGATAGATATCTAGAGTATAGATTAAGTGATATCCTGGACAAATCGACTTTGTTTTCGCCATGTCCAGGGAGGTCAGGCGCTTGTACGAAATGTCCCAGGGCTTCCAGATGGGGAATTAACGGGGCCCAACAGCACGAGGAATGCCAGGCGCCATGCACCAGAAAGATGATGGGCTTGCTCAAGACTGGGGCTTATCACAGAGATAATGTTCCATTTCCAGAGCCGGCTGATCTGCTCTGGGTCTTCCCACCAGTTTTGCCGGCACACCCACTACAGTAGTGTGTGCTTCGACATCTTCCAGGACCACTGAGCCGGCACCAATCCAGGCCCCTTCACCGATCACAACATTACCAAGAACATTGGCGCCGGCGCCAATCAGTACGCCAGTTTTGATTTTCGGATGGCGATCACCTGACTCCTTACCGGTACCGCCAAGCGTGACACCCTGCAAGATGGAAATATTATCATCCAGTACGCTGGTTTCACCGATGACGATTCCTGTTGCATGGTCCAGCAGGATACCTGCGCCAATTTTAGCTGCCGGGTGAATATCTACAGCAAATATTTCAGAGATACGGCTTTGCAGATAGCGGGCCATGCCACGGCGATCCTGTTGCCAGAGCCAGTGTGCAATGCGGTATGCCTGCAAAGCCTGAAACCCTTTAAAGTATAAAATGGCAGTGGAGTAGCAATTCACTGCAGGGTCGCGTTCACGAATGGCTAAAAGGTCCCTGGTAGTATTTTTTATAATGTCCAGGTCGGTGCGGATAGCCTCATCAAATACTCCCTTCAAGGTTTCTGCGGGCATATCTTCGGCAGCCAGTTTTTCAGACAACAACGTGCTGATTGCAGAGCCAAGATCTTCGTGAGCAAGAATACGTTTACTGAGATAGTTGGCCAGATCCGGTTCTTCCATGAGCAATTCGGTAATTTCTTTTTTTATTGATGCCCAAAGTGCATTTTCCATGACATATTTCCCATATCGGAAGGGCCTGCGATTCTATAGTATGTACTGAGGGCTATCAATCCAGTCTTGCTCACTTAATTTTCATCAGCACCTCAACTCTGGAGTTGACTGGGCATAGCTGGTATCTTTCCGCGCACAAATTTGAGACCGCTTTCATTGGGTTAACAGGTTTGCTTTTGAGCTTGTCAGAGTGCTTGCCAATAAATTTAATTCTGAAAATGAAACCGGTGATCCCTGATCATCGCAGTAAAAGAGGCAATAATTCATGGCAGTAAAAAATGTAGCGGTTCTCGGTGGTGGCAGTTTTGGTACCGTGATAGCTAACATCATTGCCCATAACAATCATAAAACCAGACTCTGGATGCGCGATCGTGAACAGGTGGATCTGCTCAACAAACTCCATGAAAACACTACATACCTGCCTGGTTACAAGATCCATGAAGATGTTGTCGCCACTGACGATCTAGCGGCGGCGGTGAACAATGTTGACCTGATTTTTGTTGCCGTGCCCAGCAGCAGTTTTCGGGAAGTAGTCCAGCAGATGACGCCTCTAATTCACAAAGAGGTTATTCTTGTCAGTCTTACCAAAGGTATTGAGGCGCAAACCTTCGCCCTGATGAGTCAGATTCTGGCAGAGGAGACCGACAACAAACATATCGCTGTTCTCAGCGGTCCCAATCTGGCCAAGGAAATTGCTGTTAGTAGTCCGACAGGTGCGGTAGTTGCCAGTACAGACCCGGATGTAGTCAGTTCAGTCCAGAATGTGCTGCACTCTGACAGTTTCCGGGTCTATGCCAATTCTGACATGTTGGGTGTTGAGCTTGGAGGATCACTGAAAAATATTTATGCCATTATTGCCGGACTTGCCGAGGCCATGGGCATGGGGCACAACACCAATGCCATGCTGGTCACCAGAAGTCTTACAGAAATGGCTCGCTTCGGAGTAGAGTTGGGCGCAGATCCAATGACGTTCCTGGGCTTATCAGGCGTAGGTGATTTGATTGTGACTTGTTCTTCGCCTTTGTCGCGAAATTTCCGGGTAGGTAAAGCGCTGGGAGAGGGCAAAGATCTCGACATGGTGATAAGCGAGATGGATCAGGTTGCCGAAGGCGTCAATACGCTGAAGCAGGTGAAAGCAAAAGCCGATGAACTGAAGGTAAAAATGCCATTGGTTAACGGACTCTATGAAATAATGCACAACAATCAAACCGTTGACCATATAATAAGCTCACTAATGCTGGAAGAGCATGGTCTTGATGTTGAGTTTGCCGCGGGACGTCCGCAGCCCTGACATGTTCCAGCAAGCCTGGTACGGAGGAATTTCCATGACTGATGACAGAGTTGAAGAAGTAAAGAAGAACATCCTTTCTCCTTCCCAGTGGGTTCGCATACTGTATATGGTTTTCTATGCGGTGGCCTGTTGGGTATCGTTGATTGTGCTACCGGTGATTATTGTATGCCAGGTTGTGATTGCTCTCATCAGCGGTGAAGACAACAAAAACCTGCGTGATTTTGGTGGCAAACTTTCGGCCTATTTACACAATGCCCTGGATTATCTGCTCTATGTGGATGAGTCGAAACCCTGGCCTTTTGAAAGTAATGAAGTTGTCGACGAGGCTGAAGATGATCCGGTTTCCTATTCAGCGCCAGCAAGCGATTCAGGGTCCGCTTATGACGATACGCCATCCAGTCCGGGAAGTGCCGATGATGTGTTTGCCGATATCAGTTTTACCGATGACACAGCGGATTCTGACTCAGAAAAAGGTAAGGATGACCTCAGTCCTGCAACAAATCCCGGCGCAGATGTCAGTGATGCCGGAGAATCTGTAGCGCCTGAAAGTGCTGATGAGGAATCGTCGAAAGATCAGCTCTGACAATTATCTGCCTGTATTGAACCAATAATCAAGACCAGTAAAAGAAGTCTGAAGTATGAATTTATATTTGTTGCGGCATGGTGAAGCCGAACCCACCGCGTCCTCCAGTGCTGGCAGGCAACTTACTGAAGCAGGCTACGAGGAAGTTGCCAGTGTTGCCAGACAGTTTGCCTCCCGAAACCTTAAACTCGACGCCTGTTTTGTCAGTCCATTACTGAGAGCGCAGCAAACGTCAGCGACCTTTCTTTCACTGATTTTTGATTCTCCCGACCCTGTCACCACAGAATTACTTAGTCCTGACAAGCGGGCTGCGCAGGCGCTCGGATTTCTGGAAAATATCAGCGAAGAAAACGTTTTGCTGGTAAGCCATAACCCGATTCTTTCCGAATTACTCGCCTTACTGACAGACGGTAATGTGGATAATCTTACTATTCTTGAAACTGGTAACCTGGCCTGTGTTTCTCTTGAGATCATGGGCCTGGGCATGGGAAGCTGTCCTTTCATCCTTACACCGGATCCTGCCATCGTGCCCTCGTCCTGATATTGCCGAATGCAAGCCCGCGAACTTAAAGTGAACGCTGCAGATATTAACCTGGCAGTAAAAACCTGGGGTAACGATAATGACCCTCCCATCCTCGCCCTGCATGGCTGGCAGGATAATGCCGCCACTTTTGATCGACTTATTCCTGAAGTGCCCGGTTTTTTCTGGATAGTGCCGGATCTCCCGGGGCATGGAATGTCAGAACATCGGGGCAAGGGGGCCGAATATACAATCTGGAGTTACTGCTCGGAAATCATTGCTCTTGCAGATCAACTGGCACTGAAAAAATTCACTTTGCTTGGACATTCCATGGGCGGAGGTATCGCAAACCTTTTGGCTGCGGTATTCCCGGAACGTATTGAAAAGCTGATTCTGCTGGATGTGATCGGTACTATTACCACACCGGCAACCAGTAGCCTTGAACAGTTGTCCATGGGGTTGAAGCACAGGACAAAACAGGTTTTACGTAAACCTGGCCTCTACACAAGTCTGGACGAGGCTATTAATGCCCGAGCCAGGAAAGGAGTGACAATAGAGGCGGCGGCCCTGTTAGGTGCCCGAGGCATTGCTCAATCTGCCGCTGGATATTATTGGCAACATGATCAGCGTCTTACACAAAAAAATTTGCTAAGTATGTGTGACGAACAACTGGTTCCTTTCCTGCGTGCCGTCCGATGCCCGGTACTGCTGATTACTTCAACCGAAGCAGTTCAACGAGAGGATGCGATTAAAATGCGGGTAGCAGAGATAGGGAATATTCGTGTAGAGAGATTAAGCGGGGGGCATCATCAACACCTTGATGGGGAGGTTGAAACTATTGCGGGGCTTGTTCGTACTTTCCTCAAGTCAGTAAAGTAATTTTACTGACTCAAACGAGGGGCGCTGGGCCCAGTCCGAAAGCGTATGCTGGGGGAGTGATTCTGGCAATTGATAGCAGTCGCTGACAATCTAGCTGATCAGCGACAAAAATTCCGTGCGAGTACTTTGTTTTTCGCGGAATGCTCCAAGCATGCAGGACGTCGTCATACTGGAATTCTGTTTTTCCACGCCACGCATCATCATGCACATATGCTGCGCTTCTATAATGACGCCAACGCCTCGGGCATTGGTAATTTCAAGAATGGTTTCAGCTATTTGCTGGGTAAGATGCTCCTGTATTTGCAGGCGTCTGGCAAAAACATCGACTATGCGTGCAATCTTGGACAAGCCAACTACGGTTTCCGATGGCAGGTAAGCAACATGGCATTTGCCAATGAAGGGCAGCAGGTGATGCTCACAGAGTGAGTACAATTCGATATTTTTGACGATAACCATTTCGTTGGAAGTGGTTGGAAAGAGGGCATTGTTAACAATTTTCTCAATGTCCTGGTGATATCCCTGGGTCAGGAATTGCATGGCCTTGGCGGCTCGAGCGGGGGTTTCTTTGAGGCCAGGACGGTTTAGATCTTCGCCTGTTGATTCAATGATTGAGGCATAGGCCTCTTCTAGAGTCTTGTCATGCATGATTATTTAGAGATTTTCCTGGTTGTTACTGTAAAGCGCTTGTGCAGCTCTGATACAGTTCTTGTGCTTTCTTCCGGGTGCCTGTTGCGAGTAGACTGCGCACCCTACGCGATTCTTATAAGCGGGTAAAGTGAATCTGTGAAAAACCCTGTCCCAAATAATGCCTTCGATTGTGTCAATCAGGTTGAGGAAGAGCTCTCCGGTTACGACCTGTTTTATGGTCATGGAACCGATAATTGCGGAGCTGAGGCTCAATGGCTGGTCACCTCCGTACTTACGGCTGCCGGTATTGAAAAGATCACCGGTGAAACCAAAGTCACAGAGCAGCACTTTTTAAGTATTCAGGCATTGGTTAAGCGACGTATTAAAGAGAAAGTCCCCATGGCTTATCTACTGGAAGAGGCATGGTTTGCGGGTGAATGTTTCTTTGTGGATGAAAGGGTACTGGTACCAAGATCACCGCTGGCAGAGCTTATAGGCAACGGCTTTGAACCGCTGCTAAAAGATAGTCCCGAGACTATTCTTGACCTGTGCTGTGGTAGCGGCTGTATTGGGCTGGCCTCTGCATTGGCATTTCCCGACAGTCAGGTCATTCTGGCTGATATATCGGAGCAGGCGNTTGCGGTCGCAGAAATCAATATTCGGCGTTTTGGGCTTGGCGACAGGGTAAGCACGCGCCGTTCCGACATTTTTGACAGTGTTGACGAGTCATTTGACCTGATTATTGCCAATCCTCCCTATGTTTCAGAGGCTGAATTTCAACAGCTGCCTGCAGAATATCATGCAGAACCGGCACTGGGCCTGGTCAGTGACCAGGAGGGGCTGGATATACCTTTGAGAATTCTGGCGCAAAGTGCTGATCACCTTGCAAAAAATGGCACATTGATTCTGGAGACAGGCTATACCTGGCCAGTCTTGCAAGAAGCCCTGCCAACTCTGCCTTTTATGTGGCTGGAGTTTGAAAATGGGGGAGAAGGCGTTTGCTGTTTGACGGCGCAACAGCTCCATAGTCATTTTGCTCTCCCCGGCCAGAAGGCCGGGAAGCGAAAGAGCGAAAAATAGAAATGAAGTATCAGGGCTAAATCACCGGATTGACTGGTATTTTTGGTAACAAATCCTTGAGTGATGCGTTATAATGCGCGCCTTTTTTACTGGCACAATTTTGGCCCTGAAATCATGTCCGGCAATTCAATAGGCAAATTATTTACCGTTACCTCCTTTGGTGAAAGCCATGGGCTTGCGCTTGGCTGTATTGTTGATGGCTGTCCGCCGGGACTTGCAATAAGCGAAGAGGACATCCAGAAAGACCTCGATCGGCGTAAACCCGGCTCAAGTCGTTACACGACTCAACGCAAGGAAGAGGATAGCGTGAAGATCCTGTCGGGCGTCTTTGAGGGTAAAACGACTGGTACGCCAATAGGCATGATTATTGAAAACCAGGATCAGAAGAGCAAAGACTACAGCAAGATCAAGGATTTGTTCCGGCCTGCCCATGCAGACTATACCTATCAGCAGAAATATGGTGTACGCGATTATCGAGGTGGAGGTCGTTCCTCTGCCCGGGAAACAGCTATGCGGGTGGCTGCTGGTGCCATCGCAAAGAAATACCTTTTGCAAAGTGAAGGTATTCAGGTACGCGGGTATCTTTCCCAGTTAGGCCCGATCAAGGCTGACCTGGTTGACTGGAATGAAGTGGGCAATAATCCGTTTTTTTGTCCTGATCCGGCAAAAGTGGATGAAATGGCAGAGTATATGGCGGCACTGGGGAAAGAAGGTAATTCTATCGGTGCCAGAATTTCAGTTGTTGCCAGCGGTGTTCCACCGGGGCTGGGCGAACCGATATTCGACCGTCTGGATGCTGAAATTGCCCACGCCATGATGAGTATCAATGCGGTGAAGGGCGTTGAAATCGGGGCTGGTTTCGATTCCATTGCCCAAAAAGGCTCGGAACACAGAGATTTGATCAGCCCTGAGGGCTTTCATAGCAATAATGCCGGTGGCGTACTGGGTGGAATAAGCTCGGGGCAGGATATCGTAGCGCATATTGCCCTGAAACCTACTTCAAGTATTCGAATACCCGGAGCATCAGTGGATATTGATGGTAACCCGGTAGAGGTTGTTACTACCGGCCGGCATGACCCTTGCGTCGGCATCAGGGCTACGCCTATTGCCGAAGCTATGCTGGCCATTGTGCTTATGGATCATTTGCTGCGTCAACGCGGGCAAAATGGCAATGTGGTGTCGCGGACACCCCGTATTCCGGCTCAGAAATAAGATAGAATATATTTAAGTATTTTTAATAACCCCTTGTAATTTAAGAGATATGTGATGGCAGGTTTAACTTTATACGATAAATTATGGGAATCTCACCTGGTCAAGAATCTGGATGACGGTACCTCCCTGATCTACATCGATTTGCACTTTCTCCATGAAGTGACATCGCCCCAGGCTTTTGAAGGTCTGCGTATTGCCGGACGCAAACCCTGGCGTGCCGGTGCCAATTTGGCAACCCCTGACCATAATGTCCCAACCACAAAAGACGAGCGTTCCCGCGGGGTTGAGGGCATTCTTGATCCGACTTCCAAAATACAGGTGAAGTCACTGGACAGTAATTGTGTCGAGTTTGGTATCTCTGAGTTCCAGATTGATGACCCCAGGCACGGCATTGTCCATGTTATTGGTCCTGAGCAGGGACGAACACTTCCCGGTATGACCATTGTTTGTGGCGATTCCCATACATCGACCCATGGTGCCCTGGGGGCTCTGGCCCACGGTATCGGCACCTCGGAAGTCGAACATGTGCTGGCCACACAGTGTCTGGTGCAGAAAAAAGCAAAAAACATGCTCATCAAGGTCAATGGCCAGTTAAATCATGGCGTCACTGCCAAAGATGTTGTGTTGGCCATTATTGGTCACATTGGCACGGCCGGTGGCACGGGCTATACCATCGAATTTGGTGGTGAAGCTATTCAGTCGCTGTCTGTAGAGGGCCGTATGACGGTCTGTAATATGGCTATTGAAGCGGGTGCTCGCGCCGGCATTGTCGCCGTAGATGAAAAGACCATTGAATATGTCAAAGGCCGTCCGTTTGCGCCCACTGGCGAAACCTGGGACCTGGCTGAAGCCGCCTGGCATGACCTGGTTAGTGATGCCGACGCTGAATTTGATGCCGTGGTAGAGCTTGAGGCGGCTGATATTGTGCCACAGGTCAGCTGGGGCACGTCGCCGGAAATGGTGGCACCAGTTACTGGTAATGTTCCTGATCCGGCCTCAATGAGCAATGAAAGTAAACGTAATAACTATTTTCAGGCGCTTAAATACATGGGCCTGGAGGCTGGAGTTCCAATCCAGTCTATCCAGTTGGACCGGGTATTTATTGGCTCTTGTACTAATTCCCGGATAGAAGACTTGCGCGCCGCTGCGGCTGTGGTCAAAGGGCGCAAGGTTGCGGCCAATATCAAGGAAGCCCTGGTGGTTCCGGGCTCCGGGCTGGTTAAAGCCCAGGCTGAGCTGGAAGGGCTGGACAGAATATTTACCGAAGCAGGGCTACAGTGGCGAGAACCTGGATGTTCAATGTGTCTTGCCATGAATGCTGATCAGCTGGGAGAGGGGGAGCATTGCGCCTCCACTTCAAATCGTAATTTTGAAGGCCGGCAGGGCTTTGGCGGTAGAACTCATCTGGTCAGTCCGGCGATGGCAGCAGCTGCTGCTGTTCATGGGCATTTTGTTGATATCAGAGAAGTCGAATTAAACTAATAGCTATATTTATCAGATAGATAGAGAAATAACATGAAGAAGTTTATATCAGAAGACGGGCTGGTTTTACCGCTGGACAGAGCCAACGTGGATACTGACTATATTATTCCCAAGCAATTCCTTAAATCCATCAAGCGGACAGGATTTGGTAAAAACCTGTTTGACGAGGCGCGTTATCTCGACAAGGGTTTACCCGATGCTGATTGCTCTGGCCGCCCTATAAATCCTGACTTTGTGATGAATCAGCCGCGCTATAAGGGCGTGTCGATTCTGTTAGCCAGAGAGAACTTTGGTTGCGGCTCCAGTCGTGAGCATGCCCCCTGGGCGCTGGATGATTATGGATTCCGCTGTGTCATAGCCCCCAGCTTTGCTGACATTTTCTTTAATAACTGCGTGAAGAATGGAATATTACTCGTTGTTTTAGAAGAAAAAATTGTAGAAAAGCTGTTTTCAGAAACAGCTTCAAATGAGGGGTATCGTCTGGCGGTAGATCTACCGTCCCAGATCATTACAACGCCTTCTGGCGAAACAATAGCCTTTGACATTGAGGAGTCCCGTAAAAATATCCTGCTCAATGGCCTGGATGATATAAGCCTGACCTTGCAAAACAAGGATGATATTCAGGCTTATGAAACTGGCTGGCGCCAGAAGTCACCCTGGTTGTTTTCCCAGACGGGCTCCTAACCTCCTAATTTTATAAAGAATATAGCCATATTTGGCGAATCCAAGGATATCTAATGAGTAAGTTGTATAACGTGGCTGTTGTAGGCGCCACAGGTGCCGTCGGTCGCACCATGCTGAACATTCTGGAACAGCGCAAGTTCCCGATTGATAACCTTTATCTGCTGGCCAGCGAGCGTAGTGCCGGAGAAAAAATTACCTTTAATAACAAGCACTATATGGTTGAAAATCTTGCAGATTTTGATTTCAGCAAAGCCGATATTGGTCTTTTCTCACCAGGCGCGAGCGTTTCTGCAGTATATGCTCCGAAAGCCGGTGCAGCAGGCTGTGTTGTCATAGACAATACTTCCCAGTTTCGCTATCAGGACGATATCCCCCTGATTGTGCCTGAAGTTAACGCTCATGCTCTTGCCCAATACCCCAAGCATAATATTATTGCCAACCCGAATTGCTCCACGATTCAGATGATGGTTGCTCTGAAACCTATCCAGGAAGCGGTTGGTATAGAAAGAATAAATGTCTGCACATACCAGGCAGTCTCTGGTACAGGAAAGAAAGCTATTGATGAGTTGGCCGGGCAAACAGCAAAGCTGTTGAATGGAAAAGAGGCCGATGTTGAGGTTTATCCGCGCCAGATTGCGTTCAATGTGATCCCGCAATGCGATATTTTCATGGACAATGGCTATACCAAGGAAGAAATGAAAATGGTATGGGAAACCCGAAAAATTCTGGAAGACGATAATATTCAGGTTAATCCGACCTGCGTCAGGGTTCCGGTATTCTATTCTCATTCAGAAGCTGTCCATATCGAGACCAGGGAGCATATTTCAGCTGAAGCTGCCAGGGCATTGCTTGAAAAAGCACCCGGAATCAAGGTAATGGATACTCGCGAAAATGGCGGTTACCCAACCCCGATTGGTGAGGGTACTGATCATGATGAGGTCTGGGTTGGTCGTATCCGCCAGGATATATCTCACCCTAATGGTCTAAATATGTGGATTGTGTCTGATAATTTACGAAAAGGCGCCGCTTTGAACTCAATTCAGATAGCCGAAGTATTGATAAAAGACTATTTATAATGAATACTTGCGATCAAATCTTAAAAAAGATTCTGTAATTGTAATAACGTTCAAAATCGCGACTGACAGGAAGGTCTATGCTGGCCAGATGTAGAAAATTCCTTGCCCTGGCAACTCTGGTTGCAGGACTTGTCCATTCAAGCCAGCTACTGGCATTAGGCCTTGGTGATCTCACAGTTAACTCCAGCCTGAACGAACCGCTGGAAGCCACAATTGAGTTACTGGGTCTGGACGGTCTGACAAGTGGTCAGATCCAGGCTCGACTGGGCACTGTAGTCGAATTTGAACGCGCCAGTATCAACCGCGATTTCCTTATTGATGATATAGAGCTTGAAGTCATCATCTTCAGCAGGGATCAGGGCATCCTGCGTCTTACCAGCGAAGAGCCGGTTATCGAGCCTTTCCTGAGCATGGTGATTAACGTGGGTTGGCCAACCGGTCGCCTGATGCGTGACTATACAGCTCTAATCGATCTCCCTGTTTTTGTCAGTGATGAGCCCCAGGTTGTTCCTGTGGATATCCCGCAGACTCCGGCGCCCGTCAGGGAAACTCCAGCCGCACCCACAACTGCACCTCAACCTCAAGCCGAAACCACCAGCAATGCTGAGCCTGTTGCCCCTGCTATTGAGGATGTTCCTGAGCCAGCAGTGCCTGCAGAACCCGCCCAGGAAGTTACTGAGGCAGCAAGCGCAGAGCCAGAGACTGCAGAGTTGGTGGTTGCTCAGGAACCTGTCCCCTCAGCCGAAACCGGCATAAGCGATATTACAGACGAAGAGATTGAAGAAGTCGTCGCAGTTGAAGAGTTGGCTGAGCCAGAAGAGCCAGCCGAGGTCACTGTTGAATCCGGTGACACCCTGTATGACATAGCTGCTAATAATCGCCCGGCTACCAGTGTTTCTGTAGAGCAGACAATGCTGGCAATCCAGCGCGCTAACCCCGATGCCTTCATTGACAACAATATTAATATGATTCGTGTTGGTCAGGTATTGCGTATCCCCTCAATTCAGGAAGTTCAGAGCATTGACCAGGCCCAGGCGCTGAACCAGATTGCCCTGCAGAATCAGGCTGTTTCGGTGCAACCGCTGGCCTTCAGTACAAATAACGCTGCCGACAGTGCAGATAGCACCGATGAGCTGACTATCCTCAGTGGTGAAGACGGTACTGACTCACTCAATGGCGACAATGACATGGCCGAAACCATTGCAGCCCTTGAGAATCAATTGGCGATTAGTGAAGAAAACCTGGATCGTGCCAGACTGGAAAATGCAGAATTGACGGCACGTTTTAATGAACTCTCGGAGCAGGTGGATATTCTGCAAAATATAATTGCCATACAGGATGAGCGTTTGGCGCAACTGCAGGCCGATCTTGCTGACCGAAACGCCGAAGCTGCTCTGGCAGCTGCGGCACAACCTATGGTGGATACTCCAGCGCAGCCGCCGCAGTCTGATAGCTCGATTATGGGCAATCTGAGCACTGTTTTTGAAAATACCCTTGTTCTGGTTTCCAGTCTGCTGGCCTTGATTCTGCTGGTAGTAGGGTTTCTGGTTTGGCGCAGACGTGCTGCGCAGGATGCGATGGATGATTTTGATATTGCAGACGCCGCTATGGCTGGCGCTACGTCAGGGGCTGCCGGACTTGAAGAACCAAAAGGAGCCTCAGCAGGCTTCCTGGCAGCTTTAAAAGCCAGAATGTCGCGGAATAAAGGCGAAGATGATTTCTCTGTAAAAACGGATAATGTTGCTGAAGAATTGCCAGAAGATGTCTCAGAATCAGATTTTGATGTCAGCTCGGTCTCTTCGTTCGAGGAAAACAAGCCTGATTTATCTGATGCAGATGCGCCGGTTCTTGA
>CBFIIQ010000046.1:0-23973 GCA_965662685.1 Pseudohongiellaceae bacterium | reverse complement strand
CATGAAAACCCCGAATCAAGCACATGAAAAAAGCCGGCTCCCTTAGGCAGCCGGCTTCAATTAAACTGTCAACGTATTTTAGGACGGGACAGGAAATTATCAGATCAATATCCTAGGCCATTGTTTCCAGAGCCTGGATGCGTTTTTGCAGGGGTGGATGACTGGAAAACATGGACTGCACTTTCCCGGTATTGATACCATAGGCAGCAAGTTCATCAGGCATTTTGGCTTCCTGTGAATTTTGCAGGCGCTTCAACGCAGAGATCATGGCTTGCCGTCCGGCCAAACTGGCGCCACCCGCATCAGCACGATATTCACGCCAGCGGGAAAACCACATGACAATCATGGAGGCCAGAATACCCAGGATAATCTGGGCAACGATAGAGACAATGAAGAAAGCAGGCCCATGGCCGCGTTCTACTTTGAAAATCACGCGATCCACCACGTGGCCAATAATTCGCGAGAGAAATACAACAAAGGTATTTACGACACCCTGTATCAGGGTCATGGTCACCATGTCACCGTTGGCAACATGGCTGACTTCATGGGCCAGCACCGCTTCAATTTCATCCCGCCGCATGACTTCGCAGAGGCCGGTACTAACCGCTACCAGCGCATTGTTTTTATTCCAGCCGGTGGCGAACGCATTGGGTGCGGCCTGATTAAAAATACCCACCTCCGGCATACCAATGCCGCTCTGTTGAGACTGCCTTTTAACCGTCTGCAGGAGCCAGCTTTCCAACTCAGTGCGTGGCTGCACAATCAACTGAACGCCCATTCCGCGCTTGGCCATGGTTTTTGACAGTAACAGGGATATAAAAGAGCCGGCAAAGCCTATCACTGCAGAAAATAACAGCAGGGCCTGAAGGTTCAGGTCGACTCCGTTTGCAGCCAGCAAGCCCTGGAATCCGAATATCTGGAATACCAGTGAAATAAGTACCATGATGGCGATGTTAGTGCCAAGAAATAGCGCGATGCGCAGCATAGTTTAATCTCCTTTTGCTACCCGCAAGGGCAGGCGATAGTGACATAATTCCTAACTCGGGTAGCAAAAGATATGGAGGCAAATTCAGCAAATGCAATATCAGCAACGGCTGTAATTTCAAGGACATGCCCTTTGAAAATCGGTACAATGCGGGCCTTGATTGGATAAACCAGTGCATGAATCACTGCATAAATGTTTCTCCAGACTGTTTTTGTAAGCCTGAAAGTGATATTGGTCAGTAACTTTGGTTAGTAATATGGCAGAGAATGATTTCCTCATTGCACCCTCCATCCTGTCCGCGGATTTTGCCCGACTGGGCGAAGAGGTTTCGCAAGTTCTGGCCGCTGGTGCTGATGTTGTCCATTTTGATGTTATGGATAATCACTATGTGCCCAATCTGACCATTGGTCCCGGTGTGTGTAAATCGCTTTTCGCTTATATGCAGCGCAATGGTTTGAAGGCGCCCATTGATGTTCACCTGATGGTGTCTCCAGTAGACAGTCTTATTGTGGAGTTTGCCAAAGCAGGGGCTTCCTATATTACCTTTCATCCGGAAGCGACTAATCATATTGACCGTTCCCTGCAACTGGTTCGGGATCAGGGCTGCAAGTCCGGATTGGTTCTAAACCCGGCGACGCCGCTTGATTGTCTGGAATACGTCATGGATAAGCTCGATATTATTCTACTAATGTCTGTTAACCCGGGTTTTGGTGGGCAGGCTTTTATTCCTTCAACTCTGGATAAATTGAGAGCAGTGCGCAAACTGATTAATGAAAGTGGTCATGATATTCGCCTTGAAGTTGATGGTGGGGTAGGTATCAAAAACATTGCTGAAATTGCTGCAGCAGGCGCAGATATGTTTGTTGCAGGTTCAGCTATTTTTGGTACTGATGACTATGCTGACACTATTGCCGCAATGCGCAGGGAACTTGGTTCCGTGACAGGTAATTAGGATCAAGGGCAACGAGTAAGGTATTTGAAAATGAGTCCCGAGCAGTTCGATGCATTTGCCCAACAGGGATACAACCGTATTCCGGTTTACCGGGAAATTCTTGCAGACCTGGAAACACCGCTAAGCACCTACCTGAAGCTGGCGCGTGGTCCCTACAGTTATTTTCTTGAATCGGTCCAGGGCGGCGAAAAGTGGGGACGCTACTCCATCATTGGCTTGCCTTGCAGAACGCTGTTAAAGGTCGATGGCAATCTGTTAACGGTAGAAACCGATGGTCAAATAACAGAGTCTCTGGAAACCACAGATCCATTCGTTTTTATCGAGCAATACCAGCAGCGCTTCAAGGTTCCTGAACTGGAAGAACTGCCCCGTTTTAATGGCGGGCTGGTGGGTTATTTTGCCTATGACAGTGTGCGCTTTGTCGAAAAAAAGGTAGCGCATTCGGCACCCGAAGATACGGTTAACACAGCGGATATTATTCTCATGCTGTCTGAAGAGCTGGTGGTACTGGATAACCTGCGCGGGAAACTGATGCTCATGGTTTATCAGGATCCTTCCGTGGAAAATGCCTATGGCCATGCTATGGCAAGACTTGATGAGTTGGCTGAAAAGCTTGATCAGCAACTTAGCGTGAAGAGTGTGGCCAGTGATCGGGAAGTGGGCGAAGCTGATTTTGTTTCCAGCTTTGGCCAGGAATCATTTGAAACTGCGGTTGAGAAAATCAAGGACTATATTGTAGCTGGTGATGTGATGCAGGTAGTGCTGTCCCAGCGCATGAGTCTTCCCTATGACGGGGAAGCCATCAACGTCTATCGTGCTCTGCGTCAGCTTAATCCGTCTCCCTACATGGTATTCATGGATATGGGTGATTTCCATATTGTCAGTGCCTCACCGGAGATTCTGGCTCGAGTGGAAGATGGAAAAATTACTGTCAGGCCGCTGGCCGGGACGCGTAAGCGCGGCAAAACAGAAGAGGAAGATTTGGCCTTGGAGCAGGAACTGCTCGCCGACGAAAAAGAAATTGCAGAGCATCTTATGCTGATAGACCTGAGCCGAAATGATGCCGGGCGGGTATCCAAAACCGGCTCAGTAGAAGTCACCGGGCAGATGTTTGTAGAGCGTTATTCCCATGTCATGCATATTGCCTCTAACGTGGAAAGTGAATTAGCCGAAGATAAAACAGCCCTGGATGTTCTCAAGGCAACGCTCCCGGTAGGCACACTAAGCGGCGCACCGAAGGTTCGGGCGATGGAAATCATAGATGAATTTGAGCCGGTTAAGCGTGGCGTTTACGGCGGCGCTATGGGTTATCTGTCCTGGAATGGCAATATGGACATGGCAATTGCGATCCGTACCGCTGTGATCAAGGACAATACACTTTATATCCAGGCCGGAGCCGGAATCGTCGCTGATTCCGTTCCTGAAATGGAATGGAAAGAAACCATGAACAAGGCCAGGGCGATGTTTCATGCCGTGAAGCTGGCAGAAGAAGGGCTATAGTGCCATGTTATTGATGATCGACAATTATGATTCCTTCACCTACAACCTGGTGCAGTATTTTGGTGAGTTGGGGGCAGATATCCGGGTGTTCAGAAATGATGAGATTACTCTGGAGGAAATCGAGTCTATGGCACCAGAGAAAATCGTTATTTCTCCGGGGCCCTGTACGCCTCATGAAGCTGGTATATCTGTGCCGGCGATAAAACATTTCGCCGGAAAAATTCCAATTCTGGGGGTATGTCTGGGTCATCAAAGTATTGGTGAAGCTTTTGGTGGCAAAATCATTCGCGCCAAGCGTGTTATGCATGGCAAGATTTCCGCTATTCACCACGAGGGAAAAGGGGTGTTCAAGGATATCGAAAATCCTTTCAACGCTACCCGCTATCACTCGCTGGTCATTGAAATGGAAAGTTTGCCTGATTGCCTGGAATTAACTTCATGGACTGAAAATGAAGATGGCAGCCTGGAAGAAATCATGGGCGTACGCCACAAGACGCTTGCGGTCGAGGGTGTTCAATTTCATCCGGAATCAATCCTTAGTGAGCATGGTCACCACATGCTAAGAAATTTCCTGGACGCTTGAGTCCGCAATTTAAGAATACTTTATGAGCCAGGCAACTATTTTAAAAAAAATACTCGAGCGTAAAGCCGAAGAGGTTAGTCAGAGGAAAGCGATATCCTCACTGGCAGATCTTGATTCACAGATTCGTGATGCGCAGTCATGCCGAGGTTTTACCAATGCATTGATGGAGCGGATACGGCAAAAAAGGCCCGCAGTAATAGCCGAGATAAAAAAAGCCTCTCCCAGCAAGGGTTTAATCAGGGAGGATTTTGATCCGGCGGCGATAGCCTCAAGTTATGCTGAAAATGGTGCTACCTGTCTTTCGGTGCTCACTGACAAGGATTTTTTCCAGGGTGATGAGAGCTATCTGGAACAGGCCAGGCAGGCCTGCAAGTTGCCGGTTATACGCAAGGACTTTATGGTAGATAGCTGGCAAATTGCCGAGTCTCGCGCACTTGGTGCAGATTGTATTCTGTTAATTGTTGCTGCACTGGCCCCTGATCAGTTAACTGAGTTGGCAGAAAGTGCCAGGCATTATGATATGGATTTCCTGGTCGAGGTACATAATCGCGACGAACTTGAACTGGCTCTGGCGCTGGATGCTGAACTTATCGGCATCAATAACCGGGACTTGCATACCTTTAAAACCAGCCTTGGCGTCACCTATGAATTACTCCCTCATATTCCAGAAGGCGTTGCAGTGATTACCGAAAGTGGTATTCATATTCGCGAAGATGTGGCAGAAATGCTGAGTCATGGGGTTTATGGATTCCTGGTGGGCGAATCGTTTATGCGCGCCGAAGAACCAGGTGAGAAACTCAAGGAAATGTTCTTCAATGGCTAAGCCTGGAGAAACAGGACTGAAGCGGATAGTTTCCGCAAGCCGTAATTCTATTAAAGGTCTCAGCGCCTGCTGGCGCAATGAAGCGGCATTTCGGCAGGAAGTGGTGCTATGTCTGATTCTGGTCCCGCTGGGTTTATATCTGGGTAATGGTGGAGTGGAAAAATCACTCCTGGTAGGCGTGTGTTTTCTGGTGTTGATTGTTGAGATACTGAATTCTGGAATCGAAGCGGCGATCGACAGGATTGGCCATGAGCACCACGAACTCTCCGGGTTGGCTAAGGATCTTGGCAGTGCGGCTGTTTTTATTAGCCTGGCTTTAGTTGGTCTGGTCTGGCTCCTTGTTCTGGTTGTTTAAAACCATACTTCTGCAGTAGCTGCTGCGCTTAGCTACTCTTCGTTAAGAAAGTGTTCAGTCAGTCATGTACCACTGTACACTCCTTCCCTGCGCGCATTCTTGCCTCGATTAGCTGGCGCTCGCAACGCTACCAAAATTTTGGCTTTGATGGGACGATCTAAAAGCGATCGTCCTGGCTGTCGCCCTCGAAGTTTTCCATTTTCTGTTGTTCCGTGGTTCTGTAGGTCGGATAAGGCCGCAGGCCGTCATCCGAGATTGGGATTTACTCGACATCGGCAATGCTTTCAAAATGGCGTCGGATGGCGCTGCGCTTATCCGACCTACGTGGGGGGGGCAGGATAGTTTGCCGGACATTCCCTGTAGGTCGGATAAGGCCAAAGGCCGTCATCCGATGTGACACGAGTTTTTATTCGTGTCCTGGAATAAAAAATCAGGTTGAATAGTGGGTGGGGTAAGCTAAGTGCTGCTAAAGTTCAAATTTTGGTAGCGTAATGAGCGAAGGCAAATCGAGGCAAAATTATTTTTGGGACCGGGCGCATAGAATTCCTATGTAACCGGACCCAAAAATAATTTTAACGATGAGTTGGCGAGCGCAATAGCTACAAAGAATTAGCGTGTGCCATAAACAACAATGGTTTTGCCGTGGACTTCTATCAGTCCCTGCTCTTCGAGATCCTTGAGAACTCTTCCTGCCATTTCCCTGGAGCAGTTTACGATCCGCCCCAATTCCTGGCGCGTGATCTTGATCTGCATACCCTGGGGGTGTGTCATGGCATCAGGTTCCTTGCTCAGTTCCAACAGGGTGCTGGCGATTCTGCCAGTGACGTCGAGGAAGCTGAGATCGGCTACTTTTTTGGTGGTACTGCGCAGTCGATGAGCCATTTGCTCGCCGATGGTGTAAAGAATTTCCGGATGGTTTCGGGTGTAATCGCTGAAGTTGCTATAGGAGATTTCTGCCAGTTCACATTCGGTTTTGGTGCGAACGCAGGCACTACGGGCTTCTGTGTTTTCAAACAGCCCCATTTCACCAAAAAAGTCGCCGGGATTCAGATAGGCAATGACTGCTTCCTTGCCTTCTTCATCTTCGAGGACCACAGACACAGAGCCGGAAACTATGTAATACAGGGTTTCACACTTGTCACCCTCATGAATGATAGTAGTCTTGTTTGGATACTTGCGCCGATGGGAGTGGCTTAAAAAGTTTTCAAGATCCCGAATATGAGGCGTGATTGCCATCAAAACCATCCGTTTTACCCTCAATATTAACCAGTGATATCAATTGTATATCACACTTTCGCGGGGTGTTCTATTTTTTAAAATATATTACTGTTTTAGCCTGGTCAAGTTTCCTTATTTTAAGGTTTTTTGCCTCAAGACCCGCTGCAATGAGTATGGGATAATATGCCGCGTTTGGCGGTTTTATTTGAAATTGAGGATTATTATGAAAGCAACAATCAGCTGGCAGGAAGAGGTCACATTCGAAGGCGAATCTGGCAGTGGTCACAAGATTATTATGGATGGTCCGGAAGATGCCGGTGGCAGAAATCTGGGTGCACGTCCAATGGAAATGATACTGCTCGGTGTTGGTACCTGCTCGGCATTTGATGTGGTGGCAATTTTGAAAAAATCACGCCAGGAAATTACTGATTGTATAACAGAAGTGGAGGCTCAAAGGGCCGATTCAATTCCCGCCGTGTTTGAGAAAATTCATATGACATTCAAGGTGAAGGGTAAAAATCTTGATCCGGATAAAGTAAAACGAGCCGTTGACTTGTCAGCGGATAAATATTGCTCGGCATCCATCATGCTCCAACGCGGTGGCGTCCAGATTACCCATGACTTTATTATTGAAGAGGATTGATGCCTGGCAGAATTTTTGAAAGGTTAAATTCGATAGGTCGTTCGTTTCATGACCCCTGCCATTACTTCCATTGCAGATTTTATCGGTGAAGGTAATTCCGCGGCGCCGGCAGCCTCGGCGTTGTCTGCATGTTTTGCTTCATCCTCAAGCATCCGGGTAAGGATGGCTTCACTTTTATGATCTTCAGGGGACAGTTTTTCCAGATGTTCCTGTAAGTGTACGCAAACCTGTTTTTCAGTTTCCGCTACGAAGCCCAGGCTCCAGCGATCACCGGCAATTCCAGCCGCGGCGCCAATACTGAATGAGAGCCCATACCAGAGCGGATTAAGCACACTTGGATGCGAATCCAGTTCTTTCAGGCGGTCCTCGCACCAGCTTAAATGGTCAATCTCTTCCGCGGCAGCTGCATTCATACTTTTACCCACTTCCGGTAAGCGCGCAGTAAGGGCCTGCCCCTGATACAGAGCCTGGGCACACACTTCACCAGTATGATTAATGCGCATCAGTCCGGCTGTATGTTTTCTTTCAGTATCAGACAGTTCGGTTTCGTTCTGTGCTTGCGCCGGATTTTTCCTTTGCGCATGTACGCTGCCAGGCACCAGGGTTTTCAGGGCGAGGTCGAAATTTGTGATTAGTTTGTCAGCGATATTCATGACGGGCATTTTAGCAGGTTGAAAGTCTCAAGTCTCAAGATACAAGTTACAAGTCTCAAGTCTCAAGTTACAAGAGGCAAACAAGAAAAAGGATAAAGGAAAAAGGATGAAGGTGGGCGGGGGAGGGAGACGCGGATAAAAAAGAGGCAAGAGAAAAGAGGCAAGAGACAAGCAATCATTCTTTTTAGCTTCAATGGTTTTCTGCAGGTCGGATAAGGAGCGCAGCGACGCATCCGACATGGTGACCTGTGGTCGCCTGCTTGAGACTTGTAACTTGCGACTACCGCGCTTGCGCGTTAACGCGCCTTTTCACGGGCAATTGCCCGGTGCCCTATATCCTTGCGGTAATAGACATCTTCCCAGTCAATCTGGTTGGCCAGTTGGTAGGCACGAGCCTGAGCCTGGCTGACGTTATCACCGAGAGCGGTGGCACATAAAACCCTGCCGCCATTGGTGACCACATCATTGTTTTCCAGTGTGGTGCCGGCATGAAAGATTTTGCTATGGGATGAGCCGCTGTCGGACTCCAGACCGCTGATTCTCTTACCCTTGGCGTAACTATTTGGATAGCCACCGGCGGCCAGAACCACGCCCAGTGCTGCTCTTTCATCAAATTCTATGGTGGTCTGATCCAGTGTTTTATTTAACGCAGATTGACACAGGGTCACCAGGTCGGACTTCAGACGCATCATGATCGGTTGTGCTTCCGGATCGCCAAATCGGCAGTTGAATTCCACTACTTTTGGCGTGCCATCAGGCATGATCATCAGGCCCGCATAAAGAAAACCGGTGTAGGAATTGCCTTCTTCCGCCATTCCGTTCACCGTAGGAAGAATCACTTCAGCCATGGCCCGATCATGAACTTCGGGAGTAACAACAGGAGCGGGGGAGTAAGCGCCCATGCCACCGGTATTGGGGCCAACATCACCATCGTCTCTGGCTTTGTGGTCCTGGGACGTGGCGAATGGCAGGGCATTAGTGCCATCTACCAGAACAATAAAACTGGCCTCTTCACCTTGCATAAACTCTTCAATGACCACCCGGTGTCCGGCCTCACCAAAGCTGTTTCCCGATAACATGTCGCGAATAGTGTTTTCTGCTTCTTCCTGGGTCTGGGCGATGATGACGCCCTTGCCGGCGGCCAGACCATCTGCCTTGATGACTATCGGAGTCCCCTGTTGCTTGATATAGGCAATGGCCGGATCGACCTCGGTAAAGTTCTGATAGGCCGCAGTAGGAATCTGATGACGGGCGAGAAAATCCTTGGTGAATACCTTGGAGCCTTCAAGCTGGGACGCGCCTTTGCTGGGGCCAAAACATTCCAGCCCCTCGCTTTGAAAATAATCAACAATGCCATCAACCAACGGTGCTTCGGGACCAATGATGGTGAGGCCGACATCATTTTCTTTGGCATAGCGGGTCAGACTTTCAAAATCAGTAATGTCCAGTGCCACATTTTTAATGCCAGGCTCACCGACAGTGCCGGCATTACCAGGGACAACAAAAACATGGTCTACTTGATTTGATTGCGAACATTTCCACGCCAATGCATGTTCACGTCCACCCGAGCCGATAATCATTACGTTCATAGTTAGCCTTGAATTAAAGTGTTTACCCTGACTAATTCATTATCTGATTGAGACCGGATATCTTGTAAAGATGCAGGAGACAGGACGCAAGAGGACGTCTGCTGGTTTCAGATTTTTATTTGTCATTTAGTTAGTTTTTGTAATAAGTAGTGTTTCAATTTAATAAAACCCGGTCACAGTTTTGTGCCTTCTGTATCCGGTTATTTTAATGTCTGAAATGACGCATGCCAGTAAACACCATTGCCATTCCCGCTTCATCTGCGGCGGCTATAACATTGTCATCGCGCATGGCACCGCCGGGTTGAATCACTGCGCAGATGCCGGCTTCTGCGGCAGCTTCAACGCCATCGGGGAAAGGGAAGAAAGCATCCGAGGCCATGACTGAACCTTTTACTTCCAGTCCTTCATCAGCAGCTTTGATGCTGGCTATTCTGGCACTGTAAATTCGGCTCATCTGGCCGGCACCAATGCCGATGGTCTGGTTGTTTTTGACATAAACAATGGCATTGGATTTAACAAATTTGACCACTTTCCAGGCGAACAGCAGGTCGCGTATTTCATCTTCAGTGGGCTGGCGTTTGCTGACTATCCTGAGGTCTGATTCGGTGATAATTCCCATGTCTGTGTTTTGTATCAACAAACCACCGTTGACGCGTTTCAGGTCGAGGGATGCTTGCGCTATGTCGGGCCACTGGCCAGATACGAGCAGGCGCAGGTTTTCCTTGCTGGCCAGGACCTGTGCTGATGCATCAGTGGCGCTGGGGGCAATCACAACTTCAGCAAACTGTCGCGCAACAATTGCTTTGGCCGTGTCTGCGTCAAGCTCGCGGTTAAAAGCTATGATGCCACCAAAGGCAGAAGTAGGATCTGTCTGGTATGCCTTCTCGTAGGCTTCCAGAATTGTGCTGCCACTGGCGACCCCACAGGGATTGGCATGTTTTACGATTACGCAGGCAGGATCGACAAAGCCTTTTACACATTCCAGGGCAGCGTCGGTATCGTTAATATTATTAAAGGATAATTCTTTTCCCTGCAGTTGGCTGGCTGTAGAGATTGAACTTTCCCGCTCACCGGATTCCACATAAAACGCGGCATTCTGATGGGGGTTTTCTCCGTAGCGCATTGCCTGTTTCTTTTTGAATTGCATATTGTAGGTACGGGGAAACTCCTCACTCTCACCTGTCGTGGTGCGGCTGCCGAGGTAATTGGCTATAGCGCCGTCGTATTGCGCGGTATGCTCAAAGGTCGCTACGGAAAGATCAAAACGTGTGTCATTACTGATACAGCCCTGGTTGTTTTTCATTTCGTCAATGACACGCGCATAGTCACCGGGATTGACGACGACAGTGACCCATGCATGGTTCTTGGCCGCTGCCCTGAGCATGGTGGGACCGCCAATATCGATATTTTCGATTGCTGTCGGCAGATCACAGTCAGGCCTGGCAACGGTTGCCTGAAAAGGATAAAGGTTGACCACCACCATATCGATGGGCGGAATATCATGGGCTGCCATGACTGCATCATCCTGGCCGCGTCGGGCAAGAATGCCACCGTGCACTTTCGGATGCAGTGTTTTTACCCGACCATCCATCATTTCAGGAAAGCCGGTGTATTCAGAAATTTCAGTAACGGGAATGCCTTCACCACTTAGCAGCTTATAAGTGCCACCGGTAGAGAGCAGTTCAACACCAAGGTCATGGAGGCCGCGGGCAAATTCAGCTATGCCGGATTTATCAGAAACACTGATGAGCGCTCGGCTCACGGGAGAGGGGGTTTGCGCATTCATTGCAGTTGAGTCTTCTTTGTTTGTTTAGGGACAGGAATATTCAGGTTAATTATTTTTTTTGGGTTACAGGTTACAGGCTTGCTTGCACTACGAAACTGGTGTTAATTCAGCATGCCGTACTTTTTTAATTTCTTGCGTAATGTACCACGATTCAAACCCAGCATGGCAGATGCCTTGCTCTGGTTGCTGCGGGTATATTGCATAATGCTTTCCAGCAGGGGTGCTTCTACTTCCGACAGCACCAGTTCATATAGTTCGCTTATATGTTCGCTTTCAACTTTGGTAAGGTAGTCATTGAGTGACGAGGTAACACACTCTCTCAGGGTCTGTCCCTGTTTTGGAATATTGCCTTCGTCAGCAGCGGCAAGAGGCTCTGTTTTTTTACTGCTACCGGAATTAAAGCTTTCTTCCTCGTCAAAGAAATTACTCATGCTGCCAGTTCCTTGAATTGTCGATTTTTTAATTGTTGTTTTATTTCAGAACTTTTCAGGAATTCAAATATCATATCCAGAGTGTGAAGTTGTGCACTACAGTCTACAAGACCATTAAATTCTTTTCTGAAAGAAAGTATCAGACTATCAAGTTCTTTTCCGCTAATTGACAGATCATGGGCTTCTTCCAGATTACCGAGATACCAGGCGGTATGTTTGCGGGAGAAAAAGACACCTTTTACCGGACCATAAAACTCATGCAGACTTCGTATATGAGTTGACATGATGGCATGGATTTCCTGAAGAGTCTTCGTTCTTTTTATGGTGCCGAATTCCAGATAGTGGTTTATGGCATCGAAAATCCAGGGTCTGCCCTGGGCACCTCGACCGATCATTATTCCATCTGCCCGGGTTTGCCTGAGAACTTGCGCTGCCTGATGTGGTGATTGAATGTCACCATTGGCAAATACCGGAATCGAAATAGCATCCTTGATTGCCGCGATGGTGTCATATTCCACCGCTCCCTTGAAAGCGCAGGCACGAGTTCTGCCATGAACCGCCAGTGACTGAATGCCACAGTCTTCTGCTAATCTGGCAATGGCCACACCATTGCGATTCTCAGGATTCCAGCCGGTTCGGATTTTAAGCGTAACAGGGACATCGACAGCCTCAACAACAGCTTTCAGGATTGTTTCGACCTGGTCGGGATACTGCAGCAGTGCTGAACCTGCTGATCGTTTAAGCACTTTCTTGGCTGGACATCCCATATTGATATCTATGATCTGGGCGCCCTGTTCGGCATTAAGACGTGCTGCTTCGGCCATCATCAATGGGTCAGCGCCAGCTATCTGAACTACCCTGGGCTCTTCCTCACCATCATGGCAACGGCGCAAACGTGACTTTTCCTGTCCCCAGAGTTTGATGTTGGAGGTAAGCATTTCCGATGGCGTCAATGCTGCGCCATGGTTTCGGCAAAGTCGACGAAAGGGTTGATCCGTCACTCCTGCCATTGGTGCCAGCACAACACGTGAAGCCAATGAAAATTTGCCGATTTTTATCACTAGACAGACTCTACCGGTTTTACAGGCACTCAGTTTACTAGATTTGGGGATAGATTCGAACTAAACGCAGGGATAAATTGTCCAGTTAAGTTCGCTTGTCTGCGATGATATTAATCAGGGGTTACGAAACACCAGGGAATAGCCAGTTGCATCATCACCAGGATCGACCAGTTCCAGTGAAACCTGAATAGAGGAATGGGCTGGCATATGGGTAAACAGATACATTTCCGGTGGCAGGTATTCCAGGGGAGTGAATACCCGGTTTGCCACGATAGTGCCGTTATTGTTGGTGAAATTGAGTTCTACCAGTGGAAATTTCTGCTCTCTGGCTGCATCGTTACGGAAAATAAAATTGACCAGCAGGGCATCTGCCATCGTGGGATGCGAGCGAATCAGCAGCTCCTCTGTAATCAGTGCAGTAAGATCTATCACGCTGGTGTCCGGGCATTCAATAAAATTGCACAGACGTGAAGTTATCGGCTCGAAGCGCTCATCCTCAATAAGCGAATCCAGATTAAACCATGCATATTGTCCGGCAAGACTAAAAATCAGTAAAACACTGACCAGAGCCAAGCCAATGGTTTTGATTTTTTTCAGGGGATCATGGGTTCTGGTAAGTTCCACTGGCTCATCGTTAATAGCTTGCAGATTTTCCGGAGGTAATGGCAGGAGAGAATCAGCATCAATTAATGTGGAAAGATTATTGTGGATGAAGGCTTTTTCATCATCAGTTTGTAGCGGAATCTTTTCAACCAGCGTTGTTCCTTCATCAGGAGCAGATGCTTTCTTCAGCACCGGGGACCAGGCAAGGGCTCGAGGTTGGGGGTTTACCGGTATGCCCTCACTGGCAACAAAGTCAGGCGTTAAAGTCGGGATGGCGCTGTGTTCCAGATTGCTCTCAACCTGAACTGCAGTAATATCCATATTGGGAGCGCCGGTTGCGGGTTCCTCAATGACTTGTTTGTCTCCATCCTCAAAGATCTCCTCAACAGTCTCCTCGACAGTGATATTTGCACCTGATTCATCTTCCGTAGCCGCAATATAATCGTCGTCCTGCAGTGCATTTTGCTCACTGGAATCCGCATCAATAAGGTGATCATCACCGGGCATGTCAGCACTGGTATTATCTTTGGGTGTCAGATCGAAACTGAAATCGATGACTTTTACCTGATACGCCGCAGGATTGAGAAAGGCGCTGAACTCGCCTGTATTTTTCTGCTCTACATGATCCGATGCATCTTCGTTGGCGGGCGTGTTAAGAGGATTGTCGAGACTTTCAAGCTTATTTTCTGTGTATGAGGGTGATGCCTGGCTGAAATCCTCTTGAATATCTTCGTCAGCTTTATCGCTTTCATCATCTTCATCTTCCGGGAATATTTGTTCCTCGAATAAGGCCGTGGTTTCTTCTGAGGGTTGTTCGGGCAAGGAATCTGTTTGATCCTGTTCCTCCCCATCTAAGGTTTCCCATGAAATAAACGGAGTGGTTGCTTCTTCAGTTGCCTGTGCACCTATAAATCCTGAACCGTTGTCGGCAGAGTTTTCAGCAATGAATTCCGTTTCAGCCAGCTCCGGATTGCTTGCCGCATAAACCTCATCAATATCAGGTTCCATGGTGAAAAGCGGAATGTCTTCCTGTTCTGGAGACGGTGTTTCGGAAGACAGGGCGTCGGGGGGGACAGAATTCAGTGCTGATTCTTCAGCGGGAGCTTTTTCGAAGGTCTCACTTCCCGTATTCTCCTGATGCTCTTTATTATCCTTGCTCTCCTTGTTTTCTCTCAGTGTAATTCTGTTCTGATCAGCCAGAAATACTTCCATGCATGAACCGCATCTGACAACACCATTGGCCGCTTGCATATGCGCATCGGTGACCTTGAAAGAGGTCTGGCAGAAAGGGCATTGTGTGAGGAAATTGGCCATGGTAAATCTGGGTTAGGGTTTGTCCGTAATTCTAACCTGTCTGTAAAAGATTTAGTGACAGGAATTAACTGTGTCTGTGACTTTCCTGGCGTTCCAGAGTTGGCTGTCAGGCTTTACGTATACCGTCCAGTCTAACCCAGTCTCCCTGGTAAAGAGGGGGTGAAAAACTGATCCATTGTTCATAGGCTGACATGACTTCATCGGCCTGTTCGCGCAAGATGCCGGAAAGCAGAATGATGCCTTGCGGTTTTATCATGGCGGTCAGGTATTCGGCCAGAGTTACCAGGGGGCCAGCAAGAATATTGGCCAGCACAATGTCCACCTGCTGTAATTCTTCATTACGCAGGGCATTGGCAAAGTCACCTGGCAAAAAAAGCTCAAAGCGAGACAGAGAAAGGGAATTCTTTTTACAGTTATCGCTTGTTGCCTGCAGCGCCTGCGGATCATTGTCTACTCCGTAAACCCTTTCGGCTCCAAGTAGCAGGGCTGCAATACCGAGTATTCCGGAACCACATCCGTAATCAATCAGATCTTTATTGGTGACATCATTTGCGGCCAGCCATTCCAGGCACATGGCGGTGGTTGGATGGGTTCCTGTGCCAAATGCCAGTCCCGGATCCAGCTCCATAATGACAGCATTTTCAGTGTCGGGTTTCATGCCGGTAGGACAAACCCACAAATGGTTGGCAAAACACATGGGTTGAAAATCGGCGAGCCAGGCACGCTCCCAATCCTGATCGTCAAGATGGGTCAGGGTCGTGGAAGTCAGATTTAAATTGGCAAGTGCTTTATCAAGGGTGGCTTGCAAGGCGGGCTTATCCAGCTCCGATGAGAATAGTCCCACCACGGTAACCAGATCCCAGATCGGCGTTTCTCCCGGACCTGGTTCGAAAATTGGTTGGTCTTCTGAGTCGGTGAGGGTGACAGATAAGGCGCCGGCATTCAGCAATACCTGCTCAATCGTGTCAGCCTGTGTTGCCTGCACCGGAATCTGTATTTGCAGCCAGGAGATAGTTTGAGACCCCTTTTTAGTATGCCAATATGGATTATGAATTGACGTGACGCGCTTGAGCGCCAGTCAGGAATTTTATTTGCCGATGCTAGGCTCTAGCGGTTTTTGAGTTTTTCTTCCAGGTAGTGAATATTCGCACCGCCATTTCTAAAGCCTTCATCTTTCATAATGTCGACCTGTAGTGGAATATTGGTCTTGATGCCGTCTACCAACATTTCACCCAGTGCATTCTGCATTCTGCCAATGGCTACGTCGCGGGTTGGGCCAAAGGCAATGAGCTTGGCGATTAGCGAATCATAATAAGGGGGTACGCTATAGCCACTGTAAATATGTGAATCGACCCTGATGCCATTTCCCCCTGGAGAATGGAAAAGTTTGACCTTGCCCGGGCTTGGCATGAAAGTGTTCGGGTCCTCAGCATTAATACGACATTCAATAGCATGTCCAATAATGCTGATGTCTTCCTGCTTTACGGATAACTCCAGGCCTGCCGCAATGCGTAATTGTTCCCTGACAATATCAATGCCGGTAACGCGTTCGGTAACCGGGTGCTCCACCTGAACGCGCGTGTTCATTTCTATAAAATAAAACTCGCCGTCTTCATAGAGGAATTCAAGGGTGCCGGCACCGCGGTATTTGATTTTTTCACAGGCCTTTATGCAGGTATCCATGATCCGGGCCCGGGTTTTCTCATCAATGCCCGGCGCTGGTGCTTCTTCAACAACTTTTTGATGACGACGTTGCATGGAGCAATCACGATCACCAAGACAAATAGCATTACCCCTGCCATCGCCTATGACCTGAATTTCAACATGACGGGGATTGCCCAGAAATTTTTCCAGATACACAACATCGCTACCGAAATAGGATTTGGCTTCACTCTTGGTGACCTGAATTGACTTGATCAGGTCTTCCTTTTTTTCAACGACGCGCATGCCGCGACCACCGCCGCCAGCTGCAGCCTTGATCATTACCGGGAAGCCGATTTTTTCAGCAAGCGCGAGGATTTCTTTTTCATCCTCTCCCAGGGGGCCATCTGAACCAGGTACGGTTGGAACACCGGCTTTTCGCATGACGTCAATAGCACTGACCTTGTCGCCCATGGAGCGAATGGTTTCTGCAGTGGGGCCAATAAAAATAAATCCACACTGTTCAACCTGCTCGGCAAAATCCGCATTTTCAGAAAGAAAACCATAGCCAGGATGAACCGCATCGGCATTGGTCAATTCCATGGCGCTAATCAGGGCCGGAACGTTCAGGTAACTTTCAGCAGAAGAAGGGGGGCCGATACAGACTGATTCGTCAGACAGCATGACATGCATCAGGTCGCGGTCAGCGGTTGAATGCACCGCGACTGTTTTGATCCCCATTTCCTTACAGGCACGAAGGACACGCAGGGCGATTTCACCACGGTTTGCTATTAATACTTTTTTCAACATGAGTAGATAATTCCTGGATGTTTATCAGTCAAACTTAACCTCGGGCTCTCTAGACGATTGACACCAGGGGCTGGTCAAACTCGACGGGTTCTCCGTCTTCCACCAGGATTGCTTCTATTGTGCCAGCTTTGTCAGCTTCAATCTGGTTCATCATTTTCATGGCTTCAATGATGCAGATGACATCACCGGCTTGCACCTGTTTACCCACTTCTATAAAAGCTGGGGAAGTAGGTGAGGGTGAGCGATAGAAGGTGCCAACCATGGGAGACTTAACGGCCTCTCCTTTATACCGGGCGGCGCTGCTTTGATCTTCTACAGTTTCACTCGCCGCAGCTGGAGCTGCTGGTGCTGCAGCAGGTGCCTGAATATATTGGGGTGCTGGTGCTGGTGCGGAATAGGGCGAGTTGCGGCTGATGCGAACCGCTTCTTCGCCTTCCTTGATTTCTATTTCCGCAACGTCAGATGATTCAAGTAATTCAATAAGTTTTTTTACTTTTCTGATATCCATTTTTGTCTCTTTATCTGCCTGTGTTTGCCTGTAAATAATGTATCTAAATAAATTCTTGGTCTTTTTAAGCCGGCTTGTTAATAAGCTATTCAGTTTTTATACATGTCTGTACACTTACTATATGCGCCAGGACCACTCTGTTTTGTCAGTTGAATGGAAATTATTCAATTCTTGCCAGTGCCGCCTGCAAAGCCAGTTCATAGCCAATTGGACCCAGGCCAACTATGCTGCCGACAGCAATGTCGCTTAAAAAGGAATGTTTTCGAAATTCCTCTCTGGCATGTACATTCGAGAGGTGGACTTCAATAAAAGGAATTTCTACGCCTAGCAGGGCATCCCTGAGGGCAATACTGGTATGGGTAAAAGCTGCCGGGTTGATAATAATAAAATCTATGCCGGCTTGTTTTGCCAGGTGAACACGTTCAATGATTTCAGCCTCAGCATTGCTTTGCAGAAACTCAATCCGGTGACCGCCTGATTCGCAAAGACCTGATAATTTTGCATTGATATCATCAAGGGAGTCGGTACCATAAATTTCCGGTTCCCTGCTGCCCAGCAAATTCAGGTTTGGGCCATTTATTACTAATAAGGCTGCCATTGTGTCACCGTGTATATAGTAGAGCGCCATTTTGCTGTTTTTTTTGGCTGATGGCGTCAAAAAATGTGAAGATTAGCATTTTTAGCCGATGATGCCTACAAGATCGGAGCATATTTCGGCAAAAATCAACAAATGATTATTGTGAGGAATTATAGTTGGTTTAACTGCTAATATCAGCTCTTGTTGGATTTTTCCCATATTATCCTGAATTTTAGTCACATTTAGCGGTATTTATAAGCAAAATTGCTATGTTAATTACATTTCGCTTCACTATTTTTATCTTCCTGCTCATCGTGTTGGTCAGCGCAGTGTCTGCACAGACCAGCGAAACGGAAAGAATCCTTATAGAAGGGGCAAATGCTGAATTAGCTGCCAATATTCGTAATCATCTGGTCATCAGTGCGGAATCCTGTGACACGCCGCTTTCCCGGCTAAACCGTCTGGCTCCCCAGGTGAGAACCAATATTCGTAATGCCATCAATGCGCTCGGCTATTATCGCAGTACTTTTGAGTTAAGTTTCAGTGTGCTTGAAAAATGCTGGTTTTTGCACATTGATATGCTCCCGGGAGAGCAGGTTCAGGTAGATAATGTAAGTGTTTACATCTCTGCCAGCGAAGAAGAGCAGGTGCTCTTTCAGAAATTTATTGATGAACTTCCTGATATGGAACAGGCAGCTCTTCACCACGGAAAATATGAGGAAATCAAAAGTACATTAAGTGCCAGGGCCATAGAGAACGGGTACTTTTCGGCGCGTTTCCTGCGTTCGGAAGTCGTGGTGGATATGAGTGCCTATAAGGCTGACATACTCATCGATTTTGAACCCGGTCCACGCTTCTCTTTTGGTGAAATCAATATCGAGCCGATACCGGGTTTTTCCCGGGCGCTTATCAAGAGCCTGGTCATTTTGCAGAGCGGAGAACCCTATAGCAGCGAACGTCTGCTGGAGCAGCGAACTAACTTTGATGAAAGCAGATATTTCAACCTGATCAATGTGTCACCCCAGTTGTCACGGGTCAATCAGGGGGCTGTGCCGATTAATATTTCTCTCGTCCCCAGGCCCAGGAATGCATGGTCAACCGGAGTCGGCTTCACAACTGATACTGGCCCGCGGGTCAGGGCAACCTATGAAAACCGCTATATCAATACCCGTGGTCACCATATTGACAGTGATTTGGGCTTATCGCCGATCAGATCCCAGGTCAATATGGCATATATCATTCCCCTTAGTGACCCTGTGCGTGAAAGTCTCAGTTTTGGCACAGGCTTTGTCACAGAAAATGCCGAGACCTACGACAGTGATCGATTCAAGCTGGAATTAGCTTATCGTCGCCAATCGACCTCCGGCTGGCTGGAAACTTATTCCATTGATTATCTGCAGGATAATTACACGGTTGATCTCCAGCAGGACAATGTCACCCTTACCATGCCCGGTTACACCCTTTCCAAAACCGTGGCTGATGATCTGATTTTTCCTTCCCGGGGCTGGAAGTTGTTTGGCCAGATTCGTGGCGCCAGTGATTCCATGATCTCCGATACCACGTTTCTGCAGGTTTATGGCAGCGGAAAAGGCATTCTCAGTTTTGGTCCCGGTCGTTTTATCAGCAAATTTGAAATTGGTTCAACCTGGATTGATGTGCCGGCAGAACTGCCCGCTTCGGTACGCTTTTTTACCGGCGGAGACCAGAAGTTGAGAGGATACCAATACAATTCCCTGGGGCCATTGAATGAAAATAATGAAGTTATTGGTGGCACCCATTTGCTAACAGGGAGTCTGGAATATGATTTTCCTATAAAAAATAACTGGCGCAGTGCCTTTTTTGTCGATGGCGGAAATGCATTTTCTGACAGTGAAGTTGACTGGAAGCAAAGTATCGGCATGGGTTTGCGCTGGCTTTCTCCCATAGGGCCGATCAGGCTGGATCTTGCTCATGCCATGAGTGATGAGGGTGGTTTTCGTTTGCATATCACCATGGGGCCGGATCTGTGAGCCCTGACATAATGATAAAGGCGCTTAAAACCTCGGCTAAAAGTCTGGGCTTTGTTCTGGCACTGGTGACTTTCATGTTCCTCATAGCAGTGGGTACCGAAGCCGGTTCTGCCTGGACTGTTAAGCGGGCATTGCAGTTGGTTTCAGACTCCGGCAGTTATGAATTAACTTTTGAGGAAGTGAATGGGGTATTGCTGGATGAGCTGAGCTTTGCCAATCTTTCTATTCGCGATAATGCAACCGGCATGACAATGACCGCTGGAAATACCTCTGTGTCATGGCAGCCTTTCGCTCTTTTTAATCTTGACGTTTATATAAAAAATTTCCAGTCCAGCCAGATAGTGGTGGATCTACCTGAAGTTGTAGAAGGGCAGAATGAGCCAGTTGACAAGGAAATTGCTTATCTATTGCAGACTGTTTTTTCCCAGCCAGTAACGTTTCAGCTTGATCAGGCGATACTCACCAATATTAGTATCAGGAATACTACGACGCAGCGCATAGCCAGGGTTTCACTAACGGCTATGATGGATTCACAAAGCCTTGTGCTTAAGGCTGCTCTGGACAAAGACGCCTCAAGCTCAATTGCCACAGACCTTGTGCTGTCCTCAAATGGCTATGCCCTGGAAGGAACAGCTGACTGGCATACAGTTATTTCGGAGATGGAATTTGATGGCAGTTTAGCTCTTTCTGGAAGCCTGGATGAATTGCTTATTGAGCATACCCTGATGGCCCCTGTTAGTTTGACTTCAAACGGCCTTATTACAACCGGGCTACTTGATGGCAGTGTGCCCGCCATAGAATTGCAGCATGAAATTAGCGACTTTAATGGTGCTGGTTTCAGTCAGCCGGGACTGGATCAAATCGAAACCCTGTCTGCTCGCATGACGACCGCAGGCACCATCGAACAACTGGATTTACAGGGCGAACTGGAAGCAGGCCTGCGTAATTTTGGGGAGCTTGTCAGTACCTTCAATATCAGCTATCAGCCCGAAGCTGTTCGTTTCAATCAGATTTATCTGGACAGCCAAAAGCTGACGCTTTCTGCTTTCGGAGAATATGATCTGTCTGCTGAAAATTCACTGTCACTGAACTGGACGCTTGAAAACTTTACCGATGGTGATTTGCTGGAAAGTCTGGAACTGGTTTCTTTGCAAGGCAGGGGCAGTATCAATATGGATTTCGCTAACGGCCAGCGTAGTACCCTTGTCAGTATTGTTGATCTGGCAGGCGAGATAAACAGCTTTCCTCTTTCCGGTGAAGGAGAGCTTGGTCTGCTTGAGAACAATATTGAACGAGTAAATATGAATCTTGCGGCAGGGGAAAATTCACTGGTGCTGAGTGGATTAATAACACCCGTAATGGACCTGCAATGGAATTTACAGGCTCCGGTACTCAGCCGAATTTTATCAGCCTTGCAAGGGCAGGCTAGTGGCGAAGGTCGCTTGACAGGTACACCCACATTACCTCAACTCAATGGAATATTTAATGGAAGCGATATTCGTTACGCCGATGATAATGTGCAATTACAGTTAGAACAGGTTTTGGCGGAAGCACGTTACGATGGTTCTGATAATCGCGTAGAGCTCGATTTCGTTAATTTAAAATGGGGTGCCGGAGAACAAAGTGTGGTTTTCCCAAGAGGTGAAGTTTTGGTTTCCGGGACTCTACCTGCACATCAAGTCGAGCTTGAAACCACCTCATCTCTGGGAAATTTTCAATTTGAGGCTGCTGGCAGGTATCAGCAGCAGAGCTGGAATGGAGAAATCTCAGCTGCGGATATTCAATCTGTTTATGGTGATTGGCAACTGACTCAGCCATTGTTTATAGCGGCATCAGCTGAGCAGGCTACCTTATCCGAACACTGCTGGGCCATGACCACCTTCAGTGCCTGTGCTCAGGGCAGATGGATGGCTAACGCTGGTGCCAGCGGAGAAATCATTCTTGATAATTTTCCTCTGTCCTATCTCAATAATCGTCAACTTATTGAAGAAGCTGGAATGAATGGCATTCTGGAAGTGCTTGACAGCAGACCGAGAGGACTTGAAAGCCTGCTGGCTGAGTATGCCATCGCTCTCCCTCAAAGCAGCTTTATTGATGGCAGAGTGGATGTGCAATCATCTTTTTCCGGACTTGGCCCTGACTGGAAAGACACCCGTCTTGATATTGTCCTGTCACCCCGGGATCTGCTGTTGGGTGTGGTCATTGAGGCGACGGAGGATTCGTTAATTGAAGAGCTTCGGGTAGAAAGTTATGGCCTGGACGAAGTGCGGTTGGACCTGAAACGGGAATCTGCTATTTGGACGTTGAATACCGGTTTCCAGGTTTATGTTCCGAATACAGATGGGCTGGATTTTCAGGGAGATTTTAATGGGCAGGCGACGCTGGATGATAATGATTCCCTGGGAGGTAATTTTGAACTTGGATTCAATAATATTTCATGGTTGGAAGCGCTTGTGCCCAATCTGCTTGCGCCCCGGGGAGAGCTTCAGGCAAGTGGACAAATAACCGGTAATCTGACACGACCCTTGCTGGTTTTCGACGCAAGTCTTGCAGGTGGCAGTTTTGAACTGCCTGAATATGGACTCTTGCTGAGTGATATTGAACTGGCTCTGCACAGTGAACAGGATAATGAAATTACGATTACCGGCGCGGCAAGTTCCGGTGGAGGTCAGGTAAGCTTTAGCAGCCAGATAGCGACTCCATTTATGAACAGCAGGACAATGCAGTTGCAGGTTGTTGGTGAGAATTTTCAGATCATAAATATTGCAGGCACACAGGTGGCAGTGAATCCTGATCTTTTTCTGCAATATGACAACAATATTCTGGATATCAATGGCTCATTATTGATGCCGAAATTTGACCTGGATATCAGCAGTAATATGGCTCTGGTAGGTAATGGTTCTGTGAGTGTTTCCAGAGATGTCGTAGTCGTTAATTTACCGCCCGCACTGGAGGGATCTGTCAATACGCCTGATGATGGCCTGATGGGGCTGGTTCCTGTTACTGGCAAGGTCATGCTTGGGCTGGGCGATGAGGCAAGGTTTCGTGGCTTTGGACTGGACCTGCAGTTGAACGGTGAGCTGGTAGTAGAGCAAAGTATCGACAGACCCCTGCTGGCCTATGGTGAGCTGTCTATTCCGAATGGCAGTTATGCTCTTTATGGGCAGCGTCTTACTATAGAAGACGGTAAATTATTGTTCCTTGGCAACCCCCTAAACCCTGCAGTGGATATTAGAGCACTAAGACAGACCTCTAATGCCATGGTGGGTTTACAGTTAAATGGCACTATTCGTAATTTGCAGGGACAGTTATTTTCAGTTCCCGGCCTGCCTGAAAGTGAAATCCTTTCTTTGCTGGTCACGGGGCGTTCCTTTCAGAATGCCGGTAATCAGGAGGGTGCGAATATGCTTAATGCCATTGCTCTGTTAAGTCTGGAAAAAGGCAATGGCTTGACCAGTAGTGTGAGAAAGGGACTGGGACTGGATATGGTGGATATCAGCACCAGTGACGACTACCGTGATAGTGCTCTTGGTCTGGGCAAGTATCTGCGCCCCAACCTTTTTATGCGATATGATATTGGCCTGTTTGATCGGGAAAACACTCTCACCCTGGAGTATATTCTTACCGAACGGATAAAATTTGAAGTGGAAACCGGTGTAAGTCAGAGTGTGGATTTGACGTATACGGTGGAGAAATAGTTACAAGTCTCAAGTTACAAGGGAAGAGAAAAAGGAGAAAGGAGAAAGGATAAAGGATGAAGGATAAAGGATAAAGGTGTGCGGTGCAGGTGGTCGGCAGAAGAAAATAAGAGGCAAGAGGCAAGAGGCAAGAGACAAGAGGCAAGAGACAAGCAACCTCTCTCTCAGGCTTCGATGGGTTTCTGTAGGTCGGATAAGGACCGCAGGGACGCATCCGACGGTGCGACCTTTGGT
>CBFIIQ010000045.1:0-24127 GCA_965662685.1 Pseudohongiellaceae bacterium | reverse complement strand
CTTGTAACTGTCATTCTTTTTCCGCCAAAGCCTGCAAGGCGTCGCCATCGACCCGGTAGATACGCCAGTCGCTCATTTCACGCGCACCAAGGGATTTATAAAACTCTATGGAGGGCGTGTTCCAGTCGAGCACACTCCACTCAAAACGACCGCAGTTACTAGTAGTGGCAATTTTGGCGATATGAATAAGCAGCGCCTTGCCTGCCCCCTTGCACCGATGCTCGGGAGACACATACAGATCTTCCAGATAAATTCCGTACTTCCCCAGCCAGGTGGAATAGTTGAAAAAATAAATGGCAAAGCCCACGCTCTGATCATCAATTACACAAATCAGGCAAAACGCTTTTGCGTTTGAACCAAACAGGGTGTGCTTTATCATATCGGCGTTGGTTTCCACTTCATGAGCCAGCTTTTCATAGATCGCCAGTTCATTGATGAAGTGAAGAATCTGCGGAATATCTGCAGGAGTAGCTTCGCGAATCAGAGGCTTAGTCATTTGGATAATAATGCCATGTCTGTTTGGAGGCCTATTATAGGTAAGCAAAGCCTGGAGCTAAAGGCTTAAGTCCGAGGCAGATAATAGTGACCTTTAGCCGCCATGTCGGATGGCGGCCTGCGGTCTTATCCGACCCAAGACTTGTAATCGGGGTCTTTATCTATTGCCACGCCAACTTGCCATGCAGTCGCACCACATCGCCAACAATGATCAAGGTCGGTGCCTGTACTTCTTCTCTGGCAATGATAGCAGGCAGAGTTGCCAGTGTACCGATGAACACTTTCTGCGCAGCAGTCGTGCCCTGTTGGATTAACGCTATTGGCTTGTCTGCAGACATACCATGATTGATCAGCTCCTGACAGATAATTGGCAGGCTCACCAAGCCCATATAGAACACCAGGGTCTGCCCGGCTTCTTCCGCCAGATTTTTCCAGTCAAGATCGCAGGTGTCATTTTTTAAATGACCAGTGACAAAGCGCACCGACTGAGAGTAATCACGATGCGTCAATGGAATTCCTGCATAGGCAGCACAACCGGAAGCCGCTGTAATACCCGGCACCACCTGAAATGGAATTCCTGCCGCAGCCAGTTCTTCGATTTCCTCGCCACCTCGACCAAATATGAAAGGATCGCCACCCTTGAGACGTAACACCCTTTTACCTTCACTTGCCAAACTCACCAACAGCTTGCTGATATCCTGTTGCGGCATAGTGTGCTGTTTACGTTGCTTCCCCACATGAATTTTTTCCGCGTCCTGACGCGTCATGTTCAGAATTTCTTCCGATACCAGACGGTCAAAGAGCACCACATCTGCCTGCTGCATAAGTCGCAGCGCCCGAAAGGTCAGCAGATCAGGATCACCCGGGCCGGCCCCCACCAGATAGACTTCACCGCTAGTGGAAATATGATCAGCCTGTTCCAGTGCAGCATCCAGCAGTTGCCCGGCTTTTTCTTTCTTGCCCGACATCATTTGCTCGGCAACCGGCCCACTCATTACCGATTCCCAAAAGCGCATACGCTGGCTCATCGAAGGAATAGCCTTTTTCACTTTCTCCCGATAGTAACCGAGCAATTCCGCCAGATTACCAAAGCCCGAGGGAATGAAGCTTTCCAGACGAGAACGCAAAAAACGTGCCAGTACCGGAGAATTACCACCACTGGAAACTGCAACAATCACCGGAGAGCGATCAACAATAGAAGGAAATATAAAGTCACAAAGGGCCGTATTATCGACCACATTAACCGGCACACAGCGTTGCTGTGATTCTTTATAGACCTGCAGATTCACCGCATTGTCATCGGTAGCGGCGACAACAAGTCTGACGCCATCAATGTCTTCAGGCTGGAAACGTTTTTCAAGTACTTCATGGGGAGAGTCAGAAAGGGTTCGCGCCAGTGCCGAATCCACAGTGTCTGCAACCAGACGCACAATGGCACCTGCACGCAGCAGCATAGCCACCTTGCGGGTAGCAACCTGACCGCCACCTACCACCAGAACCTTCTGGCCCTGGAGACGCAACATAATTGGCAGATAGTCCATTGCTTTGTGATGTGATCAGCAGTGAGTCTTAGGTGGACGGTTTCAGAATGGAATCAATACCACCCATATAGGAATGCAAAGCATGCGGTACAGTAATACTGCCATCTGCATTCTGATAATTCTCAAGCACAGCGATCAGGGTCCGCCCTGCTGCCAGTCCGGAACCGTTAATTGTATGCAGCAATTCCGGTTTACCAGTTTCCGGATTACGCCAGCGTGCCTGCATACGTCGAGCCTGGAAATCACCAAAATTACTACAGGATGAAATTTCACGATAGGCATTCTGCCCAGGCAACCAGACCTCCAGATCATAAGTGAGCTCAGCTGAAAAACCGAGATCACCACCACACAACACGACAGTACGATATGGCAGTCCAAGCTTCTCCAGGATAGCTTCAGCATGGAGAGTCAGTGCTTCATGAGCCGCCTTTGATTCTTCGGGTTTCACCAACTGCACCAACTCCACTTTTTCAAACTGGTGCTGGCGAATCATCCCGCGAGTATCTCTGCCATAACTGCCCGCCTCACTGCGGAAACATAATGAATGACAGGCAAACTTCATTGGCAATAAATTGGGATCAATGATCTCATCACGGACAAAATTGGTAACCGGAACTTCAGCTGTAGGAATAAGGTAAAAACCACGCTCATCGGTAAGCTTGAACAGATCCTCTCCAAACTTCGGCAGTTGTCCGGTGCCATAGGCAGAATCCCCATTGACCATATTAGGCACATTAACTTCGGTATAACCATGCTCAACAGTATGCGTATCGAGCATGAACTGCACCAAAGCACGATGCAGTTTCGCCACTTCACCTTTCATTACCACGAAACGGGAACCGGTAATCTTTACAGCCGTTTCAAAGTCCAGACCACCCGACTGCTCACCCAGTTCAACATGATCTTTCGGCTCAAAATCAAATTGTCTGGGCTCACCCCAGCGACGCATCTCCTGATTATCATCTTCGCTAGTGCCTGCCGGCACAGCTTCTGCCGGGATATTGGGAATCCCATGTAACAAGCCATCGAATTCCTCAGTAAGCGTATCCAGTGCCTGCTTACGGGATTCAAGATCGCTTTTCAGGTTTTCCACTTCCGCCAGCAATGGCGCAATGTCTTCGCCGGCCGCCTTGGCCTTACCAATATTTTTTGAACGGGTGTTACGTTCATTCTGCAGACTTTCGGTTTCTACCTGCAGGCTCTTGCGCTGCTCTTCCAGCATTTTGACTTTTTCAACATCAAGGCTATAGCCCTTTTTTTGTAACAGGCCGGCAACAGTTTCAGGCTCCGTACGAACCCACTTCGGATCTAGCATTTGACTTCCAGTTTGTTATTAAGCGATTAAAGAATTTTCAGGTTTATAAATTATTGCTGTTCACGAAGCTACTTAAAAAAATACTCTCGAAAACATCAGGCCAAGCCAGGCGGCAATTATACAGACCAACACGCTACTCAGCACATAGGTAATTGCAGAGGCGATTTGACCCTGCTCCAGAAGACCAATGGTGTCCATGGAAAAAGTGGAGAAAGTTGTAAAGGCGCCGAGAAAACCTACGGTAACCAGACCGCGCACTTCTGGTCCGACGTCACTGCGCTCAGTGATCAGAACGAAAGCAATACCAATAAGAAATGAACCCGCTATGTTGACTGTCAGGGTAGCCCAGGGGAATTTACTTTCGCTGGCCTTGAGAAAGGCGTTGTACACCCAGTAGCGGGACATGGCACCAATTGCGCCCCCGCATGCAACTGCCAGATAAGTCATGGAATATACCTGTGTTGTGATTTATTAATCATAGCGTTTATCCGGACTTGCCTCATCGAGACTACGAAAATAATCCAGTTTTTCGCGTATTTTATCTTCAAGCCCCCTGTCAGTGGGAAAATAAAATCGACTGTCTTTTAATTCCTCCGGAAAATAATTTTCACCTGCAGCATATGCGCCAGGTTCATTATGGGCATAACGATATTCCTTGCCATAATCCAGATTTTTCATTAGTTCGGTAGGTGCATTGCGCATGTGGACGGGAACATCGAAAGCCGGTGTTGTCTTTACCGTTTCCATGGCCTGATTGTACGCCTTATACACTGCATTGCTTTTCGGGGCACAGGCTAGAAACACCAGTGCCTGGGCTATCGCGAGTTCGCCTTCCGGACTACCGAGACGCTGCTGCACATCCCAGGCATTCAATGCCAGCTGTAAACCTCTTGGGTCAGCATTGCCGATATCCTCACTGGCCATACGTACCACGCGACGCGCGATATACAAGGCGTCGCAGCCACCATCAAGCATTCGGCATAGCCAATACAGCGCCGCATCAGGTGCCGAACCACGCACTGCCTTGTGCAAAACCGATATCTGCTCGTAAAAGGAGTCACCTCCCTTGTCAAAGCGCTTGCTGTTCCCTTGTAATAATTGCTCCAGAGCGTCGTCGGAAAGGCCAGGCTGCCCCTGATCATTTTCTTCAAACAGGTCCTGAGCGACTTCCAGCAGGTTCAATACACGCCGGGCATCACCATCTGCAGCACTGGCAATAAGGTTTTTTTGCTCGTCACTCAGAGCAATAGCCAGATTGCCTAATCCACGCGTCTCATCTGTCAGAGCCGTTTCCAGAATATCCACCAACGCGTCATTATCCAGACTTTTCAGCACGTAAACCCGGGCTCTGGATAACAGGGCATTGTTCAGTTCAAAGGAAGGGTTCTCCGTGGTGGCGCCAATAAAAGTAACGGTGCCCTCTTCAATATGAGGTAAAAAGGCATCCTGCTGAGTTTTGTTAAAACGATGTACTTCATCCACAAAAAGAATGGTGCGACGACCGCGCATATCGCGTTCCTGTTTCGCCTGATCAATAGCTTCACGAATTTCTTTCACACCGCTCAATACAGCGGAGATGGATTCCAGATGAGCATCACAGGCATTGGCAATTATTCTGGCCAGGGTAGTTTTGCCAGTGCCGGGCGGCCCCCAGAGGATCATCGAATGGGGTATACCTGAGGCAACTGCTTCATAGAGCGGTTTGCCCGGTGCGATTATATGATCTTGCCCGGCAAATTCATCCAGCGTTCGTGGACGCATGGCCGCTGCCAGTGGCTGGTAGCTGTCATCTTGCTGAAACAGGGAGAGACTCAAGGCTTAAGCAGGCTAAAAGCGGGTATTATCAATAATTTCCAGATCATCAACATCGCTTGGCATCTGAAAAATAAAAACGGCTGGATCAATTGTGTTGTTTGCCCGCACATTGCTGAAGGTAAGACTGGTTTTCTGTCCCAGGCTGTCTTCAAACTGCATTTCCGTCAGGGTACTGTCAGCAAAGGACAGACTCAGGCGCTCAAACAGGCTGTCGGAGGCTTTCGGAGTCAGGATAAAGCGCTGCACACTGTCATAATCCATGACAACGGAGGCAATATTGTAGGAATCAGCGATAGCGGCTGCTTCACCATTGAGCAGTAAAACCGGTGTACGGCTGATATCGTTATTGAAGGTATCAATGCTCACCTGCTCAAGATCATGCTCATAACGCCAGATACGAGTGCCATCTGTGAGCATCAATTCCTGATAGGGAGACAAAATTTCCCAGCTTACCTTATACGGCTTTTCCATGATCAGGCGCGCAACTGACTCCTGAATTTCACGACCATCCTGATCCAGGGTTAATACCTCGACCTGCGCCTGCAGGGTTTGCGTTTCCTGCAGGATCGCTGCCAGCACATTGGCGGCATCAAGATCGGCAGTTGCGGTGTTTTCCTGAGCCATAACGTATCCCGATGACAGGCAGAATGCTGTCAGCATCAGGATTATGCGTTTATAGGCGGAAATTATCATATACTTGAACCGGTCCTGCAAAGTATAACTTTTTACTTTAAGTAAGTTTCATATATTATTGATTTTTATATTATTCTCTAGGAGCCGGCGGCGCAATTACCTCCCTGCTACCATTGCTTCCCATCTCCGATACAACACCAGCCATTTCCATCGCTTCGATCATGCGTGCTGCCCGGTTATAGCCAATACGCAGCTTGCGTTGCACCGCAGATATAGATGCCTTGCGCGACTCACAAACAAATCGAACCGCTTCATCATAGAGTGCATCATCCTCCTCAGAGTTCCCTTCACCATCGCCGCCATTAGAAGAAAGACCAGGGACGCCGTCCCCCGAGGAATCTGAAGTTATGCTTTCAATATAGTGTGGCTCACCACGCTGCTTCCAGGCTGCTACCACTCTGTGCACCTCTTCATCGGAAACAAAGGCTCCGTGAACCCGTTGTGGCATGCCTTCGCCAGGCGGCAGGAACAACATGTCACCATGGCCCAGCAACTGCTCTGCCCCCCCTTCCCCGAGAATAGTGCGAGAATCCACTTTGCTTTGCACCATGAAGGAAAGACGCGTAGGAATATTCGCCTTGATCAGGCCGGTTAACACATCAACCGAGGGGCGCTGGGTAGCCAGAATCAAATGAATCCCAGCCGCTCGAGCCTTCTGTGCTATGCGGGCAATAAGTTCTTCCACTTTTTTGCCCACTACCATCATCATGTCAGCCAGTTCGTCGACAATAACCACAATCTGTGGCAATTCTTCCAGGTCTTCCGGCACCTGGTCTTCCACCTCAACAATGCTTAAAGGATCGGGCTTCCACAGCGGGTCCTTGATTGGCTCACCGGCCGCAATGGCATCAACCACTTTCTTATTAAAACCGGCCAGATTCCGCACGCCCATTGCTGACATCAGCTTGTATCGACGCTCCATTTCTGCCACCGACCAGCGCAGGCCGTTGGCGGCGTCTTTCATGTCAGTAATGACCGGTGTCAGCAAATGAGGAATGCCATCATAAACCGAGAGCTCCAGCATCTTCGGGTCGATCATCAGTAAACGCACTTCCTTGGGACTGGACTTGAACAGAATGCTCAAAATCATCGCATTCACACCCACCGACTTACCCGAACCGGTGGTGCCCGCCACCAGCAAGTGAGGCATTTTAGCCAAATCCACTACCACCGGGTTGCCGCCGATATCATGTCCCAGAGCGATACTGATCGGTGATTTGGCGTTATCAAATTCAGGGGAAGAGAGTACCTGACCCAGTTGAATCAGTTCCTTCTGCTCATTGGGAATTTCGATTCCAATCACGGTCTTGCCAGCGATTACTTCCACGACACGCACACTGGTGACTGCCAGCGAGCGCGCCAGGTCTTTTACCAGATTGGTGATGCGACTGACTTTTACTCCAGGCGCCGGTTGCACTTCAAAACGGGTAATTACCGGCCCCGGATTTATGGCCTCAACATTGATTTCAATGCCAAAGTCCTTAAGTTTGATCTCCAACAGCTTGGACATAGCTTCCAGCGCTTCCTTCGAATAGCCCACCTGCTGGTTATCATCCCACTCATCCAGAAGTGATATCGCCGGTAGTTCACCCACAGACGCCGATTCAAATAATTTGCCCTGCTTTTCTTTTTGTACCCGCTTGCTGGGCTGTTTCGGGGCAGTACGCACCGGTGCAATCTCGATGGGTTTACGTTTCTTGTCTTTTTCTATGAAGTGGTCCAAAGCTTCCTTGCGCTTGCTGATGGCACGCTGAGCTTCGGCTTTCTCACGCTGACCTTCTTTCCAGTGCTGCCAACGCTCAATAGCGGTCTCCCAGGCCTGCAGACACAATTTCCCGGTATTATCTACCAGAGCCAGCCAGGACAGCCCCGTGGCCAAGGTAATGCCGAGTATCAGCATGGTCAGGAAAATCAGGGTACTGCCTGTCAGGTCAAACGATGGCAGTGCCACACCGGCAATACCATTGCCCAGCAAGCCTCCTGCAGAATTTGGCAGGGGTGTATCGAAGTGCATGGTCGCCAGAGTCGCAGCGCCAAGCAGCGTAAGAATGACACCGGCTCCTCGCAGGGCAATCAGCTCCCAGGAAAAGGGGCGGGCTTCCTTGCGGTGCCGGAAGATAACAAGGGCTCGATAAGCCAGTAATAGCGGAAACAGGTAGGCCAGATAGCCAAACAACAGTAGTAGCACATCGGAGATCCAGGCACCGGTGCGCCCCACACTGTTATCAATATTACTGTCATCGCCAGTACGGGACCAGCCTGGATCCATTGGCGAGTAGGAACTGATCGCCAGAAACAGGTAAAGTCCCAGCGCCAGAAAAAGGATCATCAGTCCCTCTTTCAGAAAAAGAGCTTTGAGAGTGACAGCATGTTCCTCAACAGGAGGTGTTTTCGTATTTTTCTTGGCCAAAGCGCTCGAAAAGCCGGTCAGCGGCGACTTTCCTGATTTTCCCTTTTTAGTTGTTTAGGTCACTAATTTCAAGGTGACTTTCTCCTCTCGAGAGGAAGCAGTTTACTGCGCATCACAGATAATAAATTACTGCGTTAAAAATCCCTTGGTGTGACACTCCTCGTGTGGGGTGTTTAACCCATATCTTGGGTGTGTATGATAATAAATTACCCATATAAGGGATAGCGTTTATTTAAATTGTCTTTTTATCTGATAACATATCCTACCTTGAAAAAACCGGCTTTCGACCCGATTTGGTAATTCAGGAAAACAACATTAGTCTACGTCGGCTGAATACAGTGCCCGCCAGTCATCCAGCGGCTTGGACAAGACTAAAAAAACCGCCATAACAACAATTAACAATTCAGGAAGTATTACTCCATGACCGACGTACAACATCACCGCCTTGTCATCCTTGGTTCCGGACCAGCCGGTTACACCGCCGCCGTATATGCCGCACGCGCCAACCTTAATCCGGTCATGATTACCGGTATGCAGCAAGGGGGTCAATTGACTACCACTACAGACGTGGATAACTGGCCTGGAGATGTTGAAGGATTACAAGGTCCAGACCTAATGGAAAGGATGAAGAATCATGCAGAACGCTTTGACACTAATATAATTTTTGATCATATAGAAAAGACTGACTTAAGCCAGCGTCCGTTTCACCTGCAAGGCAGCATGGGCGAGTACACCTGCGATGCCCTGATTATCGCCACTGGTGCCTCTGCGCAGTATCTGGGCCTGGAATCGGAAGAAAAATACATGGGTAGCGGCGTCAGTGCCTGTGCTACCTGTGATGGCTTTTTCTACAAAAACCACAAGGTTGCCGTCATCGGTGGAGGTAATACTGCGGTTGAGGAAGCCCTTTACCTGTCAAATATCGCCAGTGAAGTGGTGCTCGTTCACCGCCGTGACAGCCTAAGATCGGAAAAGATTCTGCAGGACAAGCTGTTTGAGAAAGAAGCCAATGGCAATGTCACCATCATGTGGAACCATGAACTGGATGAGGTCCTGGGCGAGGACGGTGAGGTCACCGGTATGCGCATCAAAAGCACCCAGGACAACAGCACTCAGAATATTGATTTAAGTGCGGTATTCATCGCCGTAGGTCACAAGCCCAACACCGATATTTTCGAAGGCCAGCTGGAGATGGAAAACGGCTATGTCAAAATCCATTCAGGAATAACCGGCAATGCCACGCAAACCAGCGTCGAAGGTGTGTTTGCCGCCGGTGACGTAGCTGACCACATCTACCGTCAGGCCGTCACCTCAGCCGGCTTTGGCTGCATGGCCGCACTGGATGCCGAAAAATACCTGGACTCACTGTCTGATTAAAGACTGAGCAAATCCGCTAATGTCCTCCCTACCCTGGCTAAACGATTCTGACTTCGTTTTTCCGGATACAGAATCAGCTCTGCAGGAACCCAATGGACTGCTCGCTGCAGGGGGTAATCTAGCTCCTGAACGACTGATCGAAGCCTATAGTAAGGGGATCTTCCCCTGGTTTGAGGAAGATCAGCCCATACTCTGGTGGACTCCTGATCCGCGTATGGTGCTTTTCCCGGAAGAACTCCATATCAGTCGTAGCCTGACCCGGGCCATAAAGAAATCAACGCTTGAACTGAGCTCTGACCAGGCATTCCGGGAAGTTATGCTTGCCTGTGCCGGACAACGCCCCTATTCCAATGCTACCTGGATCACGATGGATATGGTTGATGCTTATTGCGCCCTGCATGAAATGGGCGTTGCGCACTCCATTGAGGCATGGAATGACGGCAGGCTGGTTGGTGGTTTATACGGGATTGCCATAGGCGAGGTGTTTTTTGGTGAATCCATGTTCAGCCATCAGGACAATGCCTCAAAAATTGCTTTTGCCAGCAGCGTGCAAAAACTTGGCTCTCTGGGCTATCGCCTCATAGATTGCCAGGTGAGCAGTCCGTTCCTGGCAAGCTTTGGCGCCCGGGAAATCCCGCGCCAGACCTTCATCACTATGCTGCCACAGAGTACTGATTATGTTCGCAATAAAGCCCACTGGCCTTTACAATAGCTGAAAGTAACGTCAAATTATCATCCTCTTCCCTGCAGGATGGCCCTGCAATAACTAACCAGGAATCAATTTTCAGCCATGAGCTCGCTGAAAGACATAAAACTGTTCACTACCCAAAGCCACCCCTGCAGTTACCTGCCCGGTGAAGAGGCTCGGACTCTGTTTATTGATCCTGAATACCCGGTCTCAACCGAGTTTCATACCCATCTTTCAGAAATAGGCTTTCGTCGCAGTGGTGCGCATATGTATCGCCCCCATTGTTCCAACTGCCAGCACTGTGTAGCGAGTCGCGTAGTCGTTGATCGCTTTGTTCCCAATAAACGCTACCGCCGAATTTTAAGGCGTAATGAAGATCTTACAGTTTCACTGGTCGATGATATTTCCACTGATGAATACTATGAGATGTATGAGAGCTACATCAATAACAGGCACAGTGATGGCGACATGTACCCTGCCAGCCGCGAACAGTTTGAATCCTTTCTGCTAAAGCGCTGCGAATCCACCCTGTTCTACCGCGTCAGCATTGGCGATAAATTACTGGCAGTAATGATTACGGATTTACTTGGCAACGGCCTCTCTGCCGTCTACACTTACTACGATATCAATGAGCAAAAACGTTCTCTGGGTAACTACGCCATTCTCTGGCAGATCGAAGAGGCCAGACGGCGCGCCCTGCCCTATGTCTATCTCGGCTACTGGATTCGCGATTGCGAAAAGATGAACTACAAGCTCCAGTATCGTCCTATCGAATTATTACTCAATCAGCGCTGGATCAAGCTGACATAATTCAAACTCTCAAGTTTCAAGCCACAAGAAGACCTGAAAAACTGCCAGCGTCACAATTTTACTTGTGACTTGAAACTTGTGACTTGTGACTTCTTGCTGTTTCGTGCAAAATGCCCCGCTTTCAATACGAGTACCGAGGAATTAATGGCAAAAGAAGACCAGATAGAAATGGAAGGCGAAGTCATCGACACCCTTCCCAATACAATGTTTCGCGTTAAACTGGAAAACGGTCACGTGGTGACTGCACATATTTCCGGCAAAATGCGCAAGAATTACATCCGCATTCTCACAGGTGACAAAGTAACCGTGGAACTGACGCCTTACGATTTAAGCAAGGGCCGAATTACCTACCGCGCTCGCTAACAAAAACGGCGGCGCTGTTTTCAGCACCACCGTTTCTGATCTTATAAAAATCCTTCTATAACGCTAAATCAGGCGTCGGCATCTTCTTTTGGCGTATCCTTGTCAGATTTTCTGGCTTCAGCTGAGTCAATCTGCAGACTGATATCGTTTCCAGCCACAGAGACATTCACGTCGCCACCATTGACAAGTTTTCCGAACAGAATATCTTCCGCCAGAGGTTTCTTGATCTTGTTCTGGACCAGCCTCAACATCGGGCGCGCACCCATGGCCTTGTCATAACCGTTGGCAACAAACCAGTCGATCGCTTCGTCATCCACATGCAGCGTGACTTTCTTATCATCCAGCTGTACCTGTAACTCGACCAGAAACTTGTCGACCACAGTACGAATAATTTCGGCATCGAGCGGTTGAAACTGGATGATTGAATCCAGCCGATTACGGAATTCAGGCGTAAACATACGCTTGATGACTTCAGAGCCATCAGAGGTATGATCCTGCTGAGTGAATCCGATAGAAGCCCGACTCATTTCCTGGGCACCGGCATTGGTGGTCATTATTAAAACGACATTACGGAAATCCGCCTTACGACCATTGTTGTCAGTCAGGGTTCCGTGATCCATTACCTGAAGCAAGAGGTTGAATACATCGGGATGCGCCTTTTCAATTTCATCAAGCAGCAGAACACAATGCGGATTCTTCGCCACTTCTTCGGTTAGCAGGCCACCCTGATCAAACCCGACATAACCGGGAGGGGCGCCTATAAGCCTGGAAACGGTGTGACGCTCCATGTATTCAGACATATCAAAACGGACAAGCTCAACGCCAAGGATCTTCGCCAGCTGGCGTGTCACTTCGGTCTTGCCGACACCGGTTGGACCGGCGAGCAAATAGGAACCGATAGGCTTTTCGCCTTCCTTCAAACCGGCACGGGATAATTTGATCGAGGAGGCAAGAGTTTCTATCGCCGGATCCTGGCCAAACACAACCATTTTGAGGTTTTTCTCCAGATCTTTTAGTAAGGTCTTGTCAGAGGACGAAACATTTTTTGGTGGAATTCGGGCAATCTGGGCAATAACCCTTTCAATATCTCCCACCTGTATAATTTTCTTGCGCTTGCTTTCAGGCTGCAGGCGCTGGTATGCACCGGCTTCATCAATTACATCAATAGCCTTGTCAGGCATAAAACGATCATTGATATAACGGTCTGCCATTTCGGACGCGGCTTTCAGAGCCTTGTCGGTAAAGCGCAGGTTGTGATGTTCTTCGTAGCGGGATTTCAGGCCTTTCAAAATCTGATAAGTGGTATCAACATCCGGTTCTTCAATATCAATTTTCTGAAAACGACGGGAAAGTGCACGGTCTTTTTCAAAAATACCCCGATATTCGTTATAGGTGGTAGAACCAACACAGCGCAGCTTACCTGATGCCAGAATCGGCTTGAGCAGATTAGAGGCATCCATGACGCCACCAGAAGCAGCTCCGGCACCAATAATGGTATGGATTTCATCGATAAAAAGAATGGCATGTTCTTTTGTTGCCAGGTCTGCAAGCAATGCCTTGAAACGTTTTTCAAAATCACCCCGGTATTTTGTGCCGGCCAGCAAGGCACCCATATCCAGCGAGTAAATAACGCTGTCCTGCAATACGTCGGGGACATTACCCTCGACAATATGTTTAGCCAGACCTTCTGCAATTGCTGTTTTGCCCACACCCGCCTCACCAACAAATAACGGGTTATTCTTGCGGCGTCGAGACAGCACCTGCACCAGACGCGTAATTTCCTTATCGCGACCAATTAATGGGTCAATGCGCCCGGCCTTCGCCTCCTCATTCAGATTCGTGGCAAAACTGTCAAGCGGTGAAGGTGCTTTTTCTCCCTCTTCACTGGTAGCGGCAGAATCCAGCCCGCCCTCATCGCCATCACCAGGACCCGGAGCCCTTGGCGTGCCATGAGTAATATAGTTCACCACATCACCACGGGATACACCCTGCTTCCGTAAGAAATAAACCGCCTGACTTTCCTTTTCGCCAAAAATAGCCACCAGTACATTGCCACCCGTTACTTCGCGCTTGCCGGATGACTGCACATGAAATACTGCGCGTTGGATAACACGCTGAAACCCGAGCGTTTGATCAACTTCAGGATTGATTTCCGGTTCCGCGATTATTGGAATTTGTGTATCCACATATTCAAAAAGATCCAGCTGTAATGCCTCCAGATCAGCATTGCACGCCATCAGGATTTCCCGAGCTGAAGGATCATCAAGCAATGCCAGTAAAAGATGCTCTACTGTAATGAACTCATGCAGTTTACTGCGAGCAGTGCTGGCAGCAATATTAAGGGTGTTTTCAAATTCTTTACTAAACATGGTGGTTACTTATTCTCGCGTATTGGTAATGTCTATATCGGGGTGTGTCGCAATAAATCAATCGTCAACTTCAATATCACATAACAGCGGGTGCTCAGCTTCGCGCGCAAAATCATTTACCTGAACGGCCTTGGTTTCAGCAATCTCTCGCGGGAATACCCCACATACCCCCTTTCCTTCAGTATGCACTTTCAGCATAACACGGGTGGCTGTTTCTATATTCATGCCAAAAAACTTCTTCAGCACTGCCACGACAAACTCCATTGGCGTGTAATCATCATTTAAAAGGATGACTCGATATAGAGGCGGCGGTTTGATTTTTACCTCTTCTGGTGCCAGTGCTTCTCTGAGCCCACCACTGCGCTGTGGATCATCATCTGAAGGATCGTCATCATGACTTTTGATTATTAGAGGATAATTAATTTTCATGGCTATTTTGTGGCCTTTCGCCTCTCTCTGTTTTACATGTTTAACTTTAGCTTTTTACTTCAGTTTTTAACTATTGGAAGTATTTACTCAGCTACTTATAAAATAATCCTGAATGACCACATACCAGTACGTTGAACTTACATGATCAGACTTTGTAAAAGTAAACCTGGCTTTCAAAAAGCTCAGAATTTGCTATTTTTTTGTGCCTGCTGCTTTGAAATTGAACTTACCAACAATGTATTTCATTTTCGATTTCAATCAGTTAGCGCTTTTCTTGTGAGCGGAAAATCAACTCGCCATCAATATTGGAACCCGCGCTCGGGAACCCGGCAGGTAAACCAATATAACATGATAATCATGACTGATAGACACTGGCTGGCAAATAATCCTTCAGTCGTTAAGGCAGGAATAAGCTTGGCATCCACCTGATTCGCGTCCCCTGAAAAGGCAAATACATTTGACAAGGAAAAAAAAAGGGTTTATACATTTTTTCGAAGCCGGAATAAGAATGAATTCTGAATACCGAATTAATGAAGGGGTTTACGGAGATGAGTACCGGTCAAGTAAAGTGGTTCAATAATGCCAAGGGATTTGGTTTTATTCTACCTGATGATGGTGGCGACGATTTGTTCGCTCATTATTCATCAATAACCATGGAAGGTTACAAAACCTTAAAAGCAGGTCAGACAGTTTCATTTGATGTAGTTGAAGGTCCAAAAGGTTTGCATGCGGCCAACATTGTTCCTACCGGCGAAGTTGCGCAAGGAACAACTGAAGGGAGCACTGCAGACACTCAGGAAGTTCATACCCCGGATGATGCTGAACAAAGTGAAGGGGAAACTCCATCCGAACAGGATGGAAATGGTGAATAGATAGAATAGTAAAGAAAGGCCGCGAAAGAAAATTATTTGATCGTATCCTGCTCTATTTATTATTGGCGGAGTTCCAGCCAGGTTCAACACTTTGTAACGCTTGTTGATTCCCGATTTTCGAATTTCGTGGGGAGATTTGGACGTGGGTTATTGATTTTTCTCTGCTTTGTTTAGATTGTTCGGAAAAGCCTATTTTTCCGCCCCTCCTTGTTACAATTTTTTACCTCATGCCGCTGCTATTTAAACCATCTTTCCAACTCTCAGTCTCATCAATTGCTGAAGTGACTGCCCTTTTACCGAAAAATTCCAACCTGTTTGGCAATAATCCAGCAATAATTACGCCTTGTTCATTGCCCCTTCCACTTTTCCTCTATAATTACTCATCTGTTCGTTTGCTCAAGGCCTCCGGTCCTGTAAATCTTTTATGCCTTTGCTACTGCTGTTTAATAAACCCTATGACGTTCTCAGCCAGTTTACTGATGGCAGTGGACGTCAAACGCTTAAGGATTTTATAAGGATTAAAAATGTCTATCCGGCAGGTCGACTGGATCGTGATTCAGAGGGACTTTTACTGCTTACCGATGACGGTGTCTTGCAAAACAAAATTAGTGACCCGGCACACAAAATGCCAAAAACCTATTTGGCTCAACTGGAAGGAACAATTACCGAACAGGCGCTGAAACAATTACGTCAGGGGGTACAGCTAAAAGATGGCATGACCTTACCAGCCCAGTGTAAAGCTATTACAGAACCAGTATTGTGGCCAAGAAACCCGCCCATCAGGGAGCGTAAAAGCATCCCAACCAGCTGGATTGAATTGACCATTAAAGAAGGACGTAACAGGCAGGTAAGAAGAATGACCGCTGCAGTTGGCTTTCCTACCCTTAGACTTGTACGCAGCAGGATCGGTCCATGGGATATTCAGCAAATTGAGCTCGGGAAATACCAAACAATACAGACCACACCAGAAGATTTATCGGATCTGTAAGAATTCACCAGCGGGCGCTGGCGTCCTCGTCAGTAGTTTTCGCTTCTACCCAGCTTTCACCACTTTCGTCACGGCATTTTTTCCAGAATGGCGCTCGCGTCTTTAGATAATCCATGATGAACTCGCAGGCAGAAAATGCTTCTCCCCGATGCAAGCTTGCTACCGCCACAAATACTATCTGCTCACCTGCATGGAGTTCACCAATACGATGTATCACTGTCACATCAAGAACAGACCATCGGTCTTGCGCTTCAATAATGATTTTTTCAAGACTGGATTCAGTCATGCCGGGATAATGTTCAAGAATTAGCGATTCAACCTTGCGCTCGTTATCCAGGTCCCTGACCAGGCCGCTAAAGGTAACAATGGCGCCGGTATTGCAATTGCCTTCGCGCAGCAACTGCGTTTCTTCGGCAATATCAAAATCATTCTGCTGAATGGAAATTTTCATTAGCTGGCATCAACCTCCAGTCACAGGAGGAAAAAATGCAACTTCATCACCGGCCTGCAAACTGGCTGAACGCTCTGCCATTTCATGATTCACGGCTACCATCACTGATCCCTTACCGAGAATATCAGACCAGTTTTCCCCGTATTGTTGCGCCATAAAACCTACCAGCTGTTCAACCGTTTCAACATCCGCTGGTAAATCAAATGTTTTATACTCAACTCCGAGAGCTTCGCGGATACTGGCAAAAAAATGTACGGCAATCATTGCAGAATTCCTTTAGCTTTCACGCTTGTAGAGGCCAGACTTGCCTCCCGATTTTTCGAGCAGCTGCAAACTCCGCACTACCATACCGCGATCAACCGCCTTGCACATATCATAAACTGTTAATGCCGCAATTGAGGCAGCCGTTAAAGCTTCCATTTCCACACCAGTCTGTCCAGCGAGTTTGCAGGTGGCAAGCACTCTTACTTCATTTTTATCTTCATCAGCCTTCAGCTCAACATTAACAGAGCTCAACATAAGGGGATGACAAAGTGGTATCAGGTCTGAACATTTTTTTGCTGCCTGAATCCCGGCTATACGGGCAACGGCAAAAACATCACCTTTTTTATGCCCTCCCTCGATGATGAGTTTCAGTGTTTCAGCTTTTAATTCGATAATGGCTTCAGCTGTAGCGCTGCGCTCAGTGACTTCCTTGGCGCCGACATCGACCATATGTGCCTGGCCACTATCATCAAGGTGAGTTAATTTAGACATAACAGTATAATTTCCACTTACCGGGTACTGGATAATAAAGAGAAGCAATTATCCATGTTCACCTGCCATTAATGAAGGAAAAATCCTCATCTTGCTTACTTGCGCATAAGTCCCTTTAAATGCCATACGTATTTATCACCCGGGCTAATTAAGTTAGGATGCCTCCTTTTTGCATTTCTCCCTTAATTTTTGGCTCTGCACATGACCTGGACCGCTCACAGTACCGTTGCCACCGTTGTTCAACAGGAAGGAAAATTCCTGATGGTTGAAGAGATTGATAACGGCAGTACCGTTTTTAACCAGCCCGCCGGACATCTTGATGAAGGCGAGACCCTGTTTGCAGCGGCAATAAGGGAAACCCTCGAAGAAACGGCCTGGCATGTGACCCTGACCGCTTTTCTTGGCAATTATGTCTATCAGGCAGCCAACGGTATCACTTATGTCAGGCATTGCTTCATAGCGACCCCTGACAGGCATGATGCTTCACTGCCCCTGGACAAGGGAATTATTGCTGCACACTGGCTGAGCAAAGAAACCATTTTCTCGGGCGACTTTGCCGCTCGCAGTCCCCTTGTGGGCAAAGCAATAGAGGATTACCTCGCCGGACAACAAATGCCCCTGGACGTTATCAAGCACTATATATAAATATCCAACCAGCAAGTTTTCACCATGACAGGAACAGGCAGAGGAAAAGTTATTGTAGGTATGTCCGGAGGCGTCGATTCTTCCGTTGCTGCCCTATTGCTGCTGCAACAGGGTTACCAGGTCGAAGGCCTGTTCATGAAGAATTGGGATGAAGATGATGGTACCGAATACTGTACAGCAAAAGAAGATCTGGCTGATGCCAGCGCAGTATGTGAAAAACTTGGGATAAAACTTCACAGCGCAAACTTTGCCGCCGAATACTGGGACAATGTTTTTGAACATTTCCTGACGGAATACAAAGCCGGACGCACCCCCAACCCCGATATATTGTGCAATCGGGAAATCAAGTTCAAGGCGTTCCTGGAGTATGCCACCATGCTGGGTGCCGATCTGATCGCCACCGGTCATTATGTAAGAAAAAGGCAATCCGCCACGGGCACTTTTCTACTTAAAGGTCTTGATGCAAACAAGGACCAGAGTTATTTCCTGTGTGCCGTCAATGCAGAACAAATTTCCCGCACTCTGTTTCCCGTTGGCGAACTGGAAAAACTGGAGGTAAGGAACCTGGCAGAGCAGCATGGACTTGTCACTCATGACAAAAAAGACAGTACCGGTATTTGTTTTATTGGCGAAAGACGCTTTAAGGATTTTCTGGAAAACTATATTCCTGCACAGCCAGGCAACATCGAATCGCCGGAAGGTGAAATACTTGGCCAGCACAGCGGACTGATGTTTCATACTCTCGGGCAACGCCAGGGCCTGGGTATTGGCGGACGCAAGGATATGCCGGAATCGCCGTGGTATGTGGCCGCAAAAGATATCAAGCGCAATGTGTTGATAGTAGTTCAGGGAAATGATCACCCCCTGCTTTTTTCTTCTGGCCTTATATGTAGAGAACCAGACTGGGTAAATTCGGCACCAGAGTTTCCACTTATCTGTACAGCAAAAGTTCGTTACCGCCAGCCTGACCAGGACTGCAGGGTTGAAGAAGTTGATGGGCGGATTGTGGTAACGTTCGACCAGCGTCAACGCGCCGTCACTCCCGGCCAATCAATCGTCTTTTATCAGGACGATCAATGTCTCGGTGGCGCAGTCATCGAAGAATATTTTTCCTAACAACAGCGGAAACAAGTAACCCACCATGGAAAAGAAAATGCGGCAGTGCCTTGCCCTCTCCGGCGTCGCCCAGTCAGCCTATTTGGTCAAACAACTTGCCCAGCATGGCATGGTTGGACAAGACAAACTGAATACCATGATCCGCAGTTTATTTATTACCAATCCTGGTACCGCTGAAGAGGTCTATGGCTCAGTGAGCCGGCTGAATCTGGGTATGCAGGTGCTTCAGGAAATTGTCAGGAATGATGAGGGCTCTCTGAAATCTCCTGATGTATTGCGTTACTTTCTTGGCATTTTGCATCTTGAGCGAAAACTGTCTGTGAAAAAAGGCATGCTCACAGAATTAGGTCAGCGTCTGGAAAACATGCAACACCTGTCGCTGGACGATCCGGATCTGGCCAATCCCGATCTGATTCGGGAGCTTTCACGTTTGTACAAGGATACACTGAGTACTTTACCATTTCGCATACAGGTAACAGGTGAAGCAAGTTTTCTGAAGAATGAAGAACTGGCGGATAAGATTCGTGCTGTACTGCTCACAGGAGTTCGTTCAGCAGTACTCTGGTATCAGTCAGAAGGACGACGCTGGCATTTACTGATTGGGCGAAAGAAAATTGAGCGTAACCTGTTACTGCTAATGAACAAGGTTCACGAAATACACTAGCACTCGCTCTGCAGAAGTTTGTTAAACCGTTATGGTTTCCAGGTCCAAACCGGGTATAGCAGCAAAGGCCTTATTATTATGAGCCAGAAGCCTGGCATCCAGACTCAGGGCATGAGCCGCTACCATAGCGTCATTCATATTCAGGGATTGCCCCTCATGCATTGCCTGTAACTGAATAGTGGTATAACTATCCACCGCAGCCCGGTTCCAGGGCACAACATCTTCAAGGCGCTCACAAAACTCCTGAACCAGTGCGACATGCTCAGAGCGACTCTGGGTCAGTAATGCACCGGCAATCAATTCAGCATAGGTAATAGCCGAGATAACCACTTCATCGCCATTTACAGACCATTGCTGCAGCCGGCTTAACAACTCTGCAGGCTGGTCCCGAATAAGTAAGCGACACAAATCTGAAGACATCATAATAATCATGATTTCACCATGCGTGGTCTGATAACCATGAAATCCTCATCAGCAGGTTTCAAGTCGGCAAAGGATTCCCAGGTCTTTCTGGCCGGGGTCAGAATAATGGCATTACCCCGTTTTTCCACATTAACCGCATCAATTCCGCTAAACGCCAGCTCCTTCGGAATGCGCACAGCCTGGCTTCGACCATTGATGAATAATTTTGCCTTGATGCTCATGTCTTACCTCATGTTGGTTGTCTTGCGATCGCCGCTGCCAGAATACGCACACGCTCTTGAAATTATCCTTCTGAGTATAGGAGCAGCCAGTAATATGTCAAGCATATGCATTCCTGGATGCAATTGCATGAAAACTCTAAATAATAAGATTTATTGAGGCGTTGAGCCTGCTATTCAGGCTTGTTTTCACTTATAATGCCGCTTTTAAAACAGCAACAGCATACTCTCTATGATCCTGACTTCACTCAACGCCATTTCCCCTGTTGATGGCCGCTATCACAGTAAAACCAACTCTCTGCAACCCTATTTCAGCGAATATGGCCTGATACGATACCGCCTGATAGTAGAAATTCGCTGGTTACAGCGGCTCGCGGCAAACCCTGGTATAGAGGAAGTCTCCCCACTATCTGCCCAGGCCAACACCTTCCTGGAAGGAATCATTACCAGTTTTGATGAAAGTGAAGCTGCCCTGGTGAAGAAAAAGGAGGCGGTGACCAATCATGATGTCAAAGCCGTGGAATATTATCTTAAAGAAAAACTGGCACCCCACAAAGAACTGGCCGAGATCATGGAGTTTGTCCATTTTGCCTGCACTTCAGAGGACATCAACAACCTGTCCTATGCGCTAATGCTCAAGGAGAGCATGCAGGCAGTTGTTGTGCCCATGATGAACGAGGTTGTTGCAGCGATTCGCGAAAAGGCCCATGACTATGCCGATACTTCACTGCTCTCGCGCACCCATGGCCAGACTGCCACCCCCAGCACCATGGGAAAAGAGTTTGCCAATACCGTTGCCCGTTTACAGAGACAAATAAAGCACATCGAAAACACCGAATTCCTTGGCAAAATTAACGGCGCCGTAGGTAATTATAATGCCCACATCACTACCTATCCCGAAATAGACTGGCAGGCCAATGCCAGGCAGTTTGTCACGGAATTGGGACTGACCTGGAACCCTTACACTACCCAGATCGAACCGCACGATTACATAGCCGAATATTTTGATAGCGTGTGCCGCTTCAACACCATCCTCATCGATTTCGACAGGGATCTGTGGGGTTATATTTCACTGGGTTATTTCCGCCAGCAAACCGTTGCCGGAGAAGTTGGATCTTCAACCATGCCGCACAAGGTTAACCCGATTGATTTTGAAAATTCCGAAGGAAATCTCGGTATTGCCAATGCCCTGATGCAGCATCTCGCCCAGAAACTCCCTATCTCGCGCTGGCAACGTGATCTTACCGATTCCACCGTGCTGAGAACGATTGGAGTTGGTCTGGCCCATAGCATTATTGCCTATCAGGCTTCCCTGAAAGGAATCGGCAAACTACTGATTGATGAAGCCAAAATGCTGTCGGATCTGGATAACAGCTGGGAAGTTCTGGCGGAGGCAATCCAGACCGTCATGCGACGTTATGGTATTGACGAGCCCTACGAAAAGCTCAAGGCACTCACCCGGGGACAGGCAATTACCCCGGAAATATTGGCTGACTTCCTTGATACCATCGAATTGCCAAATGCTGTACGCGAAGAACTGAAACAACTGAGACCTGAAACCTATCTGGGTAATGCCGCCGCCCAGGCAAAACTAATCTGATGCTCCTTGATCGCCATGACAGCATCGATATAAATGTTTTTCTTTCTGAATACTGGCAAAAGAAACCCTTATTGATTAAAGGCGCCTTGCCCGATTTCACGGACTTTTTAAGCCCCGAAGAACTGGCCGGTCTGGCCTGTGAAGACGAGGTGGAATCACGCCTGATATTCAGTAACAACAATTCCTGGCAGTTGAAACAGGGCCCCTTTTCAGAACGCGACTTCACCTTTCTTCCGGAGCATGACTGGACTCTGCTGGTGCAATCAGTAGATCACTGGCTGCCTGAAGTTAAACGCCTGCTACAGGAAGTCAGTTTCATTCCATCCTGGCGACTTGATGACGTCATGATCAGCTATGCAGTCGCCAATGGCAGTGTTGGTCCTCACTTTGATTATTATGATGTGTTTCTGGTTCAGGGACAGGGAATTCGCCAATGGCAAATTGGCGACGCGTGCGATAGCAGCAGCCCGATGAATACCGATTCTGGTCTTAAAATTCTTGAAGACTTCTCCGTTCAACACAGCGAAGAACTTCATCCCGGCGATGTCTTGTATATTCCTGCCGGCTTGTCTCATTGGGGCACGGCAATAGAACCAGGGCTTTGCTACTCCATCGGCTTCAGGGCTCCTGACGTGACAGAACTATTGTCTGCCATCAGCCTGCAGGCAGAAGAAACCCTGAGCTCAGATATTCGCTTTCGGGATACAGACATTGACCCGGAACAGAAACCCGGCAATATCAATAGCAGTGCCCTGCAACAGGTAAAAAACCTGATGCAGGACGCCCTGGCCAATCCTGACCTGTTAATACACAGCTTTGGACGACTAATGACCGAACCACGGCTGGTGGAACTTTTTAATCCGCCAGAACAGGAAATCACTCCTGAAAAAATGGCTGTCATGTTACAAAAAGGGGGACAGTTAACACCTAATCCAGCCAGCCGTTTTGCCTGTCACCACCATGCCGGAGCCCTGTATTTTTTCGTTAATGGAGAGTCACTTTTCATACCGGATGTCAGTGAAAAACTGGCTGCACTCAATGATGAATTGCAAAGTGCACAAGGCAGAGTACTGGATTTGAAAAAATTTCAGCGCAATGAAGACTGCCTGAACTTCCTTTGTGCGCTTTACAATCAAGGAAGCCTGGTGGCAGAGTAAGCATCATGGCAACTTCAATCGGCATAATTCATCCTGGGGAAATGGGCATTTCCCTGGCCGCATCAGCGCTCAACTGCGGACTGGATGTTTACTGGTGCCCAGCCGGCAGAAGCAAGGCTACTACCGAGCGCGCAAACAAGCTTGGCATCAAAGCTCTGGATACTCTCCAGGAACTTTGCAATACCTGCGAGATTCTGATTTCTGTCTGCCCTCCCCATGCCGCAGTGGCGGTTGCCGACCGAGTCATTGCCTGTAATTACCAGGGCATTTATGCCGATGTGAATGCTATTGCTCCGACAACCGTAAAGACAATCGCGCAATCAATGACAGACACAGACATTGAATTTGTGGATGGCGGTATTATCGGCTTACCTGCGCAACAGCGCGGTACAACCTGGCTTTATCTTTCTGGAAACAAGGCCGATAAAGTCGCCTCCTGCTTTAGTGAAGGCCCCCTGGAAACCAGTATATTAGGCCCCGAAATAGGCAAAGCTTCCGCTTTGAAAATGTGCTTTGCTGCTAACAGCAAAGGCACCGCAGCGCTACATACTGCCATTCTCGGTACCGCAGAAACTATGGGTGTTAGAGAGGCGCTGGAAAAACAATGGGCTATTTATACACCCGGCTTTACTGACAAAAGCCAGTCTCGTATTCGCCAGGTCGCCAGAAAAGCATGGCGTTTCAGCGGTGAAATGAAAGAAATCGCAGCCACAATTGAAGCCGCAGGACTGCCCCACGAATTCTTTATCGCAGCAGCGCAAGTATATGAAAGGCAAAAGTCGTTTAAAAACAGTGTCGAGGAACCAACGGTGGAGGAAATTCTGGAAAGAATTGCCAAAAAATAGGATGAATCTTGCTGGTTAACATTCCTTGTTACCAACTAATGGCCCACTTCCCTGGTCTTGAAAAAATAAAGACCAGAGAAAGTGGCA
>CBFIIQ010000044.1:0-24388 GCA_965662685.1 Pseudohongiellaceae bacterium | reverse complement strand
TACCAATCGCCTATCGAATTTGAAAAAGTTGCTTAACTAGAATGTGCGTAGGTACGGGGTAAGATCAAAGCGTCCCTATTGTTCCTACCTATTGTTCCTATTGTTCCCCAAATGCTTCACCACCGGCCGCCGGATCATGGGGCGGCATGGGCGCGCCGGTCACCGGGTTGGGGTAGTGGTATGGCTCTACGTAGTAACTGGGGTAGGCCAGGTAAATGACCGAGGGCGGCAGATCCGGGGGTGGCGGGAATTTCGCCGGCCAGGTATTGATGATGATGTTGTCTACCCAGCCAATGTCATAGCCTGAATACATATTGAACGGGCCATGCAGAGTTTTCATTTTCCACACGCCGTTTTCCTTTACGAAATCATTTTCATAATAACAGTGACCCCAACCGCCGCTGGACATAACCATGGCGATACCGCGCAGTTCAGCGCTCTGGCCGTCGGCGCTGATAGTCACAATATTCTGGAATTGCTGATGATCCACCAGCAGATTGCGCGCCGGGCCCACCGGACCAAGGCCTACATTCATGTATTCAAACACGCGCTGCTTGCCGGTGAATACGCCACGCCCGCCGATTTCCAGAGTGCCATCTTCAGTCCACAGATCATGCAGGGAATACCACAGGGATTTGTCTACGTAGTAGCCGTAGGTGCGTTGCAGGATTTCGATTTCCTCGACGTCTTGCAGGCGCTCGGTGCGGACACTTATTGCTTCGAGTTCGTTTTGCAGGGTCTTAAGTTGCTCCGGGGTTTGGGAATACGCTGCGCCAGTCACAAGTCCCAGGTTGCAAGTCACAAGGAATAACAGGCTGGCCTTCAGCAACTTATTCTGAAGAAGGTATGTCTTTTTGTTAAACAGGTAAAAAGTCTTCATCGGACGTTCCTCCCGGCGGCTTTGTCGGCGGCCAGGCGGCCCATGTCGTTATGGGGCTCGCCGGTGACGGGGTGGTCGTAGTGGAATGGCACCACATAGGTATTGGGGAAGGATTCATAGACTACGCTGGGCGGGGCATCCGGGGGATTGGTGGTGCTGGCCGGGACCATGGGCATAGTGCCAGCGCCGGTCCAGCCCTGGTCGTAGTCGCCCCAGAAGGTCACCCAGTAATGCTGTTTGCTGATGCGCCAGGTACCGTTGTCGTTGACGTATTCATTTTCATAGACACCACCGCCCCACTGCCCTGTGCCATTGCGCGCCAGCATGACGTCGCTGCGAAAGCGGCCGCGGGCAGTGGAATTGTCTTCTGACACATGGATCACCGGTTGCAGCATCGGGTAGTTATTCAGCTGACCGGACTCCAGATTTTCCGGACCCATCAGCGTCAGGCCGCGGCGGATACTGTTGCGGCCAATGTACTGACCGCGCTGACCAAATTCCCAGACACCATCCTCACTAAACAGACTGGCAGCCTCGGTCCATTTGCCCTTGTCGATATAGTAGCCATACATGGCCTGCAGATTTTCCACCGCGCGGGTGGAATGCAGACGCGCCAGTTTTAACTCCTGGGCATCGGCGCTGGCTTCCAGTTGACCCAATACATCATTGGGACGTCGTCTCAAGACAATCGGCCCTGGCGCGGTAATGGCGCGACGATCATTGGCATAGTGATAAGGCGGGGTATAAACAGAGGGGAACGGACGGTAGTTACCTGGCGCCGGCTGGTCCGGTCGAAAGCTGCGGGCTACCTCACTCTGCCAGTTACCAAATACCGGCGGCAATGCTGCCCAGCCACCCTCGTAGGGGGCGACGAAATTGGTATAAAAACGCATGGCGGAAATTTTCCAGACACCGTCTTCCTTGATGTAATCATTTTCCTGAACCGCATCACCCCACTGAGCCTGTTCCTTGTAATTGCCCAGCAGTGCCCATTCACGCCAGCGCGCACTGGCGGTTCTGCCGTCATCGGCAACGGTGGCCAATGGCTGTAATTGCATATGCAGATTCAAGCGCCCGAAGGGTAAGCCCGGTCCGGCGTTCATGCTGCCGCCACCGTGGCGGGTAAATAATTCCTGAATACGCTCGCGACCGATATAGACGCCATCCATGCCGTACTGCACACGACCACTGTCGGTAAACAGGTCCGCAGCTTCGCCGAAATAACCTTTATCCAGATAGAAGCCAAAGGCCCGACCCAGGCGCTGAATCTGGACAATATCCTCAACCAGCGTGGCTTCCTGTTTCAAGGCATCAAGGCGAGAGAGCAGAGCGGTATAACGACTGTTGTCATCATTGTTTTGCGCGCTCAGAGAACCCGGTAGCACAAAGGCAGTCATCATCAAAACCCCAACTACTATGGCGTGAAGTTTTGTAAATGGTTTTATTTTTATCATGGCGCTTTCCGCATTATTTTTATGTATTAATTCCGCACGAGAGAGTGGGACGGAAAAGGCTAAAGCCTATAACAAGTTCAGCGGTGATAACAGCCCTGTGGGGGGACAGAAATTTGCGCTGTGACCTGTCGGATGGCGGCCTAGTCGGCCTTATCCGAGCTGTTTATCCTGGGAAGTATATTGGTAATTCAGCCTTCCCACTAAATGCTGGTTTTTGCCTGAAGGTTTTTTTCGGAACCGTTTTTGCATTATCCTCGTCGGATGGCGCTTCGCTTATCCGACCTGTTTATCCTGCAAAGTATATTGGTAACCCAGCCTTCTCATTAAATGTTGGTTTTTGCCTGAAGGTTATTACGGAACCGTTTTCGCATCATCTTGTTGGATGGCGCTGCGCTTATCCGACCTACGGCTTAAGGCGTATACCAGATCGGGCTCGAATACGCGCGCTCCTGGATAGTGGCAGGCCAGCCGGTATCTTCTGCCGTGAGCTCCAGCGCCAATGCATCAAACAGCGAATGTCTTGGCGTCGGAATTTCAAGTACGCGCACATAATAGAAGGCGTTCAGATCCGCCTCGAAATCGGGATCTTCCCATACAGTGGCGAGCTGAGCGGCGCCGATGCTGTTGGTGTAATGGGTGGTGGTGACATCCACTGTATTGCCCACCGGCGGCAACTTGCCATCGGCATTCATCTCGCGGTCATCGGACCAGGCCACGTCGTAGACTTTTTCCTGAGTGTTGCCGTCGGCATCGATCCAGCCCTTGATCACCTGCACGCGATCCAGATTGGCGCCCACTTCATCCTTGGCCGCATGAATCAATAATGAGGGTGCACGGTTACGCGGCGCGGCGGTGATGTCACTGCCCATGGGGACCCCTTTACGGTAACCCACGGCGGCAATGTCATTGGCACGGGCATCGCGGTTGTTGAAGTTGAAACCAGCGAAGACGCGCAGACTGATGCGCGGACCAGTAGTGCCATAGACTTCCTTGCGCTTGAAGGCCCCATAGATGGACTCACGGCTATTCTCTTCGGCCCATACGCCGGTCAGTCCGGACGCTGACATGTCCCAGGCCGGAAACACCAGATTATTGGCCTGGGATTCAGCACGCACGCTGAGCCTGGCATCGGTGCCGATCTTGCCAAGAAAGTTGGCTTCCTCTACCGAGGACATGCCAATGTGGCCATCGGAGGCGCCAACAAAACCAAACTTGAAGGGGTTCTCGCCGATGTCCTGCTCAATGGCCATGCCGCGCAGCAGACCGCCGCGGGCATAATCGCCTGCGGTAGGCGGAACCACCTGACCGGTAAGCAGCTTTTCACGAATTTCAAAGTTGGCGAATTCATCATTGGGTGACAGTTTCGGATTGGTTTCCGAGGTGCCCTTCACCTGGGTGATTTCCATCAGCAGTTCCCAGCGCATGCGTTCGCGCGCGTATTGCGCAGTGATGGGTCGGCCATCGGCATCATTTTCAGAAAACATCAGGCCACCGGAAATATTCGAGTTATGGGGAATGGCGACAAAGTCCGTGCCAGTCCGATCAGAAGTACTACGCAGAAAGGCAAACAGATCTTCCGGGTCAAGAGAGTCGGCATTACTGAAGGGCACAAATTGAGTGGCTTCTTCCGCACTGCTGGCATTACTGATGACATTGCGATGCAGATTTCGAATGCCGTTGTTACTGGGGATCAACGCGGTCCATTCCCAGGCATAGAAGGTGGTGAACTTGCCGGGCTCATAATGACTGGTAGCAGCATCCACCTGCATACGCCAACCGGCGGCGCGCATTGCCGGGGAAAACACTTCTTCCATCAAGGCTTCGCGATTTCCGTCCGGGGCGCGATAACGCATAAAGCCTGGCCACTGTTCGGCATCGCCCCGGGTTGCCGCGATCAGCGCCCTGCCGCGTTCAGTAGCCTGTAATAAAGGATGAGCATTGAGGGACATGACATCGATGCCCAGGTTGATGGCGTGATCGGTAATAGCGAGAAAATCCAGCGGCCGGTCGATCTGCACCTTGGTGTCCAGATTGGGGTGATAAATGGGAATGCCCTTGGCAAAGCGGTAGGCATCATTGGGGCCCACGCCCTTGTTCTGGGTGGCATAGGAATCCGTGGACAGATTGGTGTGCAGATGCAGATCGCCCCACAGTAACTGGGTCTGGGCCGTGGCGGCCAGAGGCAGCAAGGCAAAGACCAGGCTGACGGCTTTTGTGCTCGCCATGGCCCTGGATAATACTGATGTTTTTTTACCACATGGTGATGTGGTGTTGCTGAAGTCTTGCATTGCCAGCCCCCCGGTATTTCTTCCTGTAAGATGATTGGAAAATTTAGGGATATTTGTCGTTAAAAGCAAACACTGATTTTCCCCGGGTTTGATTGTGCACGGACCTGGTCTTGCGCAGCCTTAATCCTGCTCAGGCAAAGGCGTCACAGTACCCAGCTCAAAGGTCAGGGTAACGCCCAAAATTTTATTGAGCGTCATGCTGGAAGGGCCGTCTTCGGTCATGATGCCTGGAATCAGAATTTCCTGGTTGCCATAATAGGCATGACACAGGGTCTGGGACATTTGCGCATCCGCCATGGGTATGGGGATCAGATTCGTCACCGCGTACCAGCCCCGGCTGTCGCGCATGAGCTCGGCCTGATAGCGCTGGTTGGCATAGGCCACGCTACCCAGACGTATACGGCCTTCACTTCCCAGCCATTTGGTACCTTCGGGCACGGTGTAATTACAAATCTGACCCAGCGTCTCCACACTTTCCAGCTCGCCCAGTTGCCCCGCTTTTGACAACAGGTCGCCACAATCGGCATTAACCTCAAAGCCTGCATCCAGCGAGATATCTGTCTGCAACACATCAAAGGAGTTTTCCAGGTTACCGAATAAAAGGCCCAGCCCCTGATAGGACTCGACCCGGGAATCCAGGTTTCGAATCGCCTCCGGCGGCGTCAGTAGCAGAAAATTGCTGTCACGAAACTGGTACATCACGTAGGCCAGGTTGTCGAGATTCACCGGAAAGGTAAGACCGACCTTGCCTTCCTTGTCTACCAGTGTCATCAGGGCATGGCTGGTACCAAGATTGCGCAGATTCATCGGTCTGCCGCCCATGCTCAACTCAATTTCACGACCTGCTACGCGCAGGGTTCTGTCAGCAAAATTGTACAGGGGGCTTACTTCGCACAAGCCGACTTCAATGCGCGACAACAGGCTGGTATTAATATAGCGAATAGCCACATTGCGAGAGCCTCTTACCGCCGGATCCGGCCGATTCGCGGTTTCCGGGGCCAGTAGGTCGGCACCTGCCAGGAAATCCTGTCGGTGCTGCACGCCCATCAGCTTCAGCAAGGTGGGCGCTACATCCATATGGGTGCCAGGCGTTTCCACGACATCAGTAATACCGCTATTGAGTATGTTGACAAACAGTCTGCGGTCATAGTTTTCAGGATAATAATCCATGCCGGTATTACGCATGTGCAGGTGGTCGCTCATCATCAGCACCACGGTATTGTCCCAGGCCGGGCTTTGCTGAATATGGGTGATAAATTTCTCGACTAACTGATCGGTGCAATGCACGGCATGAAAAATATTATTATCGATGGCCGGGTACGGCGTGCAGCTTTTTGACACGGTGCCGTCAGGTGGATGGGTGTCTACGGTCAGGACGGTTAAATTAAATGGCTGATCCGGATTCGCCGCCAAACCATCAAACTTGTCCTTGGCCAGCTCCAGCAGATTGTCATCATAAAGCCCCCAGTTGTTCAGGTAGTCCGGTTCATCCATGAGTGGCTTCAGTTCTTCCAGACCCAGTACTTCCCCATAGCCATGGGCAGACAGAAAAGTACCCTTACCGGCAAAGCGGGTGGAGGCTCCGCCCATGAAAACATTGCGGTAGCCTGCGGCATTGAGAATATCGCCAAAGCAAAAGGCTTCCTGAAGGAAACCGTTCTTGAGCACATCGTTACCCCCGGGGCCGCTGGGAAACAGCAAGGGAGTCCCGCATTGTGAGGACAAAATTCCGGCCACAGTAAAAGTGGTGCCGCTGGTCTGGTGCATGTTTTCAAATTGCAGCGCATTGCCTTTCAGGGAATTGAGGAAAGGCGTCAGATCCGGATAGATCTCTTCTTCGGAATATATGCGCTCCATGCCTTCCAGATAAATCATCACCACATTCTTGCCAGCAATAATATCGTCGCTCATCTTGTAGATGGCATTACGATTCAGCCCGGTGGCGTCAAAGTCGATAGTCGATAACTGCAGCCCGCGATTGATATTGGCATCCTGCATACTCAGATTAGCCAGCCGAAACAGATCGGGATCCATCGCCAACACCAGCGCCAATCCAGGCAAAATCAACACCGTGCGATTATCAAAGGCCCGTCCTTTCATGGCATAGACACTTAGCCAGGCACAAACGCCTATGACCAGCACATAGATAAAGAACAGCGTGACAAACCCGGGAAAAGCGCCGAGCGCAAAGCCCATGGTTTGTGAACTGAAGTGGAAAAAGAATTCCTCGTTGAAACTTTCACCCTGGTAATAAAAAGACACCAGACGTGCAGCTGCATAGACCGACAGCAGCTCCACCAGAATCACCGCAACGACCCCGCGCACCCATAGTTGCTGAATATGCACACACAGGCGCCAGATCAGGATCAGAGACAAGCCAAGAAAGAAACCGGCACGAAGGAACCAGATTTCGTTATGAAAAAGATTGAAATACCAGCCACCCGCGACGGTCAGCAACAGCAAAACCATGATCAGATCTGCGGCATATCTCTTGATGGTTTGAGCAAGGGAGAAATTCTGCATAGTTCCTAGGCGGGCATTTAGTGCTGATTTTCCAAAGGTGGTGAATTATTAAAGGCGCCATTATAGCAGGGGATGGCAAATTTCTTTAGAGCCCTTTAACAAATTCACTGGCTATATTCGGGTCACCACGGTGCCGGGCAGAAGCTGGCATTATCAATTTCCGGTTTATATGGATTCCATCAATCTGTTAGTCTTTGCTCATCAGAGCACCATGTAATGTCCTTCCGGAGCTGCACTCAATTGGTAACTAGCGGAACAAGAAACCTCTGTAATAATTGCAGAAAACCGATTTCAGTATGTTACTGCCATCTGATCAGGCGCCAGGACAATCACTGGCCTGTTGAAATAGTGCAACATTCACGCGAATCCCGTCATGCCATTGGCACATCACGAATTGCGGAATTATCTTTAAGCAGCATCAATGTTTCTGAAGCCAGAGACAACACGCCCTTTACACCAGATCCGGTGCAGTCAGCACGTTGGAAAAACGCTGTGCTTATTTATCCCGGTGCTGATAGCGAGGACATCAGCCAATTGGCAGACCAACCGCCGCGGCCATTGGTATTCATTGATGGCACCTGGCGCAAGAGCAAGGCGATACTGCTGGGCTCGCCCTTCCTGCAGTCTTTGCCGCGTTACAGCTTCAAGCCCAGCCAGCAACCGCGTTACCGAATTCGCAAGGCCGCGCAGCCTGATTTTTATTCAACCCTGGAAGCGATTGTCGAAGTGTTGAATAGCATCGAGGCAGCCCCGGCAAATTATTCACAACTAATGGATGTAATGGACTGGATGATTGAACAGCAACTTGCTTTTATAAGTGGAGAGAATCCATTGCCTTGTAATTAAGGCATATCAGCAGCAGTACAGACCAGAATAGCCTATGAAAACCAAATTAGAACAAGAGATAGAGGCACTCCAGGAGCGACGGCTGAGCCTGTTAAGCGAAGAAGTCGTTCTTTGGGATGAGGTTAATGCTGTGGAGAGGGACTCGAAGTTCCTGTTAGGGACCCAGGAGCTTAGCCAGGAGCCTATCGAGGCTTCTAAAGCTGATGAAGACAGTTCCCAGGCAGCCAGGCAACCTAATTGGGATCAGCGTAAAAATTAACTACTTTGAACGTCTGCTTCGCAGCCGATAGCGAACGCAACAATAGACTGATAACGAGCCAAAGTGGACATAAGCTTTTCTGTCGAGTTGTCGATATGTCACTGTTATTTGTCAGCGTCATTATTCAAGCAAACTAATATTGGAAATAAAGGGATGGACCCAACATTGACAGATTTTGAATTAGTCGATCTTATTAGGTCTATTACTGGCGAGTTGGATACGCTTTTTTCATGCCAGAAATAACACATGTTCAATGTCACTCGACAACGGCAAGTCAGCTTATTGGTCCAATGAATATCGGCATACGTAAATTATTGTATGGATAAGGACACGTTATATTACGACGGCGCCTGCCCTCTTTGTCGTGCCGAAATCGGAAAAATCGGGCGCCACAGTAACAATAATCTATGCCTGGTGGATATTCACCAGATGGATGAGGACAATGCCGTTCCTGATAGGGAAGCCCTGCTGTCAAGGCTGCATCTGCGCACTGCCGATGGCGAGTGGCTGACTGGTCTGGATGCCAATATCCGGGCCTGGCATCACACCCCTTTTCGGCGTCTGTGGCGCGTACTTGCCTGGCCACTAATTCGTCCGTTTGCTGCTTTGGCTTATGAAACCTGGTTGAAACTGCGTGCCCGCCGTAATTAATAAAATCTGGCCAATAAGAAATCAAGAGGTCAGAGTGCTTGATAGTTAACGGGAAAAAAAGGGACAGACCACGTTTTCAATTGATTTAACCCGGGACTGCCCTGAACTTTTAAAATTTCAATTGCCGGCAAATAATCTGGAAAGTTTCCCAGTCCAGGAGAGGGTGGAGCTTGCCGCATTATGAAGCGCAGCTTCATGGCAAGCGCAACGCGAGCGCTTTATCAGCGAGCTGGATTAGTCCTCTGTGGCATGCAGGGTTGCCTGCCAGGATATTACGACTGATAACCTGGTGCTGCTACTTAACTATCGGTGATTCAGGAAACTGCGTTTCCAGGGCAACGGGTTGTAAATTGAAAAGAGCTTGTGACTTTTCGGATTATGCTGCTCTTTAAAGGATATGTGGTGCCCAGGAGAGGACTTGAACCTCCACGCCCTTGCGAGCACTAGCACCTGAAGCTAGCGTGTCTACCAATTCCACCACCTGGGCCTTAGATGTGGACTGCGCCTTGCGGCACGAGGAGCGCACTTTACCCATCCAGCACGCCCCTGTCAATCTGACTTTTGGTCAATAAAACCCTTTAATACCAGTCTCCAACCCTTACTTCTATGCCGTCATCCACAAGCTCGGTGAACAGGGCAACATCGCTGCCGCGGTAGTGGTAGGGATAGACAATAGCGGGACGGAATGCATTAACCGCAGCCGCCGCCTGACCTTCGGTCATGGTGTAAGGCAGATTGAAACAAATGAAAGCCACATCGATATCTTCCAGGGCACGCATTTCCGGAATATCTTCCGTGTCGCCACTTATATAGACATTCACGCCACCCATGCTGACCACATAGCCATTACCCCTGCCCTTCTCATGGAACTGCAGACGATCTTCAGTAAGGTTGTACATGGGAATCGCCTTTACCGTAATGCCAAAACGCTCGGCGATGGAACCGTTGGATAAGGACACAGCACGTTCGACCAGGCCTGCAGGCAGCTGCGAAACCACCGCACCGGGCGCCAGAATTTCAGCATTGCCGATTACGCCCTGCAGGGTATTGCCATCAAGATGATCGGCATGAATATCGGTAATCAAAATCATGTCGGCGCGCGGCAGTCCGTCATAGGCGCCTACTCCCCCTACCGGGTCCACATAAATGGCTTTGCCATTCCAGCTCATGACAAATGAAGCATGGGAGACCGGGTGGATAACCAGATCACCCTCACTGGTCGGGACGGTGCTGCCGGTTAATGACTGTGCATTTACAGTGGAGAATGCCAGTATGGCAAGCAAGGAAAATAATGGAAATTTGAGTTTCATGAAGCTACCCCAATATAGTTAAACAGATAACAAAGAATTATTAAGACAGCAAAAGAGTAAACCTGCTCTGTCATTACGTCAATGCAAGGCTTTAATCCATACCTTAACAGGCGCCAGTTACAGGTGCTTGCGTGTATACTCTCGTTATAAACCACACTGTGCTGTTAACTCCCAGGATATCAATGCCGAAGAACACCAATATCGATGACCCCCACGCCTCGCGCGAAGCAGCGAAGTATGATAATCCCATTCCCAGCCGCGAATACATTCTTGAGCATCTGGAAACACGCGGCGAACCTGGCGACTTCAGTGCGCTGTGCCGCGAACTCAAGCTGGAAAGCCCGGAAGACTGTGATGCCCTGAGTAAACGCCTGAATGCCATGTGTCGTGCCGGCCAGCTTATCTGCAGCCGTTCCGGCAGCTATGGGCTGGTCAACAAAATGGACCTGGTGAAGGGCCGGGTGATGGGACACAAGGACGGCTTTGGCTTCCTGATTCCTGAGGATGGCTCCGGCGACCTTTATCTGGGTCCGCGTCAGATGCAGAAAGTCTTTGATGGCGACACCATCCTGGCACGGGTCTCCGGCATTGATCGCCGCGGGCGCAAGGAAGGCAAGGTTGCCGAGATACTGTCGCGCAAAAGCTCACGTATTGTGGGACGCTTTTATAAGGAAGCCGGCGCCGGTGTAGTGGTTCCACACAACAAGCGTATTTCCCAGGAAATCCTGATATCCAAAAAACATCGCAAGGATGCCAAGGACGGTGACTTCGTGATGGTGGAAATTACCCGCTTTCCGGAAGGTCATCGCAAAGCCACCGGCGAAGTGGTTGAAGTGCTTGGCGATGTCACTACCCCGGGCATGGAAATCGATGTTGCCCTGCGCATGCACGAAATTCCCCATGAATGGCCAAAGGGTATTGATCAGGAACTGGCGAGCTTGCCCGATGAGCCCAATGAACAGGATACTCACTACCGCGCCGATTACCGCCATCTGCCCTTCGTCACTATCGACGGCGAGGACGCCAAGGATTTCGATGATGCGGTGTACTGTGAAGCAAATACAAATGGTGGCTGGACCTTATATGTGGCCATTGCCGACGTCAGTCATTATGTGCAGGTCAACTCACTGCTGGATCAGGAAGCCCGTCTGCGCGGCAACTCGGTTTATTTCCCCGGTCACGTGGTGCCGATGCTGCCGGAAAAACTGTCCAATGGCCTGTGTTCGCTGCGTCCCAAGGTCGACCGCCTGGTGATGGTATGCAAGATGACCATCAATACAGAAGGTGATATTACCGCCTATACTTTTTCCGAAGGCGTGATTCATTCCCACGCCCGCCTCACCTATACCGAAGTGGCTGCCATGGTGCAGCCCGCCAATACTGATTCGCAAACGCACATACAGACATTATTAAAAGACAAGTATGACGGCATCATTGATGATCTGGGCACGCTCTATGAACTCTACAAAACCCTGCACGGGTCCCGGGAAACACGCGGGGCGCTGGATTTTGAAACTGTTGAAACGCGCATCGTCTTCACCGAAGACCGAAAACTGGCGGAGATTCTTGAGGTCGAGCGTAACGATGCCCACCGCCTGATCGAGGAATGCATGCTGTGCGCCAATGTCTGCGCTGCCAAACTGCTCCTGGAAGCCAAACTGCCTGCGCTCTATCGTATCCATCCCGGCCCCAACCCGGACCGGGTCGAGAACCTGTATGACTTTTTGCGCGGCATCGGCATTGGCCTGGCGCGCAAGGAAAATCCCTCAACGACGGATTACCAGACCATCCTGCAGCGCATTGGTGAACGCCCCGACCGGCTGCTGCTGCAAACCATGGTGATTCGCTCCCTGATGCAGGCCAACTATGCACCGGAAAACGTCGGTCATTTTGGTCTGGGCTTTGATGCCTATACTCATTTCACCTCGCCAATTCGACGCTTTCCTGACCTGCTGGTGCATCGTGGTATTCGTCACCTGATTCGCAATTCTGCAGACGGCAGGATTACTGCCCATCTGCACAAAGCTGACGGCGCCAAAGTCATCGATAAAAACATCATCTATCCTTATACAACCAAGGACCTGGAGGCGCTGGGCGGCGAGTTATCCGTATGTGAACGCCGTGCTGATTCTGCCAGTTATGATGTAATCGACTGGCTCAAGTGTGAATACATTCAGCAGCATATTGGCGATACCTTTGAAGGCACTATCGTATCCGTGATCAACTTCGGTATTTTCGTGGAACTGGATAATATTCATATTGAAGGCCTGGTTCATGTGACCGCCCTGCGAAACGACTATTACCATTTTGACTCAGTGGCTCACACCCTTACTGGCGAACGCACCGGCGAAAGTTTCCATATGGGAGATCGCGTGCAGGTCCAGGTATCGCGGGTCGATATGGATGAGCACAAGATTGACCTGCATTTGCTGAACGTACTGCAACGAAATCGCAGTTCAGCCACCGTTCCTCAACGCGAACGGGCCCCAGGCAAACATCCGGCCTCGGGGAAGAAGCGCAGCCCAGGCAAGCCCCATGGAGCAAAGAAAAAAAAAGCGGGTGGGGATAATAGTAGTAACAAGAGTAGAGCCAGCACTGCCAGCAAGGGCAGTTCCGCGAAAAAACCCCGCCGACAACGAAAAAAGAAATAGAGACGGTTTACCCTGATGAGCAAAATGGAAATGGTTTATGGCATTCACGCTGTAACCAGCCTGTTATCCCATAATCCCGAATCGGTTGCACAGCTTTATCTTCAGGCCGACCGCAAGGATAAGAAAGACAAGCGTTTGCAGGAAATTCTTGAGCGTGCCGAGCATTCAGGGATTGCCATGGAAGTCTGCTCCAGGGCCGTGCTCGATGAAAAGTGTAACCAGGTCCACCAGGGCGTATTGGCCCTGTGTCGCCCACTTAATCTTGAGCGTCATGAACAGGAACTGGACGGGCTGCTGGATAAACTGGAGCAGCCTCCATTCCTGCTTATTCTTGATGGCGTCACCGATCCCCATAACCTTGGTGCCTGTCTGCGCTCGGCGGAAGCCGCTGGCGTGAATGCCGTCATTGTGCCAAAAGACAAATCCGCCCAACTCACCCCCACTGTGCGCAAAGTAGCCTGCGGTGCAGCCGAAATAGTGCCATTTTTCAGCGTTACCAACCTGGCACGCACCCTGCAGGCCCTGCAAAAGCGCGGTGTCTGGGTATTTGGTGCCGCTGGCGAAGCCGAACAGTCCATCTATGAAGCTGACCTGAAAGGACCCATTGCCCTGGTGCTGGGTTCCGAGGGTAGTGGTCTGCGACGCCTGACCCGTGAACACTGCGATGTGCTGGTTGCCATCCCCATGGCAGGGGAAGTAAGCAGCCTGAATGTGTCGGTTTCCACCGGCATTTGTCTGTTTGAGGCAGTCAGGCAACGGCACTAGGCGGAGCTCCTCCACTCCCTTGTTGCATAAGCCCTGCAAAACCAATAGAATGCGCGCTCTTTTATGTACCGGAACAATTGTTTTCCGGATTAGAACTTAACTCCTTGTCTTACCGGAGTGCCCTGTATCACAGGGATTAAAGTGCCTCAATGCACGCTGCGGAAGACTGCCTAACCCATGGGGAGCAATTAATGCGCCACTACGAAATCGTATTTATGGTGCATCCCGACCAATCCGACCAGGTCGGCGGGATGACCGAACGCTATTCAAAAATTGTCACCGATGCCGGTGGCACTGTCCATCGTCTGGAAGACTGGGGTCGCCGTCAGCTGGCTTACCCGATCAACAAAATCCACAAAGCCCACTATATTCTGATGAATATTGAATGTGCTCAGGAAGCTCTTGACGAAATCACTACTCTGTTCCGCTACAACGATGCAGTCCTGCGCAATATGGTTATCAAGCGCAAGGAAGCTGTCTCTGAAATGAGCGAAATCATGAAGCAGGAAAACGAGAGCCGTGAACGTAAGGCTCGCGCAACTGCTCGTATGCAGGAAGAAGAGTCACGTTACAACGCTCGCCAAGCCGAGTCAGATAACAACGCTGATGATAACGATGAGGATGCTGACAACACTGTAGAAGATTCTGCTGACGACAACGCAGACGCTGCTACCGAAGAAACAGCAGAACCAGCAGAGACTGAAGCTTCTGACGAAGAAGCTGAAGACAAAGCATCCTAAGCAAGAATAACGGAGAACACTCATGGCAAGATTTTTCAGACGCCGTAAATACTGCAGATTCACCGCAGAAGGCATTGACCATATTGATTACAAGGATCTGGATACCCTGAAAGCCAATATTTCAGAAACCGGCAAGATTGTCCCAAGCCGAATTACCGGCACCAAGGCGAGATACCAGCGTCAACTTGCGACCGCTATCAAGCGTGCACGCTATCTGGCTCTGATTCCGTACACAGATTCACACGAAGCATAAAGAGGAAAGGGTCCATTTGGACCTGAAACCCGGGGAGAGTTCATGCGCGGGTTAGCAGAATATGTAATGCTTGGTCGCCGTCAGGCTATCATCATTGTTCTGTTATGCGGCTTCTTTCCCTTGCTGTACTTTTTCAGTGCAGCGATTGTTGCCCTGGTAACGTTACGCAAGGGTCACAATGAAGGATTAATTGTCCTGCTATGGTCAATGTTACCGGCAGGCACGTTGTGGGCCATGGGAGACAGCTCTCCCATGTTCCTGATGCTGGGGACATTTGTTCTGGCAGCAGTACTCAGAAAGACCGGGGCCTGGCAGCTGTCCATTTTAGCAGCCCTGGGAGTTGGTTTGCTTACCCAGCTAAGTCTGGTTTTTCAGCCGGAATACCTGGCACTGTTGGAAACCCTGGTAAGCGATGGTTTGCAAGAGCAGTTGAACCAGAGTGGCCAGACAGAGTACACAGCGAAGCAGATAGTTGATCTGCTAATGAGTTTTTACGGTGCCTACCACGCCATTATGGTTATCGTTTGTTTGATGATAGCAAGATGGTGCCAGGCAGCCTTGTACAACCCGGGCGGGTTAAGGCAGGAGTTACACAACCTGCGCTTTGATCCAAGGGTAATGGTAGTACTGCTGGGACTGATCCTGGCAGCATTGCTGGATATCCCGCCGTTCAATCTCTGGCTTCCGCTGCTTAGCATCGGGCCAATGATTGCGGGACTGGCAATAGCCCATTACACCGTGGCTAAAAAAGGTGGTGGTGTTGTCTGGCTGGTGATGGTTTACCTGACGCTATTAATGATGGCGCCGGCAATAATCATGCTGGGGCTGGCAGACAGCGTACTGGACTTGCGAAAACGCTTGGACAAATCCGGCAAGCCCGGCGCATAAAACGTAACAGGCAGGTATCAACACTATATTTTTTAACGGCATTTTTCAAAAAGAATTGAACAGGTATAACGAGGTATAAGATGGAAGTCATTTTATTAGAAAAGATGGGCAAAATCGGTGATGTGGGCGACCATGTGACTGTCAAGGCTGGCTATGCCCGCAATTATTTGTTTCCTTTTTCAAAGGCAATTCGTGCCACCAAGGCAAATATTGCTGAATTTGAAGTGCGCAGGGAAGAACTGATGAAAGCTGCCGCCGAAAAAATGAAAGGTGAAGAAAAACGGGCTGCGCAACTTGCCGGTGTCTCGGTCACTATCGAAGTGAATGCCAGTGATGAAGGTAAACTTTATGGCTCTGTAGGCACCCGTGAAATCGCGGAAGTAGCGACTGCCGCTGGCTTTGAAATCGACAAGAGCGAAGTCGAATTACCAGAAGGCGCCCTGCAGCAGGTAGGTCAGTATGATGTCACCATTATGCTGAGCCCTGAAGTGAGCACTGAAATCAAACTGGCAATCGTCGCCATTGGCTCTTCTCCGGACAGCGTCATCGAAGTCGATGAAGAAGACTCGGAAGACGTGCCTGATTCACCAGAAGCTGACTGAAAAGCACTGGACCAGTTTTAGTAATAAAGATTGGAAAAAATTGTTAGTAGTCCGGCATAACTGGATTAACGCAAGAACCCGGATTCAAAAGATCCGGGTTTTTTTTGCCTGGAATTTGAGAGCACAGAAATCGATCCTGCCACTAATCAACAACCGCGTAGGTCGGATGGCGGCCAGAGGCCTTAGCCGACCTGCATGCTACATTCTTGTAACTTGCAACTTGGGAGTCGCAACTTGTAACTTGCAACTTGTAACTTGCAACTTGTGAGTTGCAACTTGTGACTTGCAACTTGCAGCTTGTCACTGATTGATCAATCGTGTTTCCCAGATAATCTGGGTATCCAGCGCATGGGAATAAATCAGTTCGCCGCCAAAATTGGTCTTGTCAAAACCAAAAACCTCAAACAGGACCTCAAAACTGTCTGATTTTTCTTCTCCCAGAGTTTGCTCCAGCGAGATCAATACAGCTTCATCTGTCATCTGCTGGGAGGCATTGATAAGGCCTTCATCGCGCATCCCTGCCACCATCAGAAAATGGTTGCCATTGGGAGCCGGGAATGTGGACACCATGGCATAGTCCTGAAAACTGTCATCACCGGATAAGCCGGAACTACCAATATAGTAATCATTGGTTTCCAGATTAATCAGCTCATCGTAGGTAGCCCCAATAGAAAGTCCCGAATCGGCAAACACCAGATCAAACAGGGAATCTATTCCACTGAGGTAACCCAGGTAAATGATATGACTACTGGCCAGGTCAGCGGTTTCCAGGTCGGAGATCATTTTTACCCTGAGATTTCCCGCCTTTTCATGCAACATGGGCATGATTCGGGACATAGCATTGGCAATGCTGATTGGGATATAGCTCAGATCAAGGTTGTAATAGTTGCCGGCCTTACCGGGTTCCTCAGCCTGCAATCGCGCCAGATCATCGCGCGAGTTAATATTAAATTCGCGCACCATGCGCATCACATTACCCGACGCGTCGGTCTCGCCAAAAATATAGTAATCGCCAATTACCAGGAGGATCGGTAAATCATCATCGAGAAAGGCTTGCCAGGGATGTATGGCCAGTACAGGGGCAGATATTGATCGGCTTCCGGGCTGCTCATCCTCGGAGGGCAGCAAATTCAATAACAGCAGTGCAATAACCAGTACTGCCAACCAGGGCGTAAAAGATTGTCGATTGAGAACCTTTCCGGTAACGCTCAGATCTGGCTCAGCTTTCTTGTCGTTAAGGCTGGCCGTGATCATGTACTGGCCTTTTGGAATATCGAGCCGGTATTTCTCTTTTTGCCCCAGGTCCGAGTAATACAGCTCCAGCTTGTTGCGCAAATGATAAATATGAACGCGAACGATGGAATCCCTGGACACATCAAAGTCAGCTTCCTTGCCCAACACATCCACAGCAATGGCAGCTTCCTTGGGGGACTTTCCGGCAATTGAGCAATCCACCAGATAGCCTAGAATAGCACCGTATTTTTTCGAACGACCTAATACACCGCTATTAATGATGCGATCTGTCAGCGCCAGCAGTTCGTCTTTATCGATTTTGCTCATAATTATTTATAGTTGCTTTAAAAAACAGGCTTTGTCTTGGTGGCTGGCATTTTCACGCATTCAGCAATTAATTCAAGTAATTTATTAACGTTAAAAAAAGCCTTTGTAATAAAAATTAACATTCCAGTTAACGTATTTTAAACTCATATAAAACAAGACATTACAGAAAACAATAAGTCACCTATAGAAATATTGATCGCACTTTCCCATGACTTTCAAGATTGACCACTAACTTTACTCTTGTACCATTCCAAAGTTCAATATTAACGTTAAAAAGTACCGAGCCAGACTTGAGAACAAACCCTGCAAGCCATAACGGAATTGATCGACTCTGTAAGCCTTCCACTCTTAACAAAACTCCTGATCGAAATTCAGCGCATTTTTCCCGGGCCCGGGCAAGAATCGCAAAATATATTATCTGGACAGTTCATGTATAGGGTGTGTATGGATTGTGGGTAAGTTGTAGATAAGATTAATGCGTTTTTTTCAGTGAAAATATCAAACTAATCGAGTTGAAAAATGATGTTCAGGCCTGTTCGATAGGTTAATATTGTCGACCCGGCTGGTCATTTGCCGGGCCCTGTTTTAGAGACATTTTTAGCATTTTTTAAAAATTTTTTTACAAACTCTGTAATTTTTTATCAGCTTTTCTATAAACAGCAGATTTCAATAATCAGGACTTTTTCCAGACACCGGCATGGCAGAATCACCTTTCATCGATAACAAAAGAGCTGACGCGGGCGCGCCTCGTGCAACCAGCCTGAAGTTACCACCGCATTCCATCGATGCCGAACAGTCGGTGCTTGGTGCTCTCATGCTGGATAATTCTGCCTGGCATGATTTATCTGAAATTATTATTGCCGAGGATTTTTACCGCAAGGAACACTATCTGATCTTCCAGGCCATGCAGCATCAGGCTGCAGAAGGTAATCCGGTAGACCTTGTGACCCTGTCAGAAGCTCTGGATAATGCCAACAATCTGGACAAGGTAGGCGGTATCGATTACCTCGGCGAACTGGTGGAAAACTCTCCCAGTACCGCCAATATCCTGGCCTATGCCAATATCATTCGTGAACGCGCCATTCTGCGTAAACTGATCAGTGCCGCCAATGCAATCTCGGAAAATTCCTTCAATCCGGATGGACGCGACAGTACCGAGTTGCTGGATCTGGCAGAAAAACAGGTATTCAAGATTGCTGACGAACGCCCCCGCGACGGTGGCCCTCAGATTGTCGGTCCGATCGTGGATTCCGCTCTGGAGCGAATTGACAAGCTGTTTGAAGCCAAGGGCAGCATTACTGGCATGACCACGGGGTTCAAGGCGCTGGATGAAATGACCTCCGGGATGCAGAAATCTGACCTGGTGATCGTGGCAGGTCGTCCCTCCATGGGTAAAACCAGTTTTGCCATGAACATGGTGGAAAGTGCGATCCTGAATACCGATAGTCCGATCGTGGTATTCAGTCTGGAAATGCCGGCGGAAAGCCTGATCATGCGTATGTTGTCCTCCATTGGCAGGATCGATCAGACCCATATGCGCAATGGACAGCTGGAAGAAGGTGACTGGGACAAACTTACCAGTGCCGTGCATAAAATAAAAAACAAACCCCTGTTTATTGATGACACTGCCGGGCTCAGCCCAATGGAAATGCGTTCCCGTGCCCGTCGCATCTGGCGCGAACATGGCCATCTGGGCATGATCATGGTGGATTACCTGCAATTGATGCAGATAAAAGGTACTTCTGAAAGTCGTACTGGTGAAATCTCCGAGATCTCCCGCTCCCTGAAAACCATGGCGCGAGAATTTGACTGCCCGGTGGTTGCCCTGTCGCAGCTTAACCGCTCGCTGGAGCAGCGTCCGAACAAACGCCCGGTGATGTCAGACCTGCGTGAATCAGGTGCAATCGAGCAGGATGCCGATGTCATTATGTTTGTCTATCGTGATGAAGTGTATAACGAAGACTCCGAACACAAAGGCGTCGCTGAAATCATTATCGGCAAACAACGTAACGGGCCTATCGGCACTAAACTGCTAAGCTTTATTGGCAAGTACACCCGCTTTGAAAATTATATGCCGATGAATGACGATTTCGGTCATGGTGCCGGCGCCGGTAATTATTCCGGATCCGCGCCTTCGGGAACTTATGGCCAGGCTGCCATGGCACCCTCAAGCGCACCCAAACCTCCCACCAATATTCCCTATGATGCGTTTGATGACTCACCGTTTGATGAGGATGATTAAGCGTGTTGAACCGGGTTCAGGCCAGCATTGACCTCAAAGCACTGCAACACAATTTCTCCATAGCCCGCAGTCATAGCAGTCAAAAACACGCCAGCAATGTTGCCGCTGTTATCAAGGCCAATGCCTATGGTCACGGCCTGGAGCAGGCTGCGGTTGCCCTTGATGATGCCGACCTGTTTGGAGTTACCGATGTCCGCGAAGCCCTGACATTAAAAAATGCTCGCGCCGACAAGCCGATTCTGGTCTTGCAGGGATTGATCCATGAGGATGATCTAACTCTGGTAGCCGAACACAATTTTCAATTGGTGGTGCATTCAGCCAGTCAGCTGGCCTACATTGATGACACCCTTAGCCGGCTTTCCCTGAAAGCGCCACTGACGCTGTGGCTGAAAATGGATTCGGGCATGGGCCGACTAGGTATAAGCCCGCAGGATTATGTTGCGACTTACCGCGCCTTACAGAGTAAATCATATGTTGCCTCGGTAGTAATGATGACGCATCTGGCTAACTCCAGCATACCGGAGTCGGCCCTTAATACGCAGCAAATAGACGCGTTTCGACAACAGCAAGCACAACTACTTCAAGAAGGTCACTGCATCAGTAGCATACCCAGTTCCTCAGGCATTCTTTCCCACTTGCCAGTAGACTGTGACTGGGCCCGTCCCGGCATTATGTTATATGGCAGTTCCCCGTTTAATTTCAGTGAAGAGAATTTGCGCCGGGAACGGTTTGACCTGCAGGCCGTCATGACCCTGCAGGCAAGAATTATTGCAATCAAGGATTTGAAACAAGGCGATAACGTGGGCTATTGCTCCCGGTTTATCTGCCCGCGTGATATGACAATAGGCATTGTCAGTATTGGCTATGCTGATGGTTATCCCAGCAATGCCCCCAATGGCACCCCGGTCATGATCGCGGGCAAAAAAACCGGCACAGTAGGCCGCGTTTCCATGGACATGATTGGCGTTGATCTGAGCGGGATCCCGGAAGCAAAAGTAGGAGACCTGGCTACTCTTTGGGGAAAAGAACTATCCCTGGATGAAGTGGCAGCGAAGACCGGCATCCTTTCCTATAATTTAACCTGCAGTGTGGCAAGGCGTGTGGATTTTAAATATATATAAATGATTTGCGGCAATGTCGGATGACGGCCTTGCCGGCCTTATCCGACCTACGGGATTATTATTGAGCGTCATTCAGCTCAGAATTTTCGGCAATGCATGTAGGGCGGCATCAGGGCAAAGCCCGTCATCCGCCGTAGCGTTCTCAAAACGCCTTAATAACAAATAGATAACTAATACATAACTATGGCCAAACAAAAAACAGCCTACGTCTGCAATGATTGCGGCGCCGAATATACCAAGTGGCAGGGACAGTGTCTTGCCTGCCAGGAGTGGAATACGCTGACACGTATTTTGCTGGGTCCGGCCAGCACCCCTTCAGCGCCAAAAAACTTCAAGCGCAAAGGCATTAGCGGTGATGCCGGCGGATCATCCGCCAGCGTCCAGACACTCGACAAAATTAACCTGGAAGAACAGCCCCGCTTTACTACTACCGTAGCTGAGTTTGATCGTGTGCTGGGCGGAGGACTGGTACCCGGTTCTGCGGTTTTGATGGGCGGTAATCCCGGTGCCGGTAAAAGTACCCTGCTGTTACAAATCATGTGCCAGATGTCACAGGCAGTGGATGCTCTCTATGTGACCGGGGAGGAAAGCCTGCAGCAGGTGGGCATGCGTGCCAAACGTCTGGGCCTGCCCACGGACAAACTGAAAATGCTGACAGAAACCAATATCGAGGAAATCACTCGCGTCGCAGAAGAATGTCAGCCAAAAATTATCGTCATTGATTCCATCCAGGTAATGCATTCCGCTGATGTTGCATCGGCGCCCGGCAGCGTCAGCCAGGTTCGCGAGTGTGCCGCTTACCTGATTCAGTATGCCAAGCAAACCGGTACTGCCCTCTTCCTGGTGGGCCATGTCACCAAGGACGGAAATCTGGCCGGTCCAAAGGTACTCGAACATATGATCGACTGTTTCATGATGCTGGAAGGCAACGACGATAGTCGCTTCCGTACCTTGAGAGGTCAGAAAAACCGTTTTGGCGCGGTCAACGAACTGGGCGTGTTTGCCATGACCGAAACCGGCCTGAAAGAAGTTAAAAACCCTTCCGCCATTTTCCTCGCACGTACAGAAGAAGTGTCACCGGGCAGCCTTGTTGTAGTGTTGTGGGAAGGCACGCGCCCGCTGCTGGTTGAAATTCAGGCGTTGGTAGATGCCAGCCAGTACGGTAATCCGCGTCGGATTGCAGTGGGGCTTGATCAAAATCGTGTCGCCATGTTGCTGGCAGTACTGCATCGTCATGGCGGTTTATTCATGGCCGATCAGGATGTGTTTGTAAATGTGGTGGGCGGTGTCAAGGTCGCAGAAACCAGTGCCGACCTGGCTCTGATTCTCGCTATTGTTTCCAGTTTCAAGGACACCGCCCTGCCCCGGGAACTGGTGGTGTTTGGCGAAGTAGGCCTTGCCGGTGAAATTCGTCCGGTACCCAGCGGTCAGGAGCGACTGCAGGAAGCCGCCAAACATGGCTTTACCCGCGCTATTGTGCCCAAGGCCAATGCCCCGAAAAAACCGATCCCGGGTATGAAAGTCATCGCAGTCAGCAAACTCAGTGAAGCAATTGAGGCCCTGTAAATGAGTTCTTCACTGATTCCAGAACGCCCTTTACTGATCTCACCGACTCTGGCTGCCACCATTGGTCTTGAAGAAGCCGTTATGCTGCATGTACTAAGCGAAATGAAACTGCGCTTGCCGGTGTCCATGCGCGACAACCTGCGCTGGCTCGAAGTCAATCTGGAAACGCTTTCCGATGCCATGCCGTTCTGGAATATTGCCGACATCATGCGTATCCAGCAAAGCCTGCTGGAAAAAGGACTGGTGCAGGTAGATGGCGGTGACAGCCAGAAAGGCTATTTCAAGATTGCGATTAATGAAACCGGTCTGAGCAGAAAGACCGAAGCAGCTGAAAATTCCACGGCTGCAACTGCTGCACAACATTCACCGGCAAATGCTACAACGGCGAGAACTGTCCCATCAAAAGCGCCACCGGCAAACCCTTACCATCAGACGCCGAGCAGCGGCAAGGCATCACAGATTCCCGATCACTGGCAGCCCAGTGAAGACCTTTACCAGCTTTGCCGCAGACGCAATATTCCCAGAGATTTCATAGATGAGCATGTCAGACTGTTTGTCATCAGCCAGCAGGAAAGACGCAAGGCTCAGTACTCCTGGCACAATACTTTTTATAAATACATCCTGCGGGAATGGGAACACAGTCGCAGCCACCATGGCCTGAAAGAACTGGAAGCCAATATGTCAGCAGACTGGCAGCCCAGCGATGATGCTTTCAGTATTCTTGAGCATGCCGGCATCAGTCATTCATTTATTGAAGATGCAGTCCCCGAGTTTGTGCTCTACTGGCGCGAAACCGGATTAAAAACCAGTACCTGGAATACCAAGTTTATCGCGCATGTGCGCAGGCAATGGGCAAAATATGAAGCCGCGCTGGAACACGATGCGACGCCGAAAATTATTCCCGATAATTATCAGCCCAGTGATGAAGTGTATGAAGTGCTGGCCATGGCTAATATTGATGAGACCTTTGCCCGCGAACATATCCCTGAATTTATTTTGTACTGGAAAGAACGCAAGGAAGTTGCTGTCTCCTGGCATACAAAATTTCTGCAGCACATAAAGTACAAGTGGTCACACCGGGAGAGTAATGAGGAAGATTTTATTGATCGGGTGACAGATCGTTCCTGGGCCAATTAACCGTTTTAACCAGCATCAGAAAAGTATAAGAAACAAATGCTGTTTAGCCTCCGAATCTCTATAGCCCAAGCCCCGATAAACCGGGATGGCCTTCGGGTCGTGGGCCTGATTCCCAGTGAAACAACCTGTCTGATGCTGCAATCGCCAAATCATTAATAGACGCACGCCGGACTTTCATCAGTCCGTTTTCATCGAATTCCCAATTCTCGTTGCCATAAGAGCGATACCACTGCCCACTCTCATCATGCCACTCATAGGCAAAGCGCACGGCTATTCGATTATCCGTAAATGCCCATAGTTCCTTGATCAATCGATAGTCTTTTTCCTTTTCCCATTTGCGCGTGAGAAAATTCACAATTTCTTCGCGGCCATTGAGGAACTCGGCGCGGTTGCGCCACTGAGTGTCCGCGGTGTAGGCCATGGACACTTTCTCAGGATTACGATTATTCCAGCCGTCTTCTGCCGCCTGAACTTTTTGTATCGCCGTGGCTTCAGTGAATGGGGGTAATGGGGGGCGTTGTTCGGTCATTGTTTTTTCCAGGGAAAATTCTCAAGTTAAGTTTATAGATATAGTTGCAAGTCTCAAGTCTCAAGTCTCAAGTCTCAAGTCTCAAGTCTCAAGTCTCAAGTCTCAAGTCTCAAGTCTCAAGTC
>CBFIIQ010000043.1:24445-24584 GCA_965662685.1 Pseudohongiellaceae bacterium | reverse complement strand
CGAAGAAAATGATGCCCTGTTTGAGAAAACCCGTATAGTCATCCTGGAACTACTGAAAACTGATAGCCTCAGGAATTTATCAAAGACTGTCGCTGACACACTGAAAACTGAATTTTCAGCTGATGCCAGCAACCTGCTG
>CBFIIQ010000043.1:11750-24435 GCA_965662685.1 Pseudohongiellaceae bacterium | reverse complement strand
GTGATGCTCTGGAAACAGGTATTCATATTCTGGCAGCAGCACCAACCAGGGAAACACTCGGCAAACTTTTCGAGAAAAAACGCACCTTCTGCTGCGAACTTTCTCCTGAACAGGCGCGGCTGCTATTTCCTGACAGTAAGAAAGAAATTTTATCTGCTGCCATCATTCCTGTTCATCCCGGCAACAGTATTAGTAACACTGATCAATACGGCACTCCAATGCTGGTGATAGGCAGTGACAAGCACAATCATTTCAATTCCAGCCTTGATACTTTGTTCCTCGACTTCATTGGCGAAATACTATCGGTGCATATCACACGTCTGGCGCCCTAGTGCCATCGCCTGACTCTGGTTCCAACCATGAATACCACCCCTCTTGTTTCTGTCTTGATCCGCACCAAAGACAGAAAAACACTTTTAAAAGAAGCCGTAGCCTCAGTCCTGGCGCAGTCGTATGCCCCTGTTGAAATAGTGATCGTTAACGATGGCGGCGAAGATTTCTCTGCCGAATTTATTGAGCCGGGCTCAGCAACAATTCGCTGGATTAATAACAACGGGGAACATGGCAGATCCCATGCCGCCAACCTGGCTCTGGAACAGGCTACTGGTGACTACTGCCTGTTTCTGGATGATGACGACTCTATAGATACCACTCATGTTGCCACGCTTGTTGCTGCTCTGACTAAAGAGAACAATTACAGACTTGCCTATAGCGCAGTGAGGGTGGTGACTGATGGCGAAATCGAAGCAACGCCGTCTTTTGCTCACGCTTTTGATGCCGTGCGACTAATGATTGAAAATTTTATTCCTATCCATGCGGTTCTTTTTGAACGTAGCTTGCTGCTTGAAGGCTATCACTTCGACCCTGACTTTGATCGTTTTGAAGATTGGGACTTTTGGCTTCAGATAGCACAACAGCATGAATTTCTGTTTAGCAATCAGTGCACAGCTACCTATCGGGTTACGAGCAGAAGTGGTTTTGGCGCCAAGAAAAATACTGAAGATAATATCGATGCTTTTCGTCTGGCGATTTATAAAAAATGGCTTGAGCGCTGGCCTGAGCACAGACTGCTGACGCTGATAAACCGAAGTCGTGGATCTCCACGTCTTGCTGTTTTTGAAAAAACAGTTGAAAACCTGGACGCCAATATCAAGGAAAAACAATCCTATATTGATTTATCGCGGGAAAGACAGGATAAGATTGAAAAAGAGCATCAGGCCAAACTGAATAATCTTGAAGAAGATCTACACGAAACCAGGCATGAAGCAATAGCACTGAAAAATTATAACCATGCCTTGCAGAATGAACTTCAGATCATTTATCACAGTAAAAGTTGGCGACTGACACGCCCGTTAAGAGCGCTGACCAGATTGCGCTATTTTTTACATACCGATGGCATAGGCGGAATCGCTGTCAGACTAAAAGACATTATTGCTGCGAAACTCAGCAGAGCTAAAGAAATAAAAGCGCAAACAAGGATTTCAAAAAAATTTACGCCTCTGGATTTTCCTACCTTTGCACAACCAAAGGTCAGCATCGTAATTCCCGTGTACAACCAGTACCACTACACTTTTCATTGTTTGAAGAGCATTCTTGAATATGCCGAAGACATTCCTTTTGAAGTGATAGCGGTTGATGACTGCTCATCCGACAAGACCACACAGATGCTTGCCGGGATCAGTGGTATAAGTGTTATCAGAAATGAAGAAAACCAGGGTTTCATTCACTCCTGTAATAATGGCGCTGATGCTGCCAGGGGTGAGTTTCTGGTGCTACTGAATAATGATACTGAAGTGAGAAAGCACTGGCTCACGGCACTGCTGCAGACCTTTACAGATTTTCCTGATGCCGGACTGGTTGGCGCAAGACTGGTTTTTGCCGACGGCACACTGCAGGAAGCTGGTGGTATCGTCTGGCGTGATGGCTCAGCGTGGAACTTTGGTCGCGGCGAAGATCCAAATCATCCCCATTACAGTTACTGCCGACAGGTGGATTACTGTTCCGGGGCGTGCCTGATGATTGCCCTTGATGAATTCATGGCACTGGGGAAATTTGATACGCGTTATGCCCCTGCCTACTATGAAGATACGGACCTTGCCTTCAGGGTGCGCGCAGCCGGTAAAAAAGTGTATTACCAAGCCAATGCCAGCATCATTCACTTTGAGGGAATCACCTCCGGAACCGACACTGGCAGTGGCATCAAACAATACCAGCAGCTTAACCATGAGAAGTTTTTCAAACGCTGGCAGGAGACACTCAAACATCACCGTCCCAATGGCAGACAGCCGCAACGGGAAAAAGAGCGTCATGTAGAAAAATATATTCTGGTTATTGATGCCCGGGTACTAATGCCTGATCACGACTCCGGCTCGCTACGCATGTTTAATATTCTGAAAATTCTTCAGACTATGGGCTACAAGGTGACTTTTCTACCTGCCAATATGCATTACCATGAAAAATACACACCGCAACTGCAGGCTCTGGGTATTGAATGTCAGTACGTGCCTTATATTCACTCGGTCGAGCAATACCTGCAGGAATTTGGTCAGCAATTTGAAACGGTCATTCTGAGCAGAGCCGATTATGCGGAAAAGTATATTGATGAAGTAAAAAGAAGCTGCCCACAAGCCAGGGTCATTTTTGATACGGTGGATCTCCATTTTTTACGTGAACAGCGTGAGGCTCAATTAAACGGCGATAAAAACATGGCAGAGTCGGCTGCCATGCGCAAGGTTCAGGAGCTCACTATTGCACGCAAGGCCGATACCACGCTGGTCGTCAGCCCGGTAGAACTGGAACTCTTCAAACAGGAGGCCCCTGAGGTCAATGTCAGCCTTCTTTCCAATATTCACCAGACCTTTACCACCGGCAAGTCATTTGCAGAAAGGCAACACATGCTGTTTATAGGTAACTTTGAACACCCCCCCAACAGCGACGCCATGCAGTTTTTTCTGGATCAGGTATTCCCCCTGGTACAGGCACAAAATCCCGATATCAAGCTGCTTATCGTAGGCGGTCATGTTCCCGCCAGCATAAAAGCCAGAGCCAGTGATGATGTCATCGTTACCGGTTTTGTGGCTGACATCGAGCCGCTGTTTAATGACATCAGAATTTCCATTGCCCCGCTACGCTATGGCGCCGGAGTAAAGGGAAAAATTAATTCAAGTATGTCTTTTGGCGTACCGATGGTGATTTCGCCCATTGCCGCAGAGGGCATGAACCTGAAACATGAAAAGGACATTCTGATCGCAGAGCAACCGCAAGATGTTGCCAGAGAAATTCTGCGTCTTTATAGCGACCATGAGTTATGGCAAAGGCTTTCGCAGGCCGGCAAGCATAATATTGATGAGCATTTTTCCTTCGCTGTGGCTGAAGCGCAGCTCAGCGCAGTTTTAAGCACATAAAGTCTTTTGCGCCTGGCACCACTTCTTTACTGCTCTATTACTCTTTCTTATCCGAACCCGGCAGATCCAGCGCCACTGGATGATCCCATTTTCCAGTCTCAACCTGAAACCAGAAATAGACAATTGAGAGTATGCCCAGGCTAAGACCGGTCACCACACCAGCATCAATGATCCCGCGCCATGGTTGCGGTGTTATACGTAATAACATTACCAGGCCGACAATGGCTGAAGTAACCGCAATGGATACGATTTTTCGTTTCCGGGTGGAATGGATATAGCCCATGCAAAACAGCGGAGCCAATAATGCCAATACCGGATGTGAGGATTCTGTACTGGTTCGCAGATATCTGGCTCTGGCAATGACCCGCGGCGCGAAAGCGCGGTGAAATCCCTTGTAGCCTTCAGCCCAGGCCATCCACAAAACAAACACCGCCAATACCAGCCATTGCAGCGAGCTTAGGGAATATTCCGTCATTTCAGCGATGCGCGGGCTGAGCCTGACTACGGCAAAAGAAATGAATGCGATGACACCGGCAATACCCCAGTAAAAACCAAGAAGACGCAATTGAATATCCCAACATATATGAAGACAATTAATAAGGCCGGCATTGTAACAAAGTTAGACAGAAAGAAAGGAGCAAAAAAAGCACCAAAAAAGCGCATTAATCAGGATAAGGAATAATAATAATTTCTACCATTTTCAGTGCCGGGAATTACAAGGTTCATGTAAACTGCATTTTGTTATAATCGCTGAACTTTCCCGCCAGCCAATGACCGCATTCCGCCGGAGTTGTAAATGACAGTAAAACTTGCCGTAGTCATGGATCCTATCCGGTCCATAAATTTCAAGAAAGATACTACCCTGGCTATGTTGAATGCAGCACAAAAAAAAGGCTGGCAACTTTTTTACATTGAACAGGATGGTTTATATCTGGAAGATGGCAAGGCCATGGCCATCATGCAGGATCTCAGTGTTGAAATGAATCCTGAGAATTTCTATTCGCTGGGTCCTGAAAGCCGACAGTCACTGGCTGAGGTTGATGTGATCCTGATGCGCAAGGATCCGCCATTTAATCGTGAGTTTATTTACAGCACCTATATTCTGGAGCAGGCAGAACGGGAAGGCGTACTGGTGGTTAACAAGCCGCAGGCACTCAGAGACTTTAACGAGAAAGTCAGCGCCACCCTTTTCCCCCAATGTTGCACTCCGGTGCTGGTTTCCCGAAAAAAGGAATTACTGCAGGATTTTTACAAGGCCCAGAAAGATGTCATTTTCAAGCCTCTTGACGGCATGGGTGGTACCGGAATTTTTCGTATCAAGCCTGGCGATCCCAATATCAGCGTCATTATAGAAACACTGACTGAATACGGCACACGGCAGATCATGGCACAAACCTTTATCCCGGAAATTACCAGCGGCGACAAACGCATTCTGATGATTGATGGTGAATCTGTAGGTTATGCGCTGGCACGTCTGCCTGCGGCTAATGAAACACGTGGTAATCTTGCCGCAGGTGGCACAGCAAAAGGAGTGGATCTAAGCGACAGAGATCGCTGGATTTGTGACCAGGTAGGCCCTACGCTGAAAGAAAACGGGCTATTATTTGTCGGTCTTGATGTTATTGGCGACTATCTGACAGAAGTGAATGTCACCAGTCCAACCTGTATCAGGGAGCTGGATGAAATATTCAATCTGGATATTGCCGGTGATCTGATGAACTGTATTGAGCAAAAACTGCAACAGTTGCGTCACTGACAGAAATAGCAAGAACGACTCAGGAAAGTCTCTGCACAACCATTGATGAATACTGCCGTCTCCACAGAAGCCACAGCACTTTCCGGTGAAAGATTCGGTTTCACCATGTTTGTTTCCATATGCCTGCATGTGGTACTGATTCTTGGTGTCGGCTTCAGTATTCTGGAAAACGTAAACACCACCACCTCCATGGAAGTCACCCTTGCCCAGTACCGTAGCGAGGAAGCGCCGGAGGAAGCGGATTTTCTTGCCCAGGAAAATCAACAGGGTAGCGGCAGCCTTGAAGAAAAAGCCGCACCGAGTACGCCGGTGGAATCGCGCTTTAATGAAGACCTGATTCAGGATGTCAGCCCTTTTCTTGAATCACTCACCGAAAGAACAGAACTTACCGATCAGGTACTGACCACTGACGCCGACTCGCAGCAACAAATCAATGATGAACCCGGCGCACAACCGCAACAGGAAAGTGAAGAGCAAGCGCTGGAAAATCTGACTGAAAGCCAGCTGGATGATCGTCTTGCCAGCTTACAGGCGCAGCTGGACATACGCCGACAGGCTTATGCGAAGCGCCCACGCCGCTATACCATTTCATCCGCCTCTACCCAGAAATCCCGCGACGCCCTGTATCTGGATAACTGGCGTAAAAAAGTCGAGGCTGTGGGTAACCTGAATTATCCTGCCGAGGCCAGTGCAGAAGGTATTTATGGCAACCTCAGGCTATTGGTGTCTCTGCGCTCAGACGGCAGCGTAGCTGATGTTCGTATTCTCAGCTCTTCCGGCCACCGGATACTGGACGAATCTGCCATCCGAATTGTCTACCTGGCCTCCCCGTTCGCGGCCTTTCCCGATGAATTGAAACAGGAAGCCGATATTCTCGATATCATCAGAACCTGGCAGTTTCATCAGTCGAACTCCTTCCGCAGTTTCTGATTCTGCTGCGCTGGTTGAAACTACTGATACCATCCCAATATTAGAATCAGGATAACGACGTAAACTGGCTACCTCCATGAATGACGAAACACTTAATCTGACAGATCACTTTCTAATCGCCATGCCACAGCTGAACGGCTCATATTTTGGCCATACCCTGATTTACATGTGGCAACACAGTCAGGAAGAAGGCGCTTTGGGTATTGTGGTCAATCTGCCCTTGAATGTGCAGTTAAAGGAAATTTTCAGTCAGCTGGATATAGATTTTCAGTATGGACCAGGTCTTGAAGAACCCGTGCTCTCGGGAGGTCCGGTGGAAACCGAAAAAGGTTTCATCCTGCATGATGCCGGTCGAAAATGGACATCGACACACCAGATCACCGATGACATCAGTATTACCACTTCGAAGGATATACTGGATGATATTGGCCGTGGCGAAGGTCCCGAGAATTACCTGCTTACCCTGGGCTGTGCCGGCTGGAGCCCGGGTCAACTGGAACAGGAAATTGCCGGAAACTCCTGGATAACCTGCCCGGCCAGCAAAGACATAATTTTTTCCCGGGAATTTGACAGCAAGCCCGACATGGCCGCCTCGACACTGGGATTTTCCATGGACCAGTTAACCACTGATGTTGGTCATGATTAATTTTCCGGGGCAATTATTTCACCCCACAATAAGTCTATATATAGTCTAAAACAGGAAGAAGTTTCTGAGCTCAACAATTACAACTTTGCTCTGCATTGATTTCGGCACTCAAAAAATGGGGCTGGCTGTGGGCCAGACGGTGACTCTCACGGCATCGCCTTTGCCACTGATAAAGGCCAGACAGGGTATCCCGGATTGGGATGAACTGGCACAGGTAATCAGCCAGTGGAAACCCGATGCTCTGGTCATTGGCATGCCATTGAATATGGATGGCACCAGTAACGAAATGACTAAAAAAGCAGATCGCTTCATCAATCAGCTGGAAGCAAGGTTCAAGCTGCCCTGTTTTAACATGGATGAACGCCTGAGTACCCGTGAAGCCCGGGAAATTGGCAGAGCGAATGCTGAAGCTGCCGGGAAAAGATTTGATGAACGCTCGGAAGTCGACAGTCTGGCAGCGCAGCTGATTCTCGAATCCTTTTTGAATGAGAGATCAAGATAAGACGTTTAATAATCAGCGCCGCCTGAACATAAACGGCGCCGACAAAGTCGATAATATTGTCTAGATCTGTTTACCGTCTTTGGCTTTGGAAACTGCTTCCTGACGATCAACCAGCCCCTTGGCAACCAGTTGTTTCAGGCACTGGTCCAGCGTCTGCATGCCCACCGACTGTCCGGTCTGAATTGCAGAATACATCTGGGCAATCTTGTCTTCCCTGATCAGGTTTCGAATAGCCGAAGTACCAATCATAATTTCATGGGCAGCCACTCGACCACCGCCGACTTTTTTCAGCAGCGTCTGACTGACAACCGCCTGTAAAGATTCCGACAGCATGGAGCGCACCATACTTTTTTCTGCGGCCGGGAAAACATCCACGATCCTGTCAATGGTTTTGGCGGCAGAGGTGGTATGCAGGGTACCGAATACAAGGTGGCCGGTTTCTGCAGCAGTCAATGCCAGACGAATAGTTTCCAGGTCACGCAACTCACCAACCAGAATAATATCAGGGTCTTCACGCAAGGCAGAACGCAAGGCTTCATTAAAGCCATGGGTATCACGATGCACTTCACGCTGGTTGATCAACGACTTCTTGCTTTCATGGACAAATTCGATCGGATCTTCAATAGTCAGGATATGCTCATACTTGGTGGAATTAATGTAATCGATCATTGCCGCCATGGTGGTACTTTTACCAGAACCTGTAGGTCCGGTTACCGCTATCAGGCCTCGAGGATTATTGGAGATGTCCTCAAACACTTTGCCCATACCAAGCTGCTCCATGTTAAGCACCTTGGAAGGAATGGTTCGGAAAACAGCCGCTGCTCCGCGATTCTGAACAAAGGCATTTACCCTGAAACGCGCCAGACCGGGAACTTCAAACGAGAAATCTGACTCAAGATGCTCTTCATAATCCTTGCGCTGCCTGTCGTTCATGATTTCATAAATAAGACCATGAACTTCCTTGTGATCCATAGGATCCACATTGATACGACGAATATCACCATCAACGCGTATAAGGGGTGGCATGCCCGCGGTAATATGAAGGTCAGATGAGCCCTGCTGTACGCTGAAGTTTAATAATTCCTGAATATTCATCTGGTTTTATACCCCCTATAATCGGAACCTTGTGAAGGAAAAAAATATGTCATTGAGCATACCAGAAAACCTGGAAAAAGTTCGCCACCTGATTTCACTCTACGAAGAAAAGTATGGACGAGGGGAAAAGGCTGTGCAATTAATCGCCGTCAGTAAAACTCATGGTGCGGATAAGGTTAAAAGCGCCTTTCAGGCTGGCCAGACCCATTTCGGAGAAAACTACCTGCAGGAAGCGCTGGATAAAATCGATGCGCTGGGCGACCTGCCACTTCACTGGCATTTCATTGGCCCGATCCAGTCCAATAAAACCCGTGCTATTGCCGAGTCATTTCAGTGGGTGCACAGTGTGGATCGACTAAAAATTGCGCAACGCCTGAATGATCAACGCCCCGAAGCCTTGCCCCCGCTCAACATCATGCTGCAGGTAAATATCAGCAACGAAGAAAGCAAGGCTGGTGTTACGGTGGATGAGCTTGAAGCACTGGCCAGTGCAGTAGAGACTTTACCAAACCTCGTGCTATCAGGCTTGATGGCGATTCCGGCCGCCAGCAATGATGTACGCACCCAACGGGATAACTTCAGGCGTCTGCGTGAAGCCAGGGACAGCCTGCTTACCCACGGTCTGGAACAATGTCAGCATCTTTCCATGGGCATGAGTAATGATTTTGAAGCAGCTATTGCCGAAGGGGCTACCATGATTCGTATCGGTACCGATATTTTTGGCCCACGTGAAGCACGTTGATAATCTTCCCGTATAAAACTCCCACAGGAATAAGGCATTACGAGGGCTTTAAGGTACAATCGCCATATGTCTGAAGAAAATTTATCTATCGGTTTTATTGGCGCCGGCAACATGGCAAGCGCGCTGATTGATGGCCTGCTTGCCAATGGCTGGCAACCCGAGCACCTCCATGCCTCGGATACCAATGCCGCGGCATTGGCCGCCCTTGCCGAAAAGGGAGTCAATACCAGCACCGACAACAAAACCGTCATCAGTAACTCCTCCACAGTAATCCTTGCCGTCAAGCCTCAGGTACTGGCTGAGGTACTGCAACCGTTACAGGCTACCCTGTGCGCCAATGACTGTTTGCTGGTTTCCATTGCCGCCGGTGTTGCCATGAACTCACTGCAGGACTGGACTCACCCGAAACAAGCCATTGTAAGATGCATGCCGAATACTCCGGCACTGGTGCAGACCGGTGCCAGCGCGCTTTACAGCAATAGCCATTGTTCTGAATTACAAAAGTCTGCCGCTGAAAATCTGTTGCGTGCGGTAGGCATTGTCTGCTGGCTGGAAAAGGAAGCAGATATGGATGCGGTGACCGCCTTGTCAGGCTCCGGTCCGGCCTATTTTTTCCTGCTTATGGAAGCCATGCAGGACGCAGCTGTCAGCCTTGGTCTTGATACCAGAACAGCAGAATTGCTGTGCCAGCAAACAGCCCTCGGGGCCGCTCGCCTGGCGCAGTCCAGTGATGTTGATGTCTCGGAATTACGCCGTCGCGTCACTTCACCCGGAGGTACCACAGAAGCAGCCCTGCAGCAGTTTGCATCAGAAGGTTTCAATGCTATGGTTGGCCGCGCTCTTGAAAAAGCAGCGAGCCGTTCCCGCGAACTCGCGGCACCTGAATCGGAAACAGATAAGCCAGGTACCTAAAAAGAATTACTCAGTAGTCAGGAAAGATAAATGTCATCATCGGTAGGTCAGGTCATCATATTGCTGGTAAACACCCTGGGCGGGTTAATAGTACTGGCATTGTTACTGCGATTTATTTTACAGGCGAGCCGGGCAGATTTTTATAATCCCGTCACCCAGTCACTGGTGAGAATGACAAGCCCCATTCTGAATCCTGCACGACGCGTCATTCCGTCCTGGAGAAATTTTGATATAGCCTCGTTACTGCTGACTCTGGTAATCAGCACTTTGGCCACAACACTGATGATTTTTTCCGCCGGCTTTGTCATTCCCGGTATAGGTACTTTACTGAGCTGGTCATTTCTGGGCATGCTTTCACTGATTCTGAAAATTTATTTCTGGGGCCTGTTAATTTCTATAATTGCCAGCTGGGTAGCGCCTCACAGTGGCAATCCCGCACTCATGCTGGTACAGCAGATGCTGGAGCCTCTGCAGTCACTGTTCAGAAAAGTCATTCCACCCATGGGCGGCCTGGATTTTTCACCTATATTTATTTTCCTTTCCATTCAGGTGATAGAAATAATGGTGGTAGGAACCTTGAGACAGGGACTGCGACTAAGTGCACAAGCAGCAATGTATGTGATCGGTATATAAACAGATAAAAAGCTTTACTGATAAATTCTGCTTTTTGTATTTAGTCTTTTATTTTTTTTTAATATTTTAACTTTGTATATTTAACGAATGGCCAAACTCATTCCTGCAGATTCTGTCGGTATCGTGGCTCCGGAGCGCTATCATTTTGATGAGCCACTGGAGCTGCGCAGCGGGCGCGTGATCCAACAGTATGATCTGATGGTGGAAACCTATGGCGAGCTGAATGCTGATAAATCCAATGCCATACTTGTTTGCCATGCACTCAGTGGCGATCATCACGCTGCCGGCTACCACAACCCCGACGATGAAAAAGAAAAACCCGGTTGGTGGGATTGCTGTATTGGGCCGGGTAAAGCCTTTGATACCAATCACTTCTTCATCGTCAGCATGAACAACCTAGGCGGTTGCGCAGGCAGTACCGGACCATCTTCCATAGATCCTGCTACCGGAAAACCCTTCGGGCCCGATTTCCCCATTATTACAGTGCGTGACTGGGTCAAAAGCCAGGCCCATTTGGCAGACCGGCTCGGTATCCAGAAATGGGCTGCTGTCATTGGCGGCAGCCTGGGTGGCATGCAGGTCATGCGCTGGGCTATCTCTTATCCCGATAGACTTGATCATGCCATTATTATCGCAGCGGCACCAAAATTATCGGCGCAAAACATTGCCTTTAATGAGATTGCGCGCCAGTCCATAACCAATGATCCGGATTTTCATGCCGGCCGCTATTATGATTTCGACACCTACCCCAAACGCGGCCTGATGCTGGCGCGCATGATTGGGCATGTGACCTACCTTTCTGACAATGCCATGCGCGATAAATTCGGCAAGGATGCCATTGAAGGCAACTTTGGTCGCGACCTGCGTTCGGGGAAACTCAATTTCAGCTACGACGTGGATTTCCAGGTTGAAAGCTACCTGAAATACAAAGGCGAAACTTTCTCACACAGTTTTGATGCCAATAGCTATCTGTTGATTACCAAAACCCTGGATTATTTCGATCCTGCCGTGGATTACAATTTTGATCTGAGCAAGGCATTTGTTGATAGCCAGTGTAAATTCATGGTGATCTCCTTTACCAGTGACTGGCGCTTTCCTCCTGAAAGATCGCGCGAGATCGTTAATACCCTGCTGAAAGCAGAAAAACAGGTAAGCTATCTGGAAGTCGAAGCCGACCAGGGTCATGATGCCTTCCTTATGCCTATTCCCCGCTATATCGATGCACTGAAATCCTACCTGGGATGCGTGATCAAGGAAATATCCGGCACGGAGGCAAAATCCGATGCGCGCTGATCTGAAAATCATTCAGCAGTGGATTGAACCGGATATGCGAGTGCTTGATCTGGGCTGCGGTGACGGCTCGTTTCTGGCACATCTCAAAAAAGAGAAAAATATATACGACTGCGGACTGGAAATTGACCCTGACAATATTAACCTTTGCCTGCAGGCCGGTGTTAATGTCATTGAACAGGACATGAATAAAAGCCTGGCCAATTTCAGGTCCGGCAGTTTCGATACTGTCCTGCTTGCACAAACTCTACAGACTGTAGAGCGACCGGACATTCTGGTGGAAGAGATGCTGCGCATCGGTAAAAAATGCATCATTACTTTTCCGAACTTTGCCTACTGGCGTCATCGACTGAAACTGCTCACTTGCGGCAATATGCCACAATCCAGTGCGCTGCCCTATGAATGGTATGACACTCCCAATATCCATCATTGTACGATCAAGGATTTTGATACTCTTTGTGAAGAGCGCAATATCACCATACTGCATCGTACCGTGGTTGATTTTAATCATCGCAGCAGTTTTTTGATGAACCTGAGTCCAAACCTGTTCGGCATCAATGCCATCTATCATTTCACTCGCTAAGCCATGCTGACTTATTTAAAAAAACCAGCATTCATTCTGATTGTTATGTGCCTGGGATTAGCGGCCGCTAACACCATGGCAGAGTCCGAGAGCTTTGGCGAATACACGGTGTATTACCAGGCAGTTAACTCCACCTTTCTGAATGCAGAAATCGCCCGTCAGTATGGCATCACACGCAGTGACCGACGCGCT
>CBFIIQ010000043.1:2594-11741 GCA_965662685.1 Pseudohongiellaceae bacterium | reverse complement strand
TACCAGGCAGTTAACTCCACCTTTCTGAATGCAGAAATCGCCCGTCAGTATGGCATCACACGCAGTGACCGACGCGCTTTCCTGAATATCAGTGTTATGAAAAACCAGTCCGATGGATCGAACCTGGCGGTTCCAGCAAGTATTAGTGGCGGCAAGCGTAATCTGTTGGGACAGGTAGGCGAAATTGATTTCAGAGAGATCCGCGAACAACAGGCTATTTATTACATTGGTGAGTTTGAATATTCCAATGCCGAAATCATACGCTTTCGCCTTGAGGTCGAGCCGGAAAATGCTGGCACTGTCCATGAAATTTCCTGGGAAACCCGGGTCTACAATAATTAAGCAGGCAACAGGCAGCACATGAACCCTCTGGATAAAATCGTCCTGGCCAGCAGCAACAGTGCCAAACTGAGAGAGTTGCAGGAAATCCTGGCGCCCAGAAATATTGAGCTCATCCCCCAATCTGAATTTGATTTGGAAGATGCCGTGGAAGATGGACTGAGTTTTGTTGAAAATGCCATTATCAAAGCACGTCATGCCAGCAAGCATACGGGTATGGCAGCACTGGCAGATGATTCCGGCCTTGAAGTCGATGCCCTGAATGGCGAGCCCGGCATATATTCCGCACGTTATGCCGGACTTAATGAAGGTCGTGAAAAAAACGATGCTGCCAACAATGCCCTGTTGCTGGAAAACCTGGAACAAGTTGCCGAAGCTGACAGAGGCGCCCGCTTCCAATGCTGTATTGCGCTGGTCCGTTTTCCGCAGGATCCCATGCCACTGATTTGCCAGGGTACCTGGGAAGGCCGTATTCTATTCAGTGAAGTGGGCAGCAATGGCTTTGGATATGATCCACTTTTTTACGTCCCTTCCCATGAATGTGCATCGGCAGAGCTTGATCCTTTAGTAAAAAATACCATCAGCCATCGCTCTCAGGCTCTGCAACAACTGCTGGCCTGTTTGCCGACATGACCCAGACCAGGCTTTCACTACCCCCTTTATCACTTTACGTTCATATTCCCTGGTGCCTGAAAAAATGCCCTTATTGCGACTTCAACTCCCATGCATTTCAGGGTAGGTTACCCGAACAGGCCTATGTAGCGAGTTTGCTTGCTGACCTGAAGCGCGACCTGCCCTATGTTCAGAATCGGGAACTGACTTCTATTTTTATTGGCGGTGGCACACCCAGTCTGTTTTCTCCGAAAAGTATTGAAAGGCTCCTTGCAGGCATTGCAGAACAACTGCATTTTTCAGGAAACATGGAAATCACCATGGAAGCCAATCCCGGGACCTTTGAAAGGGAAAAGTTCCGTGATTTTCGCCATGCCGGTATTAACCGGCTGTCCCTTGGCATTCAGAGTTTTGACAAAAAATATCTCAACACACTTGGGCGCGTACATGATGATGTCGAAGCTCTGACCGCGGCAGCCAATGTCCGTGGTGCGGGCTTTGATAATTTCAACCTGGACCTGATGTTTGGGCTGCCGCAGCAAGGAATAGACGAAGCACTGGCCGACCTGCACACGGCACTTGCCGTGGAACCTGAGCATCTGAGCTGGTATCAGCTTACCATCGAGCCCAATACGGTGTTTTACAGTAAACCGCCGTCTTTACCCGAAGATGATTTGCTTGGTGATATGCAGGAAGCTGGTGTGGAATTATTATGTGGACAGGGATTTTCACGCTACGAAGTGTCTGCTTTCAGCAGGCCAGACAAACAGTCTACCCATAATCTGAATTACTGGCGTTTTGGAGACTATCTGGGAATCGGTGCCGGTGCCCATGGAAAAATTACCCTGCCCGCAGAACAGCGCATCATTCGTACCCGAAAAATCAGGCAGCCTGCCAGTTACCTGGAACATGCCGACAACACACTCGCCGGCAGCGAGACCATTTCCACAACCGAGCTTCCGATTGAATTCATGATGAATGCATTACGCCTGAGTGCAGGTACTGAAGAAAACCTGTTTGAGCAACGTACCGGTCTGCCAATAAGTAACATTGCCGCTTCCCTGCAGCGATTGCGTGATGCCGGCCTGCTCAAAAACGATAATCTGGCCACCACCGACAAAGGCTATAATTTTCTCAATAATGTGCTGGCGGAGTTTATGCCTGATGAGCAGACGCCGGGAAACAAAATCCCCCTTGCTCCCGCTTAAAAATCTGCTTACGCCATTCTTCCAGAAACAACTATAATGATTAAATAACAATAAGTTAGCGCACTATTTAAAATCCCTGACTTTCAAGTACAATAGCCGGACAAATTTTTGGGAAGCCCTATGACAACTGACCCTTATAATATTGCCTGTAGCCATGGTTTTATCCAGTCGTCCTGTTCTGACTGCAATCTCAAGGGATTATGTTTACCCATTGCTATGGACATCAGGGATATCGACAAGGTTGATAACATTATCAAACGCAGTCGCCCGATCCAGGCCGGAGAACATATATACAGGACCGGGGATGGCTTCACTTCGATTTTTGCTGTGCGTTCGGGTTCGATAAAAACATACCTGCTTGATGACGACGGTGTTGAGCAAGTGACAGGCTTCTACCTGCCTGGAGAAATTCTGGGCTTTGACGGCATTGGCACAGAAAAGCATGGTTGTAATGTGATGGCCATGGAGACCTCAACAGTTTGTGAAATTCCGTTTGAACGAATTGAAGAGCTGTCACTGCAGATCCCGGTTTTACAACGCCACTTCTTTCAACTAATGAGCCAGCAAATTGAAGCTGATCATCAGATGATGTTAACCCTGAGCAAGAAAAATGCAGAAGGCCGTGTTGCCACCTTGCTACTCAGTTTGTCCAGGCGCTTTGGCCGCCGCAACCTGTCACCCAACGCTCTGAGACTGCCGATGTCCAGGATGGATATCGGTAATTTCCTCGGACTGACTATCGAAACCGTAAGTCGTACTTTCAGTCGTTTGCAAAAAGAAGGGCTGATCAGTGTCGATGGCCGCGAAATTCATATCAACGATCACGAACAGCTGCAATCGATCTGTCACGCAGCAAAATAATTGCTGATTAATTGTCAGGGGGTCTCTAATGACCTGCTTATCTTGACATACATCAAGCATCCAAAATAATTGGTTTGTGGACAACTGTTGTTTCGATCAACAATAGTTGCCATGAACAATGTCATCTCAATTTCATTTGCCAGAAAAATTACCGAAGACCCGTCTGAGGAGTTACCTTCTTCATTCAATCGCCTGGTACAGGGGAGAGATATGCTGAATCAACTTTGCAGCTCACTGATCAAAAAAGAAAATCAACGCCGATTTCGAGCCTTTCCCGAAGGTTACTGTCGGGAATACGGATTGGTTCTTGATCAGATTCATGCCATTACCGATCTCGATATACTGCGCCTGCTCAAACTGGGGGCTACAATTACCAATATAAAAATGCTCACCGCTACTTATGGCATGGATTTTCTCGATCTTTGTGCGGAGCAAACCGGTAAATCCATGGACGAAGTCAGGGCATTAATCGCCAAACACTAAGCCTCTCAAACGACTCGGTTTGAGATAATCCCTTCCTTAGCTGATAATCCTTGCTAGCCGCTCCGGTATGTTTGCCGGGGTATTTTTCTCTTGTCTCATTTCTGGCAAATACCAGACCGGGTACTATCAGCTAATGGCAAATAGCCTGTTTTTTTTCCTTTCCAAAATTGCATGGGCACTGTTATCGCCAGGCACATTGATATTGCTAATGGTTATGGCTGGAACCATCCTGCTGTTTTTACACCAGATAAAAGTGGCAAGGCTGTTGCTGGGTGCTGCGGGTTTATTGTTGCTACTGATTACTCTCTTACCTGTTGGCGACTGGCTGGCGACACCCCTGGAAAAACGCTTTCCTGCCAATCCCGAACTACCCAGGACAATGGATGGCATTATCCTGCTTGGCGGTGCCATTGATCCCCTGACGTCCTATATCTGGGATCAACCTGAACTTGGCGAAGCCGCAGACCGTTACTTTGGCTTTATTGAAATGGCCAAGCGTTATCCGCGGGCTAAACTTATTTTTACCGGCGGAACCGGTACTCTGCTGGACCAGGAGTATAAAGAAGCAGATGTCGCCCTGTATTTTCTGGAAAGCATGGGTATCGCAAAAAGTCGTTTGGAAATTGAAAGGGACTCGCGCAATACCTATGAGAATGCCATTAACAGCAAGGCACTGATGAAACCCCAGGCCGGTGAAAACTGGTTGTTGGTCACATCGGCAACTCATATGCCAAGAGCGGTTGGTGTTTTCTGCAAACAGAACTGGCCCGTCATTCCCTATCCTGTGGATCACGGAACTACCCCTGGGCGCTTGTGGCAACCGTCATTTAATCCGGCAGATAGCCTGGATGATCTCAATACCTATGCAAGAGAATGGGCTGGGCTGCTGGTCTACTATCTAACGGGCAAAACATCGGCTTTCTTTCCCCGGGCCTGTTAATTATCCTGACCTTACTTAACAACAGATAATAGCGAGAAAACTTTGGCAATCTGGAAAAAGCAAATATCCCTGGAAATCATCAACGATCTGATGAAAGGAACCCTGTGTGAACATATCGGTATGCAGGTGACTGATATCGGCGACGACTTTTTACAGGGCACCTTGCCGGTTGATACACGAACACAGCAACATATGGGTATTATTCACGGCGGGGCGTCGGTTGTGCTCGCTGAAACTCTGGGCAGTGCTGCATCGAATTTTTGTTGTGATAATGAACATTATATTGTCGGTCTGGATATTAACGCCAACCATGTACGTGCAGGCAAACCCCCTCTGGTTACCGGTATTGCACGTCCCCTGCATATTGGTCGCAAGACCCATGTATGGGAAATAAAAATCACCGATAGTGAAGAAAAGCTGGTTTGCATTGCGCGACTGACTACTGCGGTGCTGAAGAAAGACTCCGCTGATTAAAATAATTTTTAAAGGAAACTCCTAGATATGGCACTTCTCGCTGATGAAGAAGTAATTGCAGGAAGAAAAGATCTGGTGACTGCAAGCAAGCAGGAAGCTGAAGCGCTGCTTACCGCCCTGCCAGACTGGACTGTTGTAGAAGAAGGCGGCAGAGAAAAGTTGATGCGGGAATATCGTTTTAATGATTACCTGACCCTGCTGGCGCTCACCAAAAAATTTGGTTATATGGCAGAACAGGTCAATCATCATCCTGTTATCGTTACCGAATGGGGCAAGGTGACCATATACTGGTGGACCCATACCTTGAATGGACTGCACAGAAACGATTTTGTGATGGCGGCCCGATGTGATCGCGCTGCGATGTTGGTGTCGGCGCCCTAGACTCAGTCACAGGTCACAAAAGTTTATAGATCACAGGTAATAGAGCGAAATGAATTTGAAATTTTTGGAATTGTTTAATGCTTTGTTGAGCGAGCATTCCGTTAGCTCTACCAACCCTGCTATAGATCAGAGCAATATGGGCGTTATTAATTTGCTGGCGGAAACATTCTCAGGACTGGGATTTTCCTGTGAAATCCTGCCCGTACCGGACAGCCATAACAAAGCCAATCTTATCGCTACCCTGGGCAACGGCCCCGGTGGTCTTGTGTTGTCTGGTCATACTGACACAGTGCCTTTTGATGAAGCGCTGTGGAATACCAATCCACTGGCAATGACGGAAAAAGACAATAAACTTTTTGGCCTCGGTGCCACCGACATGAAAGGTTTTTTTGCCGTGGTGCATGAAGCCGTGCAGGGCTTTCTTGATGCAGATTTGAAACAACCTCTCATTATTCTAGCCACCGCCGATGAGGAAAGTTCCATGGCTGGTGCGCGAACCCTGGCCGCGCAGGGAAGACCCAAAGCCCGGGCAGCAGTGATCGGTGAACCCACCAGCCTCAGGCCCATCAATATGCACAAGGGAATCATGATGGAAGGTATTCATGTACAGGGACAAAGCGGGCATTCCTCGAATCCGGCGCTGGGTCGCAACGCCCTGGAAGCCATGCATGAAGTGATTACTGCCTTGCTGCAGTTCCGTGAGCAATTGCAGGGCAGCTACCATAACCCGCATTTTCTGATTGATGTGCCCACCATCAACCTCGGGGTTATCCATGGCGGCGACAATCCCAACCGTATTTGTGGGCACTGTGATCTGGAATTTGACGTACGCCTGTTACCTGGAATGGAGGGCGATGCCATTCGCAGCAGCATTGAAGAATTGATTGTCCCTATTGCCCTTAAACATCAAACCCAAATCAAACTGACGCGTTTGATTCCCGGTGTAGATCCGTTTGCCAATGCAGACAGCGAACTGGGTCGACAAATAGAAGCGCTAACCGGCCATGCCCCGGAAAGCGTGGCCTTTGGTACCGAAGGCCCTTTTCTGCAGCAGCTCGGCATGGACACTATCATCATGGGACCAGGCAGTATCGATCAGGCCCATCAGCCCAATGAATTTATGAGCCTTGATCAGGTGCAGCCGTGCATTTCTATTCTGCAGAGTTTGATCAGGCAATATTGCTTGTAAGTTACAAGTCTCAAGTTGCAAGTCACAAGAGGCGACCGCTGGTCGCCATATCGGATGGTGGCCTTGCAGGCCTTATCCGACCTAGACAAAATTACCTGAAGCCCTTGTGACTTGAGACTTGTAACTTGTGACTGTAGTAAATTTATAGATTTTTCAGGTGTTTGCGTTACAATACCTGCCCTTTTTAGAGCGCTGGACCCGAATTTTAAAAAGCTCATGGCTACTGATAACACGCAATACGTGAAGTGGTTTCGACAGTCTTCATCCTATATAAACGCTTATCGAGGTAAGGTGTTCGTCATCATGTTGCCCGGAGAAGCGCTGGCCCATGACAATTTCAGCAATATCGCTCATGACATCAAACTGCTCAATAGCCTGGGGGTTAAGCTGGTGCTGGTACATGGTGCCAGGCCACAAATTGATGCAGCACTTAAAACAGCGGGTTTAAGCGACGAAAAACATGATGACGTGCAAGGCGAACTGCACCACAGGCTGCGCGTTACCGATGCGGCCAGTCTCGAGCAAATTAAACAGGTTGTTGCAAAATTACGTTACGATCTGGAAGCCGTGTTTTCCATGAGTCTGGCTAACTCCCCCATGCTGGATGCATCAATTAATCTGGTCAGCGGAAATTTTGTCATCGCCAAACCCTATGGCGTACATGAAGGCATCGATTACTGCCATACCGGCGAGGTACGAAAAGTCGACAGCGAAGCCATCAGGAAACAGCTGGTAGCAAATAATATTGTGCTGCTGTCTAACCTTGGCTATTCGCCCAGTGGTGAAGTATTTAATCTCACCGTGGAAGAGGTGGCCTCAAGTACCGCCATTGGTCTGGAAGCCGACAAGCTGTTGATCTATTCCGGTGAGGCAGGGATTCTGGATGATGCCGGTGCGGCCATCAGCCAACTTAATGCCGAAGAGGCCCAGTTGCTGATCGCCGAAAAAATTAATAGCAATGGCCTTGATAGACAATTGCGTAATCTTGAACTTGGCACCAAGGCCTGTAAAGGTGGCGTAAAACGCTCACAGGTAATTTCCTATGCAGAAGATGGCGCCCTGTTAACCGAATTATTTACCCGTGACGGTGCCGGCACCTTAATCACCCAGGAAAATTACGAGCAAATTCGACCTGCAAACAGTAATGATGTGGACAGCATTCTTGAGCTGATCCAGCCGCTGGAAAAAGAAGGCGTGCTCTTGCCGCGATCAAGAGAGCTGCTGGAACGTGAAATCAATCAGTTTACGGTTATTGAACGTGAAGGGATGATCATCGCCTGCGGTGCTCTTTATCCCCAGGAAGGTAATACCGGGGAGCTGGCCTGCGTGGCCACTCATCCTGATTACCGAAAAAAGAACATGGGACAATCAATTCTGGAGCAGATCGAAAAAAATGCCAGAAAGGCCGGCATCAAATCGCTATTCGTCTTGACGACAAAAACCCCGCACTGGTTTATGGAAAGAGGGTTTGCGCAAAGCGATCCCGACAGTTTGCCAGAGACGAAAAAATCCCTGTACAACTATCAGCGAAATTCCAAAATTTTTGTAAAATCGCTGTAATTAATCCCGTTTACCTATACTGAATTATAAAACTTATATCCGAGTCCATTTATGAAAGCACTAAACAAATACAGCCGCACTATCACCCAGGACCCCAGCCTGCCAGCTGCCCAGGCCATGCTGCATGCCATCGGCCTGACACGGGAAGATCTGAACAAGGCGCAGATTGGTATTGCCAGCACTGGCTGGGAAGGCAACCCCTGCAATATGCACCTGAACGATCTGGCGAAAGTGGTTAAACAGGGTGTACAGGAGGAAGATCTGATCGGGCTGATTTTCCACACCATCGGGGTAAGTGACGGCATCAGCATGGGGACTGACGGTATGCGCAACAGCCTGCCCAGCCGCGACATTATTGCTGACAGTATCGAAAATGTGGTCAGTGCCCAGTGGTATGACGGCGTTGTGACTATCGTCGGCTGCGATAAAAATATGCCCGGCGCCATGATGGCCCTGTCCAGACTCGACCGCCCTGCCATTCTTGTTTATGGCGGCACCATTAAACCTGGCTGCTATAAAGATAAAAAACTCGACATCGTTTCTGCTTTCGAAGCCTATGGTGAATTAAGCGCCGGACGTATTGAAGCCACGGAGTTCCAGGGCGTCATTGAAAATGCCTGCCCCGGCGCAGGTGCCTGTGGAGGCATGTATACCGCCAACACCATGGCTTCAGCCTGTGAAGCCCTCGGCATGGCACTGCCATTCAACTCCAGTTATCCTGCTGTGTCAGGTGACAAGGAAGATGACTGCCTGCGTGTCGGCCCAGCCCTGCGTCACTTGCTGGAACAGGACATCAAACCCTCCGATATTCTGAACAAGAAAGCGTTTGAAAATGCCATCACCGTTATTACCGTGCTGGGGGGTTCCACCAATGCCGTCATCCATCTGATTGCCATGGCGAAAGCGGCCAATGTGGATCTGACTATTGATGATTTCCAGCGTATTGCTGACAAAACGCCATATCTTGCCGACCTGAAACCCAGTGGCCAGTTTGTTATGGAAGACCTGTGTAATGTGGGTGGCGTACCAGCGGTAATGAAAATGTTACTGGCCGCCGGTATGCTGCACGGCGACTGCCTGACCGTGACCGGTAAAACCGT
>CBFIIQ010000043.1:0-2069 GCA_965662685.1 Pseudohongiellaceae bacterium | reverse complement strand
TGCCAACTGGCAGCAACCACCACTGCCTGCCAAACGGGGCGTGCTTTACAAATACGCCACCCTGGTAAAAAGTGCCAGTGAAGGTTGCGTAACAGACGAAGAATAATACGTCTGTTCACAAAACATCAGAGTATTTCCAGCACTACATCCGCCAAGCCCTGCTCATGATCGGCAATACGGGCAAAGGCGGAATAGGATAAATCGATGATGCGGCCCTCAATAAAAGGGCCGCGATCATTAATTCTCACCAGCACACTGCGCCCGTTATTCACATTAAACACCCGCACCCTGGTATCAAACGGAAGGGATTTGTGGGCCGCTGTCATCTCATACATATTGAAAAGTTCCCCATTAGCCGTCAGCCTGCCCTGGTACTTGTGCGCATAATAAGACGCAATACCCGCCTCACTGTAATTCTTCGGCAAGGATACAGGCACACTGAACGTAGTCGACGCGACCCCCGGGTAGTGCAGCGTTACCTGCATATTCGCACACCCCGCCAGTACGAAAGCACACAGACCAATCAGTAGCACACGTTTCACGATCTTTCTCCTCTTTCCGGTTTTCCGGTTGTTTCAGGAAGACCTTAGAGGCTTGATTCTGAATTACACCTGAATGGTTTTTAGCTATTCGGGAAAAATGTGATGTATGGCATGGTTTTACATACGAAAAAGAGAAAACCAAATTGGTCATTCATTTTCGATTCATGCTGGAAAACAAGCAGCGTTAGCCATTCAATAATAAATATATAACACTAAAGTTGATCTAGTGGGCTCACAGCCCCTGCGTAATGTTGACCTAATACGTGGGTATAAATCTGCGTGGTCTTAACATCGTTATGCCCAAGCAACTCCTGTACCGTCCTGATATCCGACCCTGACACCAGCATCGTAGTGGCAAAAGAATGCCTGAAAGTATGGCAAGTTACCCTTTTCTGAATATCACCCGCGCCCATCACAGCTCTGGCCAATATTTTCCGGACGCGTGTCGGATGCAAGTGATGACGGCACAATGTGCCCGACAAAGGATGGTTACATAAGGTTGCCGATGGAAAGATATAGGCCCAACCAGGCATACGAAAAGCCTGCGGATATTTTCTTGACAAGGCTGGCGGCATGGAGGCGCCGACCCCTTGCTGATTATCTTTTGCCTGAGTAGCAATGGCAGTTTTGATCTGCAGCTTCAGTGGCTCAACCAGAGCGTGGCCAAGTATGCTTCTCCTGTCCTTGCGTCCTTTACCATCGTGAATCGTTACAGCAAGCTTCTCCAGATCCACATCCTGAACACGCAATCTTAAACATTCAGTTACTCGCAAGCCACTCCCATAGAGTAATTGAATAATCAGCTTGTCTCGCCCATTGAGTTGAGCAAGAATCTTTTTCACTTCCAATGGGCTGAGTACTGTGGGCAGATAACGTTGCCGGGATGCATGTTTGAAACCCAGCTCGCCTACCTCGATTTTAAGGAATTTCCGGTACATAAAGACCAGCGCATTCAATACTACTTTCTGGGTATTTATCGACACATGACGTTCAACCGCAAGATAAGTCAGGTATCGGGTTATCTCGGAAACCGGGACATCGGCTGGATGATTTTTGCCAATAAAATAGATATAGCGCCTGATCCAGGTCAGATAGGTCTTTTCAGTCGCCATTGAGTAGCCACGCAAGCGCAATGCGCCCCGGACCGATTCCAGAAACGGACTGTTCATTTCCAACGTCCATGTTAAGAAATTATGACTACGGTTTAGGTCATATTTTGTAATTTGTCAAAAATGTGGCACCCTTTACCAGGCAATAAGGCGCGTTTTTAAGGGACTAAAATATTTTTGCTTTATTATTCAACATACTACCTCTTCTCCTTTAAACCAAACGAGCCCTTCGGAGAGGGAAAACGCGCCGTCTCGTTTTCTTTCCGGTTAAAAATTGAACAGCTTTTTTTAGGAATGGAATCAATGAGTAAGAGAGAAACAAAAAGCACCCAAATAACAAACCGAGCTCGCTCGGTATAAAAATGTTATATGCTTATTGCCCACCGTTGACACCTGTAACGTAATGGGTTACATTGCG
>CBFIIQ010000042.1:0-26964 GCA_965662685.1 Pseudohongiellaceae bacterium | reverse complement strand
GTGATGGATTTCAAGATGATCTTCCAACAAACGCAGTTCCCGGTTAGTCCTGACTTTCAGAATATTACTGGCAAAAATTCCAGACAAGGCACCCACCATTCCCGCCATTGTGGGAATGGTAGCCCTGGCAACACCGCCTGACATCTGCTTGGCGTCACCACCACCAGTTACTGCCATGACATAAAACACTTCAATCATGCCTGTAACAGTACCTAATAATCCGAATAACGGACAAACAACAACCAGTACCTCGATCAAGGGAATCGTGGATCTGAGATCCAGGGTTACCCGAGAGATCAGTTGTTGCCTGATCGCATGAGCGTTCCAGGATTTCTTGTCGACTCTGGCTTCCCATTCGGATAAAGCCGCAACCACATTTTTCTTGTGGATAGTTCTAAGAAACCAAAAACGCTCAATCATCAGGCTCCATTTCACAAAGAGCAAAAGGGCAATAAAGTTCAGGACGGGACCACCTCTCTCCATAAAGACATCGATGGTCTCCCAACTTTCACTTAATGCTTCAAACATAAGCCATTCTCCAGCTTTATTAATTGCCTAGTGTTTAGCTTAAGCTGCTTTACCTGAGGCTTCGGCACGTCTTGCAATAATGCCTGTAGCCTGCTCTTCGAGTACCTGTATAACACCGTCACTGCGTGATTTCACAATTGTGTGGAACACGATAGTCGGAATTGCGACAACAATACCCAGTACGGTTGTTACCAGTGCACCGGAAATACCGCCAGCCATAATCTGTGGGTCACCAGTACCAAACAGTGTAATGGCCTGGAACACAGTAATCATACCGGTAACTGTACCAAGCAGACCGCCGAGAGGCGCAACAGTTGCAATAATCTTCAGCAAGGTAAGGAACCTTTCCAGAGCTGGCGTTTCCAGCAGAATGGCCTCACCAAGTTTGAGCTCAAGAGTTTCAATATCCATGTTCTTGTCAGCGTTATAAACTGCCAGCACGCGACCAAGAGGATTGTTCTTGTTGGGGCTTTCAGGGTTTTTCAACTGACGCTTAACTTTGCCGCTGACAATAGAGAGAGTAATCATACGCTCTACCGCCAACAAGGTTGCAAACAGACCAACAAAGATAATGATCTGACCAATAGTTCTACCCTGCTCCCAGTATCTTTCCTGGAATGAAGGAGAACTAATCAGAGCTGCCAGGTAGGAACCACCGGTAGGACCAGTTGGGTCAACACCAACCATGGTAAAGCCACCTGTAGCGCTCTGAATAGCCGCAGCAGAATCAGTATAGCGAGCTGGCTGACTTGGCAATACGCTCAAGCGTTTGGTGTTCGGATCAAATTCCAGATACTGGCCATCAGAAACAATGTTATATGATCCAACGCGAACCACTTCCTGCTGGCTCTGGGTACCATCAGGCTGGGCAACCTGAGTAGTAAAACGAGTAACATTGGCTGATTCGGTCATTTCCTGCAGCAGATAGAACCAAAGTCTTTCCAGCTGTTCAATACTTGGCAACTGGGATTCATCACCCATGATACCGGCAAGCTCGGTGAGGAAATCACCGCGGCCTGGATACTGGGCTGAAATCAAGGAAGCTTCAAACTGGCTGCGGGTATCACCTACCACACCGGCTACTGTTCCAAATAATTCATCGAGATCACCTAGACGTTCCTGCAAGGTTTCGAAACGCTGGGCTTTGGTGATTTCATTTTCGTTATAGGTGTTTTCCAGATCAACAGAAATGCGTTCTTCAGTTTCACGACGCTCAATCATTTCATTGAGCAGTGCTTGCTGCTGATTCACATTGGATTGGAATTGGGCTTCACGCTGGCGATGCTCTTCTGTCTCACTGAGTCGGGCTTGTTCAACCAGGCTCAATAGTTCATCAAGATTAGCCGCCTGCTGTTGGCCGAATGTCAGCGAAGCTGAAAGACATAATAATGTCGTAGTAATAGTCGTAGTAAAAATCTTTGCAAATTTCATGGTTGCTTACTCCGGCGCAGGAATAGGTAGTTCGAGAATCTCAAGAGTGGCCAGGTTCTGGGCCATTCTGATAGCGTTCGCAACAGGGCGACGGTAATCATCTTCCAGTGTTACCCACTGGTTAGAGGCCTTGTCCCAAACACCTGTCTCGGTCTGGTCACTTGTTTGATATAACAGGGCAACTCGACCGACACGCAAAATATCAACGTCTCGTTCTGTACCACCGATTTCAAGTGAATCAGTGTAGTGCTGCATAACCCTGCCGTAATTAATTTCCTGCTGATAGGCAGCAAGTACAAGGCGGAATTTTTCTGCAACGTTTACACTTGAGTCATCAAAGGTGTCTCGAATCAGGTTCAGACGAGCTTGTCTTTCATCGATTAGAAATGGAAGGTCCAGTTCAACAAACTGCTCGAGAGCGGCCATCATCCTTTCCATCAGAGGTGGCACCTGTCTTTGCAGGGCTGCGGCATCCTCAATGGATCGGTCATATTGAGCAATAGTTCTTACCTGCTCTGCAATGGTCCTGCGATAGCTCGCATTATAAACTTCCAGACCATCGACGATTTTAGCTACTTCACGATATTCCTGAAGAATCTCATCTGCTTCGTCTGAAAGCTGGTTGATGCGGACCTGTGCCTGGGCAGCTGATGCAATTGCTTCGCCTGCCAGAGCATTTGCTCTGTCAATAATACTGGTATCAATGACAGTGTCCTGTGCAGAAGCAGTGCCGAAACCAAGTACCATTGGCAGCATTAATAAAGGAAGAAGTATCCCTTGCTTGAAACGATGGTAGTTCATGTGTAGTCCCACTTATTTAAAAAAAATCTAAAAAAAGATGAGCAGACCTTCAAACACTCATCTCACATCCAAGATTTAGCCTCATATAAACTCAGACTTATCGCATTGGATAATAACCTCAATTTATTCGAGCGCTAAAAGTCTAATCGAAAGATAAAACCCTATTAACTAAAAACAGGCAATAAAAAACTATCGCCTGATCTTTATATTATAAACTCGGTATTAGCAACTCATCCTTGAATTAAGCCCTCATATCCCTGAGGCGAATCAGCATATCAAATACTGGTGGCAGATTGAACACCTTAATACTTAAAAAATCAAAGCATTTCTGGCTTAACAGCAGCTGTTCACAATAAGTTTTAAAAATGCTCGGATAAGAGGCTCTGCGCCCCAAAAAAAGGCGCTAAAACCAGTCATTACCAACCTGGCAAAGTGACTCTCTGGTCAGTTATCTTTTCTTACCACCCAGCCGCTTTCTTAAGCCCTTCACCAATTTCGGCAAGACTTCTTACCGTGGTGACACCAGCGTCATTAAGGGCAGCAAATTTTTCCTCTGCAGTGCCTTTTCCACCAGAAATAATAGCTCCAGCATGCCCCATGCGTTTACCTGATGGCGCGGTAACCCCGGCTATATAGGACACAACCGGCTTACTGACACTGGTCTTTATAAACTGTGCAGCCTCTTCCTCAGCAGTGCCGCCAATTTCACCAATCATCACTATGGCTTCGGTCTGCTCATCTTTTTCCAGCAAAGCCAGAATATCAATAAAGTTGGAACCTGGAATCGGATCGCCTCCAATACCTACACAGGTAGACTGACCAAACCCATAATCAGTGGTTTGTTTAACCGCCTCATAAGTTAATGTGCCAGAGCGGGAAACAATACCTACCTTACCTGGCAGATGAATGTGGCCGGGCATTATGCCTATTTTGGATTCGCCCGGCGTAATAACTCCCGGGCAATTTGGGCCTATCAAACGCACACCGAGCTCATCACATTTAACTTTGACTTCAAGCATGTCAAGTGTAGGAATACCTTCTGTAATACAGACAATGAGTTTCACGCCGGCAAAAGCGGCCTCCAGAATAGAATCCTTACAGAACGGTGCCGGTACATAGATTACTGATGCCTCGGCCTCCGTTTCAGCAACAGCTTCACTCACTGTATTGAAAACTGGCAGATCAAGGTGCACCTGCCCCCCTTTGCCGGGCGTGACACCGCCAACCATATTGGTACCGTACTCAATTGCCTGCTCAGAGTGATAGGTTCCCTGCGATCCGGTAAAGCCCTGACAGATCACACGTGTTGATTTATTAATAAGAATACTCATTATTTGCCTCCCGCTGCCGTTACTGCTTCCTGGGCAGCCTGACTCAGGCTGTCTGCTGCAATAATATTGAGCCCACTTTCGGACAATACTTTTTTACCAAGTTCTGCATTATTTCCTTCAAGCCTTACTACTACCGGCACCTTCACCCCAACTTCCTCGACCGCGCCCACAATACCTTCAGCGATCAGATCACAGCGGACAATGCCGCCAAAAATATTAACCAGTACTGCTTTGACTTTTTCATCAGACAAAATAATCTTGAAGGCTTCAGAAACCCTTTCTTTTGTAGCGCCACCACCAACATCAAGAAAGTTTGCCGGGTCTCCGCCATAAAGCTTAACGATATCCATTGTGCCCATAGCAAGACCAGCACCGTTTACCATGCAGCCAATACTTCCATCCAGGGCTACATAGTTAAGATCCCATTTGGCAGCATTGACTTCGCGCTCATCATCCTGAGTTGGGTCATGCATTTCCTTCAAGTCAGGATGACGGTACAGGGAATTCCCATCTATATTCAGTTTGGCGTCAAGACAATGCAAATCCCCGGCTGTTGTAATTACCAGCGGGTTAATCTCAAGCAGAGCCAGATCACATTCAACAAATATTTTGGCAAGACCTAGAAATATTTTTGTGAACTGCTTTACCTGGTCACCACTCAAACCAAGTTTGAATGCCAGTTCCCTGCCCTGAAATGGTTGCGGACCAACAAGAGGATCAATAATCGCCCGCAGAATTTTCTCAGGCGTCTCATGGGCAACCTTTTCTATCTCGACACCACCTTCAGTTGAGGCCATGAATACGACGCGCCTGGAACTGCGGTCTATAACTGCGCCAAGATATAATTCCTGGGCAATGTCCGTGCACTCTTCTACAAGGATTTTGGTAACAGGCTGCCCATCTTTGTCTGTCTGATAGGTTACCAGTCGCTTGCCCAACCAATGTCGTGCAAACTCTTCTATTTCCGCTTTGCTTGTTACCAGCTTGACGCCTCCGGCCTTGCCTCGACCACCTGCATGTACCTGCGCTTTAACTACCCATTTATCTCCACCAAGCTTGCCAGCAGCATCTGCTGCATCCCTGGGGTTATCGCAGGCAAAGCCTTTTGAAACCGGCAAACCATAATCTGCAAATATTTTCTTGGCCTGGTATTCGTGTAAATTCATTTTGTACCTTTCTGTTTGTTAACCCTTAACCCGTTAGCTTTGCGCTTTTAGCGTTTTTTTCTATTGGCGATATGTATTGCATGCCCATTCACAGCCAGAGCGGCCTCATGTACAGCCTCGCAAAGTGCAGGATGAGAGAACACCGTCATACCTATATCTTCAGCGCTGCTGCTAAATTCCATCGCAACTACTACTGTCTGAGCCAGATCTGCTGCCGAAGGGCCGATAATGTGACAGCCCAGTACACGATCTGTTTTTGCATCAGCCAACATTTTAACCATGCCGTCAGAATCGTTCGCAGCAAGAGCACGACCGCTGGCAGCGAAGGGGAAAACGCCGGTGTTATATTCAATTCCTTCGGCTTTTAGCTGCTCTTCAGTTTTTCCCACCGCAGCAATTTCAGGATGGGTGTAAATAACAGAAGGAACTAGATCGTAGTTCATCGAGGCCTTTTGCCCGGCAATTATTTCGGCCACCATTACACCCTCTTCCGAACCTTTATGCGCCAGCATGGGACCACGTACCAGGTCTCCCACTGCATAAACGCCTGGTACCCCTGTTGCACAATGATCATCTACCGTTACGAAACCCCGTTCATTGATTTCCACACCGCTATCCTCTGCCAGCAATTTATCTGACAGGGGGCGACGACCGACACACACGATCAACTTGTCGAAATCCTCTTTTTTCTCACCCTCGCTATCCTGGTAGGTAACGCTTACACCCCTGGCTTTACCTTTTTTCAAGGCACTGCCAGTCACCTTCGCACCCAGGCGTATATCCAGGCCCTGCTTGGTAAAAATCTTCTTGGCCTCTTTGGCAATTTGCTGATCAATCATGGGCAGAAAAGCATCAACAGCTTCGAGCACCACTACTTCAGATCCCAGTCGTGCCCATACCGATCCGAGTTCAAGACCGATTACTCCAGCGCCTATTACGCCGAGCCGTTTGGGGACTTCCTGGAATTCCAGAGCACCGGTTGAATCCACAATTACATCATGGTCCAGTGGCGTAGGTGGAATTTCAATGGGGACTGAACCCGCAGCAAGAATGACATTGTCAGCAGAGTAAACTGTTACCTTACCTTCGTGGTCAGTCACCTCTACCTGCTTGTCTTTTAGCAGCTTTCCGGTGCCAGATATTCCCTCTACCTTATTGGCGCGAAATAACCCCGCGATACCGCCGGTAAGCTGTTTAACAACTTTTTCTTTTCGCGCAATCATTGCCGGCACATCGATACCGACTTTGCTTACTTTTATACCATGCACATCAAAATCATGGCTTGCCTCGGCAAATTTATGAGAGGAATCCAGCAGAGCCTTGGAAGGAATACAGCCAACATTGAGACAGGTACCACCATAAACCGGCTTGTTACCGGCATCTATCCATTTCTCAACACAAGCGGTCTTTAACCCTAACTGGGTAGCCCGGATCGCTCCCACATACCCTGCCGGGCCTGCGCCGATTACTATCACGTCAAAATCTGCCATTGGTAATTCCTGTCTGCTGCTTGTTAATGATTAATGCCTGCTGATACCGTTCAGCCTCACTGTGCTCATTTCCTGTGTTCAGTATTACATTACTTATATTTAAAATAGCGTTCAAACTTCCAGAAAGATTCTTGCCGGATCTTCCAGTAATTCCTTGATGGTAACCAGAAACTGTACCGCCTCCTTTCCATCGATCATACGGTGATCATAAGAAAGTGCCAGATACATCATTGGCAGTATCTTGACTTCACCATTAACCGCCATCGGACGCTCCTGGATTTTATGCATTCCCAGAATTGCAGTTTGTGGAGGGTTCAGAATAGGTGTGGATAACAATGAGCCAAATACACCACCATTGGAAATGGTAAACGTTCCACCAGTCATCTCATCTATTCCGAGCTTGCCATCACGCGCATTTATACCGAAATCGCGAATGGACTGTTCTGTGTCGGCAAAACTCAAGGCATCAGCGTCACGTAACACCGGTACAACAAGGCCTCGAGGCGAAGACACTGCCACACCTATGTCCTGGTAACCATGATAAATGATATCGCTGCCATCCATTGAGGCATTCACAGCAGGAAAACGCTTTAATGCTTCCACGCTGGCACGCACAAAAAATGACATAAATCCGAGCTTGGTACCGTCATGCTGCTTCTCGAATGCTGCCTTGTATTTTTCTCTCAGGTCCATTACTTCCTGCATATTGACCTCATTAAAAGTAGTCAACATGGCAGTGGTCTGGGTTGCCTGTAGCAGGCGTTCCGCCACTTTTGCCCGTAGTCGAGATATCGGAACACGTTTTTCCGCTCGTACTCCATCGCTGCCAGTGATGGGCTGCTGAGCGGGAGTAAGTGATTTTTGTGGAGCTGTCGTTAATGGCTCAACTGGAGTAGCAGGTGAAGGAGCTTCTGCAGGGGCTTTCAGATAATTGACTACATCTTCCTTGGTTATCCTGCCATCCTTGCCAGTACTCTGAATGAGATTTGCATCCAGATTGTTCTCTTCGACGAGCTTACGCGCAGCTGGACTCAACAAGACTGACAGGTCGCTTTGATCCTCGTCCGTTTCAACTGCAGCCACTGCTGCGTTTGCTGGAGCTTCCCCAGCGGCTGGCTCAGCTGCAGGACTTGCCACAACCGCGCCTTCTTCAAAAATGGCCAACACTTCATTGCTGACAATCGTGTCGCCTTCTGCTTTTTTAATATCCTTTAATACGCCATCAGCCGGTGCCACGACTTCAAGTACTACCTTGTCGGTTTCAATATCAACAATAAGTTCGTCACGAGAGACACTCTCGCCCGGTTTTTTATACCAGGTAGCTATGGTCCCATCGGGAACAGATTCCGGTAAGGTCGGCGCTTTAATTTCTATGGTCATGCCCTTTCCTTTTATTCTTGGTTCATGCGTACAGACGTTCCTTACAAATCCCTACTTCGGTATTAATTCGAATCTACTATTTTTTTATCTTCATTATCCAGACCCAATGCATCCCGGACCAATTTTTGCTGTTGCTGCAAATGTAATGACATATAACCTGTTGCTGGTGATGCCGAGGCTTCACGACCAGCGTACTCCAGCTGAAAACTGGCACGCTTGCGACGTATCACATTTTTTATATGGTGCAGTATCTGATACCACGCGCCCTGATTTTGTGGCTCTTCCTGACACCACACTACTTCCTTATAACGTTTATAGGGTTTTAGGATTTCATGCAGGGTTTCTTCAGGGAACGGATACATCTGTTCCAGCCTGATAATGGCAACATCATGGATTTCCTGCTCTCTGCGCTTGGCACGTAAATCGTAATAGACCTTGCCGCTACATAACACAATACGGTTAACCAGTTTGGGATCAATATCTGCGTCAGTTTCGGGCAGCACAGTATGAAAAGCACCGTCAGCCAATTCGTCCATAGTGGAAATCGCTTCCGGATGCCGCAACAAACTTTTTGGTGTCATCACAATCAACGGCTTACGCAGAGGCCTGATCATCTGACGCCTGATCATGTGAAACACCTGAGCTGGCGTAGTGGGAATACAAACCTGAATATTCTGCTCTGCACACAATTGCAAAAACCTTTCCAGCCTTGCCGAAGAATGTTCCGGACCTTGTCCTTCATAACCATGAGGTAGCAACAGGGTAAGACCGCACAGGCGATCCCATTTGTTCTCACAACTGGTGAGGAACTGGTCGATCACCACCTGCGCGCCATTGGCAAAATCACCAAACTGGGCTTCCCAGATTACCAGAGCATCAGGCCGGGTACTGGCATAACCAAATTCAAAGGCCAGAACTGCTTCCTCTGATAAAATGGAATCAAAAATTACAAATTTCCTTTGAGCATCGGAAATATGACTTAGCGGAACGTAGTTTCTCCCGCTGTCTTGCTCATGCAGTACTGCATGACGATGAGAAAAGGTTCCCCTGCCCACATCCTGACCGGTAATGCGTACCTTGTAATTGTTGTCTACCAGACTTGCGTAAGCCAGACATTCGGCAAAGCCCCAGTCTATCGCCTGCTCACCGCTCGCCATACGCGTGCGGTCTTCCATCAATTTTTTAACCTGACGGTTCAACTTGAATCCATCCGGTAATGTAACCAGCCGTTCTGCCAACTTCTTCAGGTGAACAATGTGAATATGTGTCTCACAGGGCATATCCCAGGAGTGGCCAAGATAAGGGCGCCAATCCACAAACAAAGCTGTATTCGGCACATGAACCAGACTCTGAACAACATGGGTGCCTTCATCCAGCGATGTACGATAGTTGTTATTCATCGCCTCCACTTCTTGTTCAGAAATCATACCTGCTGTGATCAGTTTGCTGGCATAAAGGGTGCGCGTGGAAGGATGCTTTTTGATGGCGTGATACATCAATGGCTGAGTAGTGGTCGGTTCGTCTGTTTCGTTATGACCGCGGCGACGGTAACACACCAGGTCTACAACCACGTCCTTGCGAAACTTGTTGCGGTAATCCAGTGCCAGATGGGTCACAAAAAGCACAGCTTCAGGATCGTCACCATTGACGTGAAAGATCGGCGCCTGAACCATTTTTGCAATATCAGTACTATATTCTGTAGAGCGGACATCCTCCTGGCGTGAGGTAGTAAAACCAATCTGGTTATTCAGTACTATATGTACCGTACCACCTGTCCCATATGCACGTGTCTGTGACATCTGAAACGTTTCCATTACCACGCCCTGCCCGGCGAAAGCTGCATCACCATGAATCAATATAGGCAGAACTGTTTTACCAACTGAATCCTTGCGTCGATCCTGCCTTGCCCGCACCGAGCCCTCGACCACTGGTGAAACGATTTCAAGATGACTGGGATTAAACGCCATGCTGCAGTGGACTTCTCCTGCCGGCGTCATAATATTGGAGGAAAAACCTGAGTGATATTTCACATCACCCGAGCTTTCCAATACCAGCTTGCCCTCAAACTCCTCAAACAAATCAAACGGGTTTTTACCCATGATATTGACCAGTACATTGAGACGGCCACGATGAGCCATACCAATCACTATTTCCTTGGTGCCGTGCTCACCCGCGCGCTGAATAATGTCATCAACAGCATGAATCAGGCTTTCTCCACCCTCAAGACCGAAACGTTTTGTACCCGGGTATTTACCATCAAGATGTTTTTCCAGACCTTCGGCTGCACTCAGGCGCTCGAGAATATGAAGACGTTTTTCCTTGCTGTAATTTGGTTTACCACGACTGCTTTCAATTCGCCGCTGAATCCATTGCTTCTCCTCAAGATTTACAATGGCCATATATTCATAACCAATCGAGGAACAATAAATACTTTCCAAATCGCTAACTATTTCTGCCAGCGTGGCGTTTTCTTCTTCAATAAATAATGGTTGGGTCTGGAAGGATAAATTCAGGTCAGAAGGTGAAAGGCCGTGAAAGCCCAACTCCAGATCGGGGACATTTTCCCGGTACATGATGCCAAGTGGATCCAGTTTGGCATGCTGGTGACCTCGCACACGGTAGGAACTGATAAGCTGAACAACACTAACCTGTTTTGCTTCATGCAACAGACTGCCTGGGGCTGAGCTGCTGATAACTTGCGCATTTACCGCACCGCGTCGCGGCAATCCCCTGAATTGATCAACAATTTCCTGATGGGAAACATCATGAGCATTTCCCCCTTCAATATTTGGTAATTCAGAAAAAAAATGTTGCCACTCTTCAGGTACAGCTCTGGCATCTTGAAGCCAGCTTTCATACAGGCCTTCCACATAATCAAGATTGCCACCGGAAATATGCCCTGACTCGAGCATCAGATCACGAAAATTATCCTGCATAGTTCCTGTCGTCCCCTATCTTTACTATACAAATTAAGCACTAAAATAAACGGTAGACACGCTGCTTTTCATTACACGTGGTTGTTATGTTCTATATCTTATTTAGCAGATATCTGTTGCTGGTTTATCAGGCGCCTCTTTCCATCAACATCTCGCGAATATGACCAATGGCTTTTGTCGGATTCAAACCTTTAGGACAAACGGCCACGCAATTCATAATGCCGCGACAGCGGAATACGCTGAAAGGATCTTCCAGGTTAGCCAAGCGGTCATCGGTGTGGGTATCCCGGCTATCAGCGAGAAATCGATAAGCCTGCAACAATCCCGCAGGGCCAACAAACTTTTCTGGATTCCACCAGAATGACGGGCAATTAGTTGAGCAGCAGGCACAAAGAATACATTCGTAGAGACCATCCAGCTTGGCGCGGTCTTCAGGGGACTGCAGACGCTCGATGGCAGGCACTGGCTCATCATTTTGCAGGTAAGGCTCAATACGTTCGTACTGCTTGTAAAAAATAGACATATCCACGACCAGGTCGCGAATTACTGGCAGACCCGGTAACGGGCGCAATATCAATTTGTCCTTTTTCACCACGCTGGAGAGAGGGGTTATACAAGCGAGACCATTCACACCATTAATATTCATACCATCTGAACCACATACGCCTTCACGACAGGAACGTCGGTAAGCCACACTGTCGTCCTGTTCTTTTACCATGGCCAGAACATCAAGCACCATCAGGTCCTTGCCTTCGGGAAGCTCAACCTGATAATCCTGCATTGAGGGCTTCAGGTCTGTTTCGGGGTTATAGCGATATACACTGACTAACACGTTATTGTTCTCTCTGAATGTTCAACTATGAATTAATAGGTTCGAATCATCGGCTCAAACGTTGGCACGGTCTTGGGCGCAAAATTCACCTTACGCTTACCCAGGGTCTTGGTTTCCGGGTAAAACATGGAGTGACAAAGCCAGTTGTCATCGTCACGCTCGGTAAAATCATCACGGGCATGAGCGCCACGACTTTCTTCCCTGCCCTCTGCAGCAATAGCCGTAGCTTCCGCCACTTCAAACAGATTCTGTAATTCCAGCGCTTCAATGCGGGCAGTATTGAAGGCATTGCTCTTGTCCTGCAGATGCGGGTTTTCGACTCGTTCGCGCATGGCCTTCAGCTTCTGAATACCTTCGCGCATAAAATCGCCCTTACGAAATACACCAAAATGATTCTGCATAATCACCTGCAATTCCTTACGCAGATCTGCAACTTTCTCGCCGGAACTGGACTGATTCAGCTTGTCGAGACGCGACAGGCCCAGCTCAAGATCACTGTCACTGGCTTCCTGCTGCTCCATACCGCTGCTAAGCATTTTTTCAATATATATTCCGGAGGCACGGCCAAACACCACCAGGTCCAGCAGTGAATTACCTCCCAGACGATTAGCACCATGAACCGATACACAGGCTGCCTCACCGCAGGCATATAAACCTTCGATAACATTATCGCTACCATCGGCATTTTGCCCCAGTGCCTGACCATGAATATTGGTAGGAATCCCACCCATCATGTAGTGACAGGTTGGTACTACCGGGATTGGTTCCTTGACCGGATCAACATGGGCAAAGGTTCGGGACAATTCGAGAATACCGGGTAGTTTTTCATTCAGAACTTTCTCACCCAGGTGATCGAGTTTTAACAATACGTGGTCAGCATCAGGACCGACACCACGCCCTTCCAGGATTTCCAATACCATGGATCGAGCCACCACATCGCGACCGGCAAGATCTTTCGCATTTGGCGCATAGCGTTCCATAAAACGTTCGCCGTCTTTATTAACGAGATAACCACCTTCTCCGCGGCTGCCCTCGGTAATCAGCGTACCAGCACCGTAAATACCGGTGGGATGGAACTGCCACATTTCCATGTCTTGCTGAGGCACTCCGGCACGCATCGCCATTCCGATACCATCACCAGTATTAATCAATGCATTGGTGGTAGACGCATAAATACGCCCGGCACCGCCGGTGGCAAGCACGGTTGCCTTGGACTTAATGAACACCACTTCGCCATCTTCAATACAGATCGCAATCAAACCCACTACATGACCATGCTGATTTTTCACCAGGTCCACGGCATACCACTCATTAAAGAAAACCGTATTATTTTTCAGGTTAGCCTGATAAAGAGTGTGCAGAAGTGCATGACCGGTTCGGTCTGCAGCAGCGCAGGTTCGAGCAGCCTGGCCACCTTTGCCGTATTCGCGGGACTGGCCACCAAAAGGACGCTGATAGATGCGGCCATCTTCATTTCGGGAAAATGGCAAGCCCATATGCTCGAGTTCATAAACAGCCTGGGGGCCTTCCGAGCACATATATTCGATAGCATCCTGGTCACCGATGTAATCAGAGCCCTTCACGGTGTCATACATATGCCAGCGCCAATCATCATCAGGCTCAGTACTGGCTATGGCACAGGTGATGCCGCCCTGGGCTGATACCGTATGAGAACGGGTTGGGAAAACCTTGGAAATTACGGCAGTTTTGTAACCTGACTGCGAAAGCTCAAGCGCTGCACGTAAACCTGATCCGCCGCCACCGACAATCACGCCATCAAATGTCATGGTTCTGATATTAGCCACGTTTCAATAACTCCTTTGGTAAAACCATTTCTACACACTCCATAAGATGATTACGCCCCAGATGAAATAAACTGCCAGCACAGCTATACATGCAACCAGAAATACAAGACGCACCAGAGTGGCTTTGCTGCCCATCATTCGCCTGGTCAGGTAATCTGTAGCCACCGTCCACATGCCAATCCAGGCGTGGGCGCATAGTGCCAACAAGGTCAGCAGACTGAAGATGCGCATGGTGGTACCTGCAAACAGGTCTCGCCATTGCGCATAGGACATTTCCGGGGTACTAAGGATAATCGCGCTGTGACACACAACATATAAAAGAAGAATCACCGCACTGACACGCTGGATTAACCAGTCGGAAAGACCACTACGGCCAAAGTTGGTGACACTGGAAACCTGCATATTCTTCATACCCATAACCATACTCCCAGCGCCAGAATAATTAACACACTGACAATAATCACGCTAGTTGCCCCACGTGGTGCGCCCTCTTTGGTTTCACCTATACCCGCATCCATCAAGAGATGCTTCACTCCCGCGATGAGGTGGTAAGCCAGCGCTGATAACACACCCCAGACCACAAAAGTAAGCAGAGGGGACGTCAATAATTCCTGCAGCCGGTTAAAGCCAGCCTCACCGGAAAGGGATAACTCAAGCATCCACAGCAAAATACCAATACCCACGAACATGATCACACCGGAAATGCGGTGAGTAATAGAGGTAATGGCTGCAAGGGGCAACTTGATGGTGCTTAAATCGAGATTTACGGGCCGATCGTTTTTTGTTCTTGGTTTCACTGCTTTCTCTTTAAAATATCAGGAAAATTATTAAAATTTCATAATCTATCAGTAGAATTAATTGTGATAGTCTTTACTAATCAGTCCTAAAGATCATCGCACAAACGCGCGCTATTATGCCCTAATTCCTTTCGGAGTTTGAACCTTTTTTCCTGTTTTTAGGTAAATAAATAAGACTGGTAATAATTTCAACTTTATCATGTATGTTCATAACTTACGTAATCTACGAAGTTTCGGTTCAGGCAAAATTGTGCTGAATTTTTCATGTCAGTACAGGAGAATATATGTTGTTAAAAAAAGGCGCTGTGATTGACAATTTCTATATCAGAAGATAGTGTTGCCGATCCGTAACTACGTGCAGAATTTTAGAATTTCTCGTAATGTTATCCCTGCCGTTAGTCTTCGAATTATTTTCTGTAAGGAGTTCCTATGACTGAGAAAAAAGCTCAGTTGTCAGTAGATGGCATTGACGAAACTATTGAATTACCGATTTACGAAGGCACAGCCGGGCCCGATGTTATTGATGTGCGCAGTCTGGTCTCCAATGGTGTTTTCACCTATGACCCGGGCTTTATGTCCACCGCATCCTGTGAGTCCAAGATCACCTATATCGATGGTGGCAAAGGTGTTTTGCTCTATCGCGGTTATCCTATCGAGCAACTGGCAGAAAAATCAGATTTTATGGAGTGCTGCTATCTACTCCTTAACGGTGAACTTCCCGACGACGAAGAAAAAGCTGCTTTCATAGACGATATCAAGCACCATACCATGGTCCATGAACAGATTCGCAACCTGTTTACAAGCTTTCCTCGCCATGCCCATCCGATGTCAGTGATGATTGGTGCGGTCGGCGCATTATCAGCGTTCTACCATAGCGATCTGGTTATTGATGACGAAGAACATCGAAAAGCAGCCGCAGTTCGACTGATTGCCAAGATCCCTACTCTGGCCGCCATGTGCTACAAGTATTCCATTGGCCAACCATTCATGTATCCGCGAAATGATCTGAGTTTCTCTGAGAATTTTCTCTATATGATGTTCGGTACGCCCTGCGAGGAATACCTTCCCAGCCCGGTAATAGCAGATGCAATGGATAAAATCTTCCTGCTTCATGCTGACCATGAACAGAATGCCTCTACGTCTACAGTGCGTCTGGCGGGCTCAACCGGCGCAAATCCCTATGCCTGTATTTCTTCCGGCATCACTGCGCTATGGGGGCCTGCCCATGGCGGTGCCAACGAAGCAGTTCTGGATATGCTGAATGAAATCGGTGACGTGAAAAACATCCCTGATTATATCAAGCGCGTGAAAGACAAAAATGACCCGGTCAAACTCATGGGCTTTGGTCATCGCGTGTATAAAAACTTTGACCCACGTGCTCACGTTTTGCGCGATGCTGCCAAAGATGTACTGGAAGAACTCGGCCATACAAATGACCCTTTGCTGAAAATTGCCAAGGAACTGGAGCGTATTGCACTGGAAGATGATTACTTCATTCAGCGAAATCTGTATCCAAATGTTGATTTCTATTCCGGCATCATCCTCAAGGCCATTGGTATTCCAACTAACCTGTTCACGGTGATTTTTGCTACCGGCAGAACCCCGGGCTGGGTTGCACACTGGCATGAGATGATAAGCAATCCGTTCAAGATCGGACGACCACGCCAATTGTATACCGGCTCGACTTTCAGGGATTATCCTGGAAAGTAAAGTCACAAGTTACAAGTTACAAGTCTAAAAGTCGCAAGCAGTTGCCTGTTTAAAAGCAGCTTGCGACTCCCTACTGCCCTTGCTGAGGGTTTTGTGTCACCACTCGAGCTGCCTACCCACTTTTTCCCTGCTCTTTCATCCGCGGTTTACCGATCTTTACCTCCTTATTTCCCTACAACAAGAATCCTGACAAGGATATAAACTCATAGCAACGATCCCCCGAATAAAGCACGGGAATAAAAAAAGGCAGACTGCGAACAGTCTGCCTTTTTATTTAAATCAAAACCAAACCTGAGGTTTGGTCTGTTCTGTATCAAAAGTTACAGAGCTACGATTTTTTCAGCCTGGGGACCTTTCTGGCCCTGAGTTACTTCGAACTCAACTTTCTGACCTTCGGCAAGGGTTTTGTAACCTTCACTTTCGATCGCGCTGAAATGAGCAAATACGTCTGGACCAGACTCCTGCTCAATAAAACCATAACCTTTAGATTCGTTGAACCATTTAACGGTTCCTTGTACTTTTTCGCTCATAATATGAATATCCTGTATAGATACTTGATAAGTTACTTTTAAAAACCGCTTCACATGAAACGGGCCGAGCAATAAATGAAACAGACTAGATTTGGTACCTACAGGACGAACAATTTGAAAATTGGTGCGTAACAGAGGGACAAACTTTAGACGTACTTTGTTGCTTGAAGCTGAAGTTATCGAGAATCTTTGAGCTTGTCAACGGCTTTAGTCAAGCCTGCCAAGGGCTTACGTCGACTAAGACAGGCAAATTGTTTTATACCCCTATTATTCTCTTTGGCCAAATCCTTACGAAATCGCAAGCAAAAAAAAGGCAGGTTATTAAACCTGCCTTTTCTGTTATCAATTCAGGCAATCAGATTTGATCACCGGATTTGACTGCTCGGTAAAATTTACAGAGCGACGATCTGTTCAGCCTGAGGACCCTTTTGACCCTGAGTCACCAGAAATTCAACACGCTGACCTTCGGTCAGTGTTTTGAAGCCAGTGCTTTCAATCGCGCTAAAATGGGCGAAAACATCCGCACCTGATTCCTGCTCGATAAAACCAAAACCTTTAGATTCGTTGAACCATTTGACGATTCCATTTACTTTGTTAGACATATTATAAATATCCTGTAATTAAAAATAGTATTTACCCTTTCTACCCCGCGCATGCAATACACGCAACAGTGCCTCAAAGGGCTGTGTAGCATAAAAAAAGAGTGAAAATTTGAAAACTTACAGGACGAGAAATCTAGGACTTACTACGAAATGGAAGGGACAAACTTGTAACTTGCTTATTTTGCTGAGACGTAATCTACAGAGTTTCCAGGTAGAAGTCAATGAAAAGTTTATCGGCCCCTGCCGTAACCTCGCCCCCTTTTTCAGGCTTCCCTGCATGCCCTGCCTGGGGCATGGCGAGCCAACTCTCTGGTGAGTCAATTTGGTTTTACATATACTGTTGCAATGGGCGAATTTAATCTGCACCGGAAACACTCATAATGACCGACTGGACCAGGCGACTATTATCAGCAGCCTCAGCGCTAATGGTGACGGCGATGAATCCGGACCCATTATATGCTCACCATTCATTTTCCATGTACGACCGTTCCATCCAGTATGTATTTACCGGTGTGGTCGAAAGCATAAACCCCGATGCCAGCCATCTGCAAATTAATTTTGTACCCCTCAATGAAGCGCGGGATGCCCTCACTCGTAATGCCAGCGGTGAACGAGTCACCTGGTCAGTGGAAATGGAAGGTGCCGCAACCAGTGCACGTGAAGGCATATCAATCAGCACCTTTACGCGCGGCACAGTGTTCAGTGTGGGCCTGACTCCGCTGCGTAACGGCGAGCCGGGCGGTGCTCGTATTGGTGGGCTATTTCGGTGCCCTGTAGGCAAGGCGCCGGGTCCAGGCAAACACTGTGATTCAGTAAGCGGGGCCATCCATTCTGGCGAGGAAAGCCTGGCCAGTCCTACAGCCCAATGGAAACCATAGGGCAATAACCGGCTGCGGTTAAAACTGTCTTCTGTAGATTAAAATAATAAGGGCGACTATGAATTATTCCGTGATACCTCTTTACAGACCCGCCATAACAGCCCTGTGTTTTGTTGTGGCTGGCGGCCTGTTACTCTCTGGCGCCAAAGCCCAGGACAGTGTTGGCCATGGCTGGCCAGTACCAGTGGCACTGGATGACTATGACGGTTACCCGGAAGAGCAATTCGTTGGCTCGGTAACGCCCTGGTACTGGGAAGAAAATGCCACGGCAAGTGGGGGCGCCGTCCCCGAAGGCATATCCCCCCTGCCCAGAGATTTATTTACCTCAAATGATTTCTATGCTGATCGACAGCTGTGGATGGATCCCCGCTACTACCGCTGCAATAGTCCAATCGCACTCGATTCAATTCATGGTGACTACTCTTCCGGCCCAGGCGCTATTGCTAACAATGACCCCGCCACAGCGGCCTGGGGTCATTGCGAGCGCGACTACACGCGGGCAGCCATTGTCAGCCCATACCGCTTTAGCTCGGCGCAAACCCATTACAGCGCACTGTTGGCGGAAGCCATAGTGGCGGGTGGGCCAACCAGGCATACCAGACTCAGTTTGCCAGACTGGAATGGACGCTACACCCGCAATCTGGACCAGGCATTTGGTCGCGGCCGACAAGGCGAAACAAGTGCCGAACTGCCCCCGATCAATAGTGAACCACCACAATGGGTCGTAGGCTGGGCCAACCAGATGCCCACTATCCTTTCCCTGCTGACCCCTGAATACCAGCAACGATATGTGCAGCAGATGTACCACAAAGCCAATTCCAACGCTGCCCAGTTCTCATTGATGTACTGCCGGCCCGAAGGCCTGTTGCGCTGGTGGTCAGGCCCCGGCGGTCCAAGACAACTGGATGTCACTGCGGTGCCAGGACGCGTCCAGTTTATGGGCGGTACGGACAATGCCCTGCGCCAGGTACAGGTTGACCGCGAATTTATTATTGATCATACATCGGTTTTGGCTGTTCCCCGTCTTGGCCAGGATGTCAGGCAATGGCTGGGGGAAACCGTCGGCTTCTGGAATGGCAATTTACTGGTGACATGGACGTCCAATATACAAGGCTGGTTTACCCACAGCAGTTGGGAATATTCAAGTCAGATGCAGATCATTGAAATCTGGTCAGAACGTCGTGATGATAATGGCGCCTTCATTGGTCTGGAGCATGAAACAATTTTTTATGACCCGGAAGCATTTGTGGAACCGGTTCGCGATATCCGCTTTTTTACCTACCTGGGTGACTATGATCAGTACGCCCCGTTTAATCACGAACATTGCAATCAAACCATCTTTACCGGTCCTGATGGCCGCGCTGCCCAGGTCTCCCCTGGCACGACCATTGATTACAAGGTCTATGATCTCTACGATCGTCCCTGGGCAAAAATCTGGGAAGAGTATTTCGAGCAGGACATGAGTCGCCCCGAGGAAGATGATTCCTTGGGTGGGTTTCGCTGAACAAGTTGATATTCAGGCACAAAAAACCGCATTATGATGCGGTTTTTTCAGGCCTTCAGGCGCAGTCATCTGAAATGCCTTAATTTTTTACACGACAGTTCACCGTTTCACTGAGCAAGAGTTCATCCGTATCGGCGTCAAAAACCTCTGCCAATACACTGCCATCCTGGATAAAGTCAGCCGCAATGGCTTCAGCACCCTCAAGCACGTCATCGGCATCATTATCAAATTCTATTTCCAGTTCATCTTCATCAGTGCTGTAAGCTTCAGATTGAGCAGTGTTATCAGCAGAACTGACAATGGCATAATAACTCCCATCGGCAAGATCTTTAGCTTTCACCTTGATCTTGGAGCGAACCTGATCTCCTGATTCATCACGCACTTCACAAGAGGCAAATAAATTGGCGACATCATCAAAATCATCGTCCGAATCATTATCATCATCTTCCGAATCATCATCAGAGTCTTCTTCATCTTCCGGATCGTCATCAATAAAAGTGGCATAGTTGGCCATTTCTTCACACATAGTCGAATCTTCGGGTTCTGCAAAGATCATCTCATAATTAAAAGACTTGCCGCGCCTCTCCAGCACAATATCAAAAAAACGTCCATCGCCTTTGCCGCCAGTGCCCTCGACGCGGACACAGGGCACTTGCAGCTCATCATTCGAAAAGTCGGCCTTCGCAGACCCTTTTACCCTGTCTGCCAGTGCCGACTGGGATAGAATTAATGTCGCCACTGAAATGGCGGTGCAAAGTTTTAGTTTTTGCATGACAAACCTCTTTCTTGAAAGTATAAGGAACACAAAAAATATACTATCAGCCCTGCCTTGCAGATTTTGTGATAGAGCGCACAAACAAGATATTGTAAGGGCTTGGGAGGTGATACAGGCCAAATTCGTCGGGAGAAAATGGCAAATCCTGGCTCTGCTATCCCGGCAATTGACAACTTAATCTGAATAACATAATTAGTGTAAAAAAAATGGATAAGCCATATTTGATAAACATTTGCTCAAGATAATAAGCGTTACACAATACAGGGGAAAACCAGCCATGCTCAGCCAGATCAAAAATATTACAGTGCCAGTGGTGCTTGGCGCTCTCGCCTTTTCCAGCAGCACCTTTGCCCACCATGGCTTTGGCCGTTTTGACCGCGCCAACGACTCAACCATCACCGGCACGATTACCGACATCGACTTTGTTAATCCCCATTCTTACCTCTATTTTGACCAGGTAACTGAGAGCGGCGAGATTATTGCGATGCGCTGTGAAATGCGCGCCGCTACCCTGATGCGCCGTTCCGGCTGGTCGAAAGAAATGTTTGCTCCCGGCCTGCCGGTAACGATCTACGGATTCAAACATCGCACCGACCCAGGCTCCTGCTATGTAGAAGACATCACCATTGGCGATGCACCGGCGCTAAACCGGAACGATCAGTTGGAAACGCCGGAACTTGACTTAAGCAACCGCCCCTATCGACTGCCGAATGGTGAGATAAACATCAGTGGCGACTGGGCACAGGAACAATACGTCATTGCCAGGCCTCCCAGTGGCCAGGGCGCTGGCCTGGTACCCAAAAGCATGAAAGCCGGTATCGAGTCTGGCGAAATCAGTACCGAAAATATTCCGCCTTCCGGTTGGGGTCCTCGCCCGGTCACGCTAACTGCGCGGGGCCAGGCAGAATTTGACGCGTTTGAAATGTGGTCCGTGGAAGATAACCCACGGCTGCGCTGCCAGCCCACCAGCATTATTTTTGACTGGGTCTTTGACGGTGCCATTAACCGTATTACCCAGGAAGAAGATCGCATTGTTATCAATTATGGCCTTTATGCCTTTGAACGGATTATTCATATGGATATGGATGAGCATCCTGCCAATATTGAGCCCAGCTACTCCGGGCACTCCATTGGTCACTGGGACGGCGATACGCTGGTGGTGGACAGCATTGGTTTTGAACCCGGTGTGATTGCCCCACCGCTGCGAAACAGCGACCAGTTGCACATCGTTGAACGCTGGACTCTTGATCCAGAGACGCTGGCGCTGACACGTCATTACGTCGCTACCGACCCAATTTATTACACCGACCAGTACATCGGTTCAGACACTGTGCTGGTAGCCGATGTGCCTTACCAGGGTGAACCCTGTGATGAGCTCACCTTTGAGTTTCTTGAATTTCAGGAATAAGGAATTACGCTTAATAGTTAGTCAGGGTTAAATCGCCAGCACCATCTGGCCATGCAGGCCATTGGCGGTTCGATCCACCTGGATAGTCAATTCACGCTGCGCATCGGCATCACCACGCAGCACCAGATCACGTTCCAGCGTCATGGGGTTCAAGCCCCGCTCCTGGTAAGGCGCCTCACCATAAACATAGGAATCAAATTCCGAAGGCAAAAATAACTGGGTCACAAAGGCACTCCACTGCTGCGCGCCGGGAAATAATGCCCTCATATGGATATGCGCGAGACGACCGGAATACCACCCTGGATAGATGGTCATGAACTCAGCCTTGCCGTCACTGTCGCTTACCTGATGTCCGCGCAGGAATGACGGACGGTCGCGGGTATCGACCTGCTGGCCGCTAAGTCGCAGAGTCTGATGATCAAAAAATTCATTCAATACACCGGAATACAAGCCGTTGGCATCGGAATGCCACACGTCTACCAGGGCGCCTTCGATGGGCGTACAGTGGTAATCATCCTTGACCATGAAGGTCAGACGAAATGGCACCCCTGCCCGGTCTTCACGGATGTCCGAGCGACGCATGCTGTCAAGCGTGTAGTAAGGTCCCGCCGTCAGGCGTACAGTGGGCGCACAGGACTCATTGGGCATATAAAGCTCCTGGGCACCGGCAACTTGTGAGAGAGCACTACCGGATAGCAGCAAACCACCGGCTGTTTTGACGAAATTTCTTCTTTGCATGTTTGAGTCCCCTTTTATGGATTCTTTTACTGGCAACTGTCATAAATACTAAGACAATATTAAGATGAACACTATCTGGAATAAAACCCAGCAAACCCCATGTATTTTTCAACCGGGATAAAACCAGGTTAAAAGGAGATACCAATAATGCGAAAACCGGAAAACCTTATTTTTACAGGCTTATTGCTTTTACTAAGCTCATCTGTCTGGGCACAAACAGATTGTGGCGCTGTCGGCGATGTTGAATTTATTTGTGGACCAGCGAATGCCGAAGATCTGGTTCAGATTCCGGAAAGCGACTGGATAATCAGCAGCGCGATGACTGCCAACACAGGCGTCTATCTCGTTAATGCCAACACTGGTGCCTGGCTTGCTCCTGCAGGTATTGCTGTTGCACATGACAGGGCTCGCTATCCCCTGTGCCCGTCCGCGCCTGATATGAGCCGACTGGAAACACACGGCCTGAATATCCGTTCAACTGGCCCTGATCAAGCCACACTCTATGCAGTGGCCCATGGCGCCCGTGAATCCATTGAAGTTTATGAAGTGAATACAGGAAATGGAACCCCGCAGCTGACCTGGAAAGGCTGTGTCCTTATGCCTGATGGTCTGGCGGCTAACAGCATCGCCTCGTTTGCCGGTGGTACGCTGGTGGCCACAGTCCTCTTGATGCCGGGAAAATCCTTTGCAGATTCCGTCGCCATGCGCCCCACTGGCGCAGTCTTCAAATGGACACCAGGTCAGCGTGACTTCATCCAGATCGAAAACACTGAATTGCCCGGTAACAATGGCATTGAAGTGTCCGCTGACGGCAGTGAAATCTTTGTGGTCTCTTCCGGCTTTCAGACCATCGTCGCGTTCTCCAACAGCAACCCTGCCCGGCTACTGCGCAGCACCGAACAATTACCCATTACACCGGATAATGTCCATCTGGGACCCAATGGCATGCTCCTCACCGGCGGCATGAAAAACGATGTGCCAGCCTGTGGCGGTCCTCCCGGCCCCCAACATGATCTGGCCGCTCTGGGAAGCTGTCCGCGCGGATCCATTGCCATAGCCATCGACCCGATCTCCATGACCAATCGGGTATTGGTGGAAACACCAGCCATGGCGGAATTCAGCAATGCAACGATGGTACTGGATGCAGGAAACCGCTACTGGTTTGGCACCTTTAATGGCGACCGTATTGCCTATGTGGGCAAGTGAGTGCAGGGAAGATAAAGAAAATTCAAGCGCAAAAAAAACCCTCATACCTGTAAGGTATAAGGGTTTTTTATGTGGCGTCCCCTTGGGGTGACAACCTTAAAGAGCTTTTACCTGCACCCAGCAAGATACACAAAACCAGGAATTTTCGTTCACTGCCCATAGATAACTTGCTCGGCTTTATTGAATCGCCACTAGTTCATTAGACAGATTCCAGCCTCATTTTGTACTGCTTTTCATACTCTACCGGAGACTTCTGGTTATTAAAACTGTGCCATCTCAGGGCGTTATAAAAAATCTCGATATAATCGAACACATCCGTTCTGGCTTCTTCGCTTGTCGAGTAGGTTTTCCGCTTTATTCTCTCCCGCTTTAACAACTGAAAGAAGCTCTCAGCCACCACATTGTCATGGCAGTTACCTTTTCTGCTCATGCTGCCTTCCAGGTTGTTGTCTTTCAGGAAGGACTGCCAGTCATGGCTGGTGTAATGGCTGCCCAGATCAGAATGCACCATCACCATGGATTGTGGATTCCTGCGCCAGACAGCCATCAGCAGAGCATTAAGTACCAACTCTTTGGTAATCCTCTGGATTGCATCGACCAGCCCACCACCTTCCGGGAGAACAGATCAACCACCACAGCCAAGTACAACCAGCCTTCATGGGTACGGATATGCGTGATATCTGTTACCCAGGCATCGTCCGGTGTCATAGTGGCGAACCGCCTCTGTAGCCGGTTGGGAACAACGATATTGGCTGCGCCTCCGCTATACCGAGGTTTTCTGTAGCCCATCTGGGCTTTCAGCCCTGCCAGGCGCATCAACCGGTGGACTTTATTTGGGCCGCACTGTTCACCATATTCCCTCAGATCCTCATGGGTCTTCCGGTAGCCATAGACACCACCAGACTCCAGCCAGAAATGCTTGATCAACCCTGTGAGCCGATCATCAGTCTTTTGCCGCATAGACTTGGGTTGCTGTCGCCAGGCGTAATAGCCACTGGGATGGACGTCCAGCAAGTCATAGAGCCAGCGGATCGGCCATAGCCCGCTGTCGTTACGGATGAAGGCGTACCTCACTCGGGGTGGTTGGCGAAGCACGCCGTGGCTTTTTTTAGAATATCGCGCTCTTCAGTGACCCGCTTCAGTTCCTTCTGAAGCCGTTTGATCTCAGCCTCGTCATTACGCTTGTCTTGATGTTCTTCAGCACGAGGACCGGACTGCTTCAACCGGGCATATAAACTGTGGGTTGTGGTTCCCAGTCTGCTGGCTATTTCGGCGACACTGTGGTCACGTTCCGTGACCTGTTTGACCGCTTCAATCTTAAATTCTTCGGGATAACGCTTGTTGCTCATAAACACCTCTCCTATAGTCATTTTCTATGACTGGATGATGTCTAGCAAACTAGTGGCGATTCACACATATATAAAACGCTTATTGTCAAAGTCACTGGCAAAAATCTTGCAAGCTATGAACACAAAACCAACACTGCTATTTTTTTCCTGCTATTCAGAACAGGCCAAGCCAATCCTAAGGACATGTTCCATAAATTCAAAGTGGTCGACCACGGCTTGTGTTGATTCAGTTGCCGCCTGAAGAACCGGCCCAGCCTGAGCGACAACATTCGCTCCAAGCTTGATAGCTTTCGCTGCATCTAGCCCGTGTCGAATACCCCCGGACGCGATAAGGGGAATGTCGGGGAGCTTGGCGCGAATAGAACTTACGGCCTCAGGTGTGGCGATACCCCAGTCCTTGAATATCTCAGCCATAGCTTTAAGCCTCGGATCGGTGGTACGGTCTGCTTCAACGTCAATAAAATTTGTACCTCCTTTACCAGCCACATCGATCGCTTTTACTCCGACATTGACTAACCTCATGGCTGTCGCTGCAGAGATGCCCATGCCAACTTCTTTAACGATAACCGGGACATCAACGTAAGCACACACAGATTCAATAGCAACTAGAATACCGCACCAGTCGGTATCCGAATCTCCTTGCATCAACTCGTGTAAACAATTCAAGTGGATGATTAAGGCATCAGCCTCAATCATTTCTATGGCTCGCTGAATTTGGGTCATAGAAAAATCATCGAGTAACTGGAGCGCACCTAGATTTGAATAGAGTGGGATATTTGGGGCCCAACTGCGAATATTGTAAGTTAAACCGCTGCTACCAGCATTAAGCAATGCTATCCGCTGCGACCCCACACCCATAGCTATACCTAGTTCCTCAGCCGCTTCCGCAAGATGAGCATTTATATTTTCAGCCTCAGGCGGTCCTCCTGTCATAGAACTGATGAGAAAAGGAAGAGATAACTGCTTGCCTAAAAACTCGCTAGACAAATTAAATCGCTGTATATCGATTTCCGGCAAAGCGTTGTGAGTCAGTAGCACCTCGTCCCATGGATTCAACTGTGCTTTAGTTTCGAGGCGCTGCTGGAGCACCAAATCTATATGATCAGTTTTACGTTTTAGAATCTCTGTCATCTTTATTTCCTTCTTGGTTTTTGCTTTAGCGCTCCTGTAAGCAACATATGAGGTACAGTCAGAGCGAACAAGCCGACAAACACAACCTGAATGAGCTGAAAGCTCATCTCGATTTTTGGCAAGGTCAGAAACAAACACGCTCCCGCGCCTAAACTTAGTATGGTAAAAGGGATGGCATATATCATTACTTCAGAAACCCCCAACTGCTCCAGCGACTTCTTGAGATGAAGTGGGCTGTGTAGAAAGCAAAAGTACATTGTGAAATATGCAATTGGAGGTAATGCGAATGCGGCACACAGCAAGATTGCTAATTCAACTAGCACCTGGAAATTTTTCTCCCTGGTACTAAATAAGCATATGGTTGCATACAGCGCACTTGAAATCGATATTAAGGCCATCCCACTCACAATCATCTGGCTTGACAACGGAGTAAGTACATAGAATATTTCTAGACATTCCGTTTTGTAGAACAGGGCAGGGAGACAAATAATAGCTAAGCTGATTGCTACGCTGGTGGGCCTAGGATAATAATCTAGCCAATCAGCGGAAAAGTGCCAAGCGGATAAAGCCAGCATCGGAATAATGGCTAACTCTGCAACTATAAACCAGACTCCTAAAATAAAAAGCGATATAGAT